>NZ_JBHUIP010000004.1:0-290221 GCF_042683105.1 Lacibacterium aquatile
CAGAGACAAAAAGGCCTTCCTGATGATACCCGCTTGACCAAACTCAACACAGTTGCTCGGACTTGATCCGAGGATCTTTAAGTGACGGAACGGAGACCGGCCACAGATCCCCCGATCAAGTCGGGGGATGACGGGACTTTTGACTGGATGCGTAAGTGGCTACGCGGCCTATCTACCCAAGATCCCGGATCAGGTCCGGGATGACAGCGTTTGTTTGATCCATGATCAGACACAAAGAAAAACGGCGACCCGTAGGTCGCCGTTTTGCTTAGATCTTCGTGCCGTCGACCATGCGGCCGACGTACATCTGCTGGCCCGTTGGGGCCGGGCCCGGTTGTTCGGCGCTCGGTTCGACCGAGATGCAGAAGCGGTTACCCGGCTTCACGCCGGCGGGCATCGGCACCATGGTGCCTTCCGGGCCGACGGTGCCGAGCCAGACGATGGTCTTGGGATCGGTCCAGACCCAGACATGCATCACCTTATTGTCCGCAGGCGGCGCGACCGAGGCGACGGGCATGACTGCCATCTTGTCGCCCATCGGCTTCATGACGAACATCGGATTGCGCGACTCATCGACCAGCACGACCACGTTCGAGCGTGCGGCGGGCTGAATCTGCGCCAGCATCGTATCGGGGATCTTCACGCCCAGGCGATCCTGGAGGCGCGCGACGATCTCGGCAGGCGGATGGAAGCTGACCCAGGCGGGTGTCGTCAGGAACAGGGCGACGACCGCTGCGGCTGCCGCGCCGGTCAGCACGAAGCCGGTGAAGAACAGAGTCTTCCAGCGGCTGGCCTTGCGTTTCAGGGCTTTCAGAACCCGGCCATCGATGATCTCGGCAGGGATGTCTTCCTCGACCGCCTTGGCTTTGGCAGCCTGCTCGAAAGTTGCCCCGGCGATACGGGCCCAGAGACCGGCCTGCGGCGCGACTTCCGGCGCCAGCTCGGCCAGGGGCGCGAGACGGCTTTCCCAGGCCTGGATGGCCTCGGCAAGGTCGGGATTATTCGCGGCCATCGCTTCGATTTCGCCGCGGGTGGAAGTGCCAAGCAGTCCCAGGACATGCTCGGCCGCCAGGATATCCAGGCTATCGCGATCTAGCTGATCCATGCGCCAAGGCACCCTTTCAACCGCATCAGGCCACGACGGACCCAACTTTTTACCGTACCGAGCGGCGTTTCAAACCGCGTTGCCAGTTCCTCGTGGGTGAAGCCATCGAAGAAGGCGGCCAGGATCGCCTGGCGCTGATTATCCGGCAGACCGGCGAGGCAGGCCTGCAGCCGCTCGCCATCCTGGGTGCGTCCCAGCTGATCGAGTGCGCTTTCCGAGGGGTCCGGGCGATCCAGCAATTCGGGCGGGAGGGCGTCGGTGCGGCCGTCGCGCGCCAGGATATCGAGCGCGCGGTTACGCGTCAGGGTCGCCAGCCAGCCAAAGCCGCTTCCCCGTTCTGCATCGAAGCGGGCCGAACCGCTCCAGAGTTTGACGAAAACGTCCTGCACCGTTTCCTCCGCCGACTCACGTCTACGGGTGATACGGAGGGCGAGGCCATATAGACGCGGTGCGACCGCTTTATATGTATCCTCGAAGGCTCGCCGGTCGTTCGACGATACCGCCTGCAGCAGCCTGTCGAGTTCAAGCGTGGGCGAGTCCGGCATTCTGCCATACCTCCTGGTCGCTCATATGCACGGGGAAACGAGCCTCCACTGTCAGCGCCATATCCAGACGTTGGCGATAGTCGGTGCGCGGGATCTCCAGTGCACCGAACTGGGCGAGATGGTCTGTGACAAATTGTGTGTCCAGAAGAACATAACCGCCCGCCTTCAATCGCGCTACTAGATGCACGAGCGCGACCTTACTGGCATCGGTTGCCGTCGAGAACATGCTCTCGCCAAAGAAGGCGCCGCCGATGGCAACGCCATAAAGCCCACCGACCAGCTGCCCGTCGTGCCAGCTTTCGACCGAATGGGCAAAGCCCCGGTCGAACAACAGACCGTAGAGGCGCTTGATCTCGTCGTTGATCCAACTGTCCTCGCGTCCCCGGTGGGGCGCGGCGCAGGCTGCGACGACACGGCGAAAGGCCGCATCGCAGGTGATCTGGAGTTTGCCTTGGCGCACGGTGCGGCGCAGGCGGGAGGGGATGTGGAAACCGTCGAGCGGAAGAATGCCCCGCCGCTCCGGGTCGACCCAATAGAGGTCGGGATCTTCACGATGTTCAGCCATCGGGAAGATCCCGGCCGCATAGGCCCGCAGCAAGAGATCAGGGGTCAGGCGCATTGCGTCAGAAGCCCCGTGTTCTCATCATGGCCGATCAATGGCCCCCGTTGCCGCCGTCGCGTTTGGCGAGGAATTTTTCCAGCCAGTGGATCGTATAGTCGCCAACGATGAAATCGTTGTCGGCAATGATCTCCTGGGCCAGCGGGATCGTGGTTTCGATGCCGCCGATGACATATTCCTCGAGCGCGCGGCGCAGGCGCATCATCGCCTCATTCCGCGTCTTGCCGTGCACGATCAGCTTGGACACCAGGCTGTCGTAGTTCGGTGGGATCTTATAGCCGGAATAGAGATGGCTATCGACGCGCACACCGGGGCCGCCCGGTGCGTGGTAGTCCGTCACCCGACCCGGTGAGGGCAGGAAGGTGAAGGGGCTTTCGGCATTGACGCGCACTTCGATGGCGGCGCCATTGAAGCGGATATCTTCCTGACGGATGCCAAGCTTGCCACCGGCTGCGATGCGGATCTGCTCGCGCACCAGATCGATGCCGGTGATGAATTCCGAAACCGGATGTTCGACCTGCAGGCGGGTGTTCATTTCGATGAAATAGAACTCGCCGTCCTCATAGAGGAATTCCAGCGTCCCGGCCGAGGCGTAGTTGAGCGCGCGCATGGCGTCGAGGGCGATCTTGCCGATCTTCTCACGCTCTTCGGCATTCAACGCGGGCGAGGGGGCTTCCTCGACCAGCTTCTGATGGCGGCGCTGGAGCGAGCAGTCGCGCTCGCCCATATGAATGACGTTGCCCTGACCATCGCCCAGGATCTGCAGCTCGATATGGCGCGGACGCCCGAGGTACTTTTCCATGAAGACGGCGTCGTTATTGAAGAACGCCTTGGCTTCGGAACGGGCGATCGGCAGGGCCGCGCGCAGTTCGTCGTCGTTCTGGGCAACCTTCATGCCCTTGCCGCCGCCGCCTGCCGCCGCCTTGATCAGAACCGGATAGCCGATCTGATTGGCGATCTCCATCGCCTGATCGTCGGAGGTGATCGGACCGGGCGAACCGGGAACGGTCGGAATACCCAGCTCGGTCACTGCATGTTTAGCGGTGATCTTGTCACCCATGATCCGGATATGCTCGGGATCGGGGCCGATGAAGACGAGACCGTGATCGCGGACCATCTGGGCGAAATCGGCGTTTTCAGCCAGGAAGCCAACGCCTGGGTGAATGGCTTCGGCCCCGGTGATCGTCGCCGCCGTCAAGATGGCATGCATATTGAGATAGGACTGCCGGGGCGCGGGCGGCCCGATGCAGACGCTCTCATCGGCAAGGCGCACATGCATGGCATCGCTGTCGGCGGTCGAATGAATCGCCACCGTCTTGATGCCCAGCTCGCGGCAGGCCCGGTGAATACGAAGGGCGATTTCGCCGCGATTGGCGATCAGGATCTTTTCGAACATCGGCTCGTTTGCGCCTTACTCGATGATCAGCAGGACTTCGCCGAATTCGACCGGCTGGCTGTCGCGGACGATGATGTCCTTGACGGTGCCGGAACGCGGCGAGGCGAAGGGGTTCATGACCTTCATCGCTTCGATGATCAGCAGGGTCTGGCCCTGGGTGACCTTGTCGCCGACCTTGATGAAGGCCGGGGAATTGGGGTCTGGCGCATGATAGACGGTGCCGACCATCGGCGAGGTAACCGCGCCCGGATGGCTGGCCGGATCGCTGGTCGGCAGGCCGACCGCCGGGGCCGCTGCGACCGGAGCCGGTGCTGCGACTGGAGCCGCCATCGCGACCGGAGCGGCGACGCTCACGGCGCCCGGAGTCCGGGCGACGCGGATGCGCACCTTGTCGCGTTCGAATTCGATCTCGGTCAACTTGGTTTCGTCGAGCAGACCGGCAAGATTGCGGATCAGCTCAAGTTCCAGGTCGTGCTGGGACATCACGCCTCGCGTTGCTTCAAGAGTTTTGCCATTGCGGCGACGGCCAGCTCATAGGAGAGCGCACCGAAACCGGCAATGATACCAACCGCCGCCTGTGCCGGATATGAGGTGTGGCGGAACGGTTCGCGGTGAAAGATGTTGGACAAATGCACTTCGATGGCCGGAAGGCCGACGGCCTTTAGCGCATCGAGCAGTGCAATGGAAGTGTGGGTATAGGCCCCGGCATTGATAATGATGCCCTGGGCGCTGTTCCGCGCTTCCTGGATCCAGCCGACCAATTCGCCTTCCATATTGGACTGGCGGAAATCGATGGCCAAGCCATGCCCATGCGCAACAGACCGCACCTGTGCCTCGATATCGGCAAGGGTGGTGCGTCCGTAGATTTCAGGTTCCCGGGTGCCGAGAAGATTGAGATTCGGCCCGTTGAGAACAAGGACGAGGGGGGATGACAATCCTAGGTCTCGTATGTCCGTTGCGATCAGCCACTGGTTATAGCATGTCAGACGGGCTGCGCAAGGAAATGGCTAATATGTGGCGAGCATAAGCAAAAAAGCCGCCTGCCAAGCCCTAGCGGGTGGGATGCATCAGCGCCTGAAAGGTCCCTTCGGCGATCAAGGCGCGATGGCGGCGTTGCATGCCTTCGACGATCGCGGCCGGAACGTCGCGCGAGGCAACGATGTAATATTCCACCTGGAATACAGGCGGGCCGACATTGATCTGGCTGCGCAGGGACGGCTTGCCGCCACGACCGGTCAAGACCCCCATGGCGCTGAGCGGTGCCAGCCAGACGTCGATCCTTTTGGCCAGCAGCTTCTGCAGATTGGTCGCCTCATCGCGGGTGGCATCAAACGCCACCTGCCGATGGTCCAGCCAGGGTTCGGCAAATCCGCCCTCCATAACGCCGATGATGCCCATCGTCTGCGCTTCGGTCAGGGTCTCCGGCGCCGGTCGGGGAGCGAGGGCGGCAAACCCGGCGGCTTCGGTCGCCAGCGGGGCGATCCATTGAAAACGGTCTTCGGTGTCGCGGGTTCTGGCCTTCATGATGCCGATGCGGCCGCCGTCTTCGAGATCGCGGATGAAACGCAGGCTCGGCAGAATACGGAAGTCCTGATGGATCCCAACCGCCGATACGAGCTCGCGGGCGATGTCGATAGCTGGACCATAGGCGATGCCGTCCTGATCGAAGACGTAGGGCGGAACCTCGTGCGCAATCAGCTCCACCGCCCGGGCAGGGACGGCGGCCAAAAGAAACGGCAGGATGAGCAGGGCGCGCAGCATGGCGAGGGTTATGCGCGCGGCCCTGCTTCAGGTCGATTGTCAAAAGCTACAGGCTGTCATACGTCCCAGGCGGGCGTCGGATCAGCCTTTAAGCGGCAGATAGATATCCGTCAGCCATTCGGCGGGCGGCAAGCTGCTGGGATCGTTCAGATAAATCTCGAAGCAGGGGGCGTCGGCCGTTTCCTGCCCGCTTTTGACCAGCCATTCGCGGAACAGCCATGCGTAAGCCTTTGGTAGCTCGGCATAGGGTCCCTTGTGCCGGACGACGGCGAATTTACCGCCTTCGATGTAGCCGCTGTCGACCTCGCCCCCCGTCGGGGTTTCTTGGGGAACGGTGAGGCAGGCGAAGGAGCGGAGGTCATCCAGCGGCACCCCGTCGGGATCGTCGTAAAAGATGCCGATCATCAGGCTGTCGGGCGAAAACAGGTTCCGGGCGCCTGCCCAGGCCGCCAGTTTGTCGAAGGCGGTGCCGATCTTCTGATAGTCGCCCTTATGGGCAATACGGGCCACATGGCGGGTGGGGGTGGTGCGGATTTCGGCCGAATAGCTCATGGGGTCATCCTCGACGGGTTGATAGGGGGAGGGAACCACGAGCAGTCCCTGGGAGCGATAGGCGCCCGGCGCGATGCCATAGGCGGCCAGGAATGCCCGGCTGAAGGCGGCAAGGCTGCCGTATCCGGCCTGCCGGGCGATCTGCTCCAGACTGTCTTCGGCCTGAAGCAAGGCCGCTGCGGCACCATGCAGGCGCTGACGGCGCAGGGTATCCAGCACGGTTTCCCGCATGATCGCCCGGTAGATCCGATGGAAATGATAGGGCGAGAAACAGGCGATTTCCGCCAGCCCGTCCAGGCTGTGATCCTGGCCGGGGTGGGCCGCGATATGATCGAGGACCCGCTGGATGCGATGCTCATAACCCATCAGGGTGGCTGTCTTGTTCATGTTCCCTCCGCCGACCACCATAGGGGCATCGCTTTTGATAGATCTTGCTAAGCTCAAACACTTGCTAAGGGGAAACCAGGGGGCGTAGCAATGGCAATGCAGCCACGCTCTTGCCGCTTTAGCGGGCAAGCGCCATCTGCCCTATAGTGTCTTTGTTTGTTTTTGTCCTTCGAGGCCCACCGTGACCGCCCCAGCGTTTCTTGCCGCCTTCAATCCTGTCGAGCCGCCCGAGCCCAGCGATCTGCTGGCGCTGGATCGTGCTATCGGGGAGGTGCGGCGAACCCTGCCGGTGCGTCTGGTGGGGGCGGATGGTCAATCGGTGCTGGCCCTGCCGGTCGAAGGTTGCGAGGCCCGCACCCAGGCTTGGCTCGCTAGCTTAGCTCAGGGTGGTGTGGAACTTGTGATGACCCGCCGCCGCGCGATTGCGCTGGGGTGGGAGAGCGATGCACCGTCGGATGAGGCTGTGGCCTATGACCTGCCGCAGCAGGCTTGTGAGCCCGGTACGCTGGCCCGCATCGCCGATCCGGTGTTGGCGATGGAACAGGGCCGCCCGGAGGCGCCGAAACGCCGTGCGCCCCATCCGCTGGCCGATGCCGCCATCCGTCTGATGAAGATCGCGCAGCTGCTGCCCGCCGTACTGTTGTTCCCAGCCAGCGAGGGCGCGGCCCTGCTATCGGTCGCGGCGGACACCATCCGCGACTACGATCTGCTCTCCGGCCGTCTGCTCCATAAGGTGTCGGAGGCGCGGGTGCCGCTGGCCGAGGCCGAAGACGCCCGCATTGTTGCTTTCCGTCCTGCCGACGGTGGGCCGGATCATCTGGCGATCCTCATCGGGCAGCCGGACCTGACACAACCGGTACTGACCCGCCTGCATTCCTCCTGCATCACCGGCGATCTGCTGGGAAGCTTGCGCTGCGATTGCGGCGAGCAGCTGCGCGGCGCGGTCAAGACGATTGCCGAGGCCGGTGGCGGTATCGTGCTCTATCTGGTGCAGGAAGGCCGGGGTATCGGCATTGCCTCGAAACTTCGCGCCTACGCCCTGCAGGACAAGGGCCTGGACACCGTCGATGCCAACGAGCATCTGGGGTACGAGCCCGACGAGCGCGACTATCACATCGCGGGCGCCATGCTGCGTCAGCTGGGGGTGGGTGCGGTGCGCCTACTGACCAACAACCCCTCCAAGATCGCGGCGCTTTCAGAAGCCGGGATCACGGTGGCCGAGCGGCTGGTCCATGCCTTCGCTGCCAATCCGCATAACGAGAAGTACCTCGCGACCAAGGCTGAAAAAGCAGGGCATCTACTGCCGAAGTAAGGATTAGATCTTCTCGATATAATAGATCAAGATCCAGCCGTCTTTCTGACTGCCGGTGTAGGAAACATCTTTGTTTCCATTGTCGCGACTCATTTGAGCCTCGGTTTCCATCTGCTCTTCTGTGATTCCGGCGTGGTATTTGGTTTCCATTTTTACATATTGTTTGGCCATCTAATTTCTCCTTGTCATTTTGCAGCTTGTATTGCGGCTTTCCACGGTCCGATGTTTTGCGTTGAGCGATCAATCCCGAGGAGCACCTGTGTCAGAAGTCTTTTGGCCGCTGCATCATTTGCAGGGCCTTTAAGCTTTTGCTCAAATTGCTGTGTTCCGATGGTCGTGCCTGTGACAGTCGAGATCATATTGCTGGTGTCTGTATCGAGCTGCGTCGGCGGTGCTGCCAGAATTGTGTATGCCTCACCTGGGGGCAGGTCCTTGACGATTGCCACCAACTCTTTCACCCGTTCTTGAGCGTCAGCGGCGACGAACGCCTTGTCTCTGGTGACATTGAGGCTCGTTTCCGCTTTCGCCTTCGTTTCACCGGCTTTTTCCGTGATGGTTGTAATGGCGCCTGGGATTGATCCGGCATGATAATATCGTTCGATATCCATAAGGGCGCGCCCAAGGGGGTATTTATCGTCGCTTAACGATAGGCCCCTTTCGATATCGGCCAGAATTTTTGACCTCTCTGCCACCATCGACGCCAGCAATGCAGGCATTGTGCGCTCGTAATATAGATTTTTGTTGATCGATGTCTGGCTGCCGGCGATCCCAGCCGAGACGGCGGATAATACCCGGCTGGCCGCTGCTCCTGTGACTGTCGCCCCGGCTGTGCCGACGCCGATCCCCATAATGTCGAGCGAAAGGTTGGTGATGACGCCTTCCTTATAAAGCTGTTCGACAAAATCGGAAAACATCAGGTCAAATGCCTGTAGCTGGCCATAGACGACTTCGTCGCGATATGCGCGTCGGTCTGACCCTTTACCCGCATAGGTCGCAAGAACGTCTGTATTCGGAAGGAAATAGCGTTCGCGGAGTTTGCTGGTCTTATCCGATATTTCTTCCGGGCGGTCAGGGTAGCCACCCAAAGAGGTGCAGCCCGAAAGCATGAAGACGGCACATGCCAATGCGAGAGATGGACGCATGGATATCTCCCATGGGTTATGTTTCTTCGGCATCACGTCCGCATGAAACGTATTTGAGTACGATATGCAATTTGTGACAAATTTCAAATATCTGCTTTGTTTAATTTTTGAAGTGGTGCACGACGTGTTATATGCATTGATTTTCTGTGAAATGCATTTCACGCATATCAAGTCACAGGTAATTTCCGATTGATTTCCAAATAGGTCAGGCCTACGTTCCTGATTACCGCGCCGATTTGAGCGACAGATTGCGGGCGCGTTATAAATACCGCTAAAGCGATGGGCCTAAACCGCCCAGCCGACGTCGCCGTAACGTTGAGCTTTTGGAGGCGTGGCCCGTGCCACACACAGATACATCACCGATGATCCTGCTGGACGGGATCACCAAGACCTATAGCGGCAAGTCCGGCTCGGTCACTGCCGTGCGCGACATCACCCTGTCGGTCAATAAGGGCGAGATCTACGGCATCATTGGCCGTTCTGGCGCTGGTAAATCGACCCTGATCCGCTGCGTCAATCTGCTGGAACGCCCCACGTCGGGCCGTGTCATCGTCGATGGCGTCGATCTGACGGCCCTGGGCGAGGGCGCCCTGCGCGAGAAGCGCCGCGAGATCGGCATGATCTTCCAGCATTTCAACCTGCTGTCCTCGCGCTCGGTTGTCGAGAATGTCGCTTTCCCGCTCCAGCTGGCGGGTCTGTCGAAGTCGGCGGCCCATGCCAAGGCGCTGCCGCTGCTGGATCTTGTCGGGCTGGCCGATAAGCGCGATGTCTATCCGCGTGCTCTTTCGGGCGGTCAGAAGCAGCGTGTCGGCATCGCCCGTGCACTGGCGTCCGAGCCCAAGGTTCTGCTGTCGGACGAGGCGACCTCCGCCCTCGATCCCCAGACGACCGAGACGATCCTGGAGCTGCTGCGCGACATCAATCGTCAGCTTGGTCTGACCGTTCTGCTGATCACCCACGAGATGAGTGTCATCCGCGATATCGCCCATAAGGTGGCGGTGCTGGATGGCGGCGTGATTGCGGAAGAGGGGCCGACGGCGGATGTCTTCGCCCGCCCCAAGACGGCGACGACCCAGGATTTTGTGAAGGGCCTCTTCAACCGCGATCTGCCGGCGGCGGTTCTGAAGCAGTTGAAGCCCGCGCCGTCGGCCGGTGATCAGGTGCTGATCCGCATCCAGTTCCATGGCGAAAAGGCGCTCGACCCGGTGATATCGCGCCTCGTGCGGCGCTTCGATATCGACGTCAATCTGCTCCATGGTCAGCTCGACCATATCGGTGAGGCAGCTTTTGGCACCCTGGTGGTGGCGCTGCCGGGCGATGGAGAAACACAAGTTAAAGTCTTGGCGGACTTGAAGGATCAGGCGCTGGACACGGAGGTGCTGGGTTATGTCGGCCGCGCTGTTTGATCTTCTGTTCAACTCCCTGCTCGAAACCCTGTCCATGGTCGCGGTGTCGACCCTGGTCGGTCTTGCCGCAGGTTTGCCGCTGGGCGTGATTCTGGTCGTCACCGACCGGGGCGGCATTGTCGAAAATTGGCCGGTCAACCGGGTCTTGGGCGTAATCATCAACGCCACCCGCTCGACCCCCTTCATCATCCTGATGGTGGCGGTGATCCCGATCACCCGCTCCATCGTCGGCACCTCTATCGGGACGGCGGCGGCGCTGGTGCCGCTGTCGATTGCTGCAACGCCGTTCCTGGCCCGTCTGATCGAAACGGCCTTGCGTGAAGTGGATCGCGGCCTGATCGAAGCGGCCCAGGCCATGGGGGCCTCGCCGGTCCAGATCGTCACCCGGGTTCTGCTGCCCGAAGCTCTGCCGGGGATCGTCGCGGCGGTCACCATCACCATCGTCTCGCTGATCGGCTATTCGGCCATGGCGGGTGCGATTGGCGGCGGCGGGCTGGGTGACGTCGGGATCCGTTATGGTTACCAGCGCTTCAATGTCGAAGTGATGCTGACCGTGATCGCGGTGCTGATCGTGCTGGTCCAATGTCTTCAGAGCGCTGGCGACTTCCTCGTCCGACGTCTTTCGAAACGCTAATTAACCCCTTGAATTCAATCAGATCGTAAGCGCAAACCGCTGCGATCCACACTCGGAGTCTGTCCCATGAAGCGTGTCCTGCTTGCTGGCGTTGCTGCCGCTCTGTTTGCTCTTCCGGCTTTTGCCCAGTCGCTGAAGGTCGGCGTCACCGCCGGTCCCCATGCCGAGATCTTCGAAAAGGTCGCCGCCATTGCCAAGAAGGATGGCGTCGATATCAAAGTGATCGAATTCAGCGACTATATTCAGCCGAACGCTGCCCTGGCGTCGGGCGATCTGGATCTGAACTCCTTCCAGCATCAGCCTTACCTCGATAACCAGGTTGTTGAGCGCAAGTATGATCTGGTGTCGGTCGGTAAGACCGTTACCTATCCGATCGGCGTCTACTCGCGCAAGATCAAGAGCCTGGACGAGCTGAAGGAAGGTGCGAAGATCGCCATCCCGAACGATCCGACCAACGGCGGCCGTGTGCTGCTTCTGCTGCAGTCCAAGGGCCTGCTGAAGCTGGATCCGAAGGCCGGCCTGAAGGCAACCCCGCTGGATGTCGCCGAAAATCCGAAGAAGCTGAAGTTCATCGAACTGGACGCCGCTCAGCTGCCGCGCAGCCTGGATGATGTGGATCTGGCGTCGATCAACACCAACTTCGCCATTGAAGCCGGTATCGATCCGATTAAGGACGCCATTGTCCGCGAAGCGCCCGAGAGCCCCTATGCCAACATCCTCGTTGTCCGCACCCAGGACAAGGACAAGCCTTGGGTTGCCAAGGTGGTGAAGGCCTATCAGTCGGATGAAATCCGCACCTTCATCCAGGAACGCTTCAAGGGCGCTGTCATCGCCTCCTTCTAATTCAGGCGATACGCGATAAGCCCATCTGGGGCTTCGATGCGGCGGTAGTCCTTCAGGGCTGCCGCCGCTTCTGTATCTTGGGTCAGCCATCCCAGCCAGTCGAAGTCGCGACCGTCGAACCCGGCCTCCAGCCTGGGGTCGGTGACGACTATCAAAGCCGGACGCTGGCGCACCAGTTCATCCACCGTGTGGCGCCAGAGGTCATGTTCGGCAGGCGGCATGGCAGAGGGGGCGTGGAAGGGCACCGGATTGCCCTGGTCTTGCTCATAGACTTCCCCCATCAGCCACAGGCTCATGGGCCAGGCGAGGGAGCGGGCCTTGGCCTGGATCAGCGCCGGATATTGCGGGGTGATGCTGGTCGAGAGCCAGAGCAGCGTTTTGCCGTGCGCCTCATGGTGCAGAAACTCGGCGATACGGCCCGGGGCCGTCCCGGCAAAAGCTGCCTGTTGCCGACCGGGCATGTACCAGGAAACGCTGGTGAGGGCGCAGACGACAATGATCACCAGCGCCCGGCGGTCTTTCAGGAAAGATAGGGCGACGGCTGCCAAACTCAGGACGAGGCCCTGGCGCGCGGCCAGGAAATGATAGTCCCAGCCCTTGGCCTGCAAGGTTCCGGCGATGCCTG
Source organism: Lacibacterium aquatile (assembly GCF_042683105.1). NCBI lineage: Bacteria > Pseudomonadati > Pseudomonadota > Alphaproteobacteria > Rhodospirillales > Rhodospirillaceae > Lacibacterium > Lacibacterium aquatile. Next base: position 12,328 of record NZ_JBHUIP010000004.1, read on the forward strand.
CACCCAGGGTGAAGAGCCCGGCGGCAATCGCCAGCCCGCCGGCCCGGCGCAGAAAGGGCGACACAAGGGCCAGAGGAATGGCGACCAGCAGCAGTTCACGCTCGGTCAGCATCTCGCTCCAGCGGAGGCCGTCGCCAACCGCGTAGTAATTCAGCCCGGTCGGCAGAACCTCGGTCAGATAGGGGCGGGCAAAGAGCCATGCTGCGCCGATGTAAAGGACGCCGACCGAGATCATGGCGAAGGGAGTGTGATCCCGGAAACTCTCTCTCACTCCCCGGCGGATCAGCAGGGCGCCCTCGATCAGGATCGGCACCAGCAGGAAGTGCGGCTTCACGCAGATGCCGATGGCGGCGGGCAGGGCGACGGCAATCGCGTGGCGGGTCGAAAACGGCAGGCCGCGCCAGCGCAGATCGGCTGCGGCGAGATAGGGCAGGCAGCTCAGGAACAGCAGATGTTCGCGCTGACCGAAGGAATGCTGGGGCAGGGCGAAGGCCGCCAGGATCGCCGCCGCGCCCAGCGGCAGGCGGCGTTCTGGCGGGAGCTGGATCAGGAATCCCGCGACGCTCGCCGATGCCAGGATCGCGAAGAAGCCGTTATAGATGCTTCCCGCGGGCAGACCGGTCAGATTGGCGAAAGCCGCCGGTATGCTGCTGATCCAGAAGATCAGCGGCGGGTTGACGTCCGTCATATCGCGATAGAGCGTTTCGCCCATCAGCATGCGCTGCGCCCAATGCAGGATGGCCGCCGCATCGTGATTCATCGGGGGCCAGAGGGCGGCGATCCCGTGCAAGGCGGGCAGGCCGACGAGGATCAGCAGAAGAAGTCGAAAGGGCTGCTGCATGGCGGCTCCAGGGAAGAAGAGTTCCGGTATAGCCCGCGCCCTAGGAAAAAGAGATGGAATCCTGCCAGGATGAACAAGATTTCATTGCGTCCCGGACCAGATTTCGCCCATCCTCCCGGCTGCTATCCAACTCCAGTCTTTGCCAAGAGGTTCCGGCATGGCCAACGCCAAGCCCGCAATTCTGCCGCTCTCTTCCGTCCGTGAACTCGAATTTCTGGGCTACCCCGCTCCGGATCGTTACGTCACCGTCTGGCAAGGGCAGGGCAATTGCCCGTTCGAGATCCGCCGGGTCTTCACGATCCATGCAACCAAGAACGGCCTGATCGGCGGCCAGCACGCCCATCGTGCCTGCACGCAGCTGCTCGTAGCTTTGAGCGGTTCGTGCGAGTTGATCTGCAAGGACGAAAACGGCAAGCAGATCAGCAAGATGCTGAACCACCCGACCAACGGCGTGATCATCCCGCCGTCGATCTGGGGCGAGCAGCACTACCGCAGCGACGATTGCACGCTGATGGTCCTGTGCGATGAATATTACGATCCCGATGACTACATCCGGGATTTCGATGGCTATGTCCGCTATCGACGCGGCGAGGGCTGAGCCCTCTATCGGTCTCTCCATCGTCGTGCCGGTTTATAACGGCGCGGCGACGGTGGGAGGGCTGGTCCATGCGCTGGAAGCGCTTGAGGTCGACGGCGGGCTCGAGATCATTCTGGTCTATGACGCCAGCCCCGACGATAGCCTCGCGGTCTGCCGTAAGCTCGCAGCCGAGGCAAAGGTCCCCATCACGGTGATCGAGCACAGCCGGAACTATGGCGAGCATAATGCCGTCATGACCGGCTATCGCCATGTGCGCGGCGCCTATGTCATCACCATGGACGATGATCTGCAGAACCCACCCGAAGAGGTGGTTCGCCTCTATGACGCCTGCCGCACCGGCGGGCATGACGTCGTCTATACCTTCTATGCCAAGAAGCAGCATGAAGGCTGGCGCAACCTCGGCAGCCAGTTCAACAGCTGGCTCGCGGGCGTGCTGATGGATAAGCCCAAGGGGCTTTATCTCAGCTCCTTCCGCTGCATCGCCCGTTTCGTCGCCGATGCCATCACCCGCTACGAGGGGCCGTTCCCCTATGTCGATGGGCTGATCCTGCAGGTGACCCAGCGCATCGGCACGCTGGAGGTCAAGCATCTGGCGCGCATGGAAGGACGCAGCAACTACACTCTGCGCCGCCTGATCCGTCTCTGGTCGGCAATGGCGCTCGGTTTCTCGGTCCTGCCGCTACGGATATCGGCCTTGCTGGGGCTCATCTCGGCGGGTTTCGGCCTGCTGGCGCTGCTGTGGGTGCTGATCGAGGCGATCTTCGGCTCCACCCCCACCGGGTGGGCGTCGATCATGGCGATCTCGCTGCTGCTGGGCGGTGTGCAACTGGTGATGCTGGGTGTGGTTGGCGAATATGTCGGCCGCCTGTTCCTGACCGCCAACCGCGCGCCCCAGGCGACGGTGAAAAGCGTCACGCGTTCGAAGTAACTTTCCGATTGTCATCCCGGCCTTGAGCCGGGATCCGGCCGAAGATTGTTGCCGCATTGGGCCTTTGGGGAGAAAGCTGCAAGGGCGGCCAGATCCCGGCTCGGGGGCCGGGATGACGGTTTTTGAAAATTACGATGCCTTGGATAGAGGAAGCCTACCGCTTCAGCTCCAGCAGATCCCAGCGATTGCCATAGAGATCTTCGAACACCGCGACCGTGCCATAGGGTTCGTAGCGCGGTTCTTCGCAGAATTTCACGCCCCGCGCCTTATAGGCGGCATGATCGCGGGCGAAATCGTCGGTATGCAGAAACAGAAACACCCGGCCGCCAGCCTGAAGGCCGATCTGCGCCCGCTGGGCCTCATCGGCGGCCTGGGCCAACAGCATTCGTGTCTCCTGAGCACCGGGTGGGGCTACAAGAACCCAGCGTTTGCCGCCGCCCAGATCGATATCATCGATCAGCGAGAAGCCTAGACTGTTCGTGTAATACGCGATTGCCCGGTCGTAGTCATCGACCAGCAACGTTAAGGCACCGATATGCTGCGGCATGGGAGCCTTTAATCGTGAAGCCTTAGGCTTCGTCGATATGACGGGATGCGGTCGGCGCGCGCAGGTTCTGGCGGCTCACGGCCTCGCGGGGAGCAGCAACCGGCTTTGGCTCGTCATCAAGTGCAGGTGCGACGGGAACCGCGTCTGCGGGCGCATCCTTCTGCACATATTTGGCAACGCCCGAGCCGCTCTGATTGCGATAGGCTGCGGCGGCATCGGCCACGGTCAGCTTGGCGTCCGACTGGCCTTGGGCATATTCCATGACCTGCTTGGAGATCATGTCGGCAATCCCAAGGGAGCCCTGGCGGGCCATGTTCTTGGCATATTCGTCGACCAGCAGACCCTTGAAGCTGTCTTCGCCATGGCCGCCACCGAACATGCCGTCGGTCTTCACCGTGTCGAACATCGGGGCCAGCATCTGCGAGAGGAACATGGCCTCGAACTCGCGGCCGACTTCCTTGGCTTTTTCCGGCGTAACCCCATGGCGCCCCATGTTCTGGAGCTTGCGGGTCATCGCTTCGTCGCGGGCGGTCTGGGTGTCGCCTGCGGCGGGCAGGGCGCGGGCGCCGATGGGATCTGCCATGATGCGGTCCTCGTCCCTAAACTCAGATCAGCTCGATTTCAGCCTGCAGCGCGCCTGCGGCCTTGATCGTCTGCAAGATGGTGATCATGTCGCGCGGACCGACGCCCAGAGCGTTGAGGCCCGAGACCAGTTCGCCCAGGGTGACCCCCGAGGGGAGCACGGCCATGCGGCGGCCCGACTGATCGTCGACTTCGATCTGGGTGCGCGGCACCACCACGGTCTGGGCATTGTTGCCGGAGAAGGCACCAGGCTGCGAGACCTGCGGGGTTTCTGTAACACGGATCGTGAGGTTCGCCTGGGCGACTGCGACGGTGGAGATGCGGACATTCTCGCCCATCACGATAACGCCGTTGCGCTCGTCGATGACGATCTTGGCAACCGAGTCCGGGGTGATCGGCAGGCTTTCCACGTCGGTCAGCAGACCGGCGGTGCCACCATTATAATTAGCCGGGACCGCGATCTCGATGGTGGTCGGATCCATCATCTTGGCGGCAGGCTGACCCAGGAAGGCATTCACGGCATTAGCGACACGGCGGGCGGTCGTCAGATCCGGATTGCGCATCGAGAGGCGCACGGTGGGCAGGGAGTTCAGCTCGAACCCGACTTCGCGTTCGACGAGCGCGCCATTGGCGATACGGCCGGCGGTCGGAACGCCACGGGTGATCGAAGAGGCAGCGCCCCGGGCGGCAAAACCCGAGATGGCGACGGCGCCTTGGGCGACAGCATAAACCTCGCCATCCGCGCCCATCAGCGGGGTAACGAGTAGGGTGCCGCCCTGAAGATTGCTGGCGTCGCCCAGGGCCGAGACACTGATGTCTATCCGGTTACCCTGACGCGCGAAGGCGGGCAGGTTGCCGGTGACCATGACAGCGGCGACGTTCTTGGTGCGCATTTCGTTGTTGGCGGTGCGGGCGTTGACCCCCAGGCGTTCCAACATACCGATCAGCGATTCGCGGGTGAAGACCGCTCGGTTCAGCGAGTCGCCCGTGCCATTGAGGCCGACGACAAGGCCGTAGCCGATGAGCATGTTGTCGCGGATGCCTTCGAAACTGGCGACATCCTTAATACGAACGGTTTGAGCGGCCGCCGGCAAAGCGAGGCAGAGTGCTGCCACCACGCCGACGCATCCCTGGATCATCCGTTGCATACCAATCATCGAGAACCTACCCAAAGGCATTAAACTACGGACACACCCATACAAGGTTCGTGCCACATGAGGACATTATCATAAGCCGTTGGTACTTAATAGTAAAAGCCGCTGGCAATTTTGCCGGGGCGGGGTAGGGCGGCAGCTTTTGCCGCGCTTGATCGGCAGCATTCGCCGGTACCCTTGCACAAGAGAAGCTGATAAACTTCCTCTTATGCGTATTCAAGGTCCTCAAGGCCCCGGCACGACCACGTCTGCCAAGCGGGGCGAAAAAACCTCCGGTGACGGCTCCTTTGCCAAGATGCTGGGCAGCGACGACGCGGGTGCTCCGGCGCCCGCCACAGCCTCGCGTCCGCTTAATGCCGTTGATCCGCTGTTTGCCGTCCAGGCGGCGGAGGCAGAAGCCGGGGGACGCAAGCGGGCGCGTAAGCGGGCCGACGATATCCTCGACCGTCTCGACGATATGCGCCACGCGCTGCTGACCGGCGACCTGACCGAGGGGCATCTTGCCTCTATCCAGCGGGCGATTGAGGAGCAGCGGGATTTGCTGTCGGATCCGGCGTTGGTGGAGCTGCTGGACGAGATCGATCTGCGGGCTCAGGTCGAAATTGCTAAGCTCGAGGTCGCCCGCGATTCAGCCCGTGCCGAGAAAAGCGGCATAAAAGCCTAATTAAATCAGGCTTTTGGCGGAAATCATCCGAGATCATCGGAAGTATTGCCGCAGAACCTCCTTAACCATATACTCCGCGCGCCCTTGCCCCCTCCCAGTTACACCCCGAGCGTGGTGGTGCTGAGAGGCGGTATCAGGGCGGTGGTGGGGTTGATCGAGGTGTCCATGTCGTCTGCGCCGTTACTGCCTCCGGACTATCGTCCTTCCGAGGACGAGGAGTTCATGAGTGACATTCAAAAGGAATACTTCCGCCAGAAGCTGTTGGCCTGGCGGTCGGAGTTGCTTCGCGAATCGAACGAAACCGTTCACCACATGCAGGAAGAAAGCCTGGCTCAGCCGGATATTACCGACCGGGCCTCGCTGGAAACCGATCGGGCGCTTGAGCTGCGGACCCGTGATCGCGAGCGTAAGCTGATCAATAAGATCGATGAAGCCTTGCGCCGCCTCGAAACCGACACCTACGGATATTGTGAGGAAACGGGCGAGCCGATCGGGATCAAGCGGCTGGAAGCCCGCCCGATTGCCACCCTGTCGCTTGAAGCGCAGGAACGGCACGAGCGGATGGAACGCACGCACCGCGAAGATTGACCCTGAAAGCCGGATCGTCCCTGACGTTCCGGCTTTTTTATTCCGGTCGTTCTTAGGCAAAACAAAACCCGCCATCGCTGCCGATGGCGGGTTTTGTGTTTTTTGATGCCTTCTCGGTCGGAAACCCAGCAGCCATTGAGGCTGCGGCCAAGGGCGCGGATGCGCCCGCCCGGCGAGGGCCGACTAGAAGGGCAATATGATGTCCAGGAACTGGCTGCCGTAGCGCGGCTGCTGCACGTCCATGATCTGACCACGGCCACCGTAGGAGACACGCGCCTCCGCGATCTTGTCGTAGTCGATCGTGTTCTGCGGGCTGATGTCTTCGGGGCGGATGATACCGGCCAGCTGAAGTTCGCGGATTTCGTAGTTGATGCGCACTTCCTGGCGGCCGTGCAGCACCATGTTTCCGTTCGGCAGAACCTGGGTGATGATTGCCGCCAAGCGCATGTTCACCTGTTCCGAGCGGTTGATCTGGCCGGTGCCGCGGTTCGACACGTCGGATTCGAGATCGACCATGTTCGGCAGGCTGTTGTCGCCCGGCAGCATCTGTTCGATACCGTTCTGCAGGCCGAACAGGCTGGTCAGTGTATTACCTTCGGAGTTCGTGCGGGTGCGCGTCGTGGCGTTTTGCAACTGCGCCCGCTCGTTCAGGCTCACCACAACGGTCACGATATCGCCGACGCGATTGGCGCGCAGATCCTTGAAGAAGGCGCGGCTGCCGGGACGCCACAGCGAATTGGCCTGACGATCGCCGATCGGAGCGGGGGGCATCGGCAGGGAGATGCTGCGATAGCCCGGCTGCGTCGTCGGATTCTCGATCGGCGACATCTGCGGCGTTGCGCCGATATTCTGGATGCGGTCGACGGCATTGCACCCGGCAAGGGTAGCCCCGGTCAACAGCAACGCCAGAGATTTACGAACACGGACCATGGCTAAGCCTCACAACAGCAAATCTCGAGCAGACATCTGTCTGCGACGACGCATTCCGCGTCAAAACACAAAGGGCGACCCCGGCAAATCAGTTTTCGCCCACCGGAACCGCTCCTAAGAGCACAGAGACTGTTCCGGCGCCCGTCACGGTGCCCTGAACGGTTTTATTCGAACGTGTGTTGAGCACCCGAACTATTTCGCCCTCGGCGCCATCGTCCAGGGCCTTGCCCTGCATCACCAGATTCATCGGGCCACCGACGATCTGGACATTCACGATATGGTTCTTCGATACCAATATCGTACTGATCAGATCGCCCGGGCGGACCGGGGCGCCGACGGGCAGCGCGCGCTTGGTGGTCTTGCCGACGAGCTTGCTCATGTCGGTCACGACCTGATTGATCTTCTGATCGGCCCGCATCCGATTGAGCACCAGATCGCTTTCGCGAAGGATGGTGCCTGCTGCAATCGGGCTTGCCGGGACCGGTACGTCGACCATCGGGGCGAAAGTGCCGCTGATGCGCTGGCTGGAACCGCTACCCGCTGGCGCCCTGATGGTCGCAACGAAGCGGGTGGTCCGAACGTCATAGGCCATATCGGCGACATCGACGGTTGCCGGGCTGCCCTGGGGCACCAGAACCTTCGACTTATCGGCATCGAGGGAGACTTCACCGTCGCCGGGCGCTCCTTGCTGGGCAAGAGCTGCCGCCAGGGCGCCAACCACAGCCGAAGCCGGCACTTCGGTGCCGGTACGCTCGATGGTCACCTTGATCTTGCTGTCGGCCGGGCGCCAGGACAGCGCGTTGGCGGCAGCAATTGCCGACAGTTGCCCGGCATCCAGAACCCGGCGCTCGCCCAGGCCGGGGGCAGGACTTACCGAGCGGGCGGCAATATCTGCATCCAGGCCGGTAAAAAGATCGCCCAGGGTGACCTGGCTTTCCGTGACCGTCACCTGTTCGCGCAAGGCCACGCGCGCCGCCGCCGGAAAGGCGAGGGCGGCAATCAGCCAGGCGAGGGCGAAACGGCGCAGCATCACGGCTCTTCAAGCGATCCTTAACGCAGGTTCGACAGCGTGCCCATCATCTGGTCCGACGTCTCGATGACGCGGCTGTTCATTTCATAAGCGCGCTGCGCGGTGATCAGATTGGTGATTTCCGACACGATGTTGACGTTGGAGGTTTCAAGGAAACCCTGCAGCAGCGTCCCCATCTGTTCTTGACCTGGAATGCCTTCCTGCGGCTGGCCCGATGCTTCGGTTTCCATCAGCAGGTTCTGACCCAGGGCCTGGAGGCCGGCTTCATTGACGAAGGAGGCGAGGTTGATCTGGCCGATGTTCTGCGCCTGCGCCTGGCCCGGCACCTTCACGAGAACTTCACCCGAGGCATTGATCGTAACCGACTGGGCATTCTGCGGAACCTGGCCCGGACCACGCAGCAGATAGCCGTCGGCGGTGACGACTTCGCCGTTTTCATTCAGCTGGAAGGAACCGGCGCGGGTATAGGCGATGTCGCCGTTCGGCATATCGATCTGGAAGAAGCCCTTGCCCTGCACCGCGACGTCGAGCGCGTTGCTGGTCGGCAAGATATTCCCCTGTTCGTGCATGCGGTAGACGGCGGCGGTGCGAACACCGAGGCCGACCTGCACGCCCGAAGGAACCGTGGTACCGGCATCCGACGAAGCCGTGCCGACGCGACGCTCGTTCTGATAGAGCAGATCCTGGAACTCGGCACGATGGCGCTTGAAGCCCGTGGTGTTCAGGTTCGCAATATTGTTCGAGATGACTTCGACATTGAGCTGCTGGGCCAGCATGCCCGTCGCGCCGATATTCAGTGAACGCATTCGTCGTATCCTTCGCCTGAAACCCGTTGGCCGTTAGGCCCTTAGACGTTCCGAACCAGCTTGTTCGCGGCATCGCGCATCCGCTGGTCTTCAACTTCCATAATCTTCGCGACAGAAGCGTAGTCGCGCATCACTTCGATCATCTGGGTGACTTCCATCACCGGCTTGACGTTCGACCCTTCAATGAACCCTTGCACAACTTGTGCCTCTTCAGTCTGAAGCGGGGTCTGGTCGGTTGCGAACATGGATCCACCGGCCGGGCGAAGCTGTTGATTATCGCCAAAACGCACCAGCTGCAGACGGCCGATTTCGTTCGTCTGATTGTTCTCGCGGACCGAGACGACACCCTTGGCGTCGATCATCACTTCACCGGCATCTTCCGGGATCTGGATCGCCTGATTGTTCTGGCCGAGGAGGGGATACCCCTCGGACGTCACGAGGCGACGTTCGTTATCAAGATGAAGGGCGCCCGCACGGGTATAGAGATCCTGAGCCGGATGGCCGACCACCAGGAAGCCGTCGCCACGCAACGCCAGATCCATCGGGTTGCCGGTCGAGGTCATCGAACCTTCGCTGAAATCCCGGTAGGTGGCGATGTCCTGCACCATCGACAGGCTCTCGCGATTACCGGGCGTTCCGGTCTGGCTCAAGTATTCCTGGAAAAGAGTCTTCTCTCCGCGAAAGCCAGTGGTGTTGGCATTCGCGAGATTATTTGCCGTCGTATTCATCGAGTTACGAAGCGAGGTCATGCGCGAGACGGCAATCGGGAGAGTGTTTTCCATGACGGTCCTCAGGACAAATCTGTTCGGCCTCACCATAGCAGTTCGCGTGCCAAGGTCAAATTCTCTGTTTTTTCATCGTTTTGTCGCACAAACTAAAAGTAGGTGACGAAGATGATATCACTGTGATAAGCAATCTTTACCGGGCAGTTTGTGCCGAGTGGGCAGCCAAGATCGCCCGGGGGATGGGTCGCAGTAAAAGTTCTTGCGTAACAACCCCTTGTTGGTCGACCTTATGGTCTTTGGTTTTCTGATTTGAAAGGCCCGCTACTGCGGAGTGGAAATGATGGCAGCAGAGATGGACGGAGACGATTTGGCGCCAATGGCGTCGCGGCGCAGGCTCAGTGGCAAGAAGCTGCTGATCTTCGTTCTGTTGCCGTTGATCCTAATCGGCGGCGCGGCGGCGGCCCTTTGGTTTACCGGCATTCTTCCCAAGATGATGGGTGTGGGTGGTCAGACGACTTCGGCCCCGGCAGCGCCCTCGCGGGATCGTCCGGCTGATGTGGTCTGGTATACGCTGCCGGATCTGCTGGTCAATCTCCGCAGCGATGGTCCGCGTCCGGCTTTCTTGCGCCTCAAGGTAAATCTTGAGCTGGGTAGTGGTCCCGATCGCGCCGCGATTGAAAAAGTGATGCCGCGCGTCCTGGATACCTTCCAGGTTTACTTGCGTGAGCTTCGCCCGGACCAGTTGCAGGGCGCGGCGGGCATGTTCCGCTTACGTGAAGAATTGCTGGCCCGCGTCAATGCGGCCGTGCGTCCCACCGTGGTTCGGGACGTGCTGTTCACTGAGATCGTGGTGCAGTAATATTATCGGCCACCCGGATTATCTGACGGGTGGCCGGGTAATTGCATGACGTTAAGATGCTAGCGCCTGACCATTTGGGGTCGGGCGGGTTCGAGGTGAGGAGAGCGCGATGAGCGGTCCCAACGATCAAGACGACGATCAGCTTTCCGCCGAATGGGCGGCGATGGCCGATGGCGATGGCGGCGACGGTTTCGGCGGTAGCGCCGACGGAGCCACTGCGCGCGTCTTGAACCAGGACGAAATCGACAGCCTTCTCGGTTTCGACGATGGGTCGTCGGGCGGCGGCGATACCTCGGGTATCGCGGCAATCGTCAATTCGGCGCTGGTCTCCTACGAACGTCTGCCGATGCTCGAGGTGGTGTTCGACCGCCTCGTCCGCATGATGTCGACCTCGCTGCGTAACTTCACGTCCGATAACGTCGAAGTCAGCCTCGACAACATCACCTCCATCCGTTTTGGCGACTATCTTAACTCCATTCCGCTGCCGGCGATGCTGTCCGTCTTCAAGGCGGAGGAGTGGGACAACTATGGTCTGCTGGTTGTCGATAGCTCGCTGATCTACTCGATCGTCGATGTGCTGCTGGGCGGTCGCCGCGGTACGGCCGCGATGCGCATCGAAGGCCGTCCTTACACGACCATCGAACGCACGCTTGTCGAGCGCATGGTCCATGTGGTCCTGGGCGATCTCTCGGCTGCCTTCGATCCGCTGTCGCCCGTGACCTTCCGTTTTGATCGCCTGGAGACGAACCCGCGCTTTGCTGCGATCGCCCGTCCGGCGAACGCTGCCGTTCTGGCCCGCCTGCGCATCGATATGGATGACCGCGGCGGTCGCCTGGAGCTGCTGCTGCCCTATGCCACCCTGGAGCCGGTTCGCGAGATCCTGCTGCAGATGTTCATGGGTGAAAAATTCGGTCGTGACTCGATCTGGGAAAACCACTTGGCGAATGAGCTGTGGTTCACCGACGTGTCGATCGAAGCTGTTCTCGATGAGACGGCAGGTGTGCTGCGTGATGTCCTCGAATGGGAAATCGGCACCCAGCTGATCTTCATCTCGACCCCGGAATCGCTGGTTACTCTGCGATGCGGTGTGGTTCCGATGTTCCGCGGCAAGATGGGCCGTAAGAACGACAATATTGCGGTTAAGATCGATAGCCGCATGCAGAAGGAGTAGGGGTATGCCGCAGATTGGGCTGATCCTCGATGTGGTCGTTGCGGTCCTGCTGGTTGCAACGCTGTTCTACTGTGTGCGCCTGAACCGCCGACTCAATGTCATCCGCGAGCATCGCGGCGAACTCGAAGCCCTGATCCAGGCCTTCAATGAAAGCTGCACCCGCGCTGAACTGGGCGTTCGCTCGCTTCGGTCGGCAACGGATGAAGCAACCCGGTTGCAGCAGTATCTGGAGCGTAGCCAGAACCTGCGTGACGATCTGTCGTATCTGATGGATCGTGGTGGCAGCCTGGCTGATCGTCTCGAAGGCGGTGTACGCACGGCCCGGACGGCAGCCCCAAGCAACCCGATGCAGATGGCGGCCCCGGCTGCGCCTGCCGCTCAGGTTCCGGCGGCTGCGCCGCGTGCTTCGGATCGTCTGCGTGAACGTACCGCTGGTGTCCGCCAGGCCCCGATGGGTAGCGAGCCGGTTCCGGTCGCTCCGCCTGCGCCTGCCGCTCCGGCTGCTGAAGTCCCTGCCGGTGGCGCTGCGCCCCGCTCGCGTGCTGAACGTGAATTGCTGCAGGCCCTGCGGGCGCGTCGTTAGCCTAAAGAGCCTGGTAAGGAAAGATAACCATGTCAGTCATGCGCGGCCTCGGATCCATCAGGCTTCTTCCCGTCACTCTCTTTGGGGTGGCTGCGGCGCTGGTCTTCAAGGTCCAGGACGTCTATGACGGTGCACGACATGTCGGCCCAGTCGTCGGCATCGGTACCAATTATGCCGATGCTCAGCAGTTGCCGCAGAACCGCGGTCTGATGCCGCCGGCAGCTCCAGCGACGAATGGTGCTTCGGCTGCGGCTCCTGCTGCGACTGGCAACGGTGCGGCGACGGCTCCGACCTTGCCGCCGACGGCAGAACTGCCGCGCGATCCGACCCGCTTCACCCAGTCCGAGATCGATCTGCTGCAGGCCCTGTCGGCTCGCCGCGATCAGATCGATGCGCGCGAGAAGGCCCTGGCCCAGCGTGAACAGCTGCTGCTGGCGGCTGAAAAGCGCCTTGAGGAAAAGGTTGCTGAGCTCGAAGGCGTGAAGGCCGAGCTGTTGCGCCTGATCGGTCGCCGCAACGAAGAAGAAGATGCCCGCCTGCGCAGCCTGGTCCGCATCTATGAGGCGATGAAGCCGAAAGAGGCGGCGCAGATCCTTGAAAAGCTCGATATGGACGTGGTTGTCGGCGTCATTGAGCGTATGAAGGAAGCGAAAGTTGCCCCGATCCTGGCCGCGATGGTCCCGGAGCGGGCGAAGACTGTGACGGCTTTGTTGGCTGATCGTAAGAGTTTGGCTAGCACTGGCCGCTAAGGTCGCGTAGTAAGAGTCTGGTGCGGGGCTGGTCGTATTCGGTCGGCCCCGGATGGGAACCCAAAAAAAGAGCCTGGAGCGTTCATGGACAAGAACATGCCGATCCTCATCGTCGACGATTATAAGACGATGCTGCGGATTATCCGAAATCTCCTGAAGCAGCTCGGTTTCGACAATGTCGACGAAGCGACCGATGGTTCGACGGCATTGCAGCGTCTGCGCGATAAGAACTACGGCCTGGTCATCTCGGACTGGAACATGGAGCCGATGACCGGCCTGCAGTTGCTGCGCGAAGTGCGCGCCGACGCCAAGCTGGCCCACATCCCCTTCGTGATGGTGACGGCGGAATCGAAAACCGAAAACGTCATTGCCGCCAAGGAAGCGGGCGTCACGAATTATATCGTGAAGCCGTTCAATGCCGAGACGCTGAAACTCAAGCTGGTCGCCGTCTTCGGTAACTTCTAATCGGCCGATAGGCAGAGCGAAGGAGCCGTACCCGTCGTGATGAAGCAGAAGCCTTCGGTAACCGATTCCGGTTTGAAGCCGATACTGGACGAGCTGCGCGCTCGTCCGGTATCGCCGGATACGGTCGCTTTGCGGGCGGCTGTCGAAGAGGTCATGGGGAGCCTGGGGGGAGAGCTCTCCCTGGCTGATCTGACCTTGTATCGCGAGCTCGAAGGGCTTGCGACCTTCATCAAGACGGCGCGTGCCGAGATCGCCAGTGTGCGACCGGACCGCATCAAGCTGCAGGATATCCCGGCCGCGACCGACGAACTGGAAGCTGTTGTCGGCGCCACGGAAACCGCGACCGGGACCATTCTTGAAGCGGCCGAAGAGCTTGAGAAAATGGGCGACGAACTGGGTGGCACCACCCAGGAGCGCATCAGCGATATCGTTACCCGGGTTTACGAAGCCTGCGGCTTCCAGGACATTACCGGGCAACGCATCACCAAGGTGGTGAAGACGCTGCAACAGATCGAAGAACGTCTCGATTCGATCCTCAGCGCGTTTGGCGAAGACTACTCCAAGCTTGAAAGCGAGGCTCCGCCAGCCTCCGACCCCAATAAGAAGCCGACCGATCAGGATCTCCTGCACGGTCCGCAAATGCCCGATGAGGCAAAACGACAGGCGGAAATTGATGCGATCCTGGCGAGCTTTGGCTGATATGTCCAGTCCACGGCGGACGGCTTTACTCGGGGTTTCGTCGGCAGCCCTAGCCCTTTTCCTAGCCTTGCCGGTTTTGGCCGACGGTGTGCGCGGCGGAGCGCATAAGGGGTATGCCCGTTTGGTCGTCGATCTCGACGCCCGGCCCAATTTTACGGCTCGCATCGAAGGTGATCGGTTGGTCATCAGCTTGCCGGAAACTTTCGAAGGCAATGTGGGCGCCGTTGTACGGACGCTGGATGAGTATCTGGCGGATGGTCGTCTCTCGGACGACAAACGCACCATTTCCTACGCCCTGCGCAAGGGTGTGAAGCTTAAGAGCTTTGCCAATGCTAAGTCGGCGGTGATCGATCTCGTCGATGACGCATCGGTTACCTATTCGGCAGCGGCGGCCCCATCCGACGCTAAGCCGTCGGCCCAGCCCGTTCCGCAGCCTGCGGCGGCGGCTGCCCAGGCGCCGGTATCGGCGCCTCAGGTTACGGCGCAGAATGCGGCTGCACCCGCACGTCCAGCCAAGCTGCGGATCGGTGATAATTCGACCTTCACGCGCTTCGTCTTCGAATTCGACGGCGAAACCGATGTGAACACCAAGGCCGAAGGCGGCATCGTCCAGCTCGCCTTCAACCGTGCCGCGACCTTCGATCTTGCCGATATTCGCAAGCGCCTGCCCAAGGCGATTCCGGCCTTCGATTCGAAAGCGGGCGGGGGTGTCACCAATGTGGCGCTGTCTCTGCCTCCGAACGGCAATATCCGTACGTTCAAGCTTGATGCCAGCCGCATCGTCGTCGATGTGACGGGTGCGCCGGATGGTCCTGCCGGGACTGCCCAGGTGACTGCAGCCGTTCCGGGTGCGGGCCCAGCGACGCCCACCACGGCGGCGACTGCCTCCGACCCCGCCTTGCCGCGGGCCGCCTTGCCGCCCTTGCCTAAGGTGGCTGTACCGGTTCCGACCACGACGGGCACGGTCCTTGTCGCTCCCGCCAAGCAGGAGCCGGTTGCGATCGCCGTTGAGATGAGCCAGCCCCAGGGCCAGCGTGCGCAGATCGCCCGCATCGCTTTTCCGGCGCCGACCGCCGGTGCGGTTTTTGTGCGCGGCGACAAGATGTATATGGTCTTCGATCGGGCAGCGACCTTTAACCTGACGGCCTTGCAGCAGCGCACCGCAAAGGGCGCGACGCAGGTTGCCAGCGATCATGGTTCGGTGCTGGTTGTGCCGGTTCAGCCTAACGCTTTGCCGCAGACCTTCCGTGACGGCAACGACTGGGTCATCAATTTCAACAATCGGCAAAACCGCCGCCCAGACGCGCCGTTGCAGATCGCGACGAACGCCGCGACCGGCGGTGAAGTGGTGATCGGCGCTGCGGGTGCTAGCTATCCCGTACGTTTCAAGGATATCGACAGCGGCGATACGCTGATCGCGGTGCCGCTGCCCCAAAGCGGCCGGGCGATCGATGGCGGTCGCGATTTTGCCCAGTTCGCCCTGCTCAGCACGATCAACGGCATCGCCCTGCAGGCCAAGGCCGATAGTGTCGATGTCCGTGTGACCTCGACTCAGGTGTCGGTGGGCGGTTCGCTCATGCTGTCGCGCCTGGGGGCTGCCGGTCAGCGCCGGATTTATGATTTCGGCCGTTGGAACAGCCCAGACGTCGATTTCATCGAAACCCGCCAAATGCTGGAGCGGGCCGCTGCGGAAGCGCAGGGTGAAAATCAGACGGCGGCGCGTTATCTGTTGGCCCAGTTCTTCCTGGCTCGGGCCCATGAGCCCGATGCCATTGCCGTGCTGGACCTGATGATGTTGAACCCGCAGTTGGCAGAAGATCCGGCCCTGCGAGCGCTGCGCGGCGCGGCGCGTGTGATGCGGGAGGATGGGACGCGGGCGCTGACCGATCTCTCTGATGCGGCGCTGAACGGCGAATCGGAAGCCTTGCTGTGGCGTGCGGCTGCATCGGCGCAGATCGGCAATTGGACGGCTGCGGATCAGCTGTTCCGGCAGGCGGGCGGTATTCCTGCCGTTTATCCGGCCCATATACGGGGCAAGCTGGTGCTGCTGGCGGCCGAGTCGGCGCTCAAGAGCGGCGATCTCAATCGTGCGCGCGGCTTCATCGATATGATGACCTCCAACGATATTCCGCAGGAACTGAGGAACGAGGGTGACCTCATCCGGGCGCGTGCCTATCTGGAAGCGGGCGATAAGCGTAGCGCGATGCCGATCCTGGAAGCGATCGTCAACCGCGCCGACCGCCGTATCAAACTGCATACCGAGCCGGTTCTGATCGATCTTCAGCTTGCCGATGGCAGCATCACGAAGAAGGATGCCATTGATCGGCTGGAGCGTGTTCGTTATGGCTGGCCGGGCGGCGATCTGGAATTCCGCGCGCTGGAGAAGCTGGGCCAGCTCTATCTCGACGAGGCCGATCCGACCAATGCCTTGCGTGCCTGGCGCGATGCAACGACCTATTTCCCGAATAAGCCAGAGGCAGAGCCGCTGCGGAACAAGCTTTCCGACGCTTTTGCCAGCCTTTATGATGGGGACCTGGCGAATCGGGTTGCTCCACTGACCGCTCTGGCGCTGTTCGACGACAATCGCGATCTAACTCCGCCGGGACCGCGCGGGGATCAGATGATCCAGAAGCTGGCTGATCGGCTGGTGCAGGTCGACCTGCTGGATCGTGCCGCCGATATTCTCGAGCATCAGATGAATAATCGCCTGAAGGGTGTCGAGAAAGCCCGCGTTGGCGCGCGTCTGGCCGTGGTTCGACTGCTGGACCGGCAACCGGCCCAGGCGGCGGCTGCGCTCAATCAGAGCGAAGAGCCGAATCTCCCTGCTGAACTATTGAGCGAACGCCGCACCCTGCGTGCTCAGGCTTGGCTCGATCAGAATGACGTGGACCGTGGTCTGTCAGTCCTGGAGGGCGATACTAGCCGCCGGGCGGAACTGATGCGGGCGCAGCTTTATGGGCGTGGGCAGAAGTGGTCGCAGGCCGCCGAAGTTCTCTCCCGCCTGACCGGCGAGCCGACCGATAAGTCGATGGATGCCGGTCGCGAAGGGGTATTGCTGAACCTCGCCATCGCGACATCGCTGTCGGGTGACAGTGAAAAGCTGCGCCAGTTGCGTGATCGTTTTGGCCCGCTGATGGCCGACCGTCCGAACAACGAGGCCTTCCAGCTTTTGACCAGCGGCAACAATGGCGCCACCGGCATGGATATGATGGGGCTGACCTTGCGTTTTGCCGAACTGTCGGAGTTCCAGCAGGCGATGGGCAACTATCGCGAAAAACTGCGCGCCGGCCAACTCAGCCAGATCAACTAGCGGGCCCGGCCCGCGGCGCATTCTTAAAAGGCGGCCTCGATGGGCCGCCTTTTTCTTTGTGGCTTGTGGGGGGGGCCCAAAGACCTCGTCATCCCGCACTTGATGCGGGATCTTATGTGGCCGAACTCCGCGAGGGTTCTGCGCCGAGGATCTCGACAAGAGATCCCGCATCAAGTGCGGGATGACGGATATTCTTTAGGGTGGCGGGAGAGACAAACAAAAAGGCGGCCCATCGAGGCCGCCTTCTTAGGGGTGCGCTGCGGGCCGCGCCCGCTAGACTTCGCCGAAGCTTTGTACCAATGCCCCCGCGATCAGATACCAGCCATCGACCAGCACAAAGAAGATGAGCTTGAAGGGTAGGGAGATCAGCACCGGCGGCAACATCATCATACCCATCGACATCAGCACCGAAGCGACGACCATGTCGATGATCAGGAAGGGGATGAAGACCAGGAAACCGATTTCGAAGGCGCGGCGCAGCTCGGAGATCATGAAGGCCGGGACCAGGGCGCGCAGCGGCGTTTCCTGGGGTGTCGCGACCGGACCGGCGCGCGAGATGTCGAGGAAAAGTTTCAGGTCTTTTTCCCGGACATGGCGGATCATGAAAGCATGGAAAGGCGCGACCCCGCGGGTGACGGCGGTCGCCTCATCGATTTCTTCGGCGATCAGCGGGCGCACACCTTCGTTATAGGAGCGCTCGAAGGTCGGCTGCATGATGAAGAGGGTCAGGAACATCGCAAGGCTGACCATCACCGCATTGGGCGGCGACTGGGCGGTGCCGAGTGCGTTGCGCAGCAGCGACAGCACAATCACGATGCGGGTGAAGGACGTGATCATGACCAGGATCGACGGCGCGAGGCTGAGAACGGTCAGCAGCGCCAGGGTCTGGATCATGCGCCCGGTGGCGCTGCCGCTGGCATCGCCAAGATCCAGCGTCATGCTCTGGGCCAGGGCGACACCGGTCGGAATGCCAACAGCCGCAAACGCGGCCAGGGCAATCAGAAGCCGCTTGCGGCTGATCATAGGGTCGGCTCCCGCTTGTCCTTATCGACGGAAAGCGAGGCCAGGGTGGCGTCGAAATCGTCGTCTCCGCCCTTGCGAGCGGCCTTGCGGGGCCTCGGCGCCTCGGGCGGGGCATCATGGGTGCTGACCAGCAGGTCATGCTCGCCGCCTATCAGCAGCAGATGTTCCTGATCGTCGCGCCGGATCAACACTACGCGCCGTTTACTGTCTATCGGCAGAACCTCGACAAGGCCTAGGCGCTTCGAGCGGCCCCAGCGGCGGGCGCCATTACCGGCGTAACGTTTGAGAACAAGGGCAAGCACCCAGAGCAGAATCAGAACGCCTACAAGGGCGGCGATTGCTTGGGCGTAGGCCATCGGGTCGGTCATGGTCACTCGCGATGGTCGTTGATTTACGGTTTGGTGCGGTAGGCGTCATGCGCCCGAACGCGGGCGGCCTCTTCCTGAACGGCTTCATCGCCGCCGCCCAGATTGTCACGCAACTTCAGCGCCAGGATCTCCAGCCGTTCGGTCATGAGGTCCAGCATATCGGCGATATTATTGCGGGCGGCGGGCGGCGCCTTGGCGGCGGCCAGACACAGGGTCTCGACCTCGCTATCGATGCCTGAGAGATCAATATCCTCTCCGCGTTCGAGTGCGGTGATGGCATCGCCGATCGCCGTGGTTACAGCGGTTAACCGCTCGGCGAGGGCATTCGCGTCGAGCGCTGCCTCTTTCCCTGTCGACTGGGTCACCGCTTCAGATCCTCACTTTTCAACTCGTCGGGCATCAGCTCGTCGGGAGCAGGCGGTACATCGCCATTGGCCCGATATAGATAATTCAATACTTCAGCGACCGCTTCAAAGCAATTGATTGGGATTGGACAATCAATTTCTATGGCCGATAGCAACTGTACGAGGTCCGCATCCTCGCGCACCTTTATGCCATTGGCGAAGGCGATTTCCAAAATCTTCTCGGCAACAGCGCCGGTCCCGGAGGCCACGACGGTTGGAATATCGCCGATATCATGGTGGATGGCGACCGCCATCGGGGTGTTCGGTTTGTTGAGCTTTGGCTGCGGGTGGCGGGGGTGGGGGACCCGAGTTTGCCGACCGGCATTTTTTTCCTGGCTCATCGCGTCGCTCTTCCTTCTTTTACCACCGGCAGGCGCCGCATAAGCAGGGGACAAAACTTAAAACAACGACGTAAGCTATGCCGCTAACATACTAGGAAAAGCCGATATTCTCAAGTTGGCTCTTCTTTTGTCCTGATGACTCTGGCATGATGCGTGCTAGGGTGTGATCCGATGGTCCGGCAATAGTGGTTCGGACGGGATTTACGATTGAGGGGCTACCGCGATGATTGGCAGCAAGCCGACGCTGTTTGCGCTGATTGATCAGAGGATGAATTATCTGGGCGAGCGCCACAAGGTGCTGACTCAGAATATCGCCAATGCCGATACGCCGGGATATCAGGCGCGCGATCTGCGCGATGCCAATTTCCTGCAGGCTCTGAGATCCGCCCAGTCGAACATGCCGCTGGCGCAGACCCAGTCGGGTCATCTGCCGCCGCTGCGGGCCGGGTCGAACTTCGCGGTCGACAAGGTCAAGAAGCCCTACGAGACCTCCACCGACGGTAACGGTGTGGTGATCGAAGAGCAGATGATGAAAGCCACGCAGAACAGCAGCGATTACCAGGTGGCAACCGAGCTCTATCACAAATATATCGGCATGCTGAAAACCGCAGCATCGCGCGGTATGGGCTGATAGCGGACGCTGAAGGTTAGGACAGAGCGATGGACCTTAAAGACACAATGATGGTTTCCGGCGCAGGCATGCGGGCTCAAGGCCAGCGCCTGAAAGTGATCGCCGAGAATATCGCCAATTCCGACTCGACCTCGCAGACCCCGGGCGGCGAGCCCTATCGTCGTAAGGTCGTGACCTTCAAGAACCAGCTGGACCGCCAGATGGGCGCCGATATGGTTCGGGTCAACAAGATCAACACCGACAACAGCGACTTTCAGCTGAAGTACGATCCGACCCACCCGGCAGCCAATGCCGAAGGGTATGTGATGCGGCCGAACGTCAATTCGATCATCGAAGTCGCCGATATGCGCGAAGCGCAGCGGGCTTACGAAGCGAACCTCAACATGATCGAAGTGACCAAGTCGATGCTGGGTCGCACGATTGGTTTGTTGCGTCAGCAATAGCTGACGGGTGGTCTGCTGCGTCAGCACGATAACAGTTTTCTAAGGCCGATCCGTTGGGGTCGTCCGCTTAAGGTCAAGGATCAGGTACCATGGCAAATCCGATTTCTCCGGCCAATGTCGCCGCCGCCTATGGTGGTGCAGCCCGTGCCATCATCCCGGCCGGTGATACTCAGCCGTCTGCCGGTCCGGCTTTCTCGACCCTGGTCGAGCAGGTCGCTAAGAACACCGTCGATGCGCAGCATAACGCCGAAGCCCAGACCATGCGCGCCGTCGCTGGCCAGGCCAAGGATCTGACGGAAGTCGTCACTGCCGTGACCCATGCCGAACTGGCCCTGCAGACCGTGGTGTCGGTGCGCGACCGTGTCGTTGCCGCCTACCAGGAAATCATGCGGATGCCGATCTAACGGCTTCCTGCTTCAAGTAAAGATTATCCGCGATATTTGACTGCCGGGCGGCGCGGTGTTTAGGGTGTCGCCAAGGTTGCAGGGGCGGATCAGGACCAGATGAACGAGACCGAAACGCTGGAAGTCATTCGGGAAGCGGTGATTGTGCTGTTGCAGGTCGCCGGGCCCGTGATGCTTATTTCGCTGCTTGTCGGTCTTATCATCTCGCTGTTCCAGGCGCTGACCCAGATCCAGGAAATGACCCTGACGTTTGTGCCGAAGATCGTTGTCGTCTTCGTGTCGCTGCTGCTGCTGTTTCCCTTCATGCTTTCGACGATGACCAGCTTCATGGAACGGCTGGTCGATCGTATCATCGCGCTGGGATAGCGGGGCATGCTGTCGGGCCTGCTAGAGGCCGAGCTTTACGCCTACATCCTTGTCTTCGCCCGCATGGGCGGCGCCCTCATGCTCCTGCCGGGTTTTGGCGAGCGGGTGGTGCCGGAACGCAGCCGCCTGCTGCTGGCCCTGGCGGTGACCCTTGCCATCACCCCGATGATCGCAAACCGCCTGCCCTCGATACCGGCTGGTATCGGGCCGCTGGTCATCACGCTGGTGAGCGAACTGCTGGTCGGCATCTTCCTGGGGGCGATCGGACGCCTGGTCTTCAATACCCTGGATATGGCGGGCAGTTTTATCCTCGGTCAGATCGGCCTTTCGTCCGCGACGGCGCTTAATCCGCTGATGGCGGATCAGGGCGCAACGATTTCGGTCATGCTGATGCTGGCGGCGTCGGTGATCATCATGCAGACCGACCTGCATATCCTGCTGCTGCGTGGTCTCATCGATAGTTATGCGCTGTTCGATCCGGCGCGGCCCTGGCCGCTGGGCGACTATACCGCCGCCTATGTGCGGACCTTCAGCCAGGTGTTCGAGATCGCGCTGCGCATGACGGCGCCCTTCATCATCGCGACGATGGTGCTGTACGTCGGTCTGGCGCTGATTGCGCGTCTGATGCCGCAGCTGCAAGTCTTCTTCATCGCCTTGCCGCTACAGATCGGGTTAGGCTTCATCGTCCTGATTGCCGTGATTCCGGCGATCATGATCGCCTTTACCGACGAGCTGGGGCAGCTCTGGCGGGCGCTGGTTCAACCGGGGGTCGGGCCGTGAGCGAACAAGACGACGCCTCTAAAACAGAAGAACCTACCCAAAAGCGACTAGACGACAGTCGCCAAAAAGGTCAGGTCGTCCAGTCGCGAGATCTCGGCAGCTTCATCATGCTGGGGGCGGGTGCGCTCGCCATCTTCATCCTGGGGCCCTGGATGATGAAGCGGGTGATGAGTACCGCCGCGCTGTTCATCGAACGGCCGCAGGACATACGCCTCAACACCGGGAACCTTATGCAGGCCTTCAGCGAGCTGCTGCTGGCCTTGGGTTTTGCCCTGCTGCTGCCGCTGCTCATCCTGGTGATTGGCGCCGTTGCCAGCGGTATGCTGCAGTTCGGTCTGCTCTTCGCGACGGAACAGCTGGGTTTCAAGTGGGAGCGAGTGTCGCTGGTCAAGGGCTTCAGCCGGCTCTTCTCGATGCGCACGATGGTCGAGTTTCTGAAGGGCGTGGCCAAGATCGTCCTGGTATCGGCCTGCTGCGTCTATGTGATCAGTCCGGAGCTGACGCATCTGGAACGGATGGTGACGACCCCGATCCAGGCGCTGCTGCCAATTATGACCGAGATGATGCTGAAGCTGGTCATGGCGGTGCTGGCGGTGCTGTTTGTCCTGGCGGGCGGCGACTATTTCTACCAGCGCTTCGCGCATATGAAGCAGCTGCGCATGTCCAAGCAGGAAATCAAGGACGAGCATAAGCAGTCCGAAGGCGACCCGCATATCAAGGCCCGTCTGCGCCAGATCCGTAACCAGCGCGCCCGCAAGCGCATGATGGCGAATGTTCCCAAGGCGACCGTGGTCGTGACAAACCCGACCCATTATTCCGTCGCGCTGGCCTATACGCCGGGCATGGCGGCGCCAAAGGTCGTGGCCAAGGGTGTCGATGAGATTGCCTTCAAGATCCGGGAAGTGGCCCGCGAACACCGGGTGCCGCTGGTGGCGAATCCGCCGCTTGCACGCTCGCTTTATGCAACGGTCGATATCGATCAGGAAATTCCGGCCGAACATTACAAGGCGGTTGCCGAGGTGATCTCCTTCGTCATGCGCGCGGGCAACCGTTCCGGTCGCCCGGCAGGGGCGGGACCGGTTGGCGCCGGACCAGCAGGGGGAGGCGCCGGTCCGGCTGGCGGTCGCCCGATTGACGGGAACTGAGGGTGATGGCGGGTTTCTTCGGTAAGCTTCTGGGGCGACGTACTGCAACCAATTCCGTGGATCTGCTGGCCGCCGATCTGGACGTCCTCCCGCTTGCCAGCATCGTTGTCACCCGTGATGGCGAAATCCTGTCCTCGAATGCCGCTTACGGGGCGCTGGTGTCCGGTTTGGCCGGTGGGTTGGAGCGCGTGGATGCAATCGGGCGCGAGGATGACCGCCCTATGTTGCTGTCCGCGCTATCGGTCGAGGATGCCTCAACGGTCGAGATTTCGACGGCAGGCGCACCGTCGCGGGTGTTCCGCTTTCTGATCGGGCCGGAAAACGCTGGGCGCCGGATGGTCTGCGTCGATGATATCACTACCTTCCGCATCCTCGAGGGGCAGGTGGTGCAGTCCCAGAAGATGCAGGCGATCGGCCAGCTCGCGGGCGGCGTGGCGCACGACTTCAATAATCTGCTGACCGCGATGATCGGCTATTGCGATCTGCTGCTGCAGCGCCATCGGCCGGGCGATGCCTCCTTTGCCGATATGATGCAGATCAAGCAGAACGCCAACCGCGCGGCGTCGCTGGTGCGACAGCTGCTGGCCTTTTCGCGCAAGCAGCAGCTCAAGCCCGTGGTGCTGGACATCACGGATGCGCTGATCGAGCTGTCGCATCTGCTGCGCCGCCTGATCGGCCAACAGGTGACGCTGGATCTGGAACATGGGCGCGACCTGGGCATGGTGCGCGTCGATCTGGGCCAGTTCGAGCAGGTGGTGGTCAATCTGGCCATCAATGCCCGCGATGCCATGCCGCGCGGCGGCCATCTGACCATCCGCACCTCGAATGATGCGGTCACCCATCCGCGCATCATCGCCCACGAGACCATGCCCGCGGGTGAGTATGTGAAGATTGAGGTGCGCGATACCGGGACCGGTATACCCACTGATGTCATCGGCCGCATTTTCGAACCGTTCTTCACGACCAAGCCCATCGGGGCAGGGACGGGACTCGGGCTTTCCACCGTCTATGGGATCGTGCGCCAGACGGGCGGCTTCATCGCCGTGCACAGCCAGATGGGGCGGGGGGCGAGCTTCACGATCTGGCTGCCTCGGCATCGCGGCGATATTCAGGACGAAGGCCCGCGCGAGGTCGAGGCGGCAAGCCCGACCGAAGCGGCTCAGGATGCATCCATCCTGCTGGTGGAGGACGAAGATCCCGTGCGTGCCTTTGCCGCCCGCGCCCTGCGTGGCAAGGGATACCGCGTGATGGAGGCCCGCCATGCCGAGGCGGCGCTGCAGTTGCTCGAAGGCGGGGAAGTGCCGGATCTCATGATCACCGATGTGGTCATGCCCGGCATGGACGGTCCGACGCTGATCCATCAGGTTCGGCAAAACCTGCCCAGCCTGCCGGTCATCTGCGTCTCGGGTCATGCGGACGACGATCTGCGCACCCGTCTGGATCAGTTGGGCGGGGCTATCGCTTTTCTGCCCAAGCCCTTCAGTCTCAAGCAGTTGTCCTCGCGCGTTCACGAGATGCTGAAGAACGGATAGCGTTCCGGTGGGTGTGTTCTATTCTTGTTCTTGATTTTTGAGAACGTATAGGGTACGTCTCTTTTTAGAGCCACGGCGGTTTACAGATGCCGGGGGGCTGTGGAATAACCAGGAGCCATCCCATGAACGCAGCAGCACCACAACTGCATCTCATTTCTGATAGGGACTCTATGGACAGGAATAAGGCCCTGGAGGCCGCCCTCGGTCAAATCGAACGCGCCTTCGGCAAGGGTTCGATCATGAAGCTCGGCACCCGTGAGACGGTGGATGTCGAAGCTATTTC
Source organism: Lacibacterium aquatile (assembly GCF_042683105.1). Taxonomy (NCBI): domain Bacteria; kingdom Pseudomonadati; phylum Pseudomonadota; class Alphaproteobacteria; order Rhodospirillales; family Rhodospirillaceae; genus Lacibacterium; species Lacibacterium aquatile. The sequence goes on from NZ_JBHUIP010000004.1 coordinate 37,277, forward strand.
CACCGGCTCCATCGGTCTCGATATTGCCCTGGGCATCGGCGGTCTGCCGCGTGGCCGCATCGTCGAAATCTACGGGCCGGAAAGCTCGGGTAAAACGACCATCGCGCTGCATGTCATCGCCGAGGCCCAGAAGGCTGGCGGGACCTGCGCTTTCGTCGATGCCGAACATGCGCTCGATCCCGTTTACGCCCGCAAGCTGGGCGTCAATCTCGATGACCTCCTGGTCTCGCAGCCGGATGCCGGTGAACAGGCGCTGGAAATCGCCGATACGCTGGTGCGGTCGGGCGGTGTCGACGTGCTGGTTGTCGACTCGGTTGCGGCCCTGGTGCCGCGCGCCGAACTGGAAGGCGAGATGGGCGATACCCACGTCGGCCTGCAGGCGCGCCTCATGAGCCAGGCGCTGCGCAAGCTGACCGGTTCGATCTCCAAGTCCCGCTGCCTCGTGATCTTCATCAACCAGATCCGCATGAAGATCGGCGTGATGTTCGGCAATCCCGAAACCACGACCGGTGGTAATGCGCTGAAGTTCTACGCCTCGGTGCGTCTGGATATCCGTCGCATCGGCCAGATCAAGGACAAGGAACAGGTCGTCGGCAACCAGACCAAGGTCAAGGTGGTCAAGAACAAGATGGCGGCGCCATTCCGCGAGGTGATCTTCGACATCATGTATGGCGAAGGCATTTCCAAGACCGGCGAAATCCTGGACCTGGGCGTCAAGGCGAACATCGTCGAAAAGTCCGGCGCCTGGTTCTCCTACGACGGTCAGCGGATCGGGCAGGGGCGCGAGAATGTGAAGAACTTCCTGCGTGAACATCCCGAAATCGCCGAATCCATCGATAAGGCCATCCGTCAGAATGCCAGTGGCGTTGCCGACATGATGATGGGAACGCCCGAAGACGGCGAATAAGCCTGCTTTCTCGAGACGGTTTGCGGCGGGCGGCATCCGAAAGGGGCCGCCCGTTTTCTATCCGGTATCGCAAAATCTACGCGTGACCAAATCGGCTGATTTTTTGGGCAATCCCGGCCGTTTCGCGTGAAATAATCGCTGACCCACGACGGATTACCGGGCTAGACTGACCGCCAGCAAATGGGCTTGCCGCCTGAAGGCGCCCTTGGAGAGAATCTGTGAGTACCGCTATGTCTGCCCCGAGCAAACCCGAACAGATCGTTCTGGGTGTCACCCTCATGACCGGGGCTGCCTTCCTGTTCACGGTCATGGATTTCATGATCAAGGAACTGGCGGCGCGGGACTATCACACCTGGCAGATCGTCTTCGTCCGCTCGCTCTTTGCTCTGATCCCGGTCGCCGTGGTGATGGTGCGCTCGGGCGGCGGATGGGTGCTGCTCAAGACCAAACATCCGCTATTTCAGTTGATGCGTGGCATCCTTGGTCTCAGCTCGATGTTCTGCTTCTTCTATGCCTATAAGCTCCTGCCGGTGACGACTGTCATGTCGCTCGGCTTTTCGGCGGCGTTGTTCATGACGGCTTTTTCCGTCGTTTTTGCGGGCGAAAAGGTCGGGTTTCATCGCTGGACGGCGGTCATCGTCGGTTTTGGCGGTGTGCTGTATATGTTGCAGCCGGGTAGCGAGACCTTCGCGATCGAAGCTCTCTGGGGGCTGGGTGGAGCAATCACCTATGCCCTGGTGTCGATCTTCATCCGCAAGATGGCGGGCGCCGAGTCGAGTCTGACCATCGTCATCTATTTCACCGGCCTGACCACCCTGGCATCGGCGGTGTTTCTGCCGTTTGTCGGCCGCATGCCGGATAGCATGATGGATGCCGGGCTGATGGTGGGGACGGGGCTGCTGGGTGGGTGTGCGCAGATGCTGATGACGCGCGCCTTTACGACAGCGCCTGTAGCGGTCGTCGCGCCTTTCGACTATACCGCCATGGTGTGGGCGGTTTTGATCGAGCTGTTTCTCTATGCTGCGATCCCAGCTCCTCACATTTTGACCGGTTCGGTGGTCGTTATCGCCTCCGGTCTCTATATTCTCCACCGGGAGGGATTCCGCCGACGCCAGGCGTCGGGGGCCTGAGCGGGATCTTTGGGAGTTCTGGGGTTGAGTGAACGCGGCAAGACGCAGACGGGGACAGAGGGTATGGCGGCTAAGAAAGCGAAAACCGGGGGATTGATGGATTCCCTCAAGACAGTCGCCTATGCGCTGCTGATCGCCGTCGGTATCCGTTCGGCCTTTGTCGAGCCTTTCAACATACCGTCGGGGTCGATGATCCCGACCCTGCTGGTGGGCGATTATCTCTTCGTCTCGAAGTGGAGCTACGGCTACAGCCGTCATTCGCTGCCCTTCTCGCCGCCGCTGCCGGGCGGGCGTCTGATGGGCAAGCTGCCGGAGCGCGGCGATGTCGTCGTCTTCAAGACCCCGGCCGACAACCGCACGGATTTTATCAAGCGCGTCATTGGCCTGCCGGGCGATAAGATCCAGATGCAGGGCGGCCGCCTCTATATCAATGGCGTCATCGTCCCGCGTGAGCGTTATGGCGATCCGATCCCGACCCGGAACATCTATGGCCAGTCCCAGGCCAATACCCAATATCTCGAAACCCTTCCGAACGGTCGTCAGCACCTGATTATCGAATATTCCGACAATTCCTTCACGGACAACACGCGGGTGTTCGAGGTGCCGCCGGGGCATCTGTTCATGATGGGCGATAATCGCGACGACAGTTCCGACAGCCGCCTCGATGTCGGTTATGTGCCGCTCGAAAATCTGGTGGGCAAGGCGCAATTCATCTTCCTGTCCATCGATGGCTCCTTCTTCGCCTTCTGGGAATGGCCGTTCACGGTGCGCTTCAAGCGTCTTGGACAAGGCATCCAGTGAGCGCTGAATTCGAAACTCTTATCGGACATCGTTTTTCCGATCCGAGCCTGCTGGCCCGTGCTCTGACCCATGCCTCAGCTGGGGGACGGGCGAAAAGCGATAATGAGCGGCTGGAGTTCCTCGGGGATCGCATCCTTGGCATGGTGATCGCCGAGGCACTGTTCCGCGCCTTCCCGAAGGACGATGAGGGCGCGCTGACCAAGCGTCTCGTTCAGCTGGTGAAGGCTGATGCCCTGGCGGAGATCGCGGGCGAGATCGGTCTTGCCGCGCTGTTGCGGACGGACTTTGGCGATAGCGCGACCGCAAAAAGGTCATCGCCGGCGGCTCTGGCCGATGCGGTCGAGGCGCTGATTGCGGCGCTCTATCTGGACGGGGGGCTGGAAGTTGCCCGCCGCTTCATCGAGCGCCAGTGGGGACAGCGGGTGACTTCGGCCCCGATGCCGCCGCGTGATACAAAAACGGCCCTGCAGGAATGGGCGCTTGCCAGAGCGATGCCTTTACCGCGTTATGAGGTCTTGGGACGTGAAGGCCCGGACCATGCGCCGATCTTCACCGTGCGTGTCACGGTGGAAGGCAAAGGGCTGACGGGCGATAAGGGAAGCGCTGCCGCAAGCGGCGCTTCGAAGAAATTGGCGGAACAGGTGGCGGCAGGACTGCTGCTGCAACGCCTTGAAGGAGAAGCACCTTGACCGATGAGGTTCGCCCGGACGAACCGACAACCTGCGGCTATGTCGCGCTCGTAGGGGCGCCGAACGCAGGCAAGTCGACCCTGATCAATCAACTGGTGGGCGGGAAGGTTTCGATCGTCTCGCCGAAGGTCCAGACGACCCGTACCCGCGTGCTGGGGATCCTGGTCGAAGGCAACAGCCAGATGATCCTGGTCGATACGCCGGGCATCTTCGGGGCGCCGAAGCGTCGGCTGGAGCGGGCCATGGTCAAGGCGGCCTGGACGGGTGCCGAGGAAGCGGATGTGGTTGTCGTCGTGATCGATTCCCATGAGGGGATCAGCAACGACACCAAGCTGTTGCTGGAAAATATGAAGGCCGACCACAAGGGCCGCCCGGTGATGCTGGCGCTCAATAAGATCGACCTCATCCATCGCCCCAAGCTGCTCAGCCTGGCGCAGCAGGCCTATGAGCTGTTCGATTTTTCCGGCACTTACATGATTTCCGCGTCGAACGGCGATGGCGTGGACGATCTGCGCGGCGAACTGGCGACCATGATGCCGGAAGGGCCCTGGCTCTATCCCGAGGATCAGCTGGCCGATACGCCCATGCGCCTGCTGGCGGCGGAATTCACCCGCGAGCAGCTGTTCCTGAAGCTGCATGAGGAACTTCCCTACAGCCTGACGGTCGAGACCGAAAGCTGGAAGGAGATGAAGGACGGCAGCGCGCGTATCGATCAGGTGATCTTCATCGAACGCGAAAGCCAGAAGGCCATCGTGATCGGTGCCGGTGGCCGGATGATCAAGATGGTCGGCGAAGCGGCCCGGGCCCAGATGTCGGCTGCTTTCGAGAAGTCCATCCATCTGTTCCTGCATGTGAAGGTGCGGGAAGGCTGGTCTGACGAGCGCGAACGCTATCGCGACCTTGGGCTCGATTACGACGTGTAGATGGCGAGCTGGAGCGACCGCGGGTTTGTTCTGGCCAGCCGCCCCCAGGGCGATAACGGGCTTATCGTCAGCGTTCTGACCCAGGATCACGGGCGGGTGCGGGGGCTGGTGTTCGGCGGACGGTCGGTGCGCAAGCGCGGCTGGTTCGAACCCGGCAGCATCCTGTCCGTTACCTGGGCGACCCGGACCGAGGGGCAGCGCGGACGTTTCACGACGGCAGAGCCAGCAGGTCCCGGAATCGCCGCGCTCCTGCTCGATGATCGTGAGCGACTGGCGGTGCTGGCTTCGGCGACGGCCTTGCTTGAAGAGCTGCTGCCCGAAGACCAGCCGATTGCCGGTGGCTTTACCGAACTCGCGGATCTGCTGGTGTCCTTGGGGACCGCCGATTGGCCCGCCGCCTATGTTCGCTGGGAGGTCGCGCTGTCGGCGACGCTCGGCTATGGGCTCGATCTGTCCGAATGTGCCGCGACCGGGGGCAACGATCATCTGGCCTATGTCTCGCCCAAGACCGGACGAGCGGTATCGGCGGCGGCGGGCGAGCCTTATCGCGATCGGCTGCTGCCCTTGCCGGGTTTTCTGCTGGATCCGGCCGCGCCGGTATCGGCACAGCAGGTTGTGGATGGCTTGACCCTGACCGGCTACTTCCTGGGGTTGGCAGCAAATGAGCGGGATTTACCGCCCGCGCGCGCTCGCCTCTTGGAGCGCCGCGCTCTCGCTGCTAAACATACGCTATGACCGATATCTCCGCTGCCGATCTCCGCGATACTCCGCTCACCACGGCCCTGAGCGAGCGCTACCTCTCCTATGCGCTCTCGACGATCATGGCGCGCTCGCTTCCCGATGTCCGGGACGGGTTGAAGCCGGTGCATCGCCGCCTGCTGTTTGCCATGCGCGAACTGGGGCTCGATCCGCGGTCAGGATACAAGAAGGCGGCCCGCGTCGTCGGCGACGTCATCGGTAAATTCCACCCTCACGGCGACATCGCGGTCTATGAGGCGCTGGTACGTCTGGCGCAGGATTTCGCTGTGCGTTATCCGCTGGTCGATGGCCAGGGCAACTTCGGCAATATCGACGGCGATAGCGCGGCGGCGATGCGATATACCGAAGCCCGCCTGACCGAAGTGGCGCAGCTGCTGCTCGAAGGGCTGGACGAGAATGCGGTCGATATGCGCCGCACCTATGACGGCGAGCTCGAAGAGCCCGTGGTCATGCCGTCGGCCTTTCCGAACCTGCTGGCGAACGGCGCCACCGGTATCGCCGTCGGCATGGCGACAAATATTCCGCCGCACAATGCTTATGAACTCTCGCTGGCCCTGCGCCAGTTGATCGCGGATCGCGACACGCCTGTTGCAGCGCTACTGACCCACGTTCAGGGTCCGGATTTCCCCACCGGCGGCATCATTGTCGATGGGCCGGATGTTATCCGTCAGGCCTATGAGACGGGGCGTGGCTCTTTCCGCACCCGCGCACGCTGGGAAGAGGAAAAGCTCAAGAACGGTCTATGGCAGATCGTGATTACCGAGATCCCGTATCAGGTGGCGAAGTCCCGCCTGATCGAACGGATCGCTGATCTGCTGAACGAAAAGAAGCTGACCCTGCTAGGGGACGTCCGGGACGAATCGACCGAGTTGGTCCGCGTCGTTCTGGAGCCCAAGTCGCGCAACGTCGATCCGGCGATCCTGATGGAAAGCCTGTTCAAGCAGACGGACCTCGAATCCCGCTTCAGCATGAATCTGAACGTGCTGGACCGCGATGGCATTCCCAGGGTGATGAGCCTGAAGGACGCGCTGGTCGCCTTCCTGGATCACCGGCACGAGGTGCTGATCCGCCGCTCCGAATTCCGTAAGGAACAGATCGAGCGGCGGTTGGAGATCCTCAAGGGCTATCTCATCGCCTATCTCAATATCGATGAGATCATCCGCATCATCCGCGAGGAAGACGAGCCGAAGACCTTCATGATGGAGGCCTTCAGCCTGACGGAGATCCAGGCCGAGGCGATCCTCAACATGCGGCTGCGCTCGCTGCGTCGCCTGGAGGAGATCACCATCAAGCGCGAGTTCGATCAGCTGTCGGCAGAGCTGGCTGAACTGGTCGGGCTACTGGGCGATGCCAGCCAGCGCTGGAAGGCCATCGACGGGGAAATCGTCGAAATGGGTCTGAAGTTCGGCCCGGAAACCGCGCTCGGCAAACGCCGCACAACCTTCGCAGAAGCCATGAGCTTCACCGATGTTCCGGTCGAGGCGCTGATCGAGCGCGAGCCGATCACGGTCATCTGTTCGGATAAGGGCTGGGCCCGGGCGGTGAAAGGCCATGACGTCGACCCGAACGAGATCAAATACAAGGATGGCGACGGTCCGCGTTTCCTGCTGAAGGCGGAAACGACCGACAAGCTGCTGATCTTCGCGACGGACGGTAAATTCTATACACTCGCCGCCGACAAGCTGCCGCGCGGGCGTGGCTTCGGCGAACCGCTGCGCCTGTCCATCGATCTGCCGAACGACCAGGATATGTTGACCCTCCAGGTGCACAAGCCCGGCGGGCGCCTGCTGGTGGCGGCAAATGACGGCAAGGGCTTCATCGTCAAGGAAGAGGATGCCGTCGCCCAGACCCGCAGCGGCAAGCAGGTCATGGTCGGTCGCGAGGATGCCAAGCCCGTCTTCTGCGTTCCCGCGACCCATAGTCATCTGGCCGTCATCGGTGAGAACCGTAAGATCCTGATCATGCCGACCGAGGAAGTCCCGGAGATGACGCGCGGGCAGGGCGTGATGCTGCAGAAGTACAAGGACGGCGGTCTGTCCGACGTGCGCTTCATGGATCCGGCAGAGGGCTTGAGCTTCCCCTTCGGTGGGCGCGTGCGCACCGTGGCCGATCTCAGCCCCTGGCTTGGCAAGCGCGCGTCGTCGGGTCGACTGGCGCCGGTGGGCTTCCCACGGAACAACAAATTCGCCAAAGAATAGGCAAGTAGTGCTGCACAATATTATGTCATGTAAATTGACATAATTGAACGATTATTGCGTAAATCAACTCCCTCGGTTACCATTCTTACCGGGGGCCAAGATAATTGTGCCTCCCCAAAGAAAAACACGTCCATGGGAGCGCGTTCGCAATGAAAAGACGTCAATTTCTGACGACGGCCAGTGTTGGGGCCGCGGCCTCTACTTTGGCGGCACCCGCCATCGCCCAATCTGCACCCGAGGTGAAGTGGCGCTGTACCTCCAGCTTCCCGAAATCGCTCGATACCATCTATGGCGCCGCTGAATATGTCGCCAAGCGGGTCGAGGCGGCGACCGACGGCAAATTCCAGATCCGGGTCTTTGCCGCCGGTGAAATCGTGCCGGGCCTACAGGCGGTCGACGCGGTGCAGGCCGGTACGGTGGAGCTCTGCCATACCGCCAACTACTATTACGTCGGCAAGGATCCGACCTTCGCCTTCGACACGGCGGTTCCCTTCGGCCTCAACACCCGCCAGCAGATGGCCTGGATGTACCAGGGTGGCGGCATGGAACTGATGCGGGAGTTCTTCAAGGACTATAACTGCGTCAACTTCCCCTGCGGCCATACCGGCGCGCAGATGGGTGGCTGGTTCCGCAAGGAGATCAAGACACCGGCTGACCTGAATGGCCTCAAGATGCGCATCGGCGGGTTTGCCGGGCAGGTCCTGCAGAAGCTGGGGGCTGTGCCGCAGCAGATCGCGGGCGGTGATATCTACCCAGCGCTGGAAAAGGGCACCATCGACGCTGCCGAATGGGTCGGCCCCTATGATGACGAGAAGCTGGGGTTCCAGAAGGTCGCGCAATATTACTATTACCCCGGCTGGTGGGAAGGCGGGGCACAGCTGTCGATGATGGCCAATTCGACGGCCTGGGAAAATCTGCCCAAGGCCTATAAGCAGATCTTCGAAAGCGCCTGCGCTGACGGCAATAACTACATGCTGGCCCGCTATGACGCCTTGAACCCGACCGCCCTGCGTCGCCTGGTCGCCAATGGCGCCCAACTGCGGCCCTTCCCCAAGGAAGTGCTGGAGGCGTGCCTGAAGGCGGCCAACGAGCTCTATGCCGAAACTACGGCCAAGAACGCCAAGTTCAAAAAGGTGTTCGACGAATGGAAGAAATTCCGCGAGGAAGAATACCTCTGGTTCCGCGTGGCCGAGCAGACCTTCGATAACTTCATCTTCAACGCCAAGGTCTGACCAAAGCGAGGGCAGGCGCGGGGAGGGAGCCCCGCGCCTGTTTCTCTTAGCCGATAACCTTCAGGCCGATGATGCCGCTGACAATCAGCGCGATACAGACAAGGCGCAGAACTGCCGCCGGTTCGCCAAACAGCATCATCCCCAGGATTGCCGTACCAACCGTGCCGATGCCGGTCCAGATCGCATAGGCAGTACCGAGGGGCAGATGCTTCAGGGCCATGCCCAGAAGAATGACGCTGATAATCATGCTGGCCGCTGTGAAGACGGTCGGCCAGAGGCGGGTAAAGCCCTCGGTATATTTAAGGCCGACAGCCCAACCGATTTCAGCGATACCGGCGATGGTGAGATAGATCCAGGCCATGGTGCGAAGCTCCTTCAACGCATGAAGGGGCCGTCCCCGGATGGAAAACCGCTAAAGCGGCGCGGGTCGTCCCGCTGATCCGATTTATATGGGCGCGGAAGCGCTGTTTTTCAACTGGTCCAGCGGGTGCCGTTCAGACGCTCCAGATGATCGAACTGCGCTTTGTAAGCCATTTTGCGGCAGGCCTCGACCCAATAGCCGAGATAGACATAGGGGCGCAGCATGGCGCGGGCTTCCTCGACCAGCCGCAAGACCATCTCAGTGCCGAGGCTGCGTTTGCTGTCCTCAGGATCGAAGAAGCTATAGACGGCAGACAGCCCATCGTCGCTGACATCGACGAGGCAGGCGGCGCGGATCGCACCTTCGGCATCACTCAGGCAATAGAGGCGAGTGTCGACCGGGCTTTCCTCGATCATCATCGCCAGATCGCCTGCGGTCATGCGCGCCATGTCGCTGTCTTCGTGCCGACTGGCTTCATAGCGCTGGAATAGGTCGAAGAGGGCATCGCTGGCTTCAGCCGGGTGCCAATTGCCCTTGAGATCGCTGTTGCGGCGGCGCTGCTTGCGCTGAGTCCGGCTGGGCGTGAAGTCGGCTGCATGGATGCGGACCGGCACGCAGGCCTGACAGCTTTCGCAAGAGGGGCGGTAGAGATACCGTTGGGAGCGGCGGAAACCGAAGCGCTGCAGAATATCGAACAGCCCGCGATCGGCGAGATCGTCGCTTAGCACCGTGAGGATCCGGCTTTCCATCCGGCCCGGCAGATAGGAGCAGGGGAAGGGGCGGGTACGATAGAAAACCGGCTCCGCAAGCTCGGCCAGTTTTTCTACATCCTCACCCTTCGCTGCCATAGGCCGGGGACCTTAGCGACGAAGGATCAACGGGGGATAAGGCGGCCCTCGGGGGCCGGACCCGACAGGTTCACCGGAGCCTGCGGGTTGGGCGCCGCTGCCACATCCGACGGATTATTCAGCAGGGTGATGGAGATGCGGCGATTACCCGCCGCGCGCAGGTCATCTTTAAAATACGGATCGCGGTCGGCAACACCGGTGACCGAAGCGATACGCTGCTCACCCACGCCCACACCCTGCAGGATCCGGCGGGCGGCATTTGCACGCTCCGACGAGAGTTCCCAATTGGTGTAATTCGCGCGGTTCAGCGGCGCGGCGTCGGTGTGACCCGAAACCGAAACCTGATTGGGCAAGCCGGCGATCGAGCGGGCAACGGTTTCGATCAGCGCCCGGCCGATGGCATTGGGAGCCGCCGCACCGCCGGAGAAGAGCGGGTTGCGCTCGCTATCGACGATATCGATCACGAGGCCTTCCGGCTTGCTCGACACTTTGACGCTCGCCTGCAAATTTTGCAGGGACGGGTCTGTCGACAGGGCGTTCCGGATCTTTTCCTCGACAGCCTTATCGGCCATCGAACGACCACCCTGGCCGATGCGCGGATCGTCGTTCACGCGCGGGTTGGTGTTCTGGATCGTACCGTATTTCGTACCCGGCTTCTGGTCCTGGCCAATTGTCTGCGGAGACACGCCCGGAAAGCCTGGAACCTGAGTGTTACCTTCACCTTCCTTGGGCAGGGAAGGGCCACCGATAGTCGGCGCAATCTTTCCTGCACTGTCGCGTGCCGGACCGTCGGTCGTGATGGTATTGCCCTGTAGAGGTTGACCATTACCCGACTGGTTGGCCGTGGCAGAAACGGGGGCGAAATAATCGGCGATGCCGGTCTTCTGTTCCGGCGTCGTCTGCGCCAGCATCCAGAGGACGAGGAAGATGATGAAGAGAGCCGTCATGAAGTCGGCGAGCGCGATCTTCCAGGCCGACGAGCCATGCCCGTCGCCGTGACCGCCGCTCTTCTTCTTGATGATGATCGGCGCCATGTTGGGATTGCCGGCCATCTTACTCTCCTTGAGAAAACATCAGAACCGGACCCGAAGGTCCGGTGAATAGAGACGGATAGGGATCAGACCGGTGGCAAGGCCGAGACGGTCGATTCCACCTCGTAGAACGTCGGGCGCACGTCAGAATTCAGAGCCTTACGGGCAAATTCGACCGACACCGCCGGAGCATAACCCTGCATATGGGCCAGGATGCCAGCCTTCATGCAGAGGAGATACTTCATCTCGGCATCCACGTCCTGCTTCATGGCCAGAGCCATCGGGCCGACAAAACCGTAGGAGAGCAACACGCCCAGCAGGGTACCGACCAGCGCGCCACCGATGGAGGCGCCGATGACGGCCGGGGGCTGATCGATGATGGCCATGGTCTTGATAACGCCCAGAACCGCCGCGACGATACCCAGCGCCGGCAGACCGTCCGCCATGCCCTGAACGGCATGGGGAACATGCATGGCTTCTTCGCGGAAGGTTGCGATTTCCTCGTCGATCAGCGCTTCGACTTCATGCGGATTGTCGGTGCCAAGCGTCAGCAGGCGCAGGTAATCGCACAGGAACACCATAGCGTTCTGATTGTTCAGGAAGGTCGGGAAACGCGAGAACAGCGTGCTGTCGCGCGGGTTTTCCACGTGCTGTTCGAGCGCCAGCATGCCCTTGGTCTTCGCCAGCTTGAAAGCCGTGTAGAGCAGGGAGAGCAGCTCGAGATAGCTGTCCTTATTGTATTTGGGCGGCGCGAAGATCTTGCCGAGGTTGCCGACCGTATGGCCGAGAACATGACCACGGTTCGCAATCATATAGGCACCGATAGCGGCACCAGCGATGATGACGAGTTCTAGCGGCTGGATCAGAATGGCGAAGCTGCCGCCGGCAAGCCCGAAGCCGCCAAAGACGGAAAAAATAACTACACCAAGACCTGCGAATTTCAACATCGTCGCGGCACTCCGCTTGCGGCCAGCCTTATCAATCCGGTCAGCCCCGCGCCCCACTCTGGTCACAGAAAACTTTCCGACTTCTGGAGCTACGGTGCGCGCAATATAGAAGACGCACCAATACCTTCCTATATCATCCTTAACAGTTCACCTTATCTGCCGTCAAGAAATCCACGTGCTTAAGGGCCTGTGGAATTGACGGGCAGGACCGTGCTCCAGCATGATCCCGCCTCGAGACGACCCAGGGTTGGGCGAACCGTCGGAAGAAGTTATGCAATGATAGTGCCGCAAGCATCTGGGGGCGGCCAGTGAGAAATCTTTCAGGGACAGGCGTGTGATGGACGGGGGTGATTTGAGCTTCGATTCCTTGGGTTTCCGGCAAGTTCTGGGACAATTTGCGACCGGCGTCGCGGTGATGACGGCGCGCGATGACGCTGAGCGCGGTATCGGGGTGACGGTCAATTCCTTCACCTCGGTCTCGCTGGACCCCCCGCTGGTCTCTTTTTGCCTAGACCGGTCGGCCCTGAGCTTTGCCGCTTTCACCGGTGCCGAGACCTTCGCGGTCAATATTCTCGCGTCGGATCAACAGGATGTGAGCCAAAGCTTCGCCCGGTCGATTGGGGAGGACAAATTTGCCGGGGTGGTGTGCGAGGTCGACGACCATGGCGCTCCGCTGATCAAAGGCTGCCTCGCCTGGCTGTCCTGCAAGCGGCACGCGATTGTCGAAGCGGGCGACCATGTGATCATCATCGGCGAGGTCTATCACCTCTCGATGGGGCATCCGGCCTCGCCACTGCTCTATTTCCGCGGCAAATACGCCAAGCTGCTGGATGTTTGAGAAGCGAATTGTCATCCCGGCCCCCGAGCCGGGATCTGGCCGTACGAATTAGCCACACTCTGGCGACAGGCAACTGCTTTCGGCCGGATCCCGGGTCAAGCCCGGGATGACAAGGTCTTTTGGAAAAGGGCCTCAAGCAGCGAAGCGATAGGCTAACCCAAAGAGTCTAGCCTCAAGCAGCGAAGCGATAGGCTAACGCAAAGAGTCTATGCATCCAGTAATCGCGTCGGGAAGCCCGAGGCGATCAGCTTGGCGATGAGTTCCGCCACGTGGCTGCGCGAGCGGGTCTCGATGACCACATCGATTTCCGTGTTCTTGACCGAGACATCGAGGAACATGCGTTGATGCACCACCTCGACTATATTGCCGGAGGCGGCGGCGACCACCTGGGTAAAGAGAGCCAGAGTGCCCGGCCGGTCACCGAGTTCGGCGCGGATACGGATAAGGCGCCCGTCGCGCACCAGGCCGCGCATCAGGATCGATGAGAGGACGCGGGCGTCGACATTACCGCCGGTGACGACCATGCCGATCTGTCGACCCTTCCAGCGGGCATTATCGGCCAGAATGGCGGCGAGACCGCTGGCGCCAGCGCCTTCGGCAACGAGGTTCTGGCGTTCCGCCAGGGTCTGGATCGCGCGTTCGATCAGCGGCTCAGTCACCGTGACGATTTCATCCACATAAGCCGCGACCAGTTGGCGGGTCAGATGCCCCGGTGACTTGACGGCAATGCCCTCCGCCAGGGTCGTGCCGCCGGTCGGTGCGGCACGGCCTTCGATGACGGACTTCATGCCTGCGAAGCTCTCGACCTGCACGCCGACGACGCGAATGTCGGGGCGTAAGTTCTTGATCGCCGTGGCAATTCCGCCGATGAGGCCGCCGCCGCCGATCGGCACGATCACGGTATCGAGGGCCGGTTGCGCCGCCAGCATCTCCAGTCCAATGGTGCCTTGTCCCGCGATCACCCGCGCGTCGTCATAGGGGTGCACGAGCGTGGCGCCGCTCTCCTGGGAGAGGCGGGACGCCTCGGCCTCGGCGGCCATGAAATCCTCGCCCTCCAGCACGATCTTCGCACCATAGCCTTCGGTTTTCTCGACCTTCACGAAGGGGGTCTGGGCGGGCATGACGATGGTGACGGGAATACCGAGGCGGGTGCCGTGATAGGCGAGGCCCTGGGCATGGTTGCCTGCCGACGCCGCGATGACGCCGCGCTTGGCCTCGGTCGGGGACAGGCTCTTCAAGGTATTGAGAGCGCCGCGTTCCTTGAAACTGCCGGTGCGCTGCAGGGTTTCGAGCTTCAGATGCAGCGAGGTGCCGACAAGCGGCAGCAGGGCTGCGGCTGGCGTGGTCGGAGTGGCGACGATCTCGCCTTTCAGGCGTTCGGCGGCCGCTTCGATATCGGCCAAAGACACCGGAAGACCGCTCGCATTGTCCATCAGGAACACCCCTTACTGCGGGGTCAGCGTCAGAACCGATGCCCCGCGTTTCGCCAGATCGGCAGGCGAGCCGGTAATCGGTCGCTGCTCGCCATCTCGCCAGGGTTTTAGCAGATCGTCATAGTGCTGCGACAGAATATTACCCGACTGTCCCGTCGCGATCATGAAGGTCGATTGGTCGGGATCGTTCAGGTCATAGACCGCGCGATAACCGGCACCGTGCCGATGGGCGAAATCATCCCCCGGTCGGCCGCGATAGACGCCACGGTTCAACGTATCGAAGCCGCCGTCCGTCTCGATGGTCAGATTGAAGATGCTGCCCAGGATCGGCAGGCGTCCGAAGGCGGGATGCTCATGCACCGCCTTATGGGCCTCGCCCCAGGTCCAGGCCTTGGGATCCTTGCCCCAGCGCGCCTGGATATCGGCCACAGCCTTGTCGAGGGCCAGAGTGGCGATGGCGCTGCAATCCTCGACCACATCCTTGGTGCGGACGTCGTCGCACCAGACCGGCGCTTCGACAAAGGCGCGCAGCAGGGCGCCGTGGCGCGGCTGCCAGGGTTCGTTGGCGACGATGGCAACCTCGTCGGCGAAAGTCCCTTCCATCAGGCGGCGTAGCCAGGCTGCGAAGATCAGCGGCTCGCCCGAGGCGCGGCTCATGCGTTTGTCCCAGCCTGCCATGCGATCCAGGATCGCGGCGTTCGCCTCGGTCCGCTTGGTCAGCTTCAGCAGGACCGGCACAATCTGGCCTGCGAAGGCCGACGCGCTGTCGGTCAGGAGGTTGCGTTCCATCTCCAACGTGCGCGGGGCCTTTTCCTGCAGCACATTTTCCAGGCGCTGGGCGCGGAAGGGATCGTCCCATTCGCGGGTGATGAGATGGGGGTAGCGGGTATCGACGATGCGGTTGTTGGCATTCGCCAGCACGCCGCTGTCGGGATTGGTGCGCTGGGGAAGCTGATCCAGCGAGACGGTTTCGACCCAGTCGCCATTGCCGGTCCAGCCTTCGACCGGCAGCCAGCCGTCATGGTTGCGACGGATCGGCAGGTGGCCTGCCGCAATCATGCCGATGGTGCCGTCACGCCCGGCGGCGGTGAAATTCTGCATCGGCGCAGTGAAGCTGCGCAGGGCATCGCGGAATTCCGACCAGTTGGCGGCCCGGCCAACCTGCGACAGAGCATCGGCGGCGGTGTCCTGGCTTTCCAGGTAGGTGGCTTTCAACGCCAGCACATGCGCCTCGCCAGCCAGCGTGCCGAGTTCTGCATCGCCATCCGAGATCACGGGTCCATTACGTGTCTCACGCACTTCCAGCGTGACGTCGTCCTTGCCGCGCACCTTGATCACCTCGGTCCGCGTCTTGAAGGCTTCAGGGCCACTGGGGGTGTCATAGAAGCCGGGGCGATCCTTGCTCAGGCGCTCGATCACCAGATCCTGCATATCCGCGCCGGTGGTGGTCAGGCCCCAGGCAATAGCGCCATTCTGCCCCAGCACATGGAAAGGCACGCCCGGCACCGTGGCGCCGGTCAGGGTCAGGCCGGGCGTTACGATGCGCGCCAGATACCAGAGATCGGGGACGGAGAAGCCGAGATGCGGGTCATTCACCAGATGCGGCTTGCCACTGTCGGTGCGGTTGCCGGCCAGCGCCCAGACGTTCGACGCGGTGCGCGGCTCGCCCACTTCCGGCAGGGTCGACAGGGTGCGGCGCAGCGGTTCGGCAATGGATCCCAGCTCCAGATCGGGCAGGGTGACCGGGCCTGGGACGGTTTCAAACAGGAAAGCGATCTGATCCTTGCTGAGACCCGCGCCGGTGAGGCGGGCCCGCAGGGCCTCGTCACGCCAGTTGCCGGTTAGCGACATGGCCATCAACTTGCCCCACAGCAGGCTGTCCGTGGGCTTCCAGGGGGCGACCTTGCCGCCCATGGCATAGATTTCGACGGGCCAGGCGCCGGTCTTGGTCGAAAGATAGCTGTTCACGCCCTCGGCATAGGCATCGAGGGCGATCTTGGTTTCCGGCTTCAGCGCGGCATAGTCGGCGGTCACCCGGTGCGACAGGCCCAGGCGGCGCATGAAACGGTCGCTCTTCAGGCCAGCGCTACCAACGACTTCGGCGAGCTGCCCCGATCCCAGGCGCCGCATGAGTTCCATCTGCGCCAGACGGTCCTGGGCATGGACATAGCCCAGCGCCCGCCAGGCATCGGCGGGGGAGCGGGCGAAGATATGGGGAATGCCGTCCTTGTCGCGATAGACGCCGACTTCATGTTCCAGCTTGCCGAGGGTGAGGCGTCCCTCCTGCTGCGGCAGCCCCGTATAGAGCCACCCTAAACCGCTGCCAGCGGCCAGCACGGCGATACCCGACAGGGCCAGCGCAGTCCCGGCGACCCATCGCCATACGCCTCCGCGACGGACCCGTTTTAGGACCCGCGGATCTTTATGAAAGGAGTGAGGCAGGGGCTGACTCATCATCCGGTTGGTGCGGTGCACCCTCATAGTTTACATGAGCTTCACCATACAAGATGACGTATTTCGTGGTTAAAAGCAATTGTTTGCGTACATGTCCTCCAAACCCATCTTACTTAGCAAGGTCTTACAACATATTGATGATGACCGTTTTTTTATGGGTGAAGTGCTCGAGCATTGCTTCGAGCGAGGCTTCCTTGCCCAGGCCCGACTGCTTCACGCCGCCGTATGACAGGTTGGGTTGCACGACAAGATTTTGATTTACTTGAACAAATCCGGCTTCAAGGCGCTGCGTGGCCTGCATCGCGGTTCGCAGATCCCTGGTCCAGATGGTGGCGCCCAAGCCATAGTCGCTGTCGTTCGCAGCATCGATCACGGCATCGAAATCGCGCCATTTGATGACGCAGGTGACAGGGCCGAAGATCTCCTCCCGCGCCACCCGGCTGCTGTTATCGAGGCCGGTAAAGATTACTGGCTGCACAAAAAGCCCGTCTTTCAGGTCCCCGTCCTGGGGCAGGGCGGAGCATCGGTTCGCGGTGCCGCCTTCGCCTTCGCCGATGCGGATATAACTTAGGACCTTGTCGTATTGCGGCTTGGAGATGATGGTGCCGATATCGGTCTTGGGGTCGAGCGGATCGCCCATCACCATCTTGTCGACGGCGGCCTTCAGCTTCTCGACGAAGGCATCATGCAGATCCTCATGCACGAACATGCGTGAAGCCGCCGTGCAGCTCTGCCCCTGTCGGGTGAAGCGCATGCCTGCGACGGCGCCAGCGACCGCGCGGTCGAGGTCGGCATCGGCGCAGACGATCATCGGGGATTTGCCGCCCAGTTCCAGCGTCACCGGGATCAGCTTATCGGCGGCGACGCGGCTGACGATCTTGCCGGTTTCGACCGATCCGGTGAAGGTCACCTTGCGCACGGCCGGATGGGCCACCAGCGGCGCGCCGCATTCCGGCCCCATGCCCGACAGGATGTTCAGCACGCCCGGCGGCAGCACGTCCGCCATGATCTGGCAGGCGCGCAGCACGGCCAGCGGCGCTTCCTCGGCCGATTTCACGATGACCGTATTGCCTGCCACCATCGCCGGGGCGATTTTCAGCGCCATCAGCATCATCGGCACGTTCCAGGGGATGATCGCGCCGACGACGCCCAGCGGCTCGCGCGTCGTGACGGTCATCATGTCCGGGTTGAAGGGCACGCTCTCGCCCTTCAATTCCGAGGCCAGACCGCCATAGAAGGTGAAGACATCGGCCAGGATCGAGGCTTCGACGCGCGATTCCGTGCGCAGTGCCTTGCCGGTTTCCAGCGCGACCAGCAGGCCCAGCTCGTCCACATGCTGGTTCAGGCGCCGTCCGCATTCGACGATCAGCTTGCCGCGTTCACGTGCAGGCATCCGCGCCCAGGTCTTGAAGGCATCCTTGGCGGCCTTGGCAGCGGCCTCGACGTCACTGGCATCGCCCCAGGCGGCAAGGCCGATGATCTCACCCGTTGCCGGGTTCACCACGTCGAAATCCTTGCCGGATGCCGGGGCGACCAGCTTGCCGCCGATCAGTTGTTTGCCCGACAGCTGCTTAGCCAGCGCCTTGGGGTCGAGAATCGGATCGAGGCCGGGGGCTTTGGTGGGGCTGCTGACGCTCACGACACAGGCTCCTTACGGGCGGAAAGTTCGGCGAGGATCTTGGCGCGGTCGCCATCCAGGGCAGGCGCGGGCGCGCGGGTAGTGGGGTCGGGGAAAGCCGAGAGTTTGATGGGGTTGCCCGCCATCCGTAGTTCGCCCACTTCAGGGTCGGTCATCGACACCACCATGTTGCGGGAGAGCACATGCGGATCGGTCAGGGCCTGTTCGACGTTATTAATCGGGCCGCAGGGGACGCCCGCGACTTCCAGCACTTCCAGCCACTCCGCCACGCTCTGTTCAACCAGCAGGGCCTCCAGCACGGCTTTCAGCTCGCCCACATGTTCGGTGCGCTGGGGATTGGTCAGGAAGCGCGGATCCTTGGCCAGCGCCGGTACTTCCAGCGCCTCGCACAGCCGCTGCCACAGGGCATCATTGCCCGCCGCGATCACGATATGGCCGTCGGCGCATTGATAGGCCTCGAACGGGGTGATCGACGGGTGGCGCGCGCCGATGGGGCCGGGGATCTGGCCGGTTGCCATGTAGCGGGCGATGGCGTTTTCCAGGATCGCGATCTGGCAATCGAGCATCGCCACATCGACCTTCTGGCCTTCGCCGGTCTTCTCCCGGTGCAGCAGGGCGGCATTGACGCCGATGGTGGTGAAAAGCCCGGCGGTGATATCGCCGACCGAGGTGCCGACGCGGGTGGGCGGGCTGCCGGGGTGGCCGGTCAGGCTCATGATGCCGCCCATGCCCTGGACCACCATGTCGTAGGCGGGACGGTGGGAATAGGGGCCGCTGTGGCCGAACCCGCTGGCCGAGGCATAGATCAGGCGCGGGTGCTTCTTGTGCAGCACCTCCCAGCCGTAGCCCAGCTTCTCCATGGTGCCGCCGCGATAGTTTTCGACCAGCACATCGGCGTGGCTTAGCAGTTCCTCGAACACCGCGCGATCCTCGGCATTCTTCAGATCGAGGGCGATGCTCTCCTTGCCGCGGTTGAGCGACATGAAATAGGCGGACTTGCCTTTCAGGAACGGGCCGAACTGGCGGGCATCGTCGCCGCCCGCGCGATTTTCGACCTTGATGACCCGCGCGCCAAGGTCGGCCAGCACCATGGTGCAATAGGGGCCAGCCAGCACCCGCGTCATATCGATGACGGTCACGCCGCTCAGCGGCCCAGCAACGCTCATGTTTCCCCCAGGGTTTGATGCCGGTTCCGGCTTATTCAGGGGAAGGACGGTAGCGCGGATAGAGCGGGGCGCCAAGGGGCGAAGTTTACGTGCGCGTCAAGTTCGCCCCTTGGCCCGGAAGCTCAGCCGCCCCGCAGACGATTACCGAAGTTGGCCTGCACGAACTGCCCGACGTAGGCGGCGATGGCTGCCTTGATCAAGTCGCCGGGCACGAAGGCCAGATCGCCGACGATTGCGCTTTTAGGCGACAGGCCAGAATAGCCGATCAGCCAGGCAATGCCGAAGATGTGATCCAGGGCGACGCCGACGGCGCCGGCCAGGAAGAAGCCCGCAAAAAGTTTCCAGCCGCCGCTGGTGCTGCGGGCCACCCTGGCAGCGATCCAGCCTGCGGCAAAGGCGGCGGGGAGATATCCAATCAGATAGCCCGTTGTGGGGCTGGTGAAGACCCCGAGCCCACCCCGGCCGCCCGCGAGTAACGGCATTCCGATGGCGACGAGCACCATCAGCAGCAGGACGGAAAAAAGGCCGCCCCGTGCGCCCAGCACCACGCCGGCCAGCAGAACACCTAAGCTCTGGGCATGGATTGGGACGGGGATGAATCCCAGCATGATGGGGGGGATGAAGCCCAGCACGACGATGATCGCAGTGAACAGAGCGATGAGGACCAGGGATTTAGTCTGCACTCTTTATAACCTATGTCTGATCGTGGGTTTTTGTGGCGCGGATGCCGCGTGCGTCGATGGCGTTCGCGATCTCTTCGGCGTTTTGCAGCGTGCCGATCACCATCGGTCCAATCACTGTGGAAAGCCGCATCTTCAGGCCCCGCGCGCGATGGGCGTCCGCTATCGACTGGTAGCGCGCCTGCACCTCGGGAATGAAGCGGATCGCAAGACCGATGGCCAGCCCGATATCCCGGGCATTGCCGATGCCGATCCTCTCCAGAGGGCGGGCGAGGGTGGTTATCGTGTCGATAAACTCTGCAATCCTGGTCGTTGTCGTAACCAGCGTTGCGAGCAGGGTCAGGGTGGTCAGCCGCGTGAAGGTAACGAGGGCAGCGTCGAGGCTCTGGGCATAGGCGGTCCACCCCACGACAACCGCAATCGTGAACAGCAGAACCCAGGACCGCAGCCACTGCCAGACCGCGCTGGGGCAGAGGAGCAGGGATCCGATCAGCACCAGGCTCGCCGCCGGTATCAGCACGCTCGGCGAGGTCGTCGCAAACAGCAGGATGCTGAGGACGAACAGCGCCAGCAGCTTCACGGCTGGCGGCAGTTTGCCCAGCGCGCCGGTATCATTCTCCGCATCGAACTTCATGCGGCCAGCGTCAGGTAATGCGCGATGACCTCTTCCGGCTGTCCATCCCGGATCAGTCGGCCTTCATGGAAGAGGAGGACGCGGTCAAAGCCCGTCAGCAGCGACAGATCGTGGCTGATGACGATCACGTTTTCGGACAGATCACGGATGGTGCGTTCCACGATATTCCGGTTGCGGAGGTCGAGCTGATTGGTCGGCTCGTCCATGATCACGATCTCCGGCGCAGTAACGAGAACCGAGGCGAGTGCCGCCAGTTGCACTTCGCCGCCTGAAAGCTCATGCGCCCGGCGCTCTGCCAGATGGGGAACGCCCAGCCTTTTCAGCACTGCGGCAACCGCCAGCGCCACCTCATTTTTTCCCAATCGCCGCGACTGGAGGCCAAGCGCGATATCGTCCTTCACCAGCGGCAGGACGATCTGGTTCGCCGGGTTCTGGAAGATATAGCCGACAGCGGCGCGCACCTTCGCACCATCGCTGGCCGTATCATGCCCGTTCGTCAGGACACGGCCCGACGATGGCAGCACCAGCCCGTTGATCATCCGGGAAAAGGTGGTTTTGCCCGACCCATTCAGGCCGATGACGCCGATGCGGCGCTCGGACAGCTCCAGCGACAGCGGCTCCAACACCACCCGCCCGGAATACCGCGCCCCGGCTTTTTCAAAGAGTATCTTCATCGGCAGACTCGCATAAGGAGGTGCTTTGTCCTGTTGCGAGGCCGGGGTCAAGGTTTATGCGGTGGGGAGGTGGCCGCTCGGCGAGATGGTGGGCGCGACAGGGTCACCCACCACACTCCGAAATCGGCAGCTTGCCGTTAGGTCCGAAGGCGGGAAGGGGACAGGATGTCCCTCTTTTGCGTCTCTTGCGTTGCACAAGTTGGAAGGTCACACAATGGCAATGTGTGTTCCTCATGGGCGCGCGAGCGCCCTTGTCGATGAATTTTCGACACAGTTTCTGACAGCTGATTGACGTAGGCATCCAATGCTGGAAGCTAATTCAGCGACCTTCGTTAGAAAAATTTGGCCACGCCGAAACTGTTAGTTCGACCCATCGCTTGACTTCGGGGGTGAACGCTATAAATCTTACCAGACCGGTTTGATGATTATATGCGTCTTTATGGGGGGCTCATGCTTGCAAGGGCGGATTTCGTGCGCTGTGGTGATTGCCTTGAGTTGGCTGACACTCTCGAAGACCAATCAGTGGACATAATTGTGACAAGCCCACCATACTGGGGCCAGAGATTCTCTTATGGCGCAGGCGTGGAGGACGATCCTCGCGACTACCTGCGTTTTCTCGTAAATGTCTTCAAGAAGCTTCTTCCAAAACTGAAAAATGAGGGCGTGCTCTGGATCAATCTTGGTGACGCCTACAACACCCCAATCAACTGGCGTTACGAAGACTACGAATATAGCTCCCTAGGCCACTCGCAAGACGGGCTATCACCGTTAAACACCGCCTATACAAAACCTCGCAAAGCCAGAAAAGCCTTCGTTGAAAAAGAGAGCGGCTGGCTGAGCTATGGCAATCTACTTGGCCTGCCTATGAGGCTAGTGTTTGCGTTGTGTGAGAATGGTTACTTGTTTAGGGGGGAGGTAATCTGGAAGAAATCCAATCCTATGCCTGAAGGACGATGCCGAAGGCCTCACAGAGGACATGAGCCAATCTTCCTTCTTTCCAAAACAGACCAGCACCGTTTCAGGGTTAGCCCCCCGGTTAAATCAGTCTGGGAATTTGCAAATGAAAGAGCAATCGGCGAACGTCATTACTCAAGGTTCCCTAAAGAACTGCCTACCAGATGCATTGAGGCCTATGGCCATCTGGGCGAGAGCGTCCTTGTGGTTGATCCATTTTCTGGGTCTGGCACCACAGGCTTTGCGGCTAGAGATCTTAACTGCTCCTATATCGGCTTCGAAATAGACCCAACTCACGCCCATGCGTCTAACGAGGCGCTTAAAAAGTATCACCCCCAGATGCGTCAGCCTCGATGAAGCCGATTTCTTGCGGCGACCGCGCCTTTAGTGAAAGCATCATCAGCGGTTTGAAAGTTTATGACGAAGATTCGTGCTGTGGCCTTCTGTCCAACGGGAGTGGGTATCGTGTTTGAGTTGAACGAATAGCAACCGGAATAATATCCCTCCTCCTCAAACTCTTTCCGCTTATCGCCCCTGCGGTCATCTGCATCATCTAAAGGTAGACCAAACTCACCTTTGTTGTGGGGTTTTGAAGATGGTGCGCTTTTGCAATCCATTGTCACAAATGGAGAGTAGAAATTCTTGCTTAGGAGTGCGCTGCTGAAACTCTGATCATTCTGCCGGCGTTCCGCGATGCTTGCCTTAACGTGAGCAACGCCGAAGCATTGCTTTGTTCGTCCGGAGGTATCAAGTAAAAGTATGTCGGCTTTGTGAGCCTCGGCATGGAAGTTGAGCTTCATGGCCTCTAAAAACTCGGTGACTTGCTCTCGCCGGAATATGCCGATCTCGATGTCACTCTTGAGCAGTCGTTCTCGATAGTGCTCAACTATTATCCGCTCAAGAGCCCAACCCGCTGTCCGCTTCCAACTCTGCCCAAAGTCCCTATGCGCTTCGGTTGCGGGATGGAAATACGGGTCTGAATATAAGCGCTGCATCATGAACCACCATATATCCGATGGATTGGCGCGCGGCCATAGCGACACCAGTTGCATGAAGGCTTCAACAACAGCTTCTGTCTTGCGCCCTGCGCCAAGATTATCCCGAAAAGTTTTCTTGACCTTCTCAAAGGTCTCTTCATTTGCGCTGGGAATAAATACTTTAGCAAGATAACTATTATAGCGAAAGCGCATTTCAGCACCTTTAACGCCATGGGATTTTTTATTCTCTACTTCTATGCTTCTGCTTAGTATGGATTTTGCTGTTGATTTATCTATGTCCTTAAAAACATCGGCAATATCCATGCCTAGAGACCGGATTATTGCCAATATAAAATCGACTGTCGGTGTGGTTTTTCCTGCTTCGAAAGTCTCAATCCAGCCTGGTCCTACGCCTAATATTTCGTCAAGATCAGCGGGGTCTATGTCTTCTCGTTCTCTCGCTTCTTTTAATTTAGATATCAAAGAATCTATCATCATTTATCCTGCAGAAAGAGCGTGATACTGGCATCGAGAGCTTTTGAGATTTGGTGTAAGGTAATCACTGACAAATTTCGTTCACCCCTCTCCACACCCCCAACAAAGGTTCGATCGAGACCGGAGAGTAAGGCAAGTTGATGCTGCGAAAGGCCGCACTCCTTGCGGCGCGCCCGCACAGCAGCGCCTATCCTTACGAGTAAGCGAGAATCATCTAAACTTTGCATGGCTTAGCTTATCAAACGACGGTCGTGTACGCATTGCTAGAACTTCAAAAATTGCCCATTCCAATATGACGCATTTTTCCGTGGGGGTATTTATACCACCCGACACAACAAATTCCCCCCCCATCGGGTGGCTCTTTCCATCTAGCGACGTGCATTACTGAGCATGCTGGCATGCTTCTTGTGTCTTTACGGTTGCGATGATGGAAGGGGTGTAAGGCGGGTGGGGTGTCCATATGCTTATACCCCTACGGACATCTGGAAATTGACAGAATCTGTGTCCGTTAAGGTCGCAAGAGGAGAGGTGCAACATTGCTTGCGGACAGCAATTCAACGGACATTAACTCCCTGTAATCTTCTGTGCCGATCTTCCCCAAGTGCTGTGACATCTCTATAATATCGCCCGCCTAGAACGGGGAAGATCATGGCGATCCTGGTTACCTATGACATCAAGCAGAACCACAAAATCTTCAAGGCGAAGCTCTTGGAGAAGGGGTTCTTCAAATGTCTGAAAGACGGGCAGGGCCAGCTGAAAGAGCTGCCCGATACCACCGTCATCTATAACGGCAATGATATCGAGGCGGCGCGGCAGATGTTCATTGCGGCGCTGGGCGATGTGCATCCGGCGCCCGATCTCTCGCGTGTGTTCATGATGATCACCGGCGCGGGTTATTACTTTGAAAGCGATACCCGCTGCGTCTAATGGTCATCCGACCCGCACCGGCCGCAGCGAGGCTTTAGCCTCGGTTTCCAGCCATTTTGCGAACAGCAGGGCGACCGGCTTGGGATCGCGCTTAGGCAGGACGACCCAATGGCCATGGTTCCGGGGAGCCGCCGTCCGCTGGTTGGCCAGCAGCACCAGGCTGCCCGCCGCCAGTTTGTCGCTTAAGAGTTGCAGCCGCCCCATGGTGACTGCGCTGCCATTTTCCACCAGCGACACGACGCTCGTATAATCATCCACCTGCAGCACGTTGGTCAGCCGGATCGGGGGCTGCCGGACCGTCTCGCGATAGACGTCGAAATCTGCCTGATGGCGGGCGACCGCGACGGGAAAGCTCCAGTCCCGCATCTGCTCATGGGTGAAGACGAATTTAGGCGCGCTGACCAGCGCCAGTTGCTCGCCGATCAGCAGGCTCGCCGTACCGTCCGGCCAGTTCCCCCCGCCATACCGAATGGCGATATCTGCCGCGCCGCTGTCCATATCCACCACATCCAGGCCGGGCCGCAGCGACAGTTCCACGGTCGGATGGGCCGCCAGAAACCGCCCGAGGCGCGGGGCGAGCCAGTAGTTGGCGAAGGAGGGGACTGTGGTCACCGTCAGCTTGTCCGGCGAGGCCAGCGCCCGTGCCTGGCGCGTCGCCGTCGCAAGTCCTTCGAAAGCGTTGGTCACCGCCTGATGATAGGCTGCGCCGCTGGAGGTGAGCGCGACGCCGCGTCCCACCCGCTCGAACAGCGGCAGCCCGAGGTCTTCCTCAAGCGCGCGGATGTGATGGCTGACAGCGCTCTGGCCGATCAGCAGTTCCTCGGCCGCTTTGCGGAAACTCAAATGGCGGGCGACGGCATCGAAGGCCCGCAGGGCGATCAGCGGCGGCAGATCCTTCGATGTACGCATCCCACTCCCGTCCCCAAGCTCACCTCATGCGGGACATATCATGAACATTTGCAACCAGCTCCGCAAGCTCCTCCTCGGTATTGAGATAGGAGACGGAGGCGCGGATCAGGTCGGGCAGCCCGCGTGCACCGATATCGAAGGGCGTATAGGCAAGGCCGTTGGCGCCGACATTGATCTGGCGCCGGGCGAGTTCCTGCATGGCCTCGACGGCCTGCCAGCCGCGTATCTGGAAGGAGATGATGCCAGTGCGGATGGCGCCTAGATCCTCGATACTCACGCCCTCAATCCCGGCAAGGCGGGTGCGCAGATCCTCCGATAGGGTCTGGATGCGCTGGCGGATGGCGGGGATGCCATAATCTTCGGCCTGCCGCAGCGCTTCGCCGAACCCCATCAGCAGGGCGAGGGACCGTTCGGCGGTCTCGAACCTGCGGGCATCGGGGCGCACCTGCGGGCCTTTGTTCCAGGGGGCGGAGATAACGTCGAGATAGGCCGGATTGAGCCGGTCGAGAAAACCCTGGCGGACATAGAGCAGCCCGGTGCCGCGCGGCCCGCGCAGATATTTCCGCCCAGCAGCGGTCAGGACATCGCAGCCGATTTTGTGCACGTCTGCCGGGATCTGACCAATCGCCTGGGCCGCGTCGACGAAATAGGGAATGCCGCTGCCTGCCAGCGCGGCGCCCACCGCCTCGGCATCATTCAGCAAGCCGCCATTGGCAGGTGCCCAGGTGAGGGCGACCAGCGCAACCCGGCTATCGAGCATATGCTTGAGGGCGCCCGCATCGACGCTGCCGTCAGGCAGGCAGGGGATCTGCTCCACCGTGGCGCCCGCCGCTTCGGCCTTGGCCTCGAAGCTCGAAAGATTGCCGCCCCATTCCTGCCGCCCAACCAGAATGCGTTGCCCGCGTTGAAGCGGCGGCAGGGCAGCCAGCGCTAGGCCATAGGCCGCGGAGTTACTGCTGGTGAAGGCGATTTCCGATGCGTCGGCATTCAGCAGGCGAGCTGCGGTGGCACGGGCGACTTCGACAGCTTCGGCGGCCGGCGGCTGGCTTTCCATGGCGCCGAAACCCGCCTCGCGCTCCAACTGGCCGGTGATGATCTTCAGGGTGCGGGCAGAGAGGAGTGAGCCGCCTGCGTGATTGAAGTGCCGGACGTTCGCGACGCCCGGCGCATCGGCCCGGATGCTTGCGATATCAAGCATCGGCGATCTCGACGATGGCATCGATCTCCACCGCCACACCACGCGGCAGGGCAGCGACACCGACGGCGGCGCGGGCATGGCGCCCGGCATCGCCGAATACCGCCACCATCAGGTCGGAGGCGCCATTGGCGACTTGCGGATGCTGGGTGAAATCAGCGGTGGAGGCGATGAAGACGCCCAGTTTGGCAATACGCTTCACGCGCCGGGCATCGTTCCCCACGACCTTGGCGATCTGGGCGATGACGCCGAGGGCCGAGAGCTGCGCGGCGCGCTGGCCTTCCTCCAGGCTGATGCCGTCGCCCAGCAGGCCTAGCACGGCGGGTTGGCCGTTCTCTATGCTGATCTGGCCCGCTACGAACAGGGTCGATCCGATCTGCGTGGTCGGGACATAGTTGGCCACCGGCGCTGCCGCTTCCGGCAGTTTGTGGCCCAGGGCTTCAAGGCGGGCGCTGATGGTGGGGAGGGCGAGAATATTGGTCATGGCTGCAAAGCTCCTGTCACGGGGGCCTCAGCATGCCGCGCGAGAGGCGGTCTGACCAATCCAAAGGAACGTCTGACTCATTAGTTTAATGGATCAATTGCAAGCGAATGATCTGTTGAACTAATGAGTCGTGCATCCGTCCGGCGAGGGAGCGCGGATGCACTATTTATTGCCTTCACGCAAGCTTCACACGGTGGCAATTGCGTTACGCCCAGGGATTGCCGCATTGTCCGCGCAGGATAGTTCAGCATTTCCGTCAAGGAAGGACCCCGGATGTCCGTTGAGCCGCTGCCGCAAGATCCCCTCGAAGCTGTTGTTCCGCCTGAAAAAAGCCGCCGCCCGGTGCAACCGCGTTACCCGGATGCGGTGGCGATGGTGCGGGCGCTGAAGCCTGGCTATCCCGTCTATTGCATGCGCCCGCATGTGGTGAAGCGGGTTGCGACCTCCTTCCTGGAAGAGTTCGACGGCCGGGTGCTTTATGCGGTGAAATGCAATCCGCACCCGCTGATCCTGCGCCCGCTCTATGAGGCGGGGGTGCGCCATTTCGATACCGCCAGCCTGACCGAAGTGGCCCAGGTGCGCGAACTGTTCCGCGATGCCGAATGTTACTTCATGCATCCGGTCAAGGGCCGCAGCGCCATCCGTCTGGCGGACGAGGTCTATCAGGTCGAGCATTTTGTCGTCGACACGATGGACGAACTGCACAAGGTGCTGGAAGAAGCGGGCGGCGAGGGGCTGGCGATCATCGTGCGTATCGCGACGCCCTCGGCCGGTGCGGCTTATGAGCTGTCGACCAAGTTTGGCGCGCGTCAGGCCGAGGCGGTGGAACTGCTACAGGCGATCAAGGCCGAGGGCTGCCAGGCGGGTATCGCCTTCCATGTGGGCTCGCAATGCCCCAGCCCGCGTGCTTTCAAAACGGCGCTGTCGATTGTCGGCGAGATCCTGGAGGCCGCGAAGGTCGATATCCACTACCTGGATGTCGGCGGTGGTTTCCCGGCCAAATATATCGGCCATGATGTGCCGCCCCTGACCGATTTCTTTGCGGAAATCGACGCGGGCGTAAAGGAGCTGAAGCTTCGCCGCGACTGCGTGCTGATGTGCGAGCCGGGGCGGGCGCTGGTGGCCGACAGTATGTCGCTGGTGACCCAGGTGCATCAGCGCCGGGGCGATACGATCTATATCAACGACGGCATCTATGGCTCGCTGTCGGAGACCGTCACGGCGCGCCTGCGCTTCCCGGTGCGGCCGATCCGCCTGGAAGGCCCGGAGTTCGCCGAGGATCATATGGACTTCACGGTCTATGGCCCGACCTGCGATTCCACGGACGTGCTGCCTATGCCGATCCGCCTGCCCAGCGACATCAAGGAAGGCGATTGGATCGAATTCGGCCGCGTCGGCGCCTATTCCAATGCACTGACGACCCGCTTCAACGGCTTCTTCCCGGATGCCTATGTGACTGTCGAGGACGAACCGCTGGAGATTTGAGAGGAAGGTCTGGCGGCGATCTGGTGCGTCGCTTACGCTGCTCGAATGCTCACGTACGTGACGTACGCTGCGCTTCTGTGCTGCGCGCTCCTACCATCTCATCCACCAGCCCTTCCTCTCTGACGTCGAGTCCTCAATGCAGCTTACCGAATTCACCGTCGACCTACCGGGCGGCCTCAAGATCGCGGGCTTTGAAGTCGGGGAAGGGCGGCCGTTGGTCTGTGTCCATGGGCTTTCCCGCAATGCCTATGATTTCGAGCGGCTGGCCCTGGCGCTGGCGGGGGAGAACCGGAAAGTCATCGCCTATGATGTGGCCGGGCGGGGCAAGTCGGGCTGGCTGCCCGAGGCGGCCCTCTACGACTATCCAAATTACCTGGCTCAGGCTGCCGCCTTCCTGCAGGCCCGAGGCCTCTCCAACGTCGATTGGCTCGGCACCTCCATGGGCGGGATTATCGGTATGGCGCTGGCGGCCCATGTGCCCGGCAGCGTTGGGCGGCTCATCCTGAATGATGTAGGGGCCTTCATTCCGAAGGAAAGCCTGACCGGCATCTGGGGTGCCGATCCTTCGCCCGTCTTTGCGGATATGGCGGAAGCAGAAACGCATCTGCGTGCCCGCCATGCCGATTTCGGTCCCATCGACGATGCGGGCTGGCGGCGCCTGACCGAAACCTCGGTCCGCACGCTCGAAGACGGCAAGCTGACGCTGCATTTCGACCCGCAGATCTATGGCGCCTTCACCGGCAAGCCGCCGGTCGATGCCAATCTCTGGGACATGTGGGGCAAGGTGACGGTGCCGACGCTGATCCTGCGCGGCGAACGATCCGCCCTGCTGCCGCGCGCCACGGCCCTGGGCATGGTAGCGAGCCCCCCCAAGGTGGCGCTGGCGGAAATCAAGGATTGCGGCCATGCGCCATCCCTGATGCAGCCCGATCAGATCAAGCTGGTGGGCGACTGGCTCAATAGACCCTGAGACGGATCTGAAAGTCGCCTTCGTCGGTGTCGAAGGCCAGCGGCGTATAGTCCGCGATCCAATCCTCGCCCTGTAAGGCCTCGGGCGTGAGGGTGGTGGCAAGCGCCACGATCCGGGATCCGGCGGCGCGACCGGCAGCGATACCGCTGGTCGAATCCTCGAATACCACCGTGTCGCGTGGGTGAACCCGCAGGCGTTGGGCGGCGAGGCGATAACCTTCGGGATCGGGCTTGCCGCGTTCGACATCCTCGGCCGTGATCAGTACCTTCGGCACCGGCAGATGGGCGGCTTGCAGCCATTGTTCAGCAACCGGGCGGCTGGCGGCAGTTACCACGGCCCAGCGGTGGGCGGGTAGGGTCTGCACCAGATCGAGAGCGCCGGGGATCGCCACGATCCCCTCGGGCTGGGTCCGTGCCCGCTCGCCGATCCAATTGACTTCATCGTCCAGGACCGCGCCTGCAGGCAGGAATTCCGCCACCGTATCGCTGATCCTGCGCCCCGGAGAGGCGGCGATGATGGGAGCGGGATCGAGCCCATGACGCTCCGCCCAGCGCCGCCAGAGCGCGTTGATGATTCCGCTCGAGTCGATCAGGGTGCCGTCCAGATCGAACAGCAAGGCGGCGGCTTCGATGTAACTTCCGGGGCGTAGGCGCATGATGGCAGACTACCAATGACTTATTATAGTACAAGGCTTCCCGTCTGATCGATCCAGGCGGACTAAGACCATTTATTGTTCGTCAGACGCAATATAAGGTATTCTGTCAAGCCATTCAGAAGCCCCGGTCTGATCATTGATCCAGAGATAATTCAGTCGACCGGCTTTGATGTGGGCAAGCAGAAATGCGCCTTGCGATCGCAGATGTGCAAGGAAAACATACTCGTAAGCGATGACCTGATTTGTCAGATCCCTTTCCAGCGGGATGAAGTTGAATTTGCGCCAACCTCTGCTGTCCAAATTGAGCTGGATGCTGTGGGGAAGTTTACGGACCCGGTCAGCATTTTGTGCCAGCCGCTGCGGTTCCTCTTCGCGCAGAGCGCGGGTGCTTAAATCAAGCTTGCGTAGGACGGCGAGAGTTTGCCCGTCAGCTGTACTCAAGGGCGTTGCCTGCAGTGGGAGTGGTAGCAGGCCCATGCAAATCAATATCAGGGCTTTCACTCCAACACTCCCGTCGAAAGGTTCAGCGTGATGGAAGGAACTCCCTCGAGACTCGCATAGCGTGGTTTTAACCGAAGCCTGTCATCGTTCCAGGAGATCAACGCGACGTCACCGCCTGGAATCAACCACTGCCTATCCAACACCATCCGCTTATCTTGAAGCTTATAAAGCCGGGTGTACTCTGAATCTTCGCCCTCAGCCGTACTGCCTAGGATCAGCATTCGGCCGCCGTCAGGCGAAAAGATTGGTGCGGTACAGCAGAATTGCGTCACCTGGCCATTGCGATCATCGATCCAGAGGTAGTCAAGGCCCTCATAATAGAGGATACCAATAAGATAGCCGTGTTTTGAGGCTATATGAGTCAGGAAGACGTAGTTGAACCCAAGGGTTGAACTGTCATCATCAGGAACCGGGTCAAATGGAAACTCGCGCCATCCTTTGTCGCGTAATTTTAGCCATAGGCTATCGGGTGTCTTTCTGACATTAGTCGCGTGTTTTGCAATGCGTCCGCGCTCCGCTACTTCTCTATTATCCTCGGAAAAATCACCCGTCTGCCAGAACCGCAGATCGGAGGTTTCCCGCTTGGTTAAAGGCCCCGCAAAGGCCGGGAAACCAGCAAGACAAAAGACGGTGATGATAAGTGTGTAGAGGCGCATGGCGAAGCGAGTTTAGGCTATAGCGGCAAAGCCTGTCACCCTAACTCGCGGTCAGGGCGACAGGTTGTAGGGGCGTTACCCCCGCAGCTTCTCCGCGATCTCGATGGCGGCGTAGGTCAGGATGCCGTCGCAGCCAGCACGCTTGAAGCAGAGCAGGCTTTCCATCATCACCCGGTCGCCGTCGATGTAACCGGCGGCGGCGGCGGCCTTGACCATCGAATATTCGCCCGACACATGGTAGGCGAAGGTCGGCACGCCGAACGCATCCTTCACCCGGCGGCAGACATCGAGATAGGGCAGGCCGGGCTTCACCATCACCCAGTCGGCGCCTTCTTCGAGGTCGGCCGCGACTTCGCGTAAAGCCTCGTCGCCATTGCCCGCGTCCATCTGATAGGTGGACTTGCCCTGGGGGCCATAGTTGCCGACAACACCCAGTGCCTCCCGGAACGGACCATAGAAGCCGCTGGCGAATTTGGCGGCATAGGAGAGGATCAGGGTATTCACATGCCCGTCATCCTCCAGCGCTTCGCGGATTTCGCCGATGCGACCATCCATCATGTCCGACGGGGCGACGACATCGGCACCGGCTTCGGCCTGGGCCAGGGCCATCTTGACCAGGGCATCGATGCTTTCGTCATTGTCGATTTCATCGTCGACCAGCAACCCGTCATGGCCGTGGGTGGTATAGGGGTCGAGGGCAACGTCGCAGATGAGGCCGACTTCCGGCACGGCGGCTTTGACGGCGCGGATGGCGCGCTGCATCAGGGCATCGGGGTTCCAGGCTTCCTCGGCCGCTTCCGACTTCTTGTCGGGTTCGACGAAGGGGAACAGCGCCATGGCGGGAATCCCGAGGTCGCGGCATTTCTCGGCCGCCTTCACCAGCAGATCGATGGAGAGGCGCGATTGACCCGGCATGGCATTGATCGGCACCGCACGGTCGGTGCCTTCCACGATGAAGACCGGCCAGATCAGATCATGGGGCGACAGCCTGTTCTCGCGCACCAGATTGCGGCTCCAGGGCTGCATGCGGGTGCGGCGCGGGCGCGAATAGGGAAAGGGAGCGAGCGGAAAACTCTGCGGACGGGACATGGCAACGACCTCATTTAACCAACTGGCACTTGACGTGCGCGGCAAGTTACGGCGACGGTTCTTGCCAAGAGCTGGCCGAAAAGAGCCGGTAAACCGCTGACAGGCGCGTCAAGCCTTCAAAGACCTCTAGGGGGAGGATGTAGCGTGGATTTCGAGCTGACGGAAGAGCAGCGCCAATTTCAGGCGATGGCGCGCGATTTTGCCGCGTCCAAAATGGCCCCCCATGCCGCTGAATGGGACGAGCAGCAGATCTTTCCGGTCGATACCCTGCGCGAGCTGGCAGAGCTTGGCCTCGCGGGGATCTATGTGCGCGAGGAAAGCGGCGGTTCGGGTCTGACCCGCCTCGATGCCGCGATTATTTTCGAGGAACTGGCGGCGGCCTGCGTGTCCACGGCGGCCTATCTTTCGATCCACAACATGGCCTGCTGGATGGTCGACAGCTTTGGTAACGACGAGCAGCGGGCGCGTCTGCTGCCCAAAATGCTGTCTTGCGAGAGTTTCGCCAGCTATTGCCTGACCGAGCCGGGATCGGGGTCGGATGCCGCCAGCCTGCGCACCCGCGCGGTGAAGGACGGCAATGCGGCCTATATTCTGAACGGCACCAAGGCTTTCATTTCCGGTGGCGGGACATCTGACGTCTATGTCGTGATGGCGCGCACGGGCGGGGAAGGTGCGGGCGGCATTTCCACCTTCATCGTCGAAAAGGGCACCAAGGGGCTTAGCTTCGGCAAGAAGGAAAAGAAACTCGGCTGGAACTCCCAACCCACGGCCATGGTGAATTTGGAAGACTGCGTGGTTCCGGCGGAAAACCTGCTGGGGAACGAGGGGGACGGCTTCAAGTTCGCGATGAAAGGCCTGGATGGCGGGCGCATCAATATCGCCGCCTGCTCGCTGGGTGGGGCGCGCGCCAGCCTGGAGGCGACACGCGACTATATGCAGGTCCGCAAGCAGTTCGGCAAAAGCCTGAGTGATTTCCAGGCGCTGCAGTTCCGCTTTGCCGATATGGCGACGGAGCTAGAGGCGGCGCGCCTCATGGTGCATCGGGCCGCGGTATCCCTGGACAGCGGCAGCCCACAGGCGACCACCCATGCGGCGATGGCCAAGCGCTTTGCCACCGATATCGGGTTCGAGGTCTGCAATCAGGCGCTGCAACTTCACGGCGGCTATGGCTACATCAAGGAATATCCGATCGAGCGCTTCTTCCGGGACGTCCGGGTGCATCAGATCCTGGAAGGCACCAACGAGATCATGCGCCTGATCATCGCCCGCAACTTGCTGAAAGCTTGAAGCTTCCATGACCGAAGACGTTCTGCTGACCCGCGACCGCGGCGCCCTTGTCATCACGCTCAACCGCCCCAAGGCGTTGAACGCTCTGTCGCTGGAGATGATCCGCGCCATCACGCCCGCCCTGCGCGCGGCAGCGGTGGATCCCGAGGTCGATTTCATATTGATCGAAGGGACGGGCGAGCGGGCCTTCTGCGCAGGCGGCGATGTGCGCGCGGTGGCGATGGCGACCCGGGATCCGGACAGCCGTCTGCCGTCCGACTTCTTTGCCGAGGAATATACCCTCAACCATCTGATCCACACCTTCCCCAAGCCTTTCGTGGCGCTGGTGCGGGGGATCTGCATGGGCGGGGGCGTCGGCCTGTCGGTCCATGGCAGCCACCGGGTAGTGGCAGAGCAGAACCTCACCTTCGCCATGCCGGAAACCGGCATCGGCCTGTTTCCCGATGTAGGCGCCACCTGGATGCTGACCCGCTGCCCCGGCGCGACGGGCATGTATCTGGCGCTGACCGGCGCGCGCCTGGGGTCGGAGGATGCTTTTTACGTCGGCTATGCGACTCACATCGTGAAGGATGAGGACTTCGACGCCGTGAAGGCGGCGCTGCTCGAAAGGAGTCCGGCCGATAAGGCGGGGGTCGATGCGGTACTGGCCGAGTTCCAGAAGCGCGTGCTGTCGGTTGCCATGCTGGCGCCCCACCGCCCGGCCATCGACCGCTGTTTCGGTCTAGGGTCCATCGAGGCGATCCTGGCCGCCCTGCGGATCGAAAATACCCCCTGGGCCGAGGAACAACGCGCAATCCTCGCCACCAAGTCGCCGACCAGCCTGAAGGTGACATTCGAACAGATCTGGGGCGGGCGCGACCTTTCCATTGAGGAAGTGTTCCAGCGCGAATATCGCATGACGCAGCGCTTCATGCAGGGCGGCGAATTCTATGAAGGGATCCGCGCCCTGCTGATCGACAAGGACGGCAAGCCGAACTGGAATCCGGCCAGCCTGGACGAGGTGAGCGGCGACGATGTCGCGGATTATTTCCTGCCGCTGCCGGAGAACGAGCTTATCCTCGGGTAGTTGAACGACCAAAAAAAGCGAAGAAGTGGGGGACGTCTGTTATGAGCAAGATCGCCTTCATCGGCCTTGGAAACATGGGCCGCCCGATGGCATTGAATCTGGTACGGGCGGGGCATGCCCTGACCGTTTTCGACCTTAATCCCGATGCCGTTGCCGCGCTGAAGGAAGCCGGTGCCAAGGAGGCCGACTCGCCCGGCACGGCTGCCAAGGATGCCGATGTCGTCGTCACGATGCTGCCAGCCGGTCAGCAGGTGAAGGCCGTCTATGGCACCTTGTTTGATAGCGCGCCTGCGGGCGCTCTGCTGATCGATTGTTCCACCATCGATGTAGAAACTGCCCGCATGGTCGGGAGCATCGCGGCCGATCGGGGCTTTGCCATGCTGGACGCCCCGGTGTCTGGCGGCACGGCTGGGGCAGCCGCCGGAACCCTGACCTTCATGGTCGGCGGGCCGGATGCCGCCTATGGTAAGGCTCTGCCGATCCTGGGGGCCATGGGTAAGACCATCGTGCATGCTGGCCAGTCCGGCAACGGGCAGGCGGCGAAAATCTGCAACAACATGGTCCTGGGCATTTCCATGATCGCCGTCAGTGAAGCTTTCGCCATGGGCGAGAAGCTGGGGCTGGACGCTCAGACGCTGTTCGACATCTCCTCCAAAGCGTCCGGCCAATGCTGGGCCATGACCTCCTATTGCCCCGCGCCGGGCCCGGTGCCGACCGCACCGTCCAACCGCGATTATCAGCCCGGTTTTGCCGCTGCCATGATGTTGAAGGATCTGAAGCTTTCCCAAGAAGCTGCCGAGGCCTCGGGCGCCAGCACACCATTGGGCAAGGCCGCACAGGATCTCTATCAACGCTATTGCGATGAGGGGAACGCGGGGGCTGACTTTTCCGGCATTATCAAGATGTTGGCGGGTAAAGCTTAACTGTTATCTTTTATCAGATGCATTAGAGAAGGCCCCGAGGCGACTCGGGGTCTTTTTGTTTGCATACAATTGGATTGCTGAAGAAGTTCGTCCATTTACGCAGGATAGGTTTGCATTTTATGCATATTAGGGTACCTAATTACGGACTCGCTGTGACGGTTCCGCCATTCTAACGAGCGGGACTGCTCTTCGAATGTTGCCTGAATGCCGTTCAACGAAATTGGAAAGTCGGGGAGGGCTCATCCGATGGTACCGGATATTTTGCGCCAACGTCTCGAGTTCATTGGATCGGATGCGGAGGCCATCAAGGCCTTGAAAGAGGTGGGAGCCGTCGCCAGCGGGCACCTCGACCGGATCCTCGATAAATTTTATAACCACCTTGGAAAACACCCTGAACTATCGGCCCTGTTCAAGAACGAGGCTACTCGCCGTCACGCCCGTGAGATGCAGAAGCAGCATTGGCAGAAGCTGCTCGATGCCCAGTTCGATGATGCCTATATCGAACGGGTGCAGCGCATCGGCCGGACCCATGAACGTATCGGTCTGGAGCCGCGCTGGTATATCGGCGGCTATATCCTGGCGCTGAACGAGCTGGTGGAGGTCACGGTCAATCACTATGGCCGAAACTCCAAGGCCGCTGTTGCCGGGATCAAAGCCATCAATCAGGCTATCGGCCTGGATATCGATTTCGCCATTACCGTCTATATCGAGGAAGGCCAACGCACCTATCAGCGGCAATTGACCATGCTGGCCGATCAGTTTGAGCATGGGGTGAAATCCGTCGTCGATACTGTTACTGCCTCGACCGACCGCATGCGGGAGACGGCGGAAGGTATGGCCTCGACGGCGGAGCGGGCCGCCCAGCAGGCGGATGTGGTGACGGAAACGGCGCGCGATGCCAGCCGCACGGTGGAAACGGCGGCGGCGGCGACCGACGCCCTGACGAACTCCATCGAGCTTATCGCTGGTCAAACGGCGGAATCGACCATAATAACCGAACGGGCTGTGGCGGATGTGGAGCGTACAAATCAGGTGATCGCGGGCCTTGCCCAGGCGGGGCAACGCATCGGCGCGGTGGTGAAGCTGATCAACGACATCGCCCGCCAGACCAATCTCCTGGCCCTTAATGCGACCATCGAGGCAGCGCGGGCGGGGGATGCAGGCAAGGGCTTTGCGGTGGTTGCGGGCGAGGTCAAAAGCCTCGCCGGGCAGACCGCCAAGGCAACCGACGAGATCTCGGCCCAGGTGGCCTCTATCCAGGCGGAAACCAGCAAGGCGGCCGGGGAAATCGGGGCGATCCGCGAGACGGTGCGCCGCGTCTCCGACATCACCGGCGCGATTGCCGATGCGGTTGGACAGCAGCAGCGGGCCACGCGAGAGATCGCCGATAATATCCAGCAGGCCGCCAGCTCAACCCAATCCATGACCGCGCGCCTCGATGACGTGCGGGCTGCGGCGGGCGAGGCGGGTAAAGCCGCCGAAACCGTCCTGGGTGGGGTCCGCCAACTCTCCATCGGCTCCAACGAGCTCAATGGACAGGTGGGCGGGTTCCTGAGCCAGGTGCGATCTTCGCGGATCGCGGCCTAGACCGGATTAGCGCGCGCCGTCAGCGGTGCGCGCGTCCGCCATCAGCTGGGCAAAATTGCGGAAAGCATCGGCGATTGCGTCGAGTTCCTGGATCAGGATCGGCGCGGCGCTCCGCAGCTCGCCATGAATCCCAGCAAGAGCATCGGCCTGTTCGTGCAAGTTCTGAACTTGGGTGACGAGATCTTGGGTAAGGCTTTGAGGGATATTGTCATTAATCGGAACAAGAGAGTCGAAAGGCATCAAGTCTACTTTCAGGTGTGTCTATGTTTTGTTATTATTTGCAACATAGTTCCAAATTCCTGAAGTTCAAGCTTACAGAAGCCCGATTCCTTTTTCTGCTTGTTCTAGTTTATCAAAATTGATCCATTGCCGAACTTCACGCCATTGATCTCCAAAATGGTGTTCACCATGCAGTATGGTCCATCCATATTTTTCTGCCGGACGAAAATCTAAACCAACAAGTTCGCTACTGAACATGGCTTTATGAATTTTGACGTGCTGATAGTCTGGAGAGATTGATGATAAATTGAGGATGGCCTCTTCCTCTGGACCTTCGGCTCGAGCTCCAAGAAATACCTGCTTGATAGCGGTAGGAGGAATTTCTGCGACGAAGATATCAGGGATTTTCTCTTTTAGAAGAGTGAGGGATTTTATTAATCTCCACTCGCGCTCATATGACCAAGAAGACCCTTTGTAAATTAATGTCATCCAGGGGCGGATTTTTTTTGCAATGTAATCTATTCTTTTTTCTTCATATTGAACTTCTGCTAAACACTGAATGTCATCATCGTTAATTTCTTGAGTTAAAATTTTTGAAATATCTATTTCTATTACAGCCCCTTTATGCTCGTTTGCATAGTGGGCCCACAGGAGCATGTTGTCAGGGCTGTCGCATAAGGAAAGAATTCCGAAGGATTCTCTTTTTTTGACTATATCGTTAACAATATCCAGAGATAAATCTAATAGTCCCCTTTTAGCCATTTCGGCTGCTTTCTTGGGTGGATAGCCAAGATTTTTTATGATGCTTTGATAGTATTCTCTAATTAAGGTCTCTGGATTTATTTCTATGCTCATTTCGTGTGGATCGTTTAAAAAACGCGGTTGCGTCATTCTGATCTCGCGATCCCGAAAGATCTGAAGCGCTCTGGAAAGCGATACATACTTATATAGAGGTGGAAGATCTATCTGCTCATCGAGCGGATTTTCTTTTGCCGATAAAGTGGGTTTTCTGGTCATGCGAGCGCCAATTGAAGCAGTGCTAGCTACTAATTAGCACAATTTTTGAGGGAATGTCCTTTGTGGTTTCCCCTTTTTCGTTATGGGTGGGAGCTGCCGGGCTTTTCCCAAAAAAGATCAGGGGCCGGAACGTGAGTTCCGGCCCCTTGATGACCCTTTGGGGATAAATGGTCGGAGCGACAGGATTCGAACCTGCGACCCCCAGACCCCCAGTCTGATGCGCTACCAGGCTGCGCTACGCTCCGACCTTGCACCGTCCGGACGTTGCCGCCCGGTCAATGTGGGCCGGACTATAGCGACGTGATCGACAGGCTGCAACAGCTTGATACACATAAAAGTGCGATATACCAGAAACAGTAAGGCCGCCCTTTTGGGGCGGCCCTACAAAACGTCCATGCCGGGGCTTCTAGCGGGCCAGCAGCAGGCTTTTGATCATCTCCAGCTCGGCAACCACATCCTCGATCGCCATGCGGCTCTCGGCGTCCAGGGTAGGCGCAGCGGACGGGGTGGCCAGCGCCAGCGTCGGCAGGCGCGGCTCGGGCTGATGGACAACCGGGGCAGGGGCCGCGGCCATCGGCAGCTCGCTGCCGTCGACCATATCGGGGCCGTCGTCATCCTCGCCGGGCAGAACCTTGGCGCCGGGGGACTTGAGCAGCTTCTGAACGCCCTTAATCGTGTAGCCGTCCTGATAGAGCAGCTCGCGGATCCGCTTCAGCAGATCCACATCCTCGGGACGATAGTAACGCCGACCGCCGCCACGCTTCAGCGGCTTGATCTGCGGAAACTTGGATTCCCAGAAGCGCAAGACATGGGGCGGCACATCCAGCTCGGTCGCAACTTCGCTGATCGTCCGAAAGGCGGCGGCCGATTTAGAGGCCGAACGGCGGCCACTATTATCGCTGGCCTCGGCGATGCTCATTCTTCATACCCCTTATCAACAGCTTCTTCGCCGTTAATGCGCGCCTTCAAAACATGCGACGGCCGGAACACCAGGACCTGTCGCGGTAGAATAGGAACTTCCTCGCCCGTCTTGGGGTTGCGCCCGATGCGCTGACCCTTCTGGCGGACCTGGAAGCTGCCAAATGACGAAATCTTGACCATCTCGCCGCGCGTCAAAGCCTCGGCAATCTCGTTCAAGACCGTTTCGACCAACTGCGCGGATTCATTCCGCGAGAGGCCAACCTCGTGATAGACGGCCTCACTCAATTGGGCGCGTGTAACGGTTTCTTCCGCCATACCCATTCCCCCTAACCCTCAACATGAACCCTAGCAAGTGGGGAAAGTTCTAGTCAATTCCAATTGTTTCCAAGAGGATGCCAGAAATTGCTTGAGCTATATATAGGATTAAGATCGCGGTCTTGCCAGCTGGAACGAGACAGCCCCGCAACCATAGGTGCGGGGCTGGGGTAAACTGTAGCAAAACTGTAGGTATTCAGCCGATTCGCGCCAAGGCCGAGCCCCAGGCGAGACCGCCGCCGATGGCTTCCATCAGCACCATATGACCCGGTTTGATGCGGCCATCACGAACAGCTTCGTCGAGAGCCAACGGAATCGATGCCGCCGAGGTATTGGCGTGATGGTCGACGGTTGCGACCACTTTCTCCGGCGCGATGCCCAGCTTCTTGCCGGTGCCTTCGATGATTCGCAGGTTCGCCTGATGGGGAACCAGCCAATCCACAGCCTCGATAGGCAGGTTGACGGCGCTTAAGGCCTCATCGACCACAGCCGCCAGATTGACGACGGCATGACGGAACACCTCGCGGCCTTCCATGCGGACATGGCCGACGGTCTTGGTGCTCGACGGACCGCCATCGACATAGAGAATGTCGTTATAACGACCGTCCGAATGCAGGTGGGTCGTCAGGATGCCGCGATCCTCGGTGCTGCCGCTTCCTTCGGAGGCCTGTAGCACCACCGCGCCTGCGCCGTCGCCAAACAGCACGCAGGTGCCGCGATCGGTCCAGTCAAGCAGACGGGTGAAAGTCTCTGCCCCGATGACCAACGCCGTCTTGGCCTGGCCGGAGCGGATGAAATTGTCGGCGACCGACAGGGCATAGATGAATCCGGCGCAGACGGCCTGTACATCCAGCGCGAACCCTTGGGTTATCCCCAGGCGCTGCTGAACGATAGCGGCGGTCGCCGGAAAGGTACGGTCGGGCGTGGTCGTTGCCAGCACGATGCAGTCGACGGCCGAGGCCTCGATACCGGCGGCTGCCAGCGCACGCTCGGCAGCCTTCACGGCCAGATCGGAGGTGAACTCGCCTTCGGCAGCGATATGTCGGCACTTGATGCCGGTGCGCTGGACGATCCATTCGTCAGTTGTATCGACGAGGGTCGCGAGTTCGGCGTTGGTTAGGCATTTCTCCGGCAGATAGGAGCCGGTACCGACGAGACGCGAGCGAATGGTCATTCGGCGACCGCGTCGTCGCCTGTTTGCGCCAGCACTGACTGCACTTGTTCCAACTCCGCGCGCAGTTTTTCGATAAAGCCGTTGATCGTCATGTCGACCGCAACGCCGATGGCATTGGCAAAGCCCAGCGCATCGGTGCCGCCATGGCTCTTGACTGCGATGCCGCCCAGACCCAGGAACACAGCGCCATTATAACGGCGCGGGTCGATCCGGCTGCGGAACTGCGTCAGGGCAGGGCGCAGGAAAAGATAACCGATCTTCGCAAGCAGATTGCTCTGAATGCTCTCTTTCAGGAAATGGCCGACGAGACGCGAAGTTCCCTCCGCCGTCTTCAGGGCGATATTGCCGGTGAAGCCGTCCGCCACAATGACGTCGACGGTACCTTTGGGAATATCATCGCCTTCGACAAAACCATGCAGGCGAGGGGCCAGATGGGTGCGGCGCAGGCGGATAGCCGCCTCGCGCACTTCCTCGCGGCCTTTCATCTCCTCTTCGCCGACATTCAAGATGCCGATGGAAGGGGCGACAAGTCCAAGGACGGTGCGGGCAAACACATCGCCGAGCAGAGCGAACTGCACAAGATTGTCAGCGTCGCAGGTGACGTTCGCGCCAAGGTCGAGCATGACGCTCTCGCCGCGCTGGGTCGGGAAAAAGGAGGCGATGGCGGGGCGGTCGATGCCCGGCAGCATACGCAAGGAAAGCTTGGCCATCGCCATGAGGGCGCCGGTATTGCCTGCCGAAACGGCAGCAGCGGCATCGCCTTTGGAGACGGCATCCAGGGCCAGGCGCATCGAGCTTTTGCGGCCCGAACGCAAGGCAACGGAAGGCTTCTCGTCGCTCCGCACTGCCTGATCGGTGTGCAGAATCTGAGAAACCTTCGCAAGGCCTGGTAGGCGGTCGAGCAACGGGCGAATTTTCGCCTCGTCACCGACCATCAGAAAATCGACATCGGGAAAGCGTTCGCGCGCAATATGCGCACCATTTACAACGATATCGGGAGCCCGATCCCCACCCATCACGTCGAGAGCAATGAGCGTTCGAGCTGTCACGATACGTACCTTAACCGTCGATCAATGCCAGTCAAAGAAGCCCGCCGCCGTTAGGCAGCGGCGCCTTCGACAACTTCACGCCCATCATAATGACCGCAGCTGGTGCAGACGTGATGGGGGCGATGAAGTTCGCCGCAGTTCGAGCATTCGGCATAAGCCGAACCAGTCAGAGCATCATGCGAACGGCGCATGTTGCGGCGCGACTTGGAGGTTTTTTTCTTGGGAACAGCCATTTTCTAAAACTCGCGTCAACAGGACTACGCAAAAAGAGGCCGCTTCTTTAGCCGAAAGCGCCGCTCCCTGCAAGAGAAAGCCGAGCGGTAAAATATTACCGCTTCTTCAGGGCCTCCAGAGCAGCGAAGGGATTCGGTCGGTCTTCTTCGCTCGGAAGGCTATCCACGGCATTGGGGTCGCCGCGATAAGATTCAGGGATTTCAGCATCTTGTGCGCGCGGGAAGGGATCCAGCGCGAGCGCAAGCTGCTGTGCCAGCACCTCGCCCAGATCAATTTTTCCGCCCTCAATGGGCTCCGGTGCTTCGAGATCATGGTCGTCCGGTTCCTGCCCAACAGGGTAGGAAAGGAACGTCAGCTCGAAATCCTCAGCGACTTTCGACGGTACCGGCGCAAGAGAAACGATGCAGGGCTGGACCACGTCGGCGTCGATGGACGCGAGCATATCGATGGTCTCGCCATCGCGCCCACGGCGCAGCCGGATGGTTCCTTCGAGCTTGTCGAGCGAGATCAGTTCGAACCGCTCGGCCAGCGCTACGCGCTCCTCGGGACTGGCAGCAAGCTTATACTCGCTCCAATTCCGGTTGATGCCGTCGACGGAGACGGGGTGGGAGAATTCTGGTGTGATCATGCGGGGATACCTAAGGCTGCGTGGCCGGCAGGTCAATCGCCGGGGCCGCGAAATCGACTTTACCTGCAATTATATCACTGGTGTCCTGGGATGCCAGATGGTCTGCCTGTCGCCGGATATAGCGGGCGAGGGCCATAACGGCACCATCTGATGCTTCTGGCTCGCGCGTGGCCAGCAGATTGCGGCGCACCGCCCCAGCCAGATCATTGTCATCGCCCCGCAGGCCCAGCTCGT
Organism: Lacibacterium aquatile; assembly: GCF_042683105.1. NCBI lineage: Bacteria > Pseudomonadati > Pseudomonadota > Alphaproteobacteria > Rhodospirillales > Rhodospirillaceae > Lacibacterium > Lacibacterium aquatile. The sequence goes on from NZ_JBHUIP010000004.1 coordinate 80,572, forward strand.
AAGCTTCGGCACGACCGAAGAAGCCCTGGGCCATCTTCTTGATCTCCTTGCCCAGCACCACGTCGGAGATGCCGATTTCGCGCAAGGACTGATCCATATCGGCAAAGAGCGTATCGAAAAGCGCCTGACCAAATTCCTCCGGCGCCTTGGCGGCGGACAGACGGCGCAGCACCAGATGGGTATGAAGGACGATGGCATCGAAGCGGCCATCCACATTGTCCGGTATCAGATCGGGCGCAAACAAAGCAGGCTCGCGTGCTGCGGCACAGATCGACGCATATAGGGAGTTCGCTGCCGCCTCTGCCGGGCTTTTTCGGCGGCGAAAAAAATTGAAAACCATCTCTGAAGTCCTGACTGCTTGCCCTGTTACAAGCAGGGCCGATGGGGCGGACAGTGCGAGCTAAGCCTTTTCCGGTCAAGGCTCCCGTCACGCTGACGCGTGTGCGGATGGTTGACAGATGGGATTGTCAGTGCGACCTCTAGGCCTCTGCTCACGGGAGAAGTTATTTTGATGCGCCGTTTCGTTTTTGCCGCCATTGCCGTTGCCGGTCTTTCGGGCTGCTCGCAAAACGTCGATGTGCGAGGAAACGAAGTCGAACTGGAAACGGTAGAGGTTATCCGTCCCGGTGTTCATACCCGTTCCGACATTGTGCAACTCATCGGTTCGCCGACCGTGATGTCGACCTTCAACGACAAGAATTGGTACTACATCAGCCGCCGCACGCAGACGACTGCCTTCTTCAAGCCGGAAACCATCGAACAGCAAGTCGTCACCGTCTCTTTCGATGAGCAGGGTGTGGTGAGCGATGTGGCGTTGGCCGGGATGGAAAGCAAGCAGGAGGTGGCGCATGTCAGCCGCACTACGCCCACCTCTGGTCACTCGCTAACTCTGCTGGAACAACTGTTCGGCAACCTCGGCCGCTTCAACAGCGGCAAGCCGGTTTATCAGGCCCCCGGCGGTCGTTAAGCCCGGGCCTTGACCAGGGATTGCCACCGCAGAACCAGCACCAGCGCAAGGCAGCCGAGCAAGGGCAGGACACTCAAGTTGACCGCCTGCCAGCCGATATGGCTTTGAAGGTATCCCGCAGCGAATGAGGCGATAGCGGTGACGGTGAATATCGAAAGATCGTTCACTGCCTGGACCTTGGCGCGTTCTTCGGGCCGATAGCAGACCGTTAGCAGGGCTGTGCCGCCGACAAAGAGGAAATTCCAGCCAAGACCGAGCGCAACGAGGCTGACCCAGAAATGCCCGACCGATTCCCCAGATAGGGCCGCGGTGATCGCCCCTGCCATCAACAGGATGCCTGATGCCAGAATATTCTGCGCGCCAAAGCGCTGGATCAGACGCCCGGTAACGAAGGAGGGCGCGTACATCGCCAGCGCATGCCATTGGATGACAAAAGCCGAATCCTCGAAAGCCAGCCCACAACTTGCCATGGCAAGCGGCGTCGCTGTCATCAGCAGCACCATGATCGAGTAGCAGATCACGCCCGAGAGCAGCGCTACGGTGAAGCCGGGGGTGCGCGCGATTTCCGCCATCGGCCTACCCGCACCGAATTTGGCGACGGGGGGCCTCGGCAGGCGAATGCGGCTGATCGCTATGGCGTTCAGCACCTGCATCGCGGCGATGATGATATAGGTGCCGACAAAAAAGGCCGGGGCGAGCAGATCACGACCGAATTTCGCAACCTCCGCGCCGAACAGAGCAGAGATGACACCGCCGCCCATGACCAGCGCGATGGCGCGCGGTCGATAGGCCTCGTCCGCTGCCTCCGCTGCGGCGAAACGATAGTAGAGTGCGACAGCGTTGGCTCCCCCCATGCAGAAGCCTGCGACACAAAAAAGCGCGAAATTGGCTTTCCAGAGTGCCCAGGTCGCAAGCAGAGCGCCGATGACGCCTATGATGGCGCCCAGAACAAAGATAGGCGTGCGGCCATACCGCTGCATCGCCATTGATGCCGGGACCGTCGCAAGCATCGTTGCGAGCATTTGCAAGGCAAAGGGCAGGGTCGCAAGCGACGGATCGGTCGAGATCGTGAGGGAGGCGAGGGCGACGCTGACCGTAACGATGTTGCTGGCGGTCATGCTGACAGCTTGGGCGCCGACCAGACGCCAGACGGCGATTCGGTTATTATTTTCCATGCATGGAATGTAAAACAGAGCGCCTAGCGCTCGTCAATGCCAACCTTGTTATCGTAACAATTGGCGCCGGAGCCGCCTGCGCATCAAGGTGCAAGCGACTGAATAATATCGCTTAATCAGCCTAGCTGGCGGGCAGCAGTTTCTCGACGGCCGCCGTCACTTTGTCGGAACCCGGATCGGTCACGGTCGAGAACCAGTCGGCCAGATGACCATCTGGAGCAATCAGATATTTGTGGAAATTCCAGCGGGGGCGACCGGCTACGCCCACCTGTTCGCCAGCCCATTTATAGAAGGGGTGGGCGTCGTCGCCACTGACCACCTGCTTGTCGGCCAGGGGGAAATCGACGGAGAAATTGGTCTCGCAGAAATCCTTGATCTCTTCTGCGGTGCCAGGCTCCTGACCGCCGAAGTCGTTCGACGGAACGCCCAGGACGATGAGGCCCTTGTCCTTGTATTTCTCGTAGAGCGCCTGCAAGCCGTCATATTGCTTGGTGAAGCCACATTGCGAGGCGGTATTCACCACCAGCACGGCCTTGCCCTTGTACTGCGCAAGCGGCATCGGCTGACCGTCTATGGTCTTGAAGCTGAAGTCATGGGCGGAACCCGCCTGTACGGTCTTGGGCGCGAAAAGACTGCCCATCATCAGAAATCCTCCGAGTGTGAGTGCCATGACCATGCGCATCGCCGTCTCTCCTCTGTCGATAGGCTTACAATAGTCTAGGTTCGGTACCATTCAAGAGGGCAGCTTCCTTGCGGAATCGTTCGGCGAGCCAATCGAGTGTCTGTCGGATCGCCGGGCGGTTGGCCACCTGTTCCGGCACCACCAGGAAAATCTCCTTCGGCAGTTCGGTCGGTGGTGCCATCACACGGGTCAGCCGGTTGTAGCCATCGCCCAGCCAGCAGGGCAGGAAGCCTAAACCATAGCCGCCTAGAACGGCGTCGATGATCGTACGCCGCTGGGAGCAGCGCAGAACTGGCGTCTGGGGTGTCAGGCGCGGCTCCAGCCAGGCGGCGATGGGCATTTCGATCATGCCGATGTCGAGGGTAGCCCAGGCGCAGCGGGCAAAGCGCTCTTCGGTGAAGGCCTCCGGGTGCGCGGCGGCATAGTCCTTGTGGGCATAGGCCGTATAGGCGATATGGCCGACCGAGCGCACTTTGAGCGCGCCCGCCGTCGGCCGCTGGTCGATGACGGCGATATCGACCTCGCGCTTGGCAAGGTTGGGATAGGCGTAACCGGTCCGCAGCTCGAAATGCACGTCGGGCAGCGCTTTGCCGAGGTCCACCATGATGCGGGCCAGGAAACTGCCGGTGGATTCCCCGCAGGCGATGCGTACGGTGCCGCTGATCCGGCGGGCATCCCAATCGTGGGTTTCGGTGATGATATCCGCTGCTTCCGCCATTGGCGCTGCCAGGGCCAGCAAGGCTGCGGCATCCTCAGTCGGGCGCAAGCTGGTGCCGACCCGGTCGAAGAGGGCCACGCCCGCCCAATCCTCCAACGCCTTGATGCGGCGGCTCAAGGTCGGTTGGCTCAGGCCACAGTCGCGGGCAGCCGCCAGCAGGCTGCCAGCGCGCATGACGGCCAGGAACAGACGCAGGTCATCCCAATTAAGCGGTGGTTGTTTCATTCGAAAATGAATAACGCGCTTCTGATTTTAGGGGAATGCCAGGATGCGGATTTTGGCAAAAAATCCAGTCAATCCGGTCGGTTGACCCTTAAGCCTCGGAAGGACTCCCGTTATGCCTGATATTCTAATGTGGTTAGTGTTCCCGTTCCGCCGTGTGAAGCAGAACGGGAAGCTCCGTACGGTCTGGTTCCATCAATTGCCCGATTGGATGCGCCGGGATCTGGGGGATTGGGATTAAACACAGCCTGTCATCCCGGCCTAGAGCCGGGATCCGGCCGTCAGAATGGCAATTCTCCGATGAAGAGGATTGGCAACAAGCAACGGCCGGATCCCGCATCAAGTGCGGGATGACGACGATATAAAGGCTCAACCTGCCGACAGCTTCAGTGCCTGATCAAGGTCGGCGATGATGTCGTCGATGCTTTCCAGACCCACGGAGAGGCGCAGCACATCGTCACCGGCACCGGCATTCTTGCGCTGTTCCTCGGTCAATTGCCGGTGAGTGGTGGAGGCGGGGTGGAGCATCAGGCTGCGTACATCGCCGATATTGGCGAGATGGGAGATGAGCTCGATGCTCTCGACCATCTTCACGCCCGCCGCATAGCCGCCTTTGACGCCGAAGGTGAAGACGCTGCCCGCGCCCTTGGGCAGATAGCGCTTGGCCAGCCCATGGTACTTGTTCGACGGCAGGCCTGCGTAATTGACCCAGGCGACCGAGGGATGGTTCGCCAGAAACTCGGCGACTTTCTGGGCGTTGGCACAATGGCGTTCCATGCGCAGGGCCAGGGTTTCGATCCCGGTCATGGTCAGGAAGGCATTCATCGGTGCCATGGCGGGGCCGAGGTCGCGCAGCGAGACGGCATGGCCATAGACCGTGTAGGCGAGATCGCCGAAGGTCTCATGGAAATTCAGGCCGTGATAGGCAGGCTCGGGCGCGGCGAGGCTGGGGAACTTGTCATTGGCCGACCAGTCGAACTTGCCGCTGTCGATGACCGTGCCGCCGACCGAATTGCCGTGGCCCCCTAAGAACTTGGTCGTCGAATGGACGATCAGGTCGGCGCCATGCTGGAAGGGCTGGCACAGATAGGGCGTCGCCATGGTGTTATCGACGATCAGCGGCACACCCAGCTTGTGCGCTTCGGCGGCAACGGCTTCCAGATCGGTGATGACGCCGCCGGGATTGGCGAGGCTTTCGACGAACACCGCCTTGGTGCGGGGCGTTGCGGCCTTGGCGATATTGGCCGGATCGTCGACATCGACGAAGCTGACTTCCCAACCGAATTTCTTGAAGGAGCGACCCATCTGGGTGATCGATCCGCCATAGAGACGGTTGGAGGCGATGAGATGATCGCCGGACGTCATCAGCGGGAAGAGGGCGACCAACTGCGCCGCATGGCCCGAAGCGGTGCAGGTGGCGCCACGACCGCCTTCCAGCGAGGCAAGCCGTTCTTCGAGCGCCGAAACTGTCGGGTTCGTCAGACGGGTATAGATATAGCCGTAGGTCTGAAGATTGAAGAGCGAGGCCGCATGGTCCGCATCGTCAAAGACATAGGAACTGGTCTGATAGATCGGGGTGACCCGGGCGCCGGTGGCAGGGTCGGGGGCACCGCCCGCATGAATGGCGCGGGTTTCGAAGCCGGGCTGACGATTGGCGGACATATCTGCTTCTTCCCTTAAAGACGGCGGCGCTTGGAGCTGATGACGCCGGTATTGATGCCGGACATGCCGAGCTCGCCGCAGTGGCGGCTATATTCGATCTTGGGGCAGCGGTTCATGACGACCTTGATGCCAGCGGCTTCGGCCTTGGCAGCGGCTTCGTCGTTACGCACGCCAAGCTGCATCCAGACGACCTTGGCGCCGATCTTGATCGCATCCTCGACCACGCCATCGGCTGCCTCGGACTTGCGGAACATATCCACCATGTCGACGGGCACGGGGATATCGCTCAGCTTGGCATAGACCTTTTCGCCCAGCAGATCCTGGCCTTCTGCCCCCGGATTGACCGGAATGACGCGGTAGCCCTTGAGCTGGAGATACTTCATCACGAAGAAACTGGGGCGGTTCCAGTTGGTCGAGGCGCCCACCATGGCGATGGTCTTGACCGAAGTCAGGATGCTGCGCAGATAACTCGCCGAATAATCGTCGTGGTTCATGGTTTCAGTGTCCTTGTGCCGCCTTGGCGGCGACCAATTGAACGACTTCACGCGTATAGACCGATAGGGCGAGGTCCATGTCGAGATGAACCAGTCGCGTCACGACCGCCAAAATCGTCCGTAACTCCTGCGGATTGGCGAAATTCATGACTGCGAAATTCTGCAGTTCAACCAGGAAGAAAGTATAGCCTGCGATGTAAAGATAGGGCGCGACGCCATTGACCAGGTGTGCATGGCCGATTGCCTGACAGCCTTTGATATAGGCCTCGTCAAATTCGCAATTGAACAGGCGCCGCCAATGCTCGCGCTGCTTGGGCACCAACTGATTGATGCGGTTGTCATCCGGGAAGAAGCGCTGGCCTTCGGGCTGGGACTGCAGGAAGCGGTAGAAGCGGAAGACGATCCCGTCCATCGCATCATAGAGCTTGAGGCGAAACGGCTCGATCACCTTGGCGTCATCGGGAGTGATGCCCAGCAGGGCAAGGCGGCGGGTAAGATCGACCTGGCTCATTGATCCCTTCGCTTCGTTTCTGTTTAGCAGTTGCGCCACACTGGCATGCGTTTGGTCAGGAATGCATCAATTCCTTCAGCGGCATCCGCCGCCATCATGTTCTTTGCCATGACGCCGGCGGTATAGGCATAAGCCTCGACCAGGGGCATTTCGAGCTGGCGATAGAAAGCTTCCTTGCCGGTTTTCACCGTCAGTGCGGACTTGGCCGCAATCTTTTGCGCCAGGGCTTGCACCTCCTGCTCCAAGGCCTGCGGCGGAACAGCGCGGTTGATGAGGCCGATCTGCTGGGCGCGTGCCGCATCCACCATCTCGCCGGTCAGCAGCATCTCCATTGCCGCTTTTCGCGACACGTTACGCGATAGCGCCACCATGGGGGTGGAGCAGAAGAGGCCGATATTGACCCCCGGCGTTGCAAAGCGGGCGTCTTCGGCTGCAATCGCAAGATCGCAGCTGGCGACCAACTGGCAGCCGGCGGCGGTGGCGATGCCATGGACGCGGGCGATGACGGGCTGGGGCAGGGTGACAATCGCCTGCATCAGCACGCTGCATTGTGCGAAGAGCGCCTCGTAAAAGGCGGGCTCGGGCGTGGCGCGCATTTCCTTGAGGTCATGGCCGGAACAGAAGGCGGGCCCTGCACCGGCCAGGATCACTACCTTGCAGCCGCTATCCTGCCGGATGTGGGCCAGTTCCTCGATGAGGGCGCCCATGAGCGCGACGGACAGGGCGTTGCGCTGGGCTGGTCGATTGAGGGTGAGGGTTGTAACGCCATCGGCGTCGGACCGCATGACCAGCGCTTCGTTGGCAACAGAACCGTCCATCGCTTGAACCCTCCCGGCATGAAAGCCCCTGGACGATAGGAGAGGGATAGGGCAGGTATCAACCCGATAACGTGTCCTTTGGCGGCAACCCTCAAGCCCAGTGCCACAGCGGCTTAGCGATGCGGTATTTTAATACCGCACTCTGAAAAATCCGCTCTGATGCGCGGAAAATATGGTGTTTCAGCGCTTGACGCGAGCCCCTGAAATGCGTAAACACCCCTCCATTCAACGGTCGGCTCGGGAACGGTTCCCAATGTCGACCATCTGCCAAGCTCAAGGACGGGCCATGAAGACCTACTCCGCGAAGCCGAGCGAGATCGAAAAGAAGTGGTTCGTCATCGATGCCGATGGCGTGGTTCTTGGTCGTCTCGCCAGCATCATCGCCAATCATCTGCGCGGTAAGCACAAGACCACCTACACCCCCCACATGGATTGCGGCGACAACATCGTCGTGATCAATGCCGAGAAGGTGAAGGTCACCGGTCAGAAGCGCGAGCAGAACAAGTTCTACTGGCACACCAACCATCCCGGCGGGATCAAGGAACGTACCTGGGCGAACATTCTCGACGGTCGCTTCCCGGAGCGTCTGATCGAAAAGGCCGTGGAACGCATGGTTCCCCGTGGCCCGCTCGGCCGTACCCAGATGAAGAATCTGCGCGTTTACGGCGGTCCGAACCATCCCCATGAAGCTCAGGCTCCTGCCGTCCTCGACGTCGCTGGCCTGAACGCCAAGAACAAGCGGAGCGCGTAACCATGGCTCAGACCATGCAGGGCCTCGAGTCCCTCAAGAAGGCCGTCAGCGCCGGTAGCCCGGCTGCCGATGCCGCTCCGGCCGAGCCGAAGAAGGATGCGCTGGGTCGCTCCTACGCTACCGGCAAGCGCAAGAACGCAATTGCTCGCGTCTGGGTTAAGCCCGGTACCGGCAAGCTGACCGTGAATGGTCGCGACGGCGCCGTCTATTTCGCCCGTCCCGTGCTGCGCATGATCATCAACCAGCCGTTCCTGATCTCGGATCGTCTGGCCCAGTACGACGTCTGGTGCACGGTCACCGGCGGCGGTCTGTCGGGTCAGGCCGGTGCGGTTCGCCACGGTCTGTCCAAGGCCCTGACCTTCCAGGAACCCGCCCTGCGTGGCGTCCTGAAGGCTGCTGGCTTCCTGACCCGCGATAGCCGCGTCGTCGAGCGTAAGAAGTACGGTAAGGCCAAGGCCCGTCGTAGCTTCCAGTTCTCGAAGCGCTAGTCGCCTGGGGCTTCAAGCCCCTACTGCAAAAAGGCCGCAGGGAAACCTGCGGCCTTTTTTTATTCAAAGGAAGCAATGTATACTGTACGGAACATTGTTCCTGCCGATAACACGTAATTGTTGCGGCCAAGCTCGGGCGTTACCTTGAGATCACCGAAACGGCGACCCTACTCGCCAAGCAGAGAGGATCTCAATATGCCAATTGTTCTAATACCTGCCATTTTTCAAACAATTATTGCCGCAGTGGCTGCGACCGTCGCGGTTCGCGCCGCCAGCGATCTATACGATCACGTCAAGAAAAAATAGTACGGAATTCTTGGTCGGTGGGCATCTGTCAACCGTTCCAGATTCTCAGTACTTTGCAGATCTTGGGAGCGATCATGTTCAAGATTATTGGTGCAATCGTCGTCTATGGCTTTGCTGCCCGCGGGTTGATCTCCTGGTGGAGAGCTAGGGGGCAGAGCGATCAGGCTGCAGCTCAATAGGCTGGATGCGCAATGATGAAAGAACGCCAATCAGAAGATATCGATAAGGTCATAGGGGACAATATTGCAGCCGCCCGGAACGCGCTGGGGTGGAAGCAATCTGAACTCGCCGATTTGGCCGGGGTCAGCAGAGGCACGATCGGTAAGATCGAAAGCCATAATTCGGCGGGAATTACCACTCTTGCCGATATAGCTGACGCCCTTGGGGTGCCGCTCCACATGCTGTTGATGCGTGGAACGGATTGGAAAAAACTGACCCATATCCAATCAATCACCGATCTAGCTCGGCAGTTTTTAGACTCGGGAAGTACCTTTTCTCAAAAGGTAGATCAAATAGAGAGAAAATCAAAATCAAGGGATGCAAAAGACAGGCGCTGGGCATCTCAAGAAACTAGCGCTCTTGTTTCTGGAATAATATTTCGTGATGAGGGTGAGGTTACACAGAAGAGAAAAAATTCAATGATCGCAAGCGCGGGAATGGCGACCGATCTTATACCGAATGTTCCCGTTCTTAATGGCGTAATTGCCGCCATTATTTCAGCTTAAAAAAAGGAAAAGAGAGATGGCACACCTTCCGCTTCGCGAGCCCGATGAAGATCTCATTCCGCTCCTTCGGAAAGCTTCCTCAGAAGATCTGGGGATCTTAGTGGAATATATCCATAAGGACTTCAATCAAGATCTAAATGACGTCCCTGATTTCAAACTCCATAATCCTAGGGCTGGTGAGAAGATCTATGAAGGGGATCACCGGATCTATGCAGATGATATCGCAGCTGAAATTCAGCGGTATGGTGGAAATTCATTCTCTAATGCCTTTCGTGGCGGTAAAGGGGTTCCCTATATCGAGGTTCTGCGGGATGTCGCAGATAGCTTGAAGGTCAATTACTCCGAAAATTCAGATGCGGCTACTATCGAAAGCCAGATCCAACTGAAGGTGTTGGAAAAGGCTTATGAGAAGATGGACGACAAAGAGAAGTCCGAGCTTCTGACTAATTTGGGTGTCAGCGTCACGAACGTCATTCCCGCGGCCCTACCCATGGCTGCCTTGCAGACTACTATTAGGATGAGTGGTTTTGCAGCCTACAAAATGGCCGCCATTATTGCCAATGCGGTTGCGAAGATCTTGATTGGCCGTGGTCTTACGTTGGCTACCTCCAATATGATGATGAAGGGCATCAAGATGTTCGCTGGGCCGGTCGGTTGGGCGATCACCGCAATCTGGACCTTGGTAGATTTGGCAGGCCCCGCTTACCGGGTAACTATTCCGTGCGTTATTCAGATCGCGTACATCAGGCAGCATGCGCAAACGCATTTCTGCCCGAAGTGCGAGAGCCCAAATACCGAAACAGCAAAATTCTGTCAGTCATGCGGGACGAGCCTTCAATCCGAAGCCTGATCGACGAAAGTTGAGATCGCAGACAGGAATTTAAATAAAAGGCGTTCCTATGTTAGGAACGCCTTTTTGGCATTAGGAGTTGGCCATGTCCTTCGACCCGAAAAACCTGCCCGCGCCGGTGATCATGCCCTGGCATGGCAAATGGCCGAAGATCCATCCGACCGCCTTTATCGCGCCGGGGGCGGTGGTCATCGGCGATGTGGAGATCGGGCCGGAGGCGGGGATCTGGTTCGGTGTCGTTATCCGTGGCGATGTCCATGAGATCAAGATCGGCGCCCGCACCAACGTGCAGGACGCCACGGTCGTTCACGCGACCCAGTTCCGCGCGGGCACCTATATCGGCGACGATGTCACCATCGGCCATGGCGCGGTGCTGCATGCCTGTGTGCTGAAGGATCGCTGCTTTGTTGGCATGGGCGCGACGATCCTGGACGAAGCGACGGTCGAGACCGATGCCATGGTGGCGGCGGGGGCGCTGCTGGCGCCGAATAAGGTCGTGCCGACCGGCGAACTCTGGGCGGGCAATCCGGCTAAGAAGCTCCGCGACATGCGCCCGGCGGAAATCGAGAATATCGCAGGCTCGGCCACTCGCTATGTCGGGTTTGCCAAGGAATATCTCGATCTGCTGAAAGGCTAGGGAAAACGGTCTTTGAAAAGCTGCGCCAGCCGGTCGTAGGTCGCCCGGATCTCCGGCGAGCGCAGTTTATTCTGCCGGGCGAGCAGCCAGACCTCACGCACCGGCGGCTCCTGCCCGTTCAGGGGGAGAGCCGTTAACGGACTGCCGGGCTGGACGATAAAACTCGGCAGCAGGGCCAAGCCCAAGCCCGCCTCGGCCGCTCCTCGCCGGGCGATCTGACTGCCGCTGCGAAAAGCGACGGGCCGGTCTGGATACTGCCTGCGGAACCACTGAACTTCGGCATAGTCTTCTTCGGCCTCCGCATCGATCAGGCAGGCGGTTTCCGGCGTCATGAGATCGCGATGGGCATAGACCCGATATCGGATGTCGGCCACACGCCGCCCGATGGTCTCCGAATCCTTCGGCCTGCCGAGACGGATCGCGATATCGCTTTCGTCCTTGGCGATACTCACGATCCTGCTGTCGGTGGAAAGCAGCAGTTCGACCTCAGGCCCCACAACACCGTCGAGGTTGGGGGCGAGGAAATGGTCTGCCATCGTCCTGGGCAGACTGAGTCTGACAACCGTCGACGTCCGATTTTCGAGTTTGGCGGTCTGAAGGACGGCTTCCGCCCGCGCCTGCATGGCGACGACATCCTGCCGGACCCGCTGCCCAAGCGGGGAAAGCTGCAATCGCCCTTCGACCCGTTCGAACAATAGCCCGCCAAGATGTTCCTCCAGTCGGGCGATCCGCCGACCCACGGTCGCATGGGTGATACCGAGGCGCCGGGCGGCAGCCGAGAGGCTGTCCGTATCGGCCAGAGCGGCGAAAACGCGCAAGTCTTCCCAATCCGGGTCTGTGAATTTTTGAGCGCTCATGGTGCATTATTGGTGCATTTTCGCACGCTGTGCCAGGGGATAGGTTGAGGCTCAATCCATCAAAGAGAGAGCCATGACCCATCTCCGCGCCGCCAGCGTCCAATTCTGCCATCGCGCCAACGACAAGGCTTACAACCTCGCGCTAATGCGGGAATTCGTGGCTAAGGCCCAAGCGGAGGGAGTGCAGATCCTGGCTTTTCCCGAGATGTGCATCACCGGCTATTGGCATGTGCCGTTTCTGGACCGTGATGGCCTCGAATCCTTGGCGGAGTCGGTGGAGGATGGCGCGGCGGCGCTGGAAATCCGACGGCTGGCCGTGGAGAGCGGCATGCTGATTGGCGCCGGGCTGCTGGAGTGGGCGCCGGACGGACGCCTCTATAATTCCTATCTGGCCGCGCTGCCGGACGGTTCCTGGCAGGTGCACCGCAAGCTCCATGCGTTCGAGCATGCGGAGATTGCGAGCGGCGACAGCTACACGGTTTTCGACACGCCCTGGGGTGCGAAGGTCGGCATTCTGATCTGCTGGGACAATAACCTGGTCGAAAACGCCCGGGCGACCGCCCTCCTGGGCTGCGATATCCTACTGGCGCCCCATCAGACCGGCGGCTGCAATTCCCGCAGTCCCCATGCCATGGGGCTGATCGATCCGCAGCTGTGGCGCAACCGGGAGGCCGATCCAGAGGCGATAGAAGCCGAGTTTCGCGGGGCGAAAGGCCGCGAATGGCTGCTGCGTTGGTTGCCTGCCCGCGCCCATGACAATGGCATGTTCCTGGTCTTCAGCAATGGCGTCGGCGAGGATAACGGCGAGGTTCGCACCGGTAACGCCATGATCCTGGATCCCTACGGCCGCATCCTGGGGGAAACCTGGGCGGCAGAGGATCGGATGGTGGTGGCCGATCTGGATCTCGATCTGTTGCCGCTGGCAACCGGACGACGCTGGATTCGGGGGCGGAGGCCTGAACTCTATAGTCCGCTAACCGTCCGGCAGGGGCATGAGTTGTCGCCGCAGGCGGCGCGTTTCTCGGAAGAGCCAGTTAAACGCTAACCCGTCGTCAAGGCCCGATCATGGGCGCTCAAGGTCTCGTTCAGTTCGGCGGCTAGGGAGAAGAATCGTTCCCGCACATCCTTGGTATAGGGATTGTCGCGCTCGATGGTCAGGAACAGCTCCAGCGAATCGTGGCGTACCATGTCGATGGCCTGCATCAGCAGATCGAAGCTGCGGGTCGTCATGCCGGTTGGCAGGGGTTCCATCTGCACCAGCACCTTGGCGATAAGATGGGTGAGACCCTGGACCATTGCCATGTCGCGATCATGGCGCTCCGGCGTGGTGGTGATAACCTGAAGGCCCAATTGACCCAGGAAGCGGGCGACCAGCCGCCAGCGCCTGCCGCTGACCGGGCAAAGGGCCATCTTTAGCCCGCTTAAGCCGCCTGCCGCGCTCTGGGGGCCAAAAAGCGGGTGTGTGCAGATGATCTCCACGTTGGACGGTAAACCGTCACGCATGAGGATGGCCGGGCGCGTCTTGACCGAGCCGACGTCCAGCACCAGGGCGCCGGGCCGCAGCGAGGGCGCAATATCCGCAATGAGTTGTGCCAGCCTCTCGACCGGAGCCGCCAGGATGACAACATCGCAGGCGGCCGTCTCCTGCATCGAGCAGAAGCGGCCGAATTCCGGTGTGCCTGCGGGGTTCGGGTCGTGGATATGTAGATCGAAGCGCGGGCCGAGATGCCTGACGATCAATCTGCCGAAAGCACCATGACCAAAAAGTCCAACGGTGCGGATTTGATCCCTGGCCTTCACGCTAACTTCTCCGACGCCCTCAAAATGAGGCGCCAAGCTAGGCCAAGTAACGCGACCTCGGCAATCTGAGTTTGTGCCAATGCATGCGGCGCAGAGCTGGCAAAGATGTGCGCCAAAAAAGGCTAACAGGTACTTAGTTCATACATCTCGATAAGCCAACTTCGGATCGCGATCGCCTGAGTCTGGTCGCGGACCCCGATAGCTCGATCAGCAAAGCAGACGGCGAACCCGCGTTGGGCGGCAGCGGCGGCCGTTAAGCCAACACAGCCATCCATGAAGACACCGGCAAGAACGATCTCTGACACTCCTTGTCGATGGAGTTCTGTTTCGAGATCCGTTCCTAGGAACGCATCATTGGCGGTCTTTGTGATGCGAGTTCCCCTAGGAACAAGACCATCTACCGTATCGGTGTCCTCTGATCCCTCCAATAGGCAAGGGTAGTCGTATCGCAGCATCAGGCGACTCCAGGTGCTGCGGTCTGCCTTATGTTCAGTCCGAATATCAAAAAGGGGCTGATTCCGTGCTTCAAAATCGAGGCTCAGCCGCTCAATCGCTTGGAGCAGAACCGGAAGTTGGGCTGCCCGGTCCGGCGTCCGAAACATCCAGCGCTGCATGTCGATGACTAGTAGCGCCCGCATGATGTCAGGCGAACATGCCCAGCGCCTGTTCGTGCAGGCTGTGTTCCGGATCGGCCAGGGCGTCGAGGGCGGTGAAATGGTTGCGGAACGGCAGGGCGGCCGAGGTCACGTCGGGCCATTGGCTGGCCAGACGGTCGGACTGATGGTGCCATTCCGGCGGCTCCGATCCGCCATAGACGGACAGCAGCGGCGCGGCGCTGACGCGCGGGCGATGCAGCGGCGAGAGTGTGTCGGCGCTGATCGGGTCCAGCTTCAGATCGTCGTTCATCGAGGTACGCATCAGCGGCGCCAGATCGAACAACCCGCTGATCGACAGGCCGCTGGTAATGTAGGGCGCATCTTTGCCCTCGAACTTGGTAGCAAGGCAATGGGCGGTCAGATGACCACCCGCCGAATGACCGGAGACAACGAGGCGGCGGCGCTCATGCTGTCCGAGGCGGCTCCAGGTGGTGGTCAGCGCCTGCTCGATATCGGCGGCGATGTCGCTGATCCCAACCTCCGGGCACAGGCGATAGGAGGGCAGGGCGACGCTGATGCCAGCGGCCAGGAACGGCGGCGCGATCCAGGCAAAATCCTCCCGCGAGAAGGCCCGCCAATAGCCGCCATGGATAAAGAACAACGTGCCACGGGGGGCGGGCGCCCTGAAAAGATCGACCGCCTGCCGGGCATGGTCGCCATAGGGGATATGCAGCGGCATATAAGCCGCGCGCGCTTCGGCCGTGCGGGTTTTCCAGGCCGCAAAATAGTCGGCGAAATCGGGCACGATCAGCCGGTTATTATACTGACGATCCCAATAGGTGTCCGACATGCTGTGCTGCTCCCTTTGTTAGCGGGAGCAGGCTAGACTGGTTTCTGCAAGGCTGACAACGGGATTGGCGTGATGATGACCTTGGGCGAAATAAATATTCTCAGCGATGCTCGCTTCCGGGACGCGAAAGTGTTGCTGACGGAACGGGGCTGCAGGGTCATAGAAGAGTCGCACCGACCAGACATCTTCGATAACCGACATGTTGATATGGTTGACGGAGAGGTAACTTGGCGTCTGGTGAAGGATCGGCAGGAAGTTTGGCTGGAAGCTAGGCGGCCGGGTGGACCGTGGATCGGGCTCGATCATTTACTCGGTTTGAATGGCTGCAAGCCTAGACCTTTCAGGGGAATCTCAAAAGGCCCCTATAGCGATCATATGTCTGATTGGTGCGAGTTGCTGGCGTCGCACTACGATGCTGTAATCGCCTCTGTCCTTGATCCGACTACGCTGCCGCCTCCTTATTTTCGCTAACTCAACCTCGGCAATCTAAGACTGACCGCCAAGCCCGAGTTGGGGCGGTTGCGGGCGGAGACTTGGCCGCCAAGCGCCTCGATGTTGCGCTTCACGATCCAGAGACCAAGGCCGAAATTGCCTGCGCCATAGGGGCGGGTGTCATGGTCGCGCTTGGAATAATAGCGGTCGAAGATCTTGTGCAGATCCTCCGACGCGACGCCTGTGCCCTGGTCGGAAACTTCCACCAGCGCGTCGCGCCCATCAATGGCGAGGCGGACAGTCACCACCCCATCGGGGGGCGAGAAACTGACGGCATTCTCGATCAGATTTTCGACAGCGGTTTCGATCAGATTGGCCGAGCCGCGAATGGCGATGCCGCGCGCCGTGCCGGGGCCAAGGTCGAACAGCAACTGTGCGCCCCCCGACGGCAAGGTGCGGCGAATGCCGTCGGAGATCGCGCGGAGCAGCGGAACGAGATCCACCCGGTCGGTGGGCGGGTCCAGCAGTTCGGCCATGCCCCGGTCGATCTGGCGGGCGGCGGTGACAAGATCTTCCAGCCGGTCGAGCGAGGCATCGATGACGGACAGCGCCCGCTGGCCGCGCTCGTCTTCCTCGTCCACACGGCGGCGCAATTGGGTGGTCGCCTGCCGGATGGTCGCCATCGGCGTCTTATAGGCATGGGCGTTTTCTTCTGCCGCGTCATGGAGCGAGCGGGCGGCGTCGCGCAAAGTATCGACCATCCGGTCGAAGGCGAGGGCGACGGGTTTGAGTTCCGGCACCCGGTTTCCAGCAGCAAAACCGCCTGTGGCGCGGGCGCGGGCCACGTCCATGGCGAGACGGGAAAAACGCCGCAGCGAATTCCAGAGGTCCAGCAGCAGGACGATGGCAATTACCGCCACCAGCAGATAAACGGCCATCGCCAACTGCACTTCGGGCAGACGCCAATAGGGCATCGTCAGCCGCTGTGCAGCATCCTCGCCCAGCAGGCTGGCAGCGATCAGGACAAAACAGCCCTTGGTGGTGCGCACCGGGGAAAGAGAGGTGACCAGCTCCGCCTTCCCGTTCCCCACATTGGCCTGGATGGCGAGCGGGAAAGCGCCAGAGCAGCTTTCCGACAGGCGTTGCAGCAGGCCTGCCTCAATCAGCAGCTGGCGTTCGGGCTCCAGCGCCTCGGGCGGTACCGGAGGGACGGAGGCGATATAGAAAAAACCGCTTTCAGCCGTCCCAGCGGTCGTGCCGGAGGGTTGGAAAAGCAGTTTCAGACTGTCAGTAGGCTGGGCGTAGCGATTGAGTTCGTCCTGTAACATCTCGAGCGGGAGCGAGCCGCCAATGAGCAGCGGCGCAATCGCCGCCGCTACCGTTTCGCCACGCAGACGGATAGCCGAGAGCAGCAACTCGCGTCGCTGCTCGTCGGCTTCCTTGAAGCGATCGTAAACAAGGATCGGGACGACGGCGAATACTACGACCAGAAGCGCCAACCGGACCAGAAGAGACCGGGTGGCAAAACCGCCCATCCGCCGCCACCGTTTGGCGGGGCTACTCTGCATGAAACTTCCGGTTATTGCCGGGTCCGCCACTCATCTGACCTCGTTACTGGACTTCTGTAGACCAGCGATAACCGAAGCCGGGGTAGTTTTCGAGCGCCGAGAAGTCAGGATCGATCTCTTTGAACTTCTGACGGATGCGCTTGACCATTGCGCGCACATTGGCGCGATAGCCTTCTGACCCCGATCCGGCGATGAAGCCTTCACCTTTCACGCTGTCATAGATTTCGCGATAGGTGATGTCGCGGCCTGGGCGTTCGAAGAGCAACTGAACGACTTTGAATTCCGACAGGGTCAGATCGACCCGCTGTCCGCGCCATTCCACGCGGCAGCTGTCGATATCAAGGTCCAGCGGGGTATTGAGCGACGGCATGGCACCGTCGCCGGTCCCCGTCTTGGAGCCGCCGATGGCAAGCTGCAGCCGGAAGACGATGATGGTGACCGAGCGGGTTTTCTCGATGAAGTCGACGGCGCCTTCGGCCAGCGCCCGTTCTTCATAGATCGGCTGCTGCAGTCCGGTGAGGAACAGGACCGGCGTCTGATCGCCTGACGCACGGAGTTCCTTCAGGAAGCTCATACCGTCCATGCCGGGCATCTGCCAGTCGAGCAGGATGGCATCGAACCTCTCGCCGCTGGCAAAGGCGGCGCGGGCGGCCTCTGCCCCCGAGTAATCGCTCACCGAGAACCCGGCGTCTTCCAGGTTCCAGACGAGGCTCTCCCGGAAGAGCTTTTCGTCGTCGATGAGGGCAATGCGCGGGCGCATTGCGGAAACCGGAGCAATCTGCGTCGGGCTGGTGATCATTTCAACCACGGGTGCCTCCCTGTACCGTTCCAAGACATGTCTCTGCGTCGGCGGCGGCGCCGCTCAATCGCTGATCGAGTGCGAAGAAATCTCCGCGCGCGGTATCGAGATAGAAATAGACTTCGACCGCGCATTCGTTCCCAAGGTATCGCCAAATTCTGGCGGGACCTTGGCTTCGTTCATTGATCGGTGCGCCTAAGCGGGCGCGAACCGATTCTGCAGATTGCCCCACCACCCGCACTGACGACGGGGCGATAGCCGGGGGAGTGATCGCGGCCATCTGATCGGCGGGGATCGTTTCGACGGGAGCAACCGGATCCGGTTTCAGAGTCGTCGGTTTACGTGTCGCCGCCGGGCGCGGCTTGGGGGCCGGTTTGGCGACGGGTTGTTCCTGAAGGGCGGGCGAATGGCTGACGGTCGGCACGGGCTCCTGCGAGACCAGCACCGGTTGAGTTTCACAGGCAGCAAGAGCCAACAGCAGCGCCGCACTCACCGTGCCGCGCATCCAGGCTCTCCTGTGTGTCAACTTCGCCTCAGCCTTCATCTTTTTCATTGTCAGGCTTTCCGTGGCTAAAGTTTGACAAAAAGCGGTCGGCGTCTTTCAGCGGAAAAGCCCATCCTTTGGCCTGATATCAAGGGTCTACGCCGTGTCTACCGCCGCTGTGACAAAAAATGGTGTGACCAAGGTGTGATAATCGGAGCCTTGATTTCTACCCCTTGTGAGAAGACCGGGGCAGAGGTTGCAGTAATCGTTCTGCGGCGTTTAAGTCTCATCATGCGTCGGGAGAAAAACCCGTAATGAAGGAGGCGAAAAATGGAAATGAAATCGTCTAAAAAGCCGTCTACTTCGATTGTGGTGGTCCTGCTGGCGGTTGGCGGATTGATGGTGTCGGGTTGCTCCGACATGTCGCGCCAGCAACAACGTGCGCTCTCGGGTGGTGCAATCGGTGCCGGTGCCGGTGCGGTCGTCGGTGCTCTTACCGGCGGTTCACTGATCACCGGGGCTGTCATTGGTGGTGCCGGTGGTGCCGCTATCGGCGCCCTGACGAAGTAAGGCGGGGAACCAATGACCGTCGAGCTTCGTCTCTTACTTGTGGCTTTCGCGATCGCCGCGACGGCCTTGATCGGACCAGGGTTGGCTGCGGCCGATCCCGATCCTCACCAGGAACGGGGTGCCCGCGTCGAGATGCCGACATGGCGTCTGGCGCAGGACCCCCTGCCGCGATACGTGCGGGTCATGCCGCTCTCGTCGCGCGCCCAAATTGGAGGATATTGAGATGACGGGTCTGCTATCGGGCGCCACCATCTATGCTCTCGCCGATCGTCCGCTGGCCGCTCAGATGCGGTTTCATCAGGCGGCGCGGTCAGGGGGGAGTTTTGCCGGGGTTCTGGCTGGTGAGATGCGAAGCAATGCCACGGTCCAGGCGGCAGCAACCGCCGATCAGCGCAGTGCCTTCGCCGGCGCTATCGGCGCTATGGCTGTCGCGCCACTCGCTGAACGTCGCGGGGCGGCTCTACGACGCAAGCTCGCCGCTTATCGTCGCGTAGCTGCCGTCAAGCTTTAGAGCGTGGTTACCGGAGCCTGCATATTGACGTAGAAGCCAAGGTCGCTGCGGCCTTGGCCTTCTTCTGTCCAGCCCATGGACTGATAGAACATGCGGGCCGAGATATTATTCGCCAGACATTTCAGCCGCACCGGCGGCGGACATATCCGCTGAACCTGGCCCAGCAGCGCCTGGCCCAGGCCGCGCCGCTGCCATCCCGGCATCACGAACAGGTTATGTAGGAAGCTTTCCGGCAGGAAGAATGAGGCAAAGGCCCTGACTTCGCCGTCAAGCTCCGCGACCCAGACCTCTTCCCCTTTTATCGACTCTGCATAATCCGCCAACTGGAACCGCTCTGGTTCAACCCAGGTGAAGGTGGCCCGACGGCTCGCGAGATAGATCTCCGCACATCTGTCGGCATCCGTCGGAACGGCATGGCGCAAACGGGGAAAAGGCAGGGCTGCAACTTCAACGCTCATAAGGGTTAAGTTAAGCCCAGCCGTGGTTCCGGATCAATCGGAACCGATTGCCTCCAAATCGTCGTTCAGTCTTCTGATCTTGACGGAATGCCTACTAGTAGGTAGGTAGACGCCATGGCAAATCTATCGACCACATCCGACGAGATCCTGAGCTGCGCCCGTTCCCTCCTTCTCGAAGGCGGCTACAACGGTTTCAGCTATGCCGATATTTCCAAAGTGGTCGGTATTCGCAAGGCCAGCATCCACCACCATTTCCCAAGCAAAGTCGATCTGGTCCGCACGCTGGTTGTGCAGTATCGCGAGGCGGCGGAAGCGGGGATAGCCGAGATGGAGCGGCGGATCTCCGATCCCGTGGGGCAGTTGCGCGCTTATGTCGGCTATTGGGAAGCCTGCATCCTCAATCAGACAGCACCTTTTTGCGTATGTGCCTTGCTGGCCAGCCAGATACCGGTGCTGCCAGAGGAAGTGGTGCTGGAGGTGCGGGCCCATTTCCGATCCCTCTCCGCATGGCTGACATCCGTTCTTGAACGTGGCGCGCGGCAAGGTGGTCTGACATTGACCGGGTCGGCCCGGGCTGAAGCCGAAGTGTTTCTCGCTACCGTTCATGGGGCCATGCTGTCGGCGCGCGCCTATGGCGATGTGAAGATGTTCGGCGCCGTTATGTATCCGCAGTTGGACCGGCTGACCTCTCGCAGCTGATGTAGAGCTACATGGCTCTCATCGGTTTTGTTGTCTGCAAAATACCTACCTACTGATAGGTAAGCAATCAAAGGAAGGGACTAATCCGATGTTTGGCATTTCTACGCTCGGTTGGCTGCATACGCTTGGCAGCCTGCCCGCCATTCCGGTGGCGATTTATATGATTGTCCGCCATGGCCGGATCGTACCCTGGTCGCTTCCGGGGGCCGTTTATTTCGTGTCGATGCTGATCGGCGCTGCGTCGCTTTTTCTTTTTGCGCACCAGCCGGTCAGCTTCGGGATCGCGATCGCGACGATCCTGTTTTTGCTGGTTGGCTATGCCGCCGGACGAGTTCCTGCGCTGGGTCGCGCCGCCCGATATGTAGAAACAATCTCTCTGAGCCTGACCGTTTTCCTGCTGATGGTGCCGACAGTGAGCGAAACCCTACGCCGGGTCCCCGAAGGCCACCCCTTTGTGACCGACCTGCAGTCTCCTTTGCTGCTTGGGTCTCAGGGCGCGCTTCTGCTGATGCTCATCCTGGGATTGACCGCCCAAATCATCTATCTGCGCCGGGCCGGTAAGCGCACTCACGCATGATGGCAGGCGACGCCCTCTGTCAGCACGGGGGCTTCGCTGCGGCAGCGGTCGGTCGCGAGCGGGCAGCGCGGGACATAGGCGCAGCCTTCGGGTGGCGGCTCCATGCCAGCTTCGCCGGGGGGAGCGGGGGGCAGTTCCTCAGCTGGGTCGAGTGAGGGTTCGGCCGCCAGCAGGGCGCGAGTGTAGGGATGGCGCGCATGCTCGAATATCCGCGCTGTCGGGCCGGTTTCGACGAATTTGCCGCGATACATCACGGCTACCTGCTGCGTCACATGGGCGACGACCGACAGGTTATGGCTGATCAGCAGCAGGGCGAGGCCGCGCTGTTCCTTAAGGTCGGCCAGCAGATTGAGTACCTGCGCCTGGACGGAGAGATCGAGGGCCGATACCGGCTCGTCCCCGATCAGGAGCGCCGGGTCGGTTACCAGGGCACGGGCGATGGCGATGCGCTGGCGCTGACCGCCGGAAAACTCGTGCGGGTAGCGGTCGATGTGGCTTGGGTCCAGGCCGACCGATTGCAGCATCTCTGCTGCTTTGGCCTTGGCAGCCTTGCGCTTCAATCCGCCCAGCAGATGCAGCGGTTCGGTGACGATGCGCCAGACTGGCCAGCGGGGATCCAGCGAGCCATAGGGGTCTTGGAACACCATCTGGACCTTGGCACGCGAGGTCGCAATCTCCCCGCCGTCAATCTGGATGCTGCCACCATCGGGGTTGTCGAGGCCCATAACCATACGGGCAAGAGTGGATTTACCGCAGCCGCTTTCCCCGACGATCCCCAGGCTTTCCCCGGCCTTCAGGCTGAAACTGACACCATCGACGGCTTTCAGAACCGGCCGTGCGGCGAATAGATGCGTTGCGGGCAGGCGGTGCCAGCGGCGCACATCCGTGACATTTAGCAAGGGTTCGCTCATGCCAGCGCCTCCCACCGTCGACAGGCCGTCGAGCGACCCTCCAGGGCTATCAGCGGCGCGGCGTCTGCGCATTCGGGTTCTGCCAACTCGCATCGGTCGCGGAAGCGGCAGCCGGAGGGGCGCTCGTTTGGACTGGGGACGCGGCCGGGGATGGTCGCCAAACGGCCTCCAAGCCCAAGATGCCGGGGCATCGCCCCCAGCAGGCCGCGGGTATAGGGATGCAGTGGCCGCTTGAACAGGGCGGCTGTCGATCCGGCTTCAACGGTCGCCCCGGCATACAGCACCATCGTGCGCTGAGCCATCTGGGCCACGACGCCCAGATCATGGCTGATCAGGATCAGGGCCATGCCGTCTTCAGCCGCCAATTGCTTCAGCAGACGCAGGATCTGGGCCTGAACCGTGACGTCCAGGGCCGTTGTCGGCTCGTCGGCGATCAGCAGCTTGGGTCGGCAGGCGAGGGCGATGGCGATACCGACGCGCTGCCGCTGCCCGCCCGAAAGTTCATGGGGATAGCTGTCGATCCGCCGCTCGGGCTGGGGCAGTCCCACGCGGGTCAATAGGTCCAAGGCCCTGGCCCGCGCCGCTGCGTAGCCTGACGCCTCATGCCAGCGCACCGCCTCGGCCACCTGATCGCCGACACTCATCGTGGGGTTCAGGCTGGTCATGGGTTCCTGAAAGATCATGGCCAGGCTCTTGCCCCGCCTGCGGCACATCTCGCTTTCCGGCAGGGTAAGTAGATTCTCTCCATCAAGGAAAATCTGCCCCTTTGTCTGCGCGCCCTCCGGCAGGAGACCCATCAACGCCAGCGCCAGCATCGATTTGCCCGAGCCGCTTTCGCCGACGATACCGAGGCTGCCGCCTGCTTCCAGCGTAAAGTCGATCCCCTCCAGGATAGCGGCACGGCCACCGGGAACGGGCAGGCTGACGTCAAGAGTCTTCACCCGCAGCATCAGCGCCTCGCCTTCAGCTTGGGGTCGAGGGCGTCGCGCAGCCCGTCGCCCAGCAGATTGAGGCCCAGCACAGCAATGGCGATACACAGACCCGGCAGCAAAGCCAGCCAGGGTGCGCGGCTCATGAAGGTCTGGGACTCGGCCAGCATCCGGCCCCAGGAGGGGGCGGGCGGGGCGATACCGACCCCCAGATAGCTGAGTCCTGCTTCGGTCAGGACAGCCAGGGCCAGTTGGATCGTCGCCTGCACGATCAGGATGCCCGCGATATTCGGCAGCACATGCTGAACCGCGATCAGGATCGGCCCTTTGCCAGCTCCCCGGGCTGCAGCGATGAACTCCCGCGCAAGGACCTGCAGGGCGGCGGCGCGGCTGACGCGGGCGAAGACGGGGATATTGAAGATGCCGATAGCCAGGATGGCGGTATGAGCGCCGCCGCCGATCAGCACGCCCAGCATAATGGCGGTCAGCACGGCCGGGAAGGCGAAGGTGATATCGGCCGCCCGCATGATGGCTTCATCCAGCCAGCCGCCGCGTGCCGCCGCAATCAGGCCCAGGGATACCCCGCCCGCGAGGCCGAGGAGGACCGAGGGGATCGCCACGGCCAGGGAGTTCCAGGACCCCGCCATCAGCATGCTGACCACATCGCGGCCCATATGGTCGGTGCCAAGCAGCCCTGATTCGCCAAAGGGTGCACGCAGACGGAAGGGCAGGCGCAGCCGGGTCGGCACCTCCGGCGTCCAGACCAGGGACACCAGGGCGATGCCGACCATCAGAAGCGTGAGCACCAGGCCGATCATCAGGGTCGGGTTGCGCCAGAAGCGGCTCATCGCCCAGCCCTCAGGCGGGGGTCAAGCCAGCCATAGGCGAGATCGACGAGGAAATTCACCGTGATGACAAGGGCCGCCATCAGCATGGCGACGCTTTCGACAACGATCAGGTCGCGCTGGGTCATGGCCTGATAAATCAGGCGCCCCAAACCGGCGAGCGCGAAGACATTCTCGATCAGGATCGTGCCGCCGATCAGTGTCGCGAGCTGCAGCCCCAGGATCGTGATGACGGGGATCAGCGCATTGCGCAGGGCGTGGCGGCGCAGGACGGTGCGGCGGGAGAGGCCCTTGGCGCGGGCGGTGCGGATGAAATCCTCCGTCAGCACTTCCAGCACCGAGGACCGGGTGACGCGTGTCAGGATCGCCGCCTGGGGCAAGCCGAGGGCGATGGCAGGCAGGACCAGGGCCTGAAGGGCTCCAGGGATACTGGAACTCCATCCAGGGAAGCTGCCGGCGGGGAACCAGCCGAGCGAGAGGGCGAAGACGAGAATCAGGACGAGTCCGATCCAGAAATTCGGCACCGCGATGCCGAGCTGGCTGAAAGCAGTCGCCGCCTGATCGGTCAGCTTGCCACGGGCCGACGCCGCCAGAACCCCCAGCGGCACACCGATGCCTGCGGCCACGCAGATCGCCATCAGCGCCAGCGGGACGGTCACGACCATCCGCTCGCCGATCAATTGTCCGACCGGAACCCGATAGGTGTAGGAGACGCCGAAATCGCCGGTCAGCAGCCCGCCGACCCAGCTGAAATATCGCTCGAACAATCCCCGGTCGAGCCCGAGTTCGGTCCGCAGAGCTGCGAGCGTATCCGGACGCGCCTCCAGCCCCAGCATGATCGCGGCTGGATCACCGGGAAGCACCTCCATGACCAGGAAGATCGCGAGCGAAGTTACCGCCAGGGTCAGGATCAGAGAGGAGAGGCGGCGGAGCAGAAAACTGCTCATGCCGCCCCACCTTTACCGGACGCGGATGTTATTGCCACGAAGCCTCGACAACATCATTCACGGGCAGCGGCTGGTTTTCCCACATGCCTTTCAACTTGGCATTCCAGATGCCGAGCTTGGGCAGCAGGAAGAGGAACAGGGCCGGTTCATCTTCGGCCAGCTTCCTCTGCGCTTCGGCCAGGAACTCGAAGCGCTGCTTGTCGTCGGTTGCCGTGGTGACCTTGGCCATGATCGCCTTGAAGGCGTCGTTCTTGTAGTTGAAGTAGTAGTTGTCGCGGGCATAGATCCCGAGGTCGAGCGGCTCGGTATGGGCGACGATGGTCATGTCGTATTCGGTGCGCTTATAGACCTGATCCAGCCATTGGCCCGGGAACTCGATGGGCTCCAGCTTCAGAGTTACACCAATCTCGGCAAAGAAGGACGATAGGATCTCCGCCGACCGGGTGGCGTAGGTCATCTGCGGCATCTTGATCGTGGCCGTAAAGCCGTTCGGATAGCCTGCGTCGGCCAGCAGCTTCTTGGCGGCAGGCGGATCATATTTATAGACGCCGGTCAGATCGACATAGCCGGGCTGGGCAGGCGAGAAATGGGCGCCGATGGGAATGCCGATGCCCGAATAGGCCGCCTCGATCAAGGACTTGCGGTCGATGGACATGGCGAGCGCCCGGCGCACGCGCACATCATCGAAGGGCTTGCGGGCGTTATTCATGCCCGCGACGATCTCACCTTCGGTATTGCCCGCGACAACGGTGAACTTGGAGTCCTTCTTGAACTCCTCGAACAATTCCGGCGCGCCGAAGTTCGGGAAGGCATCGACGTCACCGGCCTTGAGGGCGGCGGACTGCGCCTGGGCGTCAGCGATGAAGCGGAAGGTCACCTGCCGCATCTTGACGTTGGCGGCATCGCGATAATCGGGGTTCTTCTCCAGCACCACGCGATCGCCGCGGGTCCAGGAGACGAACTTATAGGCGCCGGTGCCGACCGGATTGGTCTTGTTGGTTTCCACCGTTTCCTTGGCGAAGATCGAAGCGTCGCCCCAGGCCATGTTCCACAGGAAGAGGCCGGTCGGTGCCTTAAGCTTCACCGTGACCGTATGCGGATCAACCACATCAACCGAGTCGATGGCGGTGAAAAGTGCTTTTTGCGGATTGGTGCTCTGCGGGTCCTTGGCGCGGTCCAGCGAGAACTTCACATCGTCGGCGACAAAGGCGCGGCCGTTATGGAATTTGACATTCTGGCGCAGCTTGAAGGTATAGGTGAGCTTGTCGTCCGAAATCGTCCAGCTTTCGGCCAGAGCCGGTTGTACCTGCCCGTTGCGGTCGAGGCGGGTCAGACCTTCATAGACATTGCGGTAGGTGACTTCGCGAATGGCCGAGGCGGCGGCGGCAGTCGGGTCGAGGTTCGGGGGCTCGATGGGCATGCCCACCGTCAAGGTGTCCTTGGTCTGGGCAACGGCCGGAAAGGCTGCCGCACCGGCCAGCAGGGAGGCCACAAGGGTAGAGGCGAGGCGCAGTCTCATCGGAACCCTCCGCAATTATGCAAGCTTCTGACGTTAAAAGGAAAATTCAACGTCCATAGTGGTCACGGTAGCATGGATATATCGGCGAAGTCTTGGCTTCAAATACACCTCTGGCAATGGCGCGCGCGACACAGTCTGCTGCCACCATTCCCAACTGCACCAAGGCATTAGCGCCGACACCTGAGCCATCCCCTGTCGAGACGGCAAAGACGATATCGCCATCAAAGGGCGTATGGACCGGGCGGATCGCGCGGGCAAAGCCGTCCTGGGCCATGATGGCAAGCCGGGCTGCCTCATCCTTGGTCAGCGGCGCGTCGGTCGCGACAATGGCAAGGGTGGTATTGGTGCCAAGGGCAGGGGCCGCCAGTTCTTCCATATCGGCCAGATCCTGGATCGGCTTGCCGGGCGGGCGCTGATTGCCAAGCTCGCTGTCCTGTTCCAGATACCAGGCATAGAAACTGTCGGTGCCGGGATGCACCACCGAACCGCGCGGATTGACCGCGACCAGCGCGCCGACGCTCCAGTCGCCCAGCAGCCAGGAGGCCGATCCCAGGCCCCCTTTCAGCCGTCCGGCCTTCGCCCCCAGGCCAGCACCGCTATTGCCGAGAAAGAACCGCTTGCCCGCTGTCTTGGCCGCCTGGATACCGAGCGCGCGATAAGGCGGCTCCATCCCCCAGGACTTGTCGCCGCCGTTGTTAAGGTCGAACAGGATCGCCCCCGGCACGATGGGAACCGTCATGCCACCTGCCTTGAGACCGCGCCCTTGAGCGCCAAGCCAGCTCATCACGCCATCGGCCGCCGCGAGCCCATAGGCCGAACCGCCGGATAGGCAGATCGCATGGATGCGATCCACCACGGCGGCGGGCGACAAGGCATCGGTTTCACGGGTACCCGGACCGCCGCCGCGCACATCGACGGCTGCGACCATGGAGCTATCGGCCAGCAGCACCGTGGCGCCGCTCATTGCCGCCTGATCTTCGGCATTGCCGACCGACAGTCCGGGGACATCGGTGATGAGGTTCAAACGTCCAGGACCGCTCATGGACGGGAACTCACGCGGAAAGCAGTTGCAGGCTGGCAGCGGCCATGACTTTGGCCGAGGCGATCATGGCGTCGATCTCGACATATTCGTCGGGCTGGTGGGCAAGATCGAGGATACCCGGCCCATAGGCGACGCAATCATGCAGATTACCGATCCGGGCGATATGCTTCTGATCGTAGGTGCCGGGCGAGCAGATATGGGCTGCCTTCTTACCCAGGATATCCTGAATGGCGCCATCCAGGGCCTTGACCACCGGGGCATCGGCCTTGGTCATCGTCGGGTGGACAACCATCAGATCCTTGATGGAATAGGCGAAATTGGGCAGTTCGGCTGCCAGTTCATCCAGCAGGTCGGTGATCTCGGACTTCACGCCATCGGCGGTTTCCTCGATCAGGAAGCGGCGGTCGAGGATCAGGCGGCAGCTGTCGGCGACACAAGGGGATGGCAGACCGTCGAACCCTTCTGGCTGGCCGCCATGGATCGAGTTGAAATTGAGGGTCGAGGAGCGCGCGCCCTCCGGCACCACCGGCATATTGGTGGTGCGGGCCAGGAGTTGAGGGTAAAGCCGTTCCTCCACCCGGTCCAGGAACTGGCCCATATGGCGGATGGCTGAGACGCCGAGGAAAGGCATGGAACCATGGGCAATGCGGCCCTTGGTTTCGACCTCCGCCCACCAGACGCCGCGATGGCCGAGGCAGATGCGGTCGACGTTCAGCGGTTCGGGGATGATCACATGATCGACGCGGGGCGGGGAGAAATAGCCTTTCGAGGCCAGCCAAGCGACACCGGCATGACCGCCGCTTTCCTCGTCCACCGTGCCGCTGATTTCCAGCGCTCCGGCAAAGTCGATATTCTCGCGCAGGATCGCCTCGACCGCGATCATGGAGGCCGCGATGCCGCCCTTCATGTCGCAGGTACCGCGCCCATAAAGCTTGTTGCCGCGCACCTCGCCACCAAACGGATCAACGGTCCAGCCCTTGCCCGCTTCGACCACATCGATATGGCCATTGAAATGGACGGTCTTGCCGGGGCGCTTGCCTTCGCGGCGGGCAACGACATTGGTGCGGGGATAGCGGTCGCTGTCGCCCAGCGCCCCCTCGGCCCGCAAATATTCGATGGCGAAACCGGAGGCTCGCAATCGCTCGCCCATCAGTTCGGCGCAAGGCCTATAGGCATCACCCGGCGGGTTGATGGTGGGGATTCTGACGAGATCCTGCGTCAAGGCGACAAGTTCGTCGCGCATGGCATCGATTCGGGCGAAGAGCCGGTCCAGCACCGGCGGGGCAGCGGCTTCAGACATGGACAAACGCTAAACCTAGATCGAGCGGCGGGTCAAACGCTAACAGGCGCCGGAATACCGAAGCCGATATCGAGATAGGTGCGCAAGAGGATCGTCGCGTGATTGTTGACGGCCGCGTCCTGGCCTTTCCAATGGGTGTCGCGGTCCAGATCGTTGCTTTGAAAGATCAGATGGATCGCGCCTGTCCGGTCGCATCGGAACGGAAAGCCCACGGCCTCGTTCAAGATATCGACGCCGACCGAGGTTTTGGAGCGGATAACAGCCTGCATGCCGCACGCATGGTTGGCCATTGTCTCAAAGGCGGCATAGGCCGAAAGACGCCGTTCAGGTGGGCAGAAATCCAGGTAGTTGCCGCCTGTCACATCCTGCCCGTAGCGCTGAACTTCGCGGGTGCCGACAAGACGGAAACGCACAATTTCCAGCGATAAGGGCTCCAGGATCACGAAACTGTCGAGAAT
The DNA here is from genome assembly GCF_042683105.1 of Lacibacterium aquatile. Lineage (NCBI taxonomy): Bacteria > Pseudomonadati > Pseudomonadota > Alphaproteobacteria > Rhodospirillales > Rhodospirillaceae > Lacibacterium > Lacibacterium aquatile. The sequence goes on from NZ_JBHUIP010000004.1 coordinate 109,730, forward strand.
GGTCTTTACGGCGCGGATATCGAAGGTGGAGCGGAGCGGAATAGCGTCCGACGTCAGCAAGCTGCGATAATGATTGGCGTAGAGGCGTGCACGAGATGACAGCAGGTCGTCCATCGGCCAATCATAAAATTAGAGATAATTTTTAAGCGCCACCTCGACGATACCGATTGCCCTATTGCCGGAGAAGGGCCAATCGGCCCGTTGGGGAAACCTCACAGGGTGCGGCCCACCCTTAGGCCGCCGCGCGATGGTCTTTCAGGATGGCGAGCAGATCTTCGCCATAGCGCTCCAGCTTGCGGCTGCCGATGCCCGGCATGCGGCCCAACTGATCCAGGGTCATCGGGCGATCCTCGACGATCTCGATGAGGGTCGCGTCATGCAGGATGACGTAAGGTGGCACGCCATGGTCGCGGGCGGCGGCCAGGCGCCATTCCTTCAGCAGCTTGAAGAGATCGGCATCGGCACCAAAGAACTTCACGGTCCGGCCACGACTGGTCGAGACATCGGCCTTGCGGCTGGCTTTCACGGGATCCTTGCGCAGGCGCAGGCTTTCGCCGTTCAGCAGGACCGGCCTTGCGCTTTCGGTCAGGGTCAGGCCGCCGAAGCCCTCCACATCCACGCTCACGAAGCCCTGGGCCAGGAGCTGGCGGAAGATCGAGCGCCATTCGTCGTTGGACATATCCTTGCCGCAGCCGAAAGTCTTCAGGCGGTCATGGCCATTGTCCTTGGCCTTGTCGGTCCCATTGCCGCGCAGGATATCGAGCAGATATTCGACCCCAAAACGCTCGCCGGTCCGATAGATCGCCGACATGGCCTTCTGGGCAGCTTCCGTCGCATCCCAGGTCACGACAGGCTCGTGACAGATATCGCAGTTCCCGCAAGGCTCTGCGCGATGTTCGTCGAACTGGCGCAGCAGGAAGCGGCGGCGGCATTCGGCAGTCTCGCAATAGGCCAGCATGGCGTCGAGCTTCACCCGCTCGCGCCGCTTGTGTTCCTCGGGCGCGGTGCTCTGCATCATGCGCTGGCGCTGGAAGACCACATCCGCCAGACCATAGGCCATCCAGGCGGTGGCAGGCAGACCATCGCGGCCTGCACGCCCGGTTTCCTGATAATAAGCCTCGATGCTTTTCGGCAGATCCAGATGGGCGACGAACCGCACGTTGGGTTTGTCGATGCCCATGCCAAACGCGATGGTCGCGACCATCACCAGACCTTCTTCCCGGATGAAACGGGCCTGATTAGCTGCACGTACATCCGCAGAAAGCCCGGCATGATAGGGCAGGGCCGGGATGCCCTGATCCGTCAGCCAGGCCGCCATATCGTCCACCTTTTTGCGGGTCATGCAATAGATGATGCCCGCGTCTTCGGCGTGATCGTCCTTGATGAAGGCCAGGATCTGCTTCTTGGGCTCGCGCTTGGCCACTACCCGATAGGTGATGTTCGGCCGGTCGAAGGAGGTCGAAAACACCCGCGCCCGATCCAGCTTCAGCTGCCGCACGATATCCTCGCGGGTCGGCGGGTCAGCAGTGGCGGTCAGGGCAACCCGGGGCACCCAGGCAAAGCGCTCGTGCAGAATATCGAGCTGGCGATAGTCCGGGCGGAAATCATGTCCCCATTGCGAGACGCAATGGGCCTCGTCGATGGCAAAAAGCGCGATCCGCGCATGGTCCAGCGCATCGAGGAACGAGGGGGTATTCACCCGCTCCGGCGCGACATACAGTAGATCGAGATCGCCTTCTACCAGGGCGCGCAGGATGTCGCGCTGCTCCTGGGGGGTAAGGCCGGAATGCAAGCCCGCGGCCCGCACACCCGCTTCCTCCAGCGCCGCGACCTGATCCTGGATCAGGGCGATCAGGGGCGAGATGACAATGCCCGCGCCATCGCGGCAGAGGGCCGGAATCTGATAACACAGCGATTTGCCGCCGCCGGTCGGCATCAGGACAAGCGCGTCGCCGCCCGCCACCAGATGCTCAATAATCGCCGCCTGCTCGCCCCGGAAGGCGTCATAGCCGAAGACCCGGTGCAGGACCTCAAGCGCTTGTGGCTTGGTGCCGCCGGATTGGCGATATGTAGCTTCGGAGGGCATTGGCGGACTATAGCCCAAGCGAGCCGTCTTTCAACGGCGAATGCGGTTTACCAGAAGATGAGCGTACTGGGATGATGGCTATCTGTCTGGATCACCAGTGGCTGGCTTGTTAGAAGTCGGGCTCCAGGAATGAAGGATGCGAATTCCTCGACAGTCATAATGTCGAAATTCTGCTTACGGCCCGTCTCAAAGAAATGATTGTATAAAATATATCCGTGTTTGGCATGCCGGACGATCTTGTCGATGTAGAATATCTGCAGCGGCCGTGTCAGTTCCGAGATGGCATGGGTTGAGATAAAAAGGTCGCAAGACACCGCCTCTACGGCAGCGATATCGTTGCTTGTTTTATAGGTTACACCCGTCACGCCCAATCTATCGTGATAGCGGGCTGCGAGTTGATTGACTTCAGGAAGGTCGAAGATCGTATAGCTGCGGGGGGCTTGCTTGGTATTCATGACCAGCGAGCTGAAGCCGCCGTAGGCGCCCCCAACCTCGATGATGTCAAAGCCTGCAAGTGATTTGAACAGATACAGCAGATCGGCCAGATATTTGAAATACCGCGCCGTGGCCGCCGATAGCTCGACGCCGTACTCCGTCGGGAAAACCGGAGCCGATCCGCAGAGTTCATTTAAGGCAGCGACCTCTATCTGCTTCAGCAGATCGGGATGGGTTATCCCAATGACATCCAGATGATTCTGAACGAAACCTTGTAGGAAATCCGAATCGCCGACGACCTCATAGATGCTCGCAAGCTCTGCTTCGATCCGGAACGTCTCGAAGACCGCATCATCTTCAATCGCGCGTAGGGTCATTTCACGATAGGGGGGCAGATTGCTGATACTTGTCCGTTCGCCCATCTCGATTTCCTATCGTATTAGTCTGCTTCCGAAAGTATTTAGCGGAAAATCAATTATTTAGGAACCATTTCATCCGCGCGTCGCCTTACCAGACAATCAGGGTGCTGGGGTGCCGCGCATCGGTCTGAAGAACGAAAGGCAGATCCGCGACCAGCTTGCAGCCGGGGATCTGGGCGGCGAATTCCGCCAGCGCCATGATCTCGCTGCCCTCATCTTCGAAGAAGTGGTTGTAGAGCACGTAGCCGTGGCGGGCGGGCTTGACCAGCCGGTCGATATAGACCTGCTGAAGGTCGCGATTGATCTCCGACAGGGCGTGGGTGGAGATGAAGAGGTCGCTGGGGACCGGTGCACCGTCGTCAAGTTCGGCCGACGTATGGTAGCTGACCCCGCTAACGCCAAGGGAGTGGTGATAGCGCGCCGCCAGTCGGTTCACCTCGGGCAGATCATAAAGCCGGTGGCTGGCATGCCCCTGATAGGTCGAATGCATCAGCGCGCTAAGCCCACCGTAAGCGCCGCCAACCTCGACGATGTTCCAGCCATCCAACCGGCCGAACATATGGCGCAGGTCGGCCAGATACTTGAAATAGCGGGCCGTCGCCGCCGAAAGATCGACGCCATGGCGGGTGGGAAAGACAGGTGCGCCGCCGATGGTATCATTCAGTCGTGCCAGCCCCAGCAGGCTCATAAGGGCGGGGAAGACCTTCTCGGCGACGTCGAGGTGATTATTGATGAAAGCCTGCTGCATGCCGGTCGAGCCAACGATATCGAAAATCGCTGCTAGATAGGGCTGCACTCGAAACCGGGCAAAAGCTTCGTCGCTTTCGACGGCCTCTGTCACTTTCGCAAGATAGGCAGAGGTGTCGCTAATGCTGGTCCGTGCTGCCATTACCGCACCGACAGCTGCTCACCCAATTGCCCCGCAGCTGGCAGCAGGGGCTGCAACGTCGCAAAGGGTGTTGGATCGGCTTTCACTGGCCCCCAGCGGGTGACCGGGTTGGAGAGCGGAACGCCTGCCTTGATAGGATAGGCCCAGAGGGCTTCGGCCATCTTGCGCTGGCCGCTGTCGGAGGCGAGATAGGCGAGCAGCTTGGCCACGGCCTCTTTTTTATTGGAGGAGGCGGTGGTGCCGACGCCGATCACATCGATGGGAGTACCGCGACCTTCGATCTGCGGCCAGACGATAGTCACCTTGTCGAGGGCGGCCTTGATGGCATCATCGCCTTTGTCGGCAAGCCGTGCGAGACTGCGCGACCCGATCAGGGCTGCATCGCAGACGCCCTTGGTCATGGCCACCAGCAGCACCCGGTCATCGCCGTCGATGCTCGTGCGGGGCAGATCTTCGGGAAGGGGGGCAGCGTTGGAAACAATCGCCTTCAGCATGCCTTCGATCGCGGGCGCTTCCGCCCCCTGCAGCAAAGAGGCGATGAAAGTGCGGTTGGACAGCCGATCGAAAGGCGGCAGGCAGACTTTGCCCTTGAGCGATGCTTTGCCAAGATCGCGCAGGCTGTTGACTTCACCTGGCTTCAGGCGGTCATTCCAGAAAGCGACGGCACGGGCGGACATCGCGATACCGAACCAGCGATTCTGGGCGTCGCGATAGGCGGCCGGGATGGCTTTTTCCAGCTCCGGGATCGGCATTGCCTGAAGTAGGCCAGCCGTGGTCGCGCGTTCCAGGCGGGATAGCGTCGGGACCATGATGACGTCGGCCGAACTGGTTGCGCCTTCCCGCAGCAGGCGGCCGAGAATCAGGTCGGCTTCGTCGCTTTCGATGCGGACATTGATCTTCTGATTGTCGGAGAATTCCTGGAAGACCTGCGCCATGCGCTGGCTGTCGAAGGCGGTGAAGAGCGTTAGGCTTTCACGGGGAGGTTCGACGGGCGTGGAGGGTTGTTCCACCGGAGCGGGAGGAGCTGGCGGCGTCTGACCCTGGACAAGCGGTGCCGTGGGCGCTGGAGTATTCTGAGCCATTTGCTGCGGGCCAATGGCCTGCACGGAGGTGGCAAACAGCGTCAGCCCAGCAAATAGGGGGGCGACAAGGCCAAGGTCACGGAACGGGATCATGTTTATTTCTCGCTGAGGGCGCGCGACAGGAAATCCAGACGATCTTGGCCCCAGAACATCTCGCCGCGATAGCAATAAGTGGGGGCCCCGAAAATGCCGAGCGAAATCGCCTCGTCGGTATAGCGCATATAGGTATCGACGACCGTGTTGCTGGCGGCATCCGTTATCAACTGCCTGCCGGGTAGTCCGAGGTTATCGGCCAGTTCGATCAGGGTTGCCGGATCGGAGACATCCCTGTCGTTCAGCCATACAGCCTCGCCGATAGCTTCAGTCAAGGGCAGGGGATCATACCCGGCGTCGCGGGCGGCCAGGATCAGGCAGGCGGCATTGGTGGCGGGGACGGGAAAATGCGTCGGCTCCAGCACCATGGGCAGGCCAAGGAAATCGCTCCAGCGCTTCAGTTCCACCAATCGGTAGGCCTGACGCTGCTGGGGGCGCTGTGCCAGCGGCAAAGCGCCTGCCGCCGGAAAGACGCGCGCCATCTCGATAGGCTTATGGTGGATGGTGGCGCCATGTTCGGCACAGATGGCTCGGAAACGGGCGGCGCCCAGGTACACGAAGGGCGAAATGGGCGTGTAGAAATACTCGACGATCTTTTCCAACTAAACGCCCTTTCGGATGTCCGGACGAGACGCAATTTCCGTTGCCAAAGCTAACGATGCGGTCAGGCCGGGCGATTCGATTCCATATAGCGCAACCAGTCCCGGAACACCGTGGCTTTCCGGCCCCTGGATACAAAAATCGACCGCGGCCTGTCCCGGTCCCGATAGTTTGGGGCGGATGCCCGAGTAATCTGGGAACAGGGCTCCGTCCGGAAGCCCTGGCCAATAGCGCCGGATTGCGGCGTAAAAGGGGGCCGACCGCGCCGGGTCGACCCGATAGTCGATCTCGCTCACCCATTCCACATCCGGTCCAAAGCGCCCCCGACCGTTCATATCGAGGGTGATATGGGTGCCCAAGCCCGCCGTATTGGCCTCCGGCATCGGATAGATCAGCCGGGAGAAGGGGGCTTTGCCCGTGAGGCCGAAATAGCTGCCCTTGGCCATGTAGAGCGGCGGGATGCTTTCTTGCGACATGCCCGCGATCCGTGCCGCCACAGCCTGACTTTCAAGCCCGGCTGCAATGATCAGCGTACGGACCTGCACCTGTGTCGGCTCCTGCCCGCCGATGGCGAGTTCTATGCCCTGCGCTGTGACGATCCCCTCCACAACGGGTGAACCCGTAACAAGGATCCCGCCTGCATTCTCCAGATCACCCAGCAGGCTGAGCATCAGGGCGTGGCTATCGATGATGCCGGAATTCGGAGAGAGGAGGGCGGCGACACAGGAAAGCTGCGGCTCCAGCGCCCGGGCCTCATCCCCCGTCAGGAAAGTCAGTTCGCCTGCACCGTTCGCTCTGGCGCTTTCCTGCAGGGCCTTGAGCGCCGCTAGCTGGCTTTCGTCGGTTGCCACCACCAATTTGCCAAGGCGGCGGTGGGGCAGGCCCCGTTCGGCGCAATAGCCATAGAGCTTCTGTCGCCCGGCGATACAAAGCCGGGATTTCAGGCTGCCCGCCGGATAATAAAGCCCGGCATGGATGACTTCGGAGTTGCGGCTGGAGACACCGGTGCCGATGCCGTCGGCTGCTTCCAGCAGCAGAACTTCGCGTCCGGCGAGCGCCAGTTCACGGGCGATGGCAAGGCCGACGACACCCGCGCCGACGACCATGCAATCCACTGTCTCCATGACCGGCGCCAGCCTGCCAGATTAGTCGCGGAAGTTTTCGTACTGCAGGGGCTGTTCGATCTTCATGCCCTTGACGAAGGCAATGGCTTCCTGGAGGTCGTCGCGCTTCTTGCCCGTGACGCGCAGCTCGTCGCCCTGGATGGCGACCTGGACCTTCATTTTGGAGTCCTTGATGCCCCGAACGATCTTCTTCGCCAGTTCCTGATCCAGGCCCTGCTTGACGACGATGACCTGGCGCACCGTGTTGCCGGAGGCCTTTTCGACGGTCTTATAGTCCAGTGCCCCGGCATCGAGCTTGCGGCGGGTGAAATAGACCTTCAGCAGTTCATGCATCTGATCGAGCTTGAGCTGATCGTCGGCCAGAACCGTCAGTTCATTGTCCTTGCGCTCGATCGAGCATTTGGCGCCCTTGAAATCGAACCGGGTGCCGATTTCGCGTGTAATCCCAGCAAGAGCGTTGTCGACCTCGGCAACATCGGTCTTGGAGACGATATCGAAAGACGGCATGGCGGGCGTTCCTCCAGATCAGGTAATGGCTTTTCTTAGCCGGGAAATGGCGTGGTCAGGCTATCTTGTGCAAGGGAAAAAATCATCCTCTTGACGATAGATTGCCCCCTACCTACCTATCGTTTTGTGACGGCGCCACTCTCCGGGCCGCACATGAACCCTCGGACAGGCCCAATGATGGGGTGTCCGAATGTCTTGAGAACCCATTTGCTCATAAGAGGATAGGGTAATGCATCGTTTCGACTTGTCTCCGCTGTTCCGCTCCACCGTCGGCTTTGATCGGCTGGCCTCCCTGCTCGATACCCATGGCCGGGTCGAGGAACAGACGTCGAGCTATCCCCCCTACAATATCGAGAAGCTGACCGACGATACCTACCGCATCTCCATGGCGGTGGCGGGCTTCGGTCCCCAGGACATCTCGGTCGTGGCTCAGCCCAACAGCCTTGTCGTAACCGGCAAGATCACCAAGGACGCCAGCGACAAGACCGAGGGTAAGTTCCTGCATCGCGGCATCGCGGCCAGGGCTTTCGAGCGCCGGTTTGAACTGGCCGACCATATCGCGGTGACCAACGCCAGCCTCGAACATGGATTACTCCATGTGGAGCTTAAGCGCGAAGTGCCCGAAGCAATGAAGCCGCGTATCATTGAAATTGTTAACGCGGGTGCTCCACAGCGTTTGGAAAGCGCGCACTAAACAGTCGAGTCTTCACTGTAAGACAATAAAGACCGATCAGCCCGTCTCCTTGCCAGGAGGCGGGCTGACTAATTTCATAAAAAAATCCGTTAATTGTCGGGATATAAGTTGCCATTAATAAATCACGATGTCATTTTGCCCTAATCCGGTGTGGCATTTTTGTGGCCTAAACACCGTCTTACTCTAGATTGGGGGTACGTGGGGTGAAGGTCGAGGATCTCATTGAGGTCCATGTGTATGACAACGGCAAATGGCGGATCGAGGAGCGTTACAAAGGCTCCGAAAAAGACGATGCCATCGCCGCTGCCAAGCGACTCATCACGAATGGGTCCGAGGCAACTAAAGTCGTACGCGAGACATATGACGAGGCTTCGGGCCTCTTCAAGCAGCGCACCCTGTATCGCGAAGGTACCCCCAAATCTAAGCCTCAGGAACAGAAGGCTAGTCCGGCGCGCCCGGCGCCAATAGCGCGATCCGTCCAGGCGCGCCCCCTGGCGCAACCGGCGTCCAAGCCGGAAGCCAAACCGGACCCTGCGCGGCAGACTCCGCCCAAGGAAGCTCCGGAAGCTACCGTATCGATCGGTCAGGTTCTGCGGCGTGTGGCACTTGCGACCACCGGCGTCATCGCCCTGGGCGGTGTCGGTGGCGTGGTGCTGATGGAGCAATTCGGGCTGGGTATCGGCCTGCCGTCCCGCTACCTCATGTTCTCCATCGCGTTGCTGATCGTCGCGTTCGTGGTGGCCCTGTTCCTCTATGCCCGCACCCGCCGACTGCTGACGGAAGAGGCCGAGCTCAAGAATGCCCAGGCGAAGAAGGCGCAGGCTGCGCCGCCGCCGCCGGCTACCTTGAGCGAGATGATGGCCACGAGCCGGGCAGGCGAGGCAATTGCGCCGCCGCAGGCTGCTGCCGGGCAACCGGCGGCTGAAAATACGGATTGGTCCTCTAAGTTCGATGAGGCTTTGGCCAAGGCTAAGACCAGCGCGCCAAAGGCCGAAGCTGAGGCTGCCCCAGCCGCCGTCGAACCTGTCAAGCAGGTTGTCGAAGCGCCCAAGAAGCCGGAAGACAAACATGCGCTGCCCGTCGCCAGCGACGACGACCGCATCCGTCTGCGGGATTTCTTCAAGAACTGCCTGCTGGGCGATGGCGCCAAGCTGTTCACGGATACCGGTCCGGACGGCAAGCGCAAGCGGTTCGCCTGCCATCTCTTCCTGCTGGGTGCTGGCGATGCGGTGATGTCGCTCACTGGCCGCTCGCTGCCGCCTAATCAGCTTGGCACCGTTCTACAGATGGCTCTGGCCATGCTGGGCACCTCGCCACAGCGCGCCAGCGAATTTGCGGCCCGGATCGAAGAATATCGCAAGGACCGGCTCTATAGCGGAACCATCGAGGCTGGTCGTAATGCGATGGCCGAGTTCCTGTCTGGCAAGGGGGTGCCCGGTACGGCGCTGGCCGAGGCCTTGACTTCCTGGGTTGCGAACCCGGAAACCCAGCCGGGGCAGGTCGCGCCGACAGGCGATATCGCGATCCTGTTCACCGACATGGTGTCGTCCGTGGAAACCACCCAGGCGCTGGGTGACGAAGGCGCAATGCGGCTGGTGCAGGCGCATAACCTCATCGTCGGTACCGCCCTCAAGAAGCACCGCGGCCATCAGGTGAAACATACCGGCGACGGCATCATGGCGGTCTTCCCGCGTGTGGGGGATGCCGTGAAGGCGGCAGTGTCGATCCAGGTCGAGGTTGCGCAGTATAATTCGGTGACGCTGCAGCGGTCGCTCGCGCTCCGCATCGGCGTTTCCTCCGGCCGTCCGGTGCAGGAAGACAATGATTATTTCGGCACCGTTGTGCAGACGGCGGCCCGCCTGTCCTCGGTTGGCGATCCGGGCGCCATTACGGTTGCCGAAAGCGTTGCAGCCCAGGCGCCGACGGACGGTTTTGCTTACGATGCACCGATCCGCGTGCCTCTGAAGGGCTTCCCCGAGCCTGTCACTGTGGTGCCTGTAATGTGGAAGGGGATCGCTGCACCGGCAGCCTCTGCCTCTCACGCTGAAAGTGATACTACCGCCGCTGTTTAGGCGGCGGTTTTGTTTTCAACTCTGACTATCACGAAAATAAACATGCGCTTCACCGGTCTCGTTCCGATGCTGCAGACCCTCGACGTTTCCGGGACGCGCCGTTGGTACGAGGACGTGCTTGCGATCATGTTCATGCGCAACGCGCACCTGGGCGATCCGCATGCGACAGCGACCCAGTATATCTATGCCTAAAACGCCTCGTCCGGGTAATTCAGCAGGCAGCGGCCGCCGTCATTGATCACAACTTCCAGACCCGGCGCGCGGACCAGTTCATGCTCGGCATAGATCCGGGCCGACATCAGCTTTGCGTCGCAGAAGCCGTCGGGATCCTGTCCGGCGAACAGCCGTTCCTGGGCGACCAGGGCTGAACGCGCCATCATCCAGCCGCCGATGACGCAACCGGCGAGGTCTAGGTAGGTCGCCGCTGATGCCAGGGCCGTGCGCATGTCTTCCTGGGCTTGGGTGAGCAGACTGTCGGTCGAGCGCACCAGCACTTCACGGGCCAGCGACAGGCGATGCCGCAGAATAGCCAGATCGTCCCCTTCTGCTTCGGCGAGTTGCGCAACCGTCGCGGCGATCTCCTCCAGCAGTGCCTTCATGGCAGCGCCTTGATCGCGCAGCAGTTTGCGGCCCAGCAGGTCGTTTGCCTGGATGCCGTTGGTGCCTTCATAGATGGGGGCGATGCGGGCATCGCGATAGTGCTGGGCTGCTCCAGTTTCCTCGATATAGCCCATGCCGCCGTGAATCTGGAGCCCCAGGGAGGCGACACTGACCCCGAGGTCGGTCGACCAGGCTTTGCAGATCGGAATCAGCAACTCGCCCTTGGCCAATTGAGCGGGATCGGCATTGGCGCCGCGTCCACGATCCAGGCTGGCGGCAGCCTCCAGCGCCAGAGCTCGCGCGGCTTCGATACGCACCTTGGAGGTCAGCAGCATGCGGCGGATGTCGGGGTGCTGGATGATCGGCAACGGCGTGTCGCTTCTGATTCCGACCGGACGCCCCTGGATGCGGGTGCGGGCATAGTCGCGGGCCTGCTGATAGGCCCGTTCGGCGATGCCGATGCCCTGGACACCCACGTTGAGGCGGGCGTTGTTCATCATGATGAACATATATTCGAGGCCCCGGTTGGCTTCACCGATCAGTTCGCCAAACGCGCCGCCCTCGTCACCAAAAGACAGCACTGCGGTTGGGGAGGCGTGGATGCCGAGCTTATGTTCCAGGGACACGCAGCGAACGTCGTTGCGCGCGCCAAGCGTGCCGTCCGCGTTGACCCGGAACTTCGGCACCAGGAACAGGCTGATGCCCTTGATCCCCGGCGGCGCGTCGGGCAGGCGGGCGAGGACGAGATGAATGATATTCTCCGTCATCTCGTGATCGCCAAACGTGATGAAGATCTTCTGGCCGGTGATGCGATAGCCATCGCCCTCGGGCACGGCCTTGGTCCGCAGGGCGGCAAGATCCGATCCGGCCTGGCTTTCGGTCAGATTCATCGTGCCGGTCCAGCGGCCACTGATCAGGTTAGGCAGATATTTCTGTTGAAGCTCAGGACTGCCGACACGCTCCAGACACTCGACGGCGCCCTGGGTCAACAAAGGACAGAGCGCAAACGCCATGTTCGCGCCGTTCCAGATCTCGTTCAGCGCGGTCCCGATCAGGGTCGGAAACCCCTGGCCGCCATGGTCGCTGTTGCCGGTGACGCTGTTCCAGCCGCCCTCGGCAAAGCCTGTCCAGGCTTCGGCGAACCCCGGCGGCATATCGACCACCGGTCCGGTCAGCCGGGCGCCGTGCTTGTCGCCGACGCTATTTAGAGGCGCCAGAACTTCGGAGGCGAACTTCCCAGCCTCCTCAAGAATAGCGTCGATATCGCTTAAATCCAGAACACCGTTAAGGATGCCGCCCGTTTCGATGACGCTCCCCAGCAGGAAACGTAGATCTGAAATCGGAGCGACATACTGGCTCATGGAATAACGACCTTCCCTGGATTTAATAGGTTTTTTGGATCCAGCGCCCGTTTAACCCGGCGCATGATCTCCAGTTCCACAGGAGATTTATAATATTCGAGGTCGCCAACCTTCAATTGTCCAATGCCATGTTCGGCACTGAAACTGCCGCCGAAGCGATGGACGATCTCATGCACCTCATGGGCAACCTCCGCCCAGCGGTCCAGGAAGACCTGTTTGTCCATCTCGGTTGGTTGCGAGAGGTTGAAGTGGATATTGCCGTCGCCGACATGGCCAAAGCTGACGGGCCGGATGCCGGGCATGAGGGCGAGGACCGCCTCGGTCGCCTCGGTCATGAAGGCAGGTACATCGGCGATAGCGACGGAGATATCGTGTTTGATGCTGCCGCCTTCGAACTTCTGCGCATCGGAGATTTCTTCGCGCAAACGCCAGAGCGCCGCGCCCTGAGCCTCATTTTGGGCGATGGCCGCGTCTGTCACGAGGCCGCTTTCCATGGCGCCGCCCAGAATCTCTTCCAGCGCAGCGGTCAGGCCGCCACCGTCCCTCGGGCTCGATAGTTCGATCAGAACATACCAGGGGCTGACCTCGCTCAAGGGATCGCTGCATCCCGGCACATGGCGGAACACCATTTCGACCGACAGGCGATTCATCAGCTCGAAGGTGGTGACCGTATCGCCGGACTGGCCGCGCGCAAGGCTAAGCAGATCCACCGAGGCCTGGGCGTCCGGCACGGCGACAAAGGCGGTCGCCACATCGCGGGGGCGGGGATACAGCTTCAGGACGGCGCCTGTAATGATGCCCAATGTCCCTTCGGCCCCGATGAAGAGGTTCTTCAGATCGTAGCCGGTATTGTCTTTGCGCAAGGGCCGCAGCCCTTCCAGTGTCTGGCCGTCCGGCAGCACCACCTCGACCCCCAGCACGAGATCGCGGGTATTGCCGTAGCGCAGAACAGCAGTGCCGCCTGCATTGGTAGAGATATTCCCGCCGATCTGGCAGGTACCTTCGGCGGCCAGCGATAGGGGGAAGAGCCGGTCATGGGCCTCGGCCGCCGTCTGGATGTCCGCCAGGATGCAGCCCGCATCGACGGTCATCGTATGGGCGACCGGATCGATGGCGCGGATCCTGTTCATGCGGCCCAGCGCCAGGATCAGGCTGCCTTCGGGCGCCACGGCCCCGCCGACCAGCCCGGTATTGCCGCCCTGGGGAACCACGGGAACGCCAGCGTCGTTGCAGAGCTTCAGGACAGCGGAAACCTCAGCGGTCGAGGCTGGTTTGGCAACGACACGCGCGCCACCCCGATAGAGGCCGCGCCATTCCTTGAGATGGGGTTCGAGGTCATTGGTGTCGGTCAGAACGCCCTTGGGTCCGAGCAGTTCTGTGAGGCGTGCGATAAAGGCGCTGTCGATCATGATGCCGGGGTTGCTGCGCGTTTCAGGCGGTCGTTGATGGCAATGCCCAGGCCCTGGTTCGGCACCGGCATGACCGCGATGCCGGAATGCTCGGGCGTGTCGAGGGCGTGGAGGTAGGCAAAGAGATTGGCTGCCGCTTCATGCAGGTCGCCGGTTTCGGACAGGTTGAGCACCGTCGCGAAACCCTCTGGGATCAGGGGGCCGAAGGCCAGCAGCGCCTCTTTTTCCCCGGGATGGGTCCAATCGAGGCGCAGCGGCAGGGAAGGCGCATAATGGCTGGCCAGCATGCCGGGGCTCTTGGGGCTTTCCGGGATGTGGGGATTGGCGGCCGATACCGGACCGATGGAGGCTTCGATGGTTTCGCGCGTGATGCCGCCGGGGCGCAGGATCGTTGCCAGCGGGCCGGTCAGATCCAGCACGGTCGACTCCAGCCCGACGCGGCAAGGACCGCCATCCAGAATGATGCCCAACTGATTGCCGAACTCTAAAGCCACATGACCCGGCAAGCTTGGGCTGAGATGGCCGGAAAGATTGGCCGATGGGGCGGCGAGGGGGCGGTTCACTGTCCGCAGCAGATCGAGGGCGACGCCATGATCCGGGATGCGGATCGCGATGGTATCGAGCCCGGCGGTCGCAAGGCCGGAAATGAAGCTATCTGCCCGGCGCGGCAGGACCAGCGTCAAGGCTCCTGGCCAGAGGCGGCGGGCGAGGAACTGTGCCCGCTCGTCCAGCACGGCCAGTTTCTCTGCGGCAGCGACATCGGCGACATGGATGATCAGCGGATTGAAGGCCGGTCTGCCTTTCAACTCGTAGATCTGGGCGACGGCCCGGCCGTTGGTCGCGTCGGCGGCAAGGCCATAGACGGTTTCGGTCGGCATACCCACCAAGCCACCGGAGATCAGATGGCGGGCGGCTTCGGTGATATTTTCGGGAGTTGGCGAGAGAATCGGCATGGAAGGCACAATCGCGCCGGTTGACACGTGGGTCAAGTCTTGCCCGCAGGGCCCTGCTCTTGTCATGGTAGGGAGTGTGTTGCACCGCAACGTCCGAGCCTTCAGGGGGATCGCCCAAGTGACTGCGCAGATTCTGACCATCGCCCAGCAGAAGGGTGGCGCCGGAAAAACCACGCTCGCCATTCATCTGGCCATCGCCGCCCTGAAGCGCGGGATGAGCGTCGGCCTGATCGATGTGGATCCCCAAGGTAGTCTTGCCGCCTGGGGGCGCCTGCGGGAGGAGCGGGGAGTTCCGGGGCCTCTGTCGGTTCAGGCTCTGACCGGATGGCGGGTGTCGGGGGAACTCGACAAGCTGCGGACATCCCACGATCTGTTGATTATCGACAGCCCGCCCCATGCTGAAACCGATGCCCGAGTGGCGGTGCGGGCGGCGTCCCGTGTGCTGGTGCCGGTGCAGCCCAGCCCGTTTGACCTTTGGGCGACCCGCCCGACGCTGGATCTCGCCGCCGCTGAAAAGCGCCCGGCGATGCTGGTGCTGAACCGGGTGCCGTCGCGCGGGAAAGCCGCCGAAGCGGTGATTGCGGAAGCTTTGAAGCTGGGGGTGCCGCTGGCCGAGACTCGCCTCGGCAACCGCACCGCGCTGGCCGCCGCCTTGCTGGAAGGCAAGGGCGTTGCCGAGACGGAGCCGTCGAGCGTGGCGGCCAAGGAGATCGGCGCACTGCTGAGCGAGAGCCTGGGGCGGATTTAGTCCAAGGCCTTTAGAGGCCACCCCGCGCCACAAACCCCGGATTCCGGAATCCCGGCTTGCCATAGGTCAGGGCGCTGCCATCCAGCAGTTTGACGCTGCCGCCGGCGGCTTCCAGTACGGCCTGTCCGGCGCAGGTGTCCCATTCGCAGGTCGGGCCGACGCGGGCGGTCAGATCCGCTTCTCCTGCTGCGATAAGGCCGAACTTCAACGCGCTGCCGACCACCTTCTGATCGGCCCCTTCGGCTGCCAGAAAATCATCGAGTTTGCGGCCTGTGTGATGGCTGCGGCTGACCAGGGCCAGCTTATCGCCCCCCGGCGCACGAACCTGGATCGGGCGTTTTGAGCCATCCGCCAGCACCTCGATAGCACCCCAGCCCTTGAGGCCGACAAAGGTGCGCCCAAGGGCGGGGGAATGCAGCAGGCCGCCAGTCGCTTCACCATCCTCGCTATAGCCGAGGCACACGGTGAATTCGCCCGTGCGGTTGATGAACTCCTTGGTGCCGTCGATGGGGTCGATGCACCAGAAGCGCCCGCCGGAAAGATCAGGCAGGCTGCCTGCCTCCACCTGTTCTTCCGACAGCGCCGGAATCTCCGGGGCGATCTCAGCAAGGCCCGCCAGCAGGATGGTCTCTGCGGCCACGTCCGCCTCGGTGACGGGAGAGCCATCCTCCTTGGAGCGGGTGGCGCATTCGCCATCATAGAACCGCATGACCTCTTCCCCGGCCTTCAGCACCAGGGCGATCAGAGCGTCGATCTGTTCAGGTTTCATGCCGCCGCACTTTGCAGGGCCTGCCAGACTTTGGCCGGTGTGGCAGGCATGTGGAGATTCTGCACACCCTTGGATCGCAGGGCATCCATGACGGCATTCATGACGGCAGGGGTGGCGCCGATGGTTCCGGCTTCGCCCGCCCCTTTGACACCCAGGGGGTTGGTGGTACAGGGGACGGAGTTGGTGGTGAAATCGATATGCGGCAGATCGTCGGCGCGCGGCATGGCGTAATCGGTAAAGGAGCCGGTCAGCAACTGGCCGTTCTCATCATAGACGATGCTTTCCATCAGGGCCTGACCCAACCCCTGGGCGACACCGCCATGGACTTGCCCCGCCAGCAGCAGCGGGTTCACGATGGTCCCGAAGTCATCGACGATGGTGTAGCGCAGAACTTCGGTACCGCCGGTCTCGGGATCGATCTCCACCTCTACCAGATGGCAGCCGTTGGGGTAGGTGGAAGCGGGCGGTTTGAAGCTGGAGCTGGCCTCGAAGCCTTTATCACCGTCCGGCAGATCGCCACCTGCGGCGCGGGCCGCGACATCGACCCAGGAGATCGAGCGGTCGGTCCCGGCGATGGTGAAGCGGGCATCGGCAAATTCGATATCGGCAGCGGCTGCTTCCAGATAATGGGCGGCCAACTGCTTGCCCTTCTCGATCAACCCGACCGATGCCTGATCGACCGAAGCACCGCCAACGGGAACCGAGCGCGAGCCGCCTGTGCCGCCGCCGGTGGCGATCCGGTCCGTATCGCCCTGCACAACCTCGATATCGTCCGGCGTCAGGCCCAGACGGTCGGCGGCAAGCTGGGCATAGGCGGTTTCGTGGCCCTGGCCGTTGGACTGGGTGCCGATCAGGATGGTGATCTTGCCCGTATCATTGACGACAAGCCGCGCGACTTCGGCGCTGCCACCCGCGCAGGCCTCGATATAGGTCGAAAGACCGATGCCCCGCAGCTTGCCTTTCGCGGCCGATTGCGCGCGTCGCGCCTCGAATCCGGCCGCATCGCCCCTGACCAGAGCGTCTTCCAGATTCTGCTGGAATTCGCCGCTGTCATAGGTCTGCTCAAGCGCGGTCGTATAGGGCATCTGTTCGGGCCGGATGAAGTTGCGGCGACGGATTTCGGCGGGCGACAGCCCGATCTGCACTGCGGCCTCATCCATCAGGCGTTCGATCACATAGGCGGCTTCGGGGCGTCCAGCGCCGCGATAGGCATCGACCGGCACGGTATTGGTGAAGACGCCGGTCACATGCACATGGGCCGCCGGAATATCATAAACCCCGCACAGCATTCCGCAGCCCGCCATGGTGGCGACGAAGGGACCGTAGGGCGAGATGAGTGCGCCGAGGTTCGCCAGCGTATCGATATCCAGGCCGAGGATGCGGCCGTTCTCGTCCAAGGCCAGTCTGGCTGCCGTCAGATTGTCGCGCCCATGGGCATCGCCCAGGAAACTGTCCGGCCGCTCGCCAATCCATTTCACCGGACGGCCCAATTCCTTGGCGGCATGGAGCACCAGCCCATGCTCGGGATAGGGGAACAGCTTGGTGCCGAAACCGCCGCCCACATCCGGGGTCATGACGCGCATCTTCGCAGGCTCCACCCCCATGATGGTGGCGAAGGTCTTCTGAAGTCCGTGAACGCCCTGGCTGGTGGTGGTCAGGGTGAAGCGCGTGCCGTCCCATTCGCCAATCGCGTTGCGCGGCTCCATGGCGGAAGAGACGAGGCGCTGATTGACGATATCGACTTCCACCACATGGCGGGCCTTGGCAAAGGCGGCCTCGGTCTTGGGTTTGTCACCCAGAGTCCAGACGAAGCTGATGTTATCCGGCGCGCCTTCATGGATCTGAGCGGCGGAACCGGAAATCGCGACCCGCATATCGGCAACGGCGGGCAAATCGTCGTAATCGACAAACAGCGCCTCGGCCATATCGCGGGCGGCTTCGACCGTCTCCGCCACCACGAAAGCGACGGCTTCACCCACATGGACCACTTTCTCGCGCGCCAGCAGTGGGCGAAGCGGACGGGCCATCGGGCGCCCGCCGGGGCCGGGAATATCGATGGGCGAAGGAATGGTGCCGAGATGGGCGATATCGGCTGCCGTATAGACTGCCAGAGCGCCTTCGACCGCCATGGCGCCGGAGGTATCGATGGCGCGGATATGGGCGTGGGCATAGGGGCTGCGGACCACCAGGGCTGCTGCCGTATTCGCGGGGGCGATGTCGTCGGTATAGCGACCGGCGCCGGTGACCAGACGGACATCCTCGACCCGGCGAACCGGCTGACCCATTCCGAATTGACCCATTATGAACTCCTTGCGCTTACGGCAGGTATTTTGAGGGCAAAGATAGGCAAGCTCTCATGACTTTTCCAGCAGCCCGAAAAGCCCGGCCAGAACAGCACGCGGCGTCGGCGGGCAGCCGGGGATGGTCAGGTCGACCGGGAGGATTGTCCCAACGGCCCCCGCACAGACGGGACTATCGGCAAAAAAGCTACCGTTGATAGCGCAGTTCCCGGAGGCGATCACCCATTTCGGGCCTGGCATCGCCTCGTAGGTTTCCCGTAGCGCATCGGCCATCGTCCAAGTGACAATGCCCGTGACCAGCAGCACATCGGCATGGCGCGGGCTGGCGGTGAAGGAAATGCCGAAGCGCTCCAGATCATAATAAGGGTTGCTCAGCGCCTGAAGTTCCAGCTCGCAGGCATTGCAGCTTCCTGCATCCACATGCCGGATCGCTAGCGACCGACCGAAGCTGCGACGGATCAAACCCTCGACCGCCGGGCCATCGCCGCTGGGCAGCGGAGGAGGCTCGAATCGTGTCTTTGAAATGATGTTTTTCAATAAGATACGACGCATTCTTCACCCATCATGCCCGGCATAGGAGCCGTTGATGCTTTTATTCACCAGGGGGAAGTCGGCCAGGATCGCGGTCGCCATCGCCCCCTCCAGCAGCGGCCATTGGAACCAGGAGGGATCGCGCAGATGGCAGGCCAGCAGGCGGCCTTCCTCGACCCGAACCCAGGCGGCGGCATCGCCCCGGAACCCCTCGACCAGGGCCAGCCCTTCGCCTGACAGCGCGGGCAAGGGGGCTTGCGCCAATCCATCCATATCAGCCAGCCGGTCCAGCAGGGTGGCAATCAGGATCAGCGAGGCTGCGATCTCCTCCAGACGGATCAGCAGCCGGGCCTGAACATCCCCTTCGGTCAGTACCTTGGCCTGGAAGCCCAGTTCCACCATCAAGGGATCCAGGGAACGCGCATCGAATGTGCGCCCGCTGGCGCGTCCGACAAAGCCGCCTGCGGCATAGCTTGCGGCCAGCTCAGGCGTCACGACGCCGATCCCCAGCATCCGGTCGCGGATCGTGGCGCTGGCACGATAAGCGGCGATAAGGCGCGGCACATCGTCGGCCAGCCGCTGACAGAGCTGGCGATAACTCGACAGATCCCCCGCCGAGCGCACGCCGCCCGGCACGATACAATCCATCATCAGCCGATGGCCGAACGCGCTTTCCGCTGCCCGTGCCAGTTCTTCGCGCCAACTGGCGCAGCGCATCTGGAGCACATGGGCGCCCACATCGCCGAACAGCGCGCCGATATCGCCGATGTGATTGGCGATGCGCTCCAGCTCCAGCATCAGCAACCGCAGATGCTGTGCCCGGATTGGCGCCTGAATGCCGCCGATACTTTCCACCGCACGGGCATAGGCAAGAGAATAGGCGACCGTGCTGTCGCCCGACTGTCGCCCGGCGAGGCGCGCAGCCTCGGTCACAGAGCGTCCGACCATCAGACCTTCGACACCCCGGTGGACATAGCCGAGACGTGTCTCCAGGCGCACAATTGTCTCGCCGACGACCGAGAAGCGGAAATGTCCAGGCTCGATGATCCCGGCATGTACCGGCCCAACCGGAACGAGATGTAAGCCCTCGGCCTTGGCGGGTTCCCAGACATAGGGGGCGGCGGCGAGGAAGCGGCTGCCGAGATAACTGCCCTTGGCAGGCCATTTGCCATGGTCGATCCAGGCGCGCTTGTCGCTGGCGCCATCGGCGGTGACCCACTGACGGTCCGCAATCGCGCGCTCCAGCCGACTCAGGCCGGGGCGGACATTGCTGAGCGTTGGAAAGCGGTCATCCATCAGCGAGAAGGCGCGATGGACGACGATGTTAAGCTCAGGGTCCCGCAACAGGACATGCAGCCCCTTGGGCTCGACCCAGAGGGAGAGAACCTCCCACGGTTCTTCGTTCAGCGCGGTGATCAGTTGGGGCAGATCGCCCGAGAAACCGGCAAGGCTGCTCATCGCGCCACCTCCGCCGCTGCGACCAGCAGCGATTGCAGCGGACCGAGGGAAAGGCCGCTCGCCACCAGCAGCCCGATATGGATCCCCAACGGGCCATAGAGCGTCCAGCCGTGGCTCAGGGCCGGAAGCTGTTCCTGGGTCTGAGGCCTTGCAAAGACCGTCTCGTTCAATCGGGTCACCAAGGCGACAGCCACCAGCAGCAGGCCTGCGACCAGCGGGATCAGCAGCAGCGGCGCATGGGCCGCGATGCCGGAAACCAGGGTCACCTTTGGCGCAAAGCCTAAGAAAGGCGGCAGGCCGAGTAGGCTGGCGATCAACAGCACCAGCGACCAGCCCATCAGCGGATAGCGATAGGCCAGCGCCTGCACCGGATGGCGGCCATGGAGCTGCAGGGCGCGGCCCAGGATGAAGAAGACCGCCGATTTCGCGATCATATGATTGATTGCCAGCAGCAGCCCGACCAGCGCCATCGTCTTGCCGCCCAGGCCGAAGGCGACGGCGGCAAGGCCAATCTGCTCGACCGAGGAGGTGGCGAAGAAGCGGCGGATCTCCCCGCGTTTCGGCAGCATCAGGCCAGCAGCCAGGACCGAGGCGAGGCCCAGGGCGACCAGCGGCCAGCCGGGGGGCAGGCTCCCGGCGCCGGTGATGCTCTTGAGACGCACCAGGGCATAGAGTGCGACGGTCAGCATCAGACCCGACAGCACGGCGGCAATCGGCGTCGGCCCTTCGGCATGGGCATCGGGCAGCCAGGATTGCATCGGCACCAGACCGGCCTTGGTGCCATAGCCGATCAGCAGGACCACGAAGGCAAGGCTGACGAGGTTGGGCGGCAGTTCGCCTGCCACCTGGATCAGCGCGCTCCAGGTCATAGCGGCAAGGCCGGTGCCGACCACGCCCTGGGCAGCGATATAGATCAGGATTGTGCCGAACAGCGCCAGCGCGATGCCGACACCACCCAGGATGAAGGTGCGCCAAGCTGCTTTCAAAGCAGCCTCGGTGCGGGACAGGGCGATCATCAGAATCGTCGACAGCGTCGCCGCCTCGACCGCTGCCCACAGCAGGCCGAGGTTATTGGCGATCAGGGCCAGCGAGAGCGAGGCAAGCAGGCTCTGGAATAGCGGGTGATAGAGGCGCAAACCCCAGCCTTTCAGGCGGCCACTGGCGATTTCGGCGGGCAGAAAGCCAACGCTGAAAACAGCCGTCGTGATCGAAAGGATGCCGAACAGCGCCAGCAGCGGGCGGTTCAGCGCATCCAGGAACAGCAGCGGATCGCCGGGCGGCGGGTTGATCGCGATGGCGATAGCAAGGCCGCCGCCGATAGTGCTTGCGGCAAGATTGAGCCATCCCGGCCCGCGGGCGGGCGGCAGGGCTATGAACAGCAACCCGGCGAGGAGATGAAAGAGCGGGAGGATAAAGAGTGGGATCATTCCACCGTCTCCTGCTCACGCGGGGCAAGGCCGATAAGTCCGGCCAGTCCCAGCATGCCCAGCAGCGCCAGGGCCACGCACATTTCCACCACCAGCGGCATGCCGGCGGCGCTGACGGCAGCCAGGATCAACCCGTTCTCCAACGCGAAGACCGCGACGACCTGGGCCAGCATCTCGCCACGGGCGATCATTAGCAGCAGTGCAAGGAAGATCATCGACAGGGCGATGGCCAGTTGCTCGCGCGCCAATCCGGGCAGCATGTTGGAAATCGGCGCCATCAGCAGGATTGCCAACGCGGTCAGTCCCAGGGCTGCCAGCAGCAGCGGGGCCAGACGGACGGTGGACAGCGGCGTCGGCGGTATACGGCGTTGCAGGCGGAGCAGGACGATCGGCACGACGACGGCCTTGAGCCCCAGGGTCAGGGCGCCGGTGATCAGCAGCGCCGGTATGCCTGCCGTCCAGGCTGTCCAGGTGGCGAGGGCCGCGATCAGCGCGCCCTGGAGGGCCAGCAGGCGGATCATCACGTTGATCCGTCGCCCGGTCAGCAAGGTGAAGCCGGTCAGCAGCACGGCTGCGCCAAAAAGATGGGCGATATCATAGCCGATCTCGCTCATACCCGGCCTCCCAGCAGCAGAAACACGACGGCCAGCAAACCGCACAACAGCCCCAGAGCCAGCAGTTCGGGTACACGGAACACCCGCAGCTTGGCGACGGTCGCTTCACCGATGCCCAAGGCCAGCGTCAGGCCGATCATCTTGGCGATCCACAGCGGTACGCCGATCAAAGCTCCCAGCCAATCGCCGGAGGCTGCCGTTCCAAAAGGCAGGAACAGCGCCGCCAGCAGGGCCAGCAAAACCGTCAAACGCAGGGACTTGGCCGCTTCGATACAGGCGAGTTCCCGGCCCGCATAATCCAGCACCATGGCTTCATGAACCATGGTGAGTTCCAGATGGGTGGAGGGATTGTCGAAGGGCATGCGCCCGGCTTCGGCCAGGGCAGCCAGGATCAGCGCAACCAGCGCCAGCGCCAGCGATACATTCACCCCGGCGGCAGCCAGGGAACTGGAGGCACCGGCAAGATCACTGGTTCCGGCCACCTGCACGACTCCCATGAGCCCGACCAGCAGCACCGGCTCTGCGGCAACGGCGGTCAGGAGTTCACGACCCACCCCCTGTCCAGAGAAGGCGGTTCTGCTCTCCAAGGCCGCCAACACCTGCATTGCCCGGCCAAGCGCCAGCAAGCCGATGACAACCAGCAGGTCGGCAATGCCGATGGTGATCAGATCCCGGCTGGCCGACGGCAGCAGAGCAGCGGCCAGCGCCATCGAAACCAGGATCAGAAGGGGCGCCTTGGCATGGAAAGGACTCGCGCCTTCGATGAGAAGGCTTTCCTTAAGCCACAGCTTGCGCAGATCGCGGTAGGGCTGAAGCGGTGATGGGCCGCGGCGACCGGCGGCGCGCGCTCGAACGGTTTTCACGATCCCGGTCAGCAAGGGCGCGATTGCCAGGATCAGTATAGCCTGCAGGGCTTGGATCAGAATGCCGCTCATGCCAGGGCCGCCACGATGGTCAGGAGAACCGCCAGCACAGCCAGCACCGTGGCAAGGGCTGCCCGTTCGCTCAAGCGTTGCAGCCAGTCGGTAGCCTCCATGGCTTTGGCCAGCCAGCCCTTGGCGCGTTGGATCAGGGGCGCCATCGGTTCGATCTGTGAAACGGTGAGGGACGCATCCTCTAGCTGGGCCTTCCGGCTAAGCAACGGGCCGGTGATGCGCAGCAGGGGTTCGGCCAGACCATCGGGCGAAGGTTGCGCCTCCAGTGGGTGATCCGGATGTCCGCCCAGCCATGTTGGGGCCACCCGTTGGCCTGCCGACTTGCGTTTCAGCAGCCATTGCAGCGCGACAAACAGGGCGATGAAAGCCGCCAGCACGGGCAGGGGGCTATAGCCCGCGCCGTTTGAAAGCAGCAGCCCGCCGAGCAGGCTTGCCGAGGGCGGCGGCGCAATCTGGCGTAGACCGGGCTCGATGATCATCAGCAGAATGCCCGGTAGCAGACCCACCAGGACAGACAAGACTGCCAGCGCCGCTAGGGCTAGGCAGACATCTACAGGCGGGTCCTTGGCGGCTTCGGCTGCCGGACTGCGGGGGCGCCCGAAAAGCGTAAGGCCAATCCCGCGCACCAATACCGCCAACGACAGACCGCCCGCGATGCCGACGGCCGCAATCAGCAGCGGTGCCGCCAGACGTAGCAGGGTCGGGGCGCCCGTTGGCACCGCCAGCAGGGCTTGCAGAATCAGCCACAGCCCGGCGAAACCGGCAAAGGGAGGGACGGCGGCCAGACCGAAGCCTGAGATCAGCAGCAGGCCGCAGAGTTTCCTCGCCCTTGTGGCAAGCCCCCCAGTATGGGTCAGATCGCGGCTGCCGATCAGTTGGACGAGAGCGCCGGCGCCACAGAAGGCCAGTGCTTTCATCGCTCCATGGGCAAAAACATGGATGATGGCTCCGGTAAAGGCGATACCGGCCAGAGCCTGTTGCCCCGTTGCCTTGAAGCTGACGGCTAGCCCAAGGGCGAGGGCGATCAGTCCCAGGTTATCGAGGGTGGAGCGGGCCAGCAGCCGCTTGATATCCCGCTCGCCCAACGCCTGAACCAGAGCCAGCACGGCGGAAACGGCACCGAAAACTGCCAGGGTCAATCCCCATCCCCAGGGCGGCGGTTGACCCCCCGCCAGCCAGAGGCGCGCGATGACATAGATCGCCATCTTGGTCATGACCGCGCTCATAAGGGCAGAGGCAGCGGAGGGCGCTTCGGCGTGGGCGGGGGGAAGCCAGAGGTGCAGCGGAGCAATTCCGGCCTTTGCCATGCAGCCGATGAGGATGGCGGCGGGAGCTAGAAAGCCGTAAGCGGGCGGCAAGCCGATTCCGATAACCAGCGCCAGTCCCGACAGGATTGCCATTGCCAGATAGAGCTTGCCCGCTTCGGCGCCGCGCGGGGTGGCGATCAGCAGCAGCCAGGAGGTCAACGCCATGGCTTCCCAGGCGAATAGCAACGTCAGCGTATCGTCGGCCAATGGCACGGCGCAGAGGGCGGCAACGAACAGGATCAGCAGCGGGCCTGTCGCTGTCGGCTCGGCTCCCCGGCGGGCGCTGGCATCGGCGAACCACAGAATCGGGGCAGCGGGCAGGGTGATGACGAGCAGGAACAACGCCGAAAGCCCATCGATCCGCAGATGAATGAGCGACGCCAGTGGCCCGGCAGTGACCGTCAGCGTATCGCCGAGGCCCCCGAAACGGATCAGATGCAGCAGTGCTGCAACCGCAATGCCGCAAACCAGCAGGGCGGCCAGCTTGCGCCCGTAGCGACGGCTACCGACAAGCGGGGCGCAGAGGATCAATCCGGCGATCAGCAGCAGAACAGGGATCAGCACGTCAAGGCTCGTTCCGCTTCCGTGACAAAAGGGACCCTTAGAGCTTGCCGCCAAGCCGCAGATGCTTGCAAGCATTGCGAACTTCCATGGCGCCGCGCCCTCATGAAGGGGTATAGAGGCCAGCGTGGTTTATCGAGGTATCGAGGAAAGATTATGGCTTTGCGCATCGCGGTCGGCGGTTTTCAGCATGAAACCAACAGCTTTGCCCCCTCCAATGCCACCTTCGAGGATTTTGTACGGCCCGGCGGCTGGCCGGGTCTGCTGCACGGGGACGAGCTTTTTGACGGCGTCGCGGGCATCAATCTGCCCATCGCCGGTTTCATCAAGGAAGCCGGTCGCCGTCGCGCCGCGCTGATCCCGCTGCTCTGGGCCAGTGCAGAACCGTCCGGTCCGGTAACGGATCATGCCTATGAGCGGATCGTCGCGATGCTCCTGTCGGATCTTGCTTCGGCAGGACCGGTCGATGCCGTCTATCTCGATCTCCATGGTGCGATGGTGACCGAAGGGCTGGAGGACGGCGAAGGCGAATTGCTGCGCCGGGTGCGCGCCATCGTCGGCAAGACTGTCCCCATTGTCGTCTCCCTTGATCTCCACGCCAATGTGACGCGGGCAATGGTCGATCACTCGGATCTGCTATTGGCCTTCCGTACATATCCCCACGTCGATATGGCCGACATTGGGGCACGTGCCGCGCAACGTCTGATCGAGACAACGGGCAAATGGGACGGGAAGGCCTTCCGCCAGTTGCCCTACCTCATCCCGATCACAGCGCAATGCACTTTGTCCGAGCCGATGGCGGGCTTCTACCGCCTGCTGGAGCAGATCGAAGGAGAGACTGGCGCAGACCTCTCCTTCACCCCCGGATTCCCGCCTGCCGATATTACCGACTGCGGTCCGGCTATCTTCGCCTCGGCTCCCAGTCAGGCCCAGGCGGATCAGGCGGTGGAGCGGTTGACCCAGGCGCTGCTCGACGCGGAACCGATCTTCGCTCGCGAACGGGTTCGGACGGTCGCAGAAGGCGTTACGGAAGCGGTGGAACTTGCCCGATCCGCCAGCCGTCCGATCATTCTGGCCGATACCCAGGATAATCCCGGCGCAGGTTCCTCTTCGGACACTACCGGGCTTCTACGCGCTCTGCTGGATGCCAAGATCGAAAATGCAGCCCTAGGCCTCTTCTATGATCCCGAGGCGGCCCTGGCCTGTCACAAGGCGGGAGTCGGGGCGAAAATCACCCTGGATCTGGGGGGGAAGGGTACACCCGGCGATAGTCCCCTGCATGTCACCGGTGAAGTCCGAGCCATCGGCGATGGCGTCTTTGCCGGGTCCGGCCCGATGTGGGAGGGAAGTACACTCCATCTGGGCCCCATGGCAGCCTTGCGTGTGGAGGGCGTGGATATTGCCATCGGATCGATCCGTCAGCAGCCATCGACGCAAGCGATCTTCCGTCATGTGGGCATCGACCCAACCGCTGCGCGTATCCTGGTGCTCAAAAGCTCGGTTCATTTCCGGGCCGACTTCCAGCCTATAGCTGAACAGATCTTAGTGGTCGCTGCGCCAGGACTTAATGCAGCCGATCCCGCAGCCCTGCCTTATACTCGTTTGCGTGCATCCATTCGGCGTAAACCTCAAGCTTGAGATTAGATTGGTTAAGGTTCCTTACTTTCATACGGAAAAATTGTTCTGAATCTGTCTTGCATAAAATTCGGGAAATGAATTTTAAACGCTTTGAATGAAGTCATAGGTTGTTGTTGTGCAAAGGCAGTGAGAACCATAAGGAGAAACCGCACCCTGCAACCGCTTTTAAAGGAAATAGATGCTAGAATTGACTAAAAGTGATGTTATGTGTGTAGCCACAATTTGAACTGAGAGGGTTAAGTCGTCCCATCCGGGGCGTCCGCCGTCTCCTGCTAAGTCTCTGGAAGCTATTACACAATATGGACCTGAGGGAACTTGCCACTCAGCTCGGCCTATCGATGACGACCGTGTCGCGGGCCTTGAACGGTTATCCGGAAGTCAGTGCGAAAACACGCGCTAGAGTTGTCGCCGCGGCACAAGAGGCGGGGTATCATGCCAATCCGACCGCACGACGACTTGCAACCGGTCGTACCGATACTATCGGCCTGCTTCTCGCGATGCCCGAGGACAGAAAGGTGCCTGCGGCCGCTCTTGCGTTGATCCCGAGAGTTGCCGAAGGCATCCGTGCGGCCGGACTGGATCTGCTGGTAATTGCAGCGCCTAAGGATGATCTTGATCCTGCGGCCGAGCGTCTGCTCAAGGGACGGCGTGTCGACCTGATCGTCAGCCTGGACGTAGGTGCCGATGCCGGGCCTTTGACCCAGGCCAGCGACGAAGTTGAGGGCGCGGAGAGCGATGGTCCCTTCGATGGTCGGCTTATCAAGACGATCCTGAAGCGCGCCAAGCAGTCGGATGATCAAGGGCCGATCAACGTGCGTGTTTCCGGCGGGCAGAACCAGCAGCTCTAACGGTCGCCCCGATCAGGGTAGGCGCTCGATATAGAGGTGGTTGAAGATCTCCTTGGCGCGCGGCTTACGCTCGGCGGCCAGGATACCGAAGGCGTCGACGGTGGGGCGCAGGCTTTCCGGGTTCATGCAAACCACCACCCCGGAGACTCGCAGCAATGGGAACTCGCGCGTTTCTCCGAAACGATCTTTTGCTGTGATGAAGCCCGCAGCGCGCGCCTCGGCGTCATAAAGTGACTCAGCATCGGTTCGGAACTTCGCGACGATATCGGCGACGATCGTCAGCGCCTCCTCCTCGGGCAGGCCGCTGAGGCCAAAGAAAAAATCATCCCCGCCAACGTGTCCCGCAAAGCCGCCATGGCTGGTCGCGGCATTCCGCAACAGCTCGGCAAACATCAGGATGGCCCGGTCGCCTTGGCGGAAGCCGTAGGTGTCGTTGAAGGGCTTGAAGTTGTCGAAGTCAAAATAGACCAGGCACGCGGGACGGCTGGTATCGTCGACCACCTGTTCCAGATGCCGCTCAATCCGATGATTGCCCGGCAGGCGCGAGAGCGGGTTCTGGTCCGAGGCGGCGGCAAGGTTGTATTCGTTCACCAGCTTCAGCAGAGCGCGCGGCGACAGGAAGCCGACATAGCGGCCTTCTTCCGTCAGGATGATGCCGTCGGCAGCGGCATCGCCCGAGAAGGCCTCGACGATACGGTCGACGCGGGTTTCCACATCGCAGACAGGGCAGGGGCGGATGAATTCGCGGATGCTGTCGCCGATGCCCTTGTTGCGCAAAAGCTCACCGCCATAGCGGCTATAGGCAAAGGGTTTCAACTCCCGTTCCCGCACCACACCCAGGGGCCGTTTGCGCTCATCCAGCACCGGCACGATGGAGGGAGCGTCATCGTTTCGGAAGAAATCGAGCAATTCGCCGCGTTTGAGATTGAGCGGCAACGGTTCGACCATCTCCATGGCCTCGGCAGGCATGGCCGCCGGGGTGCTCTGGCGGCGGCGGCGGTCGCGGGCATTGAGGTCGGAGACAACGTCATAGCGGGCCTCCATCTCCTCAAGCGCCATGGTCGGGCGGGCGATCAGATAGCCTTGGGCAAAGTCGCATCCAAGGTCGCGGCAAACATAGAATTCCGCATCGCGTTCGATCCCCTCGGCAATGACCTGCGTCCCGCGGATATGGGCATAGCGCACCACCTGCTCGACAAGGCCGCGCTTCAGGACATCCTGATCGATGCCGGAGATGAAGAAGCGGTCGATCTTGATGAAATCCGGTTTGGCGTCATAGAGCAGCTTCAGCCCGGCAAAACCGACACCAAAATCGTCGATGGCGACGCAGAAACCGCTGCGGCGGTAATGCTCGAAAATATCGGCCGCCTGACCGGCCATGGTGAATTCGTGCCTTTCCGCCAATTCCAGGCAGATCCCGGTCGGTGACAGCCGTGCGCGATCCAGCAGGTCAATGGTGAGGCGAGCATCGTATCCGGCCGACGAAAACAGCCTGACGTCGACATTCAGGAACAGCATCGCCTCGTCCAGCGCCTCGGCCCTGCGACCGAATTTGCTCAAGGCGGTAGCGCGCAGTGTGGTCTCGAGATCGACCAGACGACCGTCGGCGAAAGCTTCCTCAAAAAGGGCGGCCGGGGTCGGATATTGACTGCTGTCCAGACCGCGCAGAAGCGCCTCGAATCCCAAAGTCCTGCCGGTGCGCATGGCAACAATCGGCTGGAAGGCATAGTCCAGATTGGTCAGTCCAGCAGGCGTGGGGGCCATACGCCTGGGGGTCGCATCAAGGGCGGCAAGCATTCGGTAGGCGCTCCGCTAGTCATCTTTCTTTTTCATCGCCCGTATGACTAACGCAGTTTTGTTGCAGGCTTATTGCGGTGTGGGTTTCCCCATGTGTTTCTTGGTGCGGGCCGTCGCCTCGGCTTCGAGCGGATTATCGGGCCAATAGTGCTTGGGATATTGCCCGCGCAGATCCTTGCGCACCTCGGCATAGGCACCCCGCCAGAAACCTGCCAGATCCCGAGTTACCTGAACCGGACGGCGCGCGGGCGACAGAAGATGCAGCAGCACCGGCACGCGGCCCTCGGCAACGCTGGGGGTCGTCGCCAGTCCGAACATTTCCTGCAGGCGCACCGCCAGCACAGGCTCTTCGCCGCTGTAGTCGATGGGGATGCGGGAGCCACTGGGAACAGACAGATGCGTCGGTGCGATCTTGTCGAGGCGCGCGGGCAACGGCCAGGGCATCAAGCTGCTCAAGGCCTGGAACAGGTCGATGCGGCTGAAATGGGTGGCGCGGGAAATCCCGTCCAGATGGGGCGCCAGCCATTCTTCCAGGGTCGATAAAAGCGCCTCGTCTCCAAGATCGGGCCAATCCTGATCGGAATCATAACGACGGGCAAAAGCCACCCGCTGGCGCAGGGTTTCGCAGGTGTCGTTCCAAGGCAGCAGAGCCAAGCCATGGCGGCGGATTCCTGCCATGACGGCTGCTGCGACATCCGTCGAACCTGGGTTAGTCAGAGGCTTGTCGGAAAGAATAAGCGCGCCAAGGCGGATTTGGCGCCGCGCCTGCACGATTTTTTCCCGCTCGTCCCATTCCACGAAAGCGCGTTCGGCTAGACGTTCGGGAAAATCGGCCTCCAGCCCGGCACGGCTGACGGGGGCGGCCAGGAAGATGCGGGCAGTCTGCTTTTGGCCATCGATGGCGGCGACTGCCAGGAATTCGTTGGCGGCGAGCGGATCCTCGGGCGGCAGGCTGGCACCGCGTCCGCCGGACAGGCGGAACTGGCCGGGCGGTCCGCGCCGCTGGGCAATACGGTCGGGATAGGCCAGGGCGACAAGACGGCCTATCAATTCCCCGTCCGACCGTTCGCGATCCTGGGCGGGCAGGTCCAGCTGACGACGGAAGGCCTTGGCCTGTTCGCGGATGCGGGCTGCGGCTCCGCGATCCAGGGCAGGGGAAGTCTCTTCGCCGCGCAGCAGATCGACGCGGCGGCCAAGGTCGGTATCGCGCGCCATCGGCCCCCGCAGGGGATCTCGCTCCGACAGTAACGCTCCAAGGAGGCAGGCTGTCGCCCCATAGCCGTCGGCTGCGCCCGTGAGCATCAGATGCGCAAGGCGCGGGTGGGCGCCAAGCTCCGACATTGCCTTGCCGTGCGTTGTGACGCGGCCTTCGTCCAGGGCGCCGAGGTCGTTCAGAAGTTCGCGGGCCGCGCTCAACGTGCCGGAGGGGGGCGGGGTCAGCCAGGGCAGGCTATCGGCACTCCAGACCGCGAGCTCCAGGGCGAGCGGCGTCAGGTCGGCTTCCAGGATCGCGGGCGGATGGAAGGGCAGCAGCGCCCGCGTCTCAGCTTCGGGCCAAAGACGATAACAAACCCCCGGGGCGACGCGGCCCGCGCGGCCCCGGCGCTGTTCGGCGGCTGCCAGCGATACGCGCACGGTCTCTAACCGGCCCATGGAGGAATTGGGATCGAACCGCGCCACGCGCGACAGGCCGCTATCGATGACGACCCGCACCCCTTCGATGGTCAGGCTGGTCTCGGCGATGCTGGTGGCGAGCACCACTTTGCGGCGCCCTGTGGGGGCCGGTTTGATGGCGCGGTCCTGCTCGGCCAGCGGGAGGTCGCCGTGCAGCGGCGTCAGGTCGATGGTCGGGGGCAGTCCTACCAGTGCATCGGCGGTGCGGCGAATTTCTGCTCCGCCCGGCAGAAAAGCGAGGATATCGCCTTCGGGAACCTCGTTCAGCGCCTGCCGGATGGCGGCGGCCATCGCGGGCTCCAGCCGGTCGGGACGGGGGAGGTGGCGTATCTCGACCGGAAAGGCGCGGCCTTCGGAGGTGATGATCGGGGCGTCGTCCAGGTGGCGCGCAACCGCCTCGCCATCCAGGGTCGCCGACATGACCAGCAGACGCAGATCGTCGCGCAAGGCGGCCCGGCTTTCCAGGCAAAAGGCGAGGGCGAGGTCGCCATCGACCGATCTTTCGTGAAACTCGTCAAACAGCACCCCCGCGACGCCATCGAGGCTGGGGTCTGACTGCAGGCGCCTTAGAAACAGGCCTTCCGTCATGACCTCGATGATCGTCTTCGGCCCGATCCGGCTATCAAGACGAACCCGATAGCCGACGGTCTCTCCGACCTCCTCGCCCAGCGTGGTAGCCATGCGCAGGGCGGCGCTGCGGGCGGCGAGGCGGCGGGGCTCCAGCACGATGATCTTGCCACCTGCCCGCCAGGGGGCATCCAGCAGGGCCAGCGGAACGCGTGTGGTCTTGCCTGCGCCGGGTGGAGCCTGGAGTACGGCGCGTCCGGCGGATGCGAGCGCATTAAGCAACGCCGGAATGACCGGTTCGATGGGGAGCTTATCCATGGGGCAGGTCTATCGCAGGTCGGCGGGCGGACGCTCGGCCGTTTCTTCCAGGGGGATCGGAGCCGGGGCCGCAGGCTCGCTGGGAGCAACGGGGCGGGCACGGCGGCGATAGAGGGCGAAGACCGCCAGGGCCGCGTCACCGGTACCGATGAGCATGAATAGGGCCGAGGGGCCGATGCGCTCCATCAGGAAAGCGGCCACCGTCGGGCCGATCACGGCGCCGATGCAATAGACCAGCAGCAACCCGGAGGAGATGGAGACGCTGTTCTCCCGCCCGCCCATATCATTGGCGTGGGAAGTGGCGGCGGGATAGAGCGCGAAGCCCACCAGACCGAAGCCGAAAACCAGGAAGGTCAGACTGGAGGGCACCATATTGCCGATGGTTGCGATGGCAAGGCACATCAGGGCGGCAATCGCCCCGGCTCCCGCCATGACATAGCGGCGGTCTACCCGGTCGGAGATCTTGCCCGCAGGCCATTGGCCGATGGCCGATCCGATAATGGCAGCCGTCATCATGGTGCCGACCCCGATGGCGTCCAGCCCGATACTGGTGCCAAAGGAAGGGGCTAGTGTCCAGAAACTGCCATTACCAAAACCGGAGACGAAGCAGGCGGCGACGGCGACCGGCGAGACGCTCAAGAGCCAGCGCAACTGCAGCTTGGGCTGGGTAGGGCGGTCGGGTGGAACCTTGCGCGTCAGAGCCAGCGGAACGATGGCGGCCAGGAAACAGCAGGCCGCGACCGAGAAAAGATGAAAGCCGCTCGCCGGGAAAATGCGCAGCGAATTCTGGGCGCCCGCGTTACCGGCATATTGGATGATGGTATTGAGCGCCATGGTGCGCCCGCGCGCCTCGTTGGGGGCCTTGGCATTGATCCAGCTGTCTGTCGCCGTGAAGAGCGCGGCGTAACCGAAGCCATTGACGGCGCGCAAAAAGCCCCAGGCGAAAGGATCTACCACCAGGGCGTGGCTGAGCATACAGATGGCGCAGATCGCTCCGAAGGCTGCGAAGACCCGGATATGCCCGACACTCACGATCAAGCGCGGTGCGGCGATGGCACCAAACAGCATGCCGAGGTAATGCGCTGAGGAAAACAGACCGACGACGCCCTGGCTGAAGCCTTCGACGGGCGCCCGCAGCGGGACCAGGGTATTGATGAGCCCCGCACCGGCGATCAGGAAGAAGACGGTGGCGAAGGGGGCGAGCATATGGCCGAACATGGAGCTACCCTAGATCAAGCGGGCAAAAGGGGGAACCGGCTTGATGCTCAAGGCGGCATCCCCCATCCTTAAGAGGCGATCAGGACAAAATTTGGATGGAGTATCAGGACTATGGCGGTTGAAAGCGGCATTTGCGACTTCGGATGGCCGGCGCCTGACTTTGCCCTGAAGGGCACGGATGGGAAACTCTGGCGGCTTGCCGATGTCCGGGGGCCGCGCGGCACGCTGGTGATGTTCATCTGCAATCATTGCCCCTATGTCAAAAGCGCCATCGACCGCATCGTCCGGGATGCGCGGGAGCTTGAGGGACTTGGCATCCGGTCGGTCGCGATCATGCCCAATGACACCGATGCCTATCCGGAGGATGACTTCGATCACATGGTGGCTTTCTCGGCGGCCCATCAGCTGCCGTTTCCCTATCTGATCGACCCGACCCAGCAGATTGCGCGCGCCTATGACGCCAAATGCACGCCCGATTTCTTCGGTTTCGATGGCGAACTGCGCCTGCAATATCGCGGTCGTATTGACGTGGGCGGCAAAAACGTCGTTCCGGGCGCCCGGCGGGATCTTTTCGAAGCCATGAAGCTGGTAGCTCAGACCGGCAGTGGGCCGCGCGAACAGCTGCCGAGCCTGGGCTGTTCGGTGAAGTGGCGGGGGTGAATTGACACCCCTGCTTTTCTTGAGTTTGCATCGCGGCGCGCGGCAGAGTAACGTCCCGCGCTTCTGGTTCCGTTAATGTAAGGAAAGCCGTCCCGTGGCTGATATTTTCCACGAAGTCGAAGAAGACCTTCGCACCGAACGATACAAGCGCCTCTGGGCCCGTTACGGCGGTGTATTGGCTGGCGTTGCGCTGGCGGTCGTGATCGGCGTGGGCGGCTATGTCTTCTGGAAAGACCAGTCGGCAAAGCGCCGCGGTGCCCAGGGCGAGCAATATGCAGCCGCGATGACGGCGATCGAGCAGGGGCAGAAAGATCAGGCGATGGCGGGCTTTGCCACCCTGGCGCAGGATTCGACCGAAGGCTTCGGTTTCCTGGCGCGCCTGAAGCAGGTCGAACTTCAGCTCGACAAGGGCGATACCGCCGGGGCGCTGACTGCGCTCGATGCACTGGCTGCCACCTCGAGCCTTGAGCAGTTCTATCGTGATTATGCCGTGTATCGGGCTGCCCTGCTGCGCCTCGATACCGAAGATCCGCAGGCTCTTGTCGGCCGTCTGCAGCCGATCATCGGAGAAGCGAACCCGTGGCGTCATCTGGCGCGCGAACTGGCGGCGCTGGCCAATCTGAAGGCAGGCAAGACCGACGAGGCGAAAAAAGCCTTCCAGGCGCTGTCCGACGATCTGGCCGCCCCGGCGGGTGTGCGCAGCCGCGCCGCTGAGCTGCTGGCCGCGCTTGGGGCCTGATATGACGGTCATCCGCACTGCCCGCATCCATCGTACGGCTGTCCTGATGCTTGCTGCCAGCATGCTGGTTGGCTGCTCGACCTTCGACGATTGGTTTGGCGAACCGCCTAAGCCCCCCTTGCCGGGTGAGCGTATCGCGGTTCTGCAGGCAGGTCGTGCGATTGCAGCGGATCCTTCCCTTGCCGAAATGCAGGTGGAACTGCCTCCGCCGGCTGAATATCCCGATTACCCGCAGGCGGGCGGTTGGCCGGATCATGCCGGACAGCATCTGGAACTCGGCGACTCTCTGAAGGAAGTCTGGCGTTCCTCAATCGGCAGTGGCTCGGCCAAGCGCCGCTTTCTGTCTGGGGCGCCGGTCGTTGCTGACGGCAAGGTCTTCACCATCGACGTCTTCGGCAATGTGACGGCAACCGAACTTCAGAATGGTCGTCAGGCCTGGCGTGTCGATGTGACGCCCTCGGACGAGGATGATGGCACCATCTCAGGTGCTGTCGCCTATGACAGCGGTCGCCTCTATGCTGCCACCAGCTTCGGCCAGGTTGTTGCGTTGGACGGCGCGAGCGGTAAGGAAATCTGGCGTCAGGCGCAGCCCGCGCCGATGCGCGGCGCTCCGACCATCGTTGGCAACCGCGTTTTTGTCGTGACCATCGATAATCAGCTGGTTGCGCTTTCGGCCGAAGATGGCCGCCGCCTCTGGAGCCATGCCGGGATCAACGAAGCTGCCGGCTTGCTGGGTGCCGCGTCACCAGCTGTCGACAGTGGTATTGTTGTCAGTCCCTATAGTTCGGGTGAGCTTTTCGCTTTGCGGGCAGATACAGGCCGTATCGCCTGGGGTGATAATCTGGCGTCCGCCCGGCGCTCCGATTCAGTTTCGGCACTTGCCAATATCCGCGGCAATCCGGTGATTGATCGCGGGTTGGTTATTGCGGGCAGCAACTCGGGCCGTGTGGCCGCAATCGATATGCGGAATGGCGAGCGGCTTTGGGATCGTGAAATTCCCCTGGGTGATAGCCCCTGGGTGGCTGGCGATTATGTTTTCGCGCTGACCCCGACAGGCGAGCTTTATTCGCTGCGGCGGGAAAGCGGGCGCGTGCGCTGGTCCCTGTCGCTCGACCGCTATGAAGATCCCGAAAAGCAGCGTGATCCTATCCGTTGGGCAGGACCTGTTCTGGCGGGTGACCGCCTGATCCTTGTGGGGTCGCACGGATATGCGGTTGCTGTTTCTCCCTATACCGGCCAGATCCTGGGGCAACAAAACCTCCCCGGTGGCAGCGGCGTCACGCCCGTTGTCGCGGCCAAGACACTGCTGGTCCTGACGGACGACGGCACACTGGTGGCGTATCGCTAATGACTTTGAAAGTCGCAATTGTCGGCCGACCCAATGTCGGCAAATCGACCCTGTTCAACCGTCTGGTCGGCCGCCGTGTCGCCCTGGTCGACGACACGCCCGGCGTGACCCGTGATCGGCGCGAAGGCGACGGGCATCTGGGCGATCTCGATTTCACGATCATCGATACCGCTGGTCTCGAGGATGTGACGGACAACAGCCTGGAGGCGCGTATGCGTCGCCAGACTGAAGCCGCGATCCGCGATGCCGATATCACGCTCTTTGTGATTGATGCGCGTGTCGGGTTGACGGAAACCGACCGTTTCTTCGCCGCTCTTGTGCGTCGCTCGGACAAGCCGATTTTGCTGCTGGCCAATAAGGCCGAGGGCAAGGCGGGCGCCGACGGGCTGATGGAATCCTATGAGCTCGGCCTGGGTGAGCCCATCGCTATCTCCGCCGAACACGGCGAAGGCATGGCCGATCTCTATCAGTTCCTGCGCCCGCTTTGGATCGCAAAGCGCGCGGAGGAGGGGATCGTCGAACCCAGCGAGGACGACCTCGATTTCGATTCGGACGTTGAAGGCGACGAAACCGACGAAGAGGCCGCCTATCGCGCCAACAAGCCCATCCAGATGGCCATTGTCGGCCGCCCGAACGCGGGTAAATCGACGATGATCAATGCGTTGCTTGGCGAGGAGCGCCTGCTCACCGGTCCCGAGGCTGGGATTACGCGCGACTCGATCTCGGTTCCCTTCGAATTCAAGGGCCGGAAGCTCAAGCTGGTCGACACCGCCGGCATGCGCCGCAAGCGCGGTGTCACTGCAAAGCTCGAGAAGCTGTCGGTGGGCGAGACGCTGCGCTCCATCCGCTTTGCCGAGATCGTGGTGCTGGTGCTTGATGGCACCCTTGGCCTTGAAAAGCAGGATCTGACCCTGGCCTCGCTGGTGGTCCAGGAAGGCCGTGGTCTTGTTATCGCCATCAATAAGTGGGATGCGGTCAAGAACAAGGACGAGATGATGCAAGACATCAAGGATCGTCTGCAGATCTCGCTTCCCCAGGTCAAAGGCCTGCCGATCATCACGACGTCCGGACTTGCCAACCGGAACCTCAATACGCTGTTGGATGCCGCGCTGGCGCTGCACGCCAAATGGGGCTTCCGCGTTTCGACCTCCAAGGTCAACCGCTGGCTTGGGGACGCTATCGAGACCCATTCGCCGCCCATGGTCAGCGGGCGCCGTCTCAAGATCCGCTATGCCACGCAGATCAAGCAGCGGCCGCCGACAATCGCACTGTTCACGACCCGGCCTGACGAGTTGCCGGAGAGTTACATGCGTTATCTGATCAACTCTTTCCGGGATACTTTCGGTCTAGAGGGCGTTCCAGTGCGCGTCGTCCTGAGAAAGGGCGATAATCCCTTTGTGAACGAAGACTAACAGAGGGTTCCCAGCTTCCATTCTGTTTGCGAAAATTCTTAACCAGCCGCCCCATTCCCTGGGGCGGCTGGCGTTAATCTTTTGTGGCGTGGTTGCTTTTCTGGCTTAACCCGCGTTTATTGACCCCTTTGCAACTTCAACCTTGAGGTGATGATGTACAAAAAAGTCCCGTTCAGCGGACGGATCGTGATGTTGGGCTATGGCAGCGTTGGTCAGTGCGTCCTTCCGGTGATCGAGCGGCATTTCGAGATGCCGCTAGAAAAAGTCACGGTGATCGAAGCCGACAACCATACGGATAAATTCGCGCCGTTTTCTAAAAAAGGCATGAATTACAAGATCGTAACGCTCGATCCTAACAATCTGGCTGAGATTCTCGGTCAGCATCTTTCCGCTGGGGACTTGCTCATCAACCTGACCGCCGGCGTTGACGCCATGGCGATCATCTCCTGGTGCCAGGATGCCGGTGTGCTCTATGTCGACACCTCGCTGGAGCCCTGGGCCGACAGCTATGGCGAGCTGAGCCTGCCGTCCTGGTCGCGTACCCACTACAACAGCCATGAAACCATCCGCCATGCCGCTAAAAGCTGGCGCAAGGATGGCCCGACGGCTGTTGTGACCCATGGGGCGAACCCCGGCATCGTCAATCACTTCGTGAAGGCCGCGACGC
This sequence comes from Lacibacterium aquatile, assembly GCF_042683105.1. Lineage (NCBI taxonomy): Bacteria > Pseudomonadati > Pseudomonadota > Alphaproteobacteria > Rhodospirillales > Rhodospirillaceae > Lacibacterium > Lacibacterium aquatile. The sequence continues at coordinate 147,590 of NZ_JBHUIP010000004.1, forward strand.
TCGATATCGCCAAGGCGATGGATCTGAGCTTTACGACGCCGACGACGCGCGAAGACTGGGCCGATCTGTTCCGCCGCACCGGCACCAAGGTCATCCATATCTCCGAGCGCGATACTCAGGTTTCCTCCAAGCCCAAGGAACCGGACGAGTTCGTCAATACCTGGTCGGTTCTGGGTTTCTGGGGCGAGGCGACCTATCCGGCCGAGATGGGCTGGGGGACGCATGAGAAGCGCTTGCCGCCGCTGGGCCAGCATTTCACCTTCGGTCCCGGCAATGCGATCTATATGGACAAGCCGGGCGGTTTGACCCAGGTGCGTTCCTGGGTGCCCAAGGGTGGGCAGATCTTCGGGATCGTGATTTCCCATTCCGAAAGCGTCACGCTCTCGAACTACCTCACCACCTATGGCGAGGATGGCCGTCCGATCTGGCGCCCGACCGTCCATTATTCCTATCACCCCTGCCAGGACGCGATTGTGTCCTTGCGTGAGGTGATTATGAAGGATTGGGAAGTGCCGCAGAAGGTCCGCATCCTGCAGGATGAGATCGTCGATGGCGTCGACGAGCTTGGCGTGTTGCTGATGGGTCATGGCAAGACCAGCTGGTGGTATGGTTCGCAGCTGTCGATCCACGAGGCCCGCAAGGTTATCCCCGGTCAGAACGCGACGGCGCTGCAAGTCTGTGCCGGTGTGATCTCGGCCTGTGTTTGGGCTGTGACCAACCCGAACATGGGATATTGCGAGCCCGAGGCTCTGCCCCATGCCGAGATCCTGGAAATCGCCAAGCCCTATCTTGGCCCCGTGGTCTCGGTTCAGAGCGACTGGACCCCGCATACCGAACGCTATGATCTTTTCCCGGAGCCTTGGCTGGACAGGGAAGATCCGTGGCAGTTCACAAACTTCCTGGTGCGTTAACTTCTGTCACAGGTTGAGTTGAAAATGTGACAAAAGGCAGCTTCGGCTGCCTTTTGTATTTTAGAGAAAAATTTATCGGCCTGTGGCGATTTATCGACCGCAGCGTGATAAGGCAGTGATCCGTGCCTGCGAGGCTTGAGTACTTGGGAACCACGATGTCATTAGTGGTTTGAGAGTTCATCAAGGAGGCAAATCGAGCATGCGTCGTCTCTGCATTACATCAATATTGGCGGTCACTTTGTCCGCAGCCGGTCCGGCGTTTGCCGAGGTCGACAGCGGGTCGGCCAATGGTGGTGGCAAGGCGAACTGCTCGGCGGGTTTCTTTGAATGTTTCAGCCGTTCGCTTGATCAGGTTGGCCGCAAGGTTGGTCTGGTCGAGTCGTCTCCCCAAGCGCAGCCGGTGAAAACGCCCCAAGTGCCGAAAAAGGCAACGACCCGTCCGGTGGCGATTACGCCCGGCCGCACGACAGCCCTATAGATCGTTGAGGAAAGGAGCGACAAATGGAAAACATCGTGTCTCGTGCGGCTAAGCCCGCAACTGAACCGAACCTGCGCCAATTGTCGGCCCTGATGAACCTCAAGGGGTCGCCTTATGCACTATCTGCTTATCGCGATTTGATGCAGCGGGCGCTGTATCTTGCTAATCCGCTGGAGCGGGAGATCGCTATTGCTGTTGCCCGGCAAGCGCTGTTCCAGGCCACCCGGCGACGTCTGCGCTTGGATCAGGTACGTCGCGTCGATCTGGCCCTGCATCTTCCGACAGTCAGTTATTCCGGCGTCGTCTAAAGCGCCGCCTCTTTTAAATTAGAAACGAGCGGAACCGCCAAGTTCCGCCAAGAGTTCCCTAAGTACGAAGCCTGCCGTCGCGTGACGGCAGGCTCGTTTTGCTTTTGGGCATTAGCGTGACCGGGGCCTTGAAACTGGCGCCGCGATCTCGCTTATCCACCGTAGATAACGCCTAGCCCGGCAAAAATTGCCTGACGACCGTATGACCGGCAGGGGAGGGCAGAAAAATGATAAAATTATTTTGTTTACAATGACTTACATAATGATGTTAAAGTATTTTTATAAGTTCTCGCGTGATACAGATCAATTCTTGCGGAATGGAGGCAGCGATGGTGATGGGTGCGAAGGCTACAGAAACATTGATGGCCGCCCTGTTTGGAATGGCGGTTACGAGTGGCGCGGTAAAGGTCATGGATAATGGTCCGGGGTACGAACGTCCGTCCCCGTCGCGGCCGGCAGAAATGCAGGCGCCGCCGGTATCCCTGCCGCGTCGCAATCAGGACTGACCGCTTAACAGCAGGGCTTCCATAAATGTCGAGCGTTTAGCCGAGCAGGTCCGAGAGGGCCTGCTCGACGTCTTTGGGGGGGAGGTCCGCCAAAGGAATATGCCTCAAGGTCCTGACCTTGCGCCCGTGCGGGCTGCTCAGCTCCGGGTCGGAGGCGTGGGAAAACAGGACAAGCGAGGGGCAGCCGACGGCAGCGATCAGATGCATCGGTCCCGTGTCGTTACCAACGGCAGCCTGTGCTCCCCTGGCCAGCCGTGCGATCTGGGGCAGACTGGTGCGGTCGCGCAGATCAAGCGCCTCCGGACAGCCCGCTGCAATGGTCGCCAAAGCTTCGCCCTCAGCAGCCGTTCCCAGAATGATCGGGGTCAGCTGTCGCGCCACCAGCCAGCGCGCGAGCTCGGCGAAATGGAGGGCCGGCCAGCGTTTCTCCGGTCGATGCGGCGCGCATCCCGGTGCCAGCAGGACGTAGCGCTCCGGCAGGGGAAAATCGACGGGCTCATCGAACCAGGACCAGTCCTGCTCAGGGAAATCCGTTATCCCAGCTTGTTCCAATTGCTGACGATGGCGCTGGATCGGATGGCGCTTCTTGGGCTCTGGTCGGCGATCCGGCAAAGCGCAGCCCCAGGCGGTGCCATTCCATTCAGGCGGGTTCGGGCGCAGCAGTTGGAATATCTTTGCCGTGCGCCCCGACCCCTGCAGATCATAGATTCGTGCAAAACCAGCGGCTTTTATCCGGGCGCGCAGGGCCAGCCATTCGCCGGGGGATGACCAGCCGGGCTTGGTATCCACCCACACCTCATCGACATAGGGTGTTTGGCTTAAGATACCCCTGTAACCCTTTGTAGTAAGGGCAATAATTTTTTGATTCGGATGATGTTTACGAATGGCGGCGAACGCATCCATCGCCAGGATGATGTCTCCGAAGGCCCCGTGTTTGATGACGAGGATAGGTCCGGATGTCTCCGTCTTCAAACGGGGCGCCCTGCCAGCAGCTCGTTATAGACGGCCAGCGTGGCACCGGTCATCGCTTCCTTGGCGTAAAGCTGGCGTGCCCGGGCCTGAGCTTTCGCCCCCATGGCTGCGCGAACAGCGGCCGGCAGGACCAGCGCCGTGCGCAGTGCGTTTGCCATCTCCATGACGTCGCCAGGAGGGACCAGCCAACCGCTTTGCCCTTCAACCACCGTCTCCCGGGCGCCGCCGTGATCGGTCGCGACGACGACGCGGCCCATGGCCTGGGCCTCGACCAGGGTGCGGCCGAAGCTTTCCGGTTCCGTGGAGGCTGAAACGACGACATCCGCCAGCATGTAAGCGGCGGCCATATCGCGGCAATCACCGACGAACCGCACGGTGCCGCCGACACCACATTCGGTGGCCAGCTTTTCAAGCTCCTGCCGCAGATCCTCCTTGCCGCCATCCGTCCCCACCATCAGGCACTGCACGCCCGGCCGCGCGACCTGCGCCATGGCCTGTATGAGGGTCGCATGCCCTTTGGCGCGGGTAATGCGGGCGGGCATCATGACGACGGGAACCCCAGCGTCCAGACGCCAAGCCTGAGCCAGTTGGATGATGCGCTCGGGCGAGACGGCAGCGGGATCGAAGATATCGAGATTGATGCCGCGCGGAATGACGCGAACACGGACATCGGGAACGCCGAAATTCGCACGCACATTCTCGGCGGTGTAATAGGAGTTGGCGATGACGAGATCGCCGCGCGCCATGATCGAGCTATAGAATTTCTTGAAGCGGTTGATTTTCCGCTTAGCGCTGTTGAAGGCCACCGTAGTCACAAACGGGCGTCCGGTGCGCCGGGCAGCAAAATAGGCCGACCAGGCGGGCGCCCGGCTGCGGGCATGGACGATATCGACATTCTCGGCCTTGATGAGGTCGGCAAGGCGCGAGATGTTCCGCCAGATGGTCCAGGGCGACTTGCTTTCCACGGGCAACTGGATGTGTTCCGCGCCGACACGGGTCAATTCATGGACCATCTGCCCGCCAGCCGATACGACGATGGCACGGCATCCGGCAGCGACCAGGGCGGCAGCGACGTCAACCGCCGTCCGCTCGACACCGCCACTTTGCAGGCGGGGAAGAACTTGCAACACTGTGGCGGGGCGGGGGTCGGTCTGCACGATGGGGGAAGCCATGGAAGTTAATGGTGGCACGCTAACGGCACAGTCCATTAGCGAAAATGCGACGGCAAAGGTACTTAAATCAGACGATGGCGCTTCGATAGCCTACCAAGCGATTCCTGGCCGGTCGCCCTGCATCCTGTTCATCGGCGGTTATAATTCATCGATGGCCGGGGAAAAAGCCTCCTTCCTGGCGCGATATGCCGCGGACCGGGGACAGGCTTTCGTCCGTTTCGATCCTTTCGGGCATGGCGCTTCCGAAGGGCGTTTCGAGGATGGCACCATCGGTCGCTGGTTGGCGGATACGCTGCGTGTGATCGATAAAGTGGTGCAGGGGCCTCTCATCCTTGTCGGATCTTCTATGGGGGGGTGGCTCATGACACTGGCGGCTCTTACTCGGCCTGAGCGGGTGTCGGCCCTGGTGGGGATCGCGTCCGCCCCCGATTTTACCGAAGACCTGATGCGACCGTCGCTTACGGGAGAGGACCGGGTGATCCTGCGCCGGGATGGGGTTTTGAGGCGGCCGTCAGCCTATGGCGGGGACTTCATCATCGCTCAGCAGTTGCTCGACGAGGGGCGGGAGCATCTGGTGCTGCGCCGCGGCCTGCCAATAGAGGTTCCGGTGCGGCTGCTGCATGGTCAGGCCGACCCCGATGTGCCGCCCGAGCGCAGCCTCAGATTGGCCGAAGCTATCGAGGGGAGCGATGTCCGGGTGACTCTGATCAAGGACGGCGATCACCGCCTGTCGCGACCCCAGGATCTGGCGCTGCTGGCAAACACGCTGGACGAACTAATCAAGAACATCTAGGGTTGCGTTGGGGAGGCGCTTAGAAGGCATCATGGCAGAAGTCGATATCGGCGCGATCTATCAATTGCTTGGAACGGTTGCGGCGACGCAGCGAGAGCAGGGCGAGATGCTGAAAACTCACTCATTGATGCTCAACAGCCTTTCGTCGGACATGAGCGGCGTGCACCGCGATCTGGCGCAGGTCAAAAAGGACGTCGCCGGATTGCGTCAGACCGTGACGGAATATCATGCCTCCGTCCTGGGGCATGGCGTGCATATCGAAGACCTGAACGACCGCCTGCGCCGGGTGGAACGTCACCTGGGGCTGTCCGGCACCGGCTAAAGCTCGGCAGCCAAGCCTTCACGATAGGTGGGATACTTCAGCCGATATCCCAGTTCCTCGGTCAACTTACGGTTCGATACACGCTTCTGTTCCGCCCAGAAACTGGCCGCCATTGGGGTCATGGCGGCGGGGTCGAACACCTGAGCCGGAGGCGGCTCCACTCCTAGAAGCTTGGCGGCATATTCAATGACCGTGGCCGGTTCGGCTGGTTCATTGTCAGCCATATTATAGACCGCGCCGGGGGAGGGCCGCTCAAACGAGGCCAGGACGGCGCCTGCGATATCCTCCACATGGATACGGTTCATCACATGGCCCGGCTTGATAGTGCGGCGGGCGGTGCCGCTTTTCACCTGGGCCAGAGGGCCGCGTCCGGGGCCATAGATGCCGGACAGGCGGAAGACATGTACGGGCAAGGGCAGGGACAGCCATGCCTCCTCGGCCGCCTGGCGATTGCGGGAGCGGGCGGAGATCGGCTGCAGAGGGCTGTTCTCATCCACCCAGGCGCCCTGCACATCGCCATAGACCCCGGTCGTCGACAGATAGCCGACCCAGCGCGGCTTGAGGCTTCCGAGAGCATCGCCAAACTTGGCCAGGACAGGATCTAGTGGACCATCCGCATCCCCGCCGTCCCCGGCTGGGGGAACGCTGGATAGGATTGCATCGGCCTCCTGCAGAAGCTGCAAAGTCCGGGCATCCGCCGGATCGAATGGCAGTGCTTCAACCCCATCGGGCATTGGTTTGGGGGAGCGCATGGTCGCGGCGACGCGGCCACCTTGGGCGATCCAGGCACGGGCGGTTGCCTTGGCGCTGAAGCCCAGGCCAAAACAAAACAACAGGGGGGTGGATGGACGAAGCTGGGTCATAGCGCCTATATAGCGGGAATGCGCATGATTCTCATCCCCCTCCTTGCCGCAGGCTGCATCTCCGGGTCGGCTGTCGCGGCTGGTATCGATCAGTCCGCTCAATACCAGGCCTGCATGGCGCTGATTTCCCGCTCGCCGATGGAGGCGTCCGAAAGCGCGCGTACCTGGGCGGAGCGCGGCGGCGGCATCCCCGCGCGCCATTGCCTTGCCCGCGCGCTGATCGGCCTGAAGAAGCCCAAGGAAGCCGCCGACGAGTTGGAAGGCCTGATCAAGCTGGTGCCGGAGGATCGCAAGGATCTGGTGCCCGACCTCATGGGACAGGCGGCTTTGGCCTGGGTCGAGGTGGGGGATCTGCAACGGGCTTTTGCGCTGCAGAGCGAGGCTTTGAAGCGGCGCCCTGGCGATATGGATCTGCTGACGGATCGGGCGATCACCCTGGGCCAGTCGGGCCATTATTGGGAAGCGATCGACGATCTGAACCTCGTGCTTCAGCGGGCACCCCGGCGGGTGGATGCTCTGGTCTATCGCGCGACCGCCTATCGCTATGTGGACGAGCTGGAGCTTGGTCTGGAGGATGCGGAGAAAGCGGTCGGTGCCGATCCCCGTAATCTGGCGGCCCTGCTGGAGCGCGGGATTCAGCGACGCTTGAAGGGCGATGATGCCGGTGCGCGCTCCGACTGGATGGCATTGCTGCGGATTGCCCCGAACGCGGCGGAATCCGAGGCGGCCCGCGCCAATCTTGAAAAGCTGGATGTGAAGCCCCGTTGACGAAGCCGATGCAGGACGCCATCGTCCGGCATAGGCTTCTGTAATTGCCCGTCTTTTTTGTTGGAGATCGTCGATGCTTAAAGGCAAAACCGCGCTTATCACAGGGTCCACCAGTGGCATCGGATTGGCGATTGCGCAGGGGCTTGCCGACCAGGGCGCCAATATCGTCCTGAACGGCTTGGGCGATGCAGGCGCTATCGAAGCTGCCCGCAGCGGCATTGAAGGCCGCGGCGTAAAATGCGTCTATGACGGTGCCAACCTGATGGATCCGGCTGCGATCCAGGCCATGTTCGGTCGTATCGACCCAATCGATATCCTGGTGAACAACGCCGGTATCCAGCATGTGGCCGCCGTGCAGGATTTCCCGGACGACAAGTGGAATGCGATCATCGCGCTGAACCTGTCGGCCGTCTTCCATTGTTCCAAGCTCGCGCTGCCGAACATGTTGGCGAAGGGCTGGGGCCGCGTCGTGAATATCGCCTCGGCCCATGGGCTTAGCGCTTCGCCCTATAAGTCAGCCTATGTCGCGGCCAAGCACGGCGTCGTTGGCTTCACCAAGACCCTGGGCCTGGAGACGGCGGAAAAGGGCATCACCTGCAATGCCGTCTGCCCCGGCTATGTGCTGACCCCTATCGTCGAAGGTCAGATCGGCGATCAGATGAAGGTCCATGGCAAGAACCGGGACGAGGTCATCCGCGACATTATGCTCGCCCGCCAGCCGACGAAGAAATTTGTCACGGTCGAGGAAGTTGCGGCCACCACCGTCTTCCTGTGCAGCCCCGGCGCGGCTTCCATCACCGGTACGACCATCTCGGTCGATGGCGGCTGGACCGCGCTTTAGGTCGGACAAGCCTGTAACCTCATTCCGCCATCTTGCTAGGCGATGACTCCTCCCTATCTCTTTTAATCAGGATAGGGGGGAGGCATCGCGATGAACATCGGGGAAGCGGCGAAGGCTACCGGCGTTTCGACCAAGATGATCCGCTATTACGAGAGCATCGGCCTGATCGGGCGTGCCTCGCGGACTCATTCGGGATATCGCCTGTACAGCCAGCGTGACCTGCATGGATTGCGGTTCATCCGCCGGGCGCGCGACCTGGGCTTCGCCATCGAGGATATCCGCAATCTGCTGGCGCTGTGGGATGATCGGGAGCGGTCGAGCGCCGAAGTGAAGCGCATTGCGCTCAACCACATGGACGAGCTGGAGAAGAAGATCCAGGAGATGGAGGCGATGCGCCAGTCGCTGAAACATCTGGCCGACAGCTGCCATGGCGACCATCGCCCCGATTGCCCGATCATCGAGGATCTGGGCGCCTCGCAAAGCCGCTCGCAGATGAATGACTAAGGGGGTATAGAACCTTCCTGCCTCAAGTAGACCGAAGGCCTATAGGCAAACACGCCTCAAGTAGGCCAAAGGCCGGTAGGCAAAACACATAAGGACCTTTCCTTTGAGCCTGCCCGAAACCAGCATCAAGGACGCCCAGCAGGAGCTGATCGATACCTTCGCCTTCCTCCCCGACTGGCAGGAGAAGTATCAATATATTATCGAGCTGGGTCAGCAGCTTGCCCCCATGGACGAAGCCGCAAAGACCGATGATATTCTGGTGCGCGGTTGTCAGAGCCGGGTGTGGATGCGCCCGCGTCTGGAGGCGGGTCGTCTGCGGTTCGATGCCAATAGCGACGCGATCATCGTGTCGGGCCTGATCGCGATGCTGAAGATGGTCTATGACAACCGCCCCCCGCGTGAGGTGCTGGAAACACCGCCCGACTTCATTGCCGAGATTGGCCTGTCCCGCCACCTGTCGCAATCGCGGGCCAATGGCCTGATGTCGATGTTGCAGCGCCTGCGGGAAGCGGCGGTGCAGTATGGAACCGCCGTCTGATGACGGGGACACTGCCCTACAGCACCGATATCCTGCGGCTCGCTGCCGATATTCCCCATATCCGGCGGCTTGATCAGCCCGATATCAGCGTGACCGAGGTCAGCCCACTCTGCGGCTCTCGCCTGATTCTTGATCTCAAGATGGCGGACGGGAAGGTGGCGGAGATCGGCCTGACCGTGAATGCCTGCGCCCTGGGGCAGGCCGCCACGTCTATAGTCGCGTCCCTGGCGTTGGGAAAGACACCGGCGGAATTTGCGGCGGGTCTCGAGTCTCTCAACGCGATCCTCGCTGGATCCGATGCCGAACCGGCAGCGCCCTGGGCACCGCTGCTCGCCCTCGCGCCAGCCCGCAAGGAGCGGGGACGTTATGGCGCCATGCGCCTGCCGTTCCTGGCTTTCGCCAAGGCTTTCAAGGGGCTGGGGGAATAGGTGGCAAAACCTTCGGCGCGGAAAGCTCTGAAACCCGACGCCGATGGCATCGTCCGCCTCGCCGGTGGTAATCCGCAGATCGCCAAGGCCGACGGCGATGCGCCGGTACAAGCCTATATCGCCGCCATGCCGGGCTGGAAAAGCGACCTCGGCCGCCGGTTGGATGCGCTGATCGTCGCGACGGTTCCAGATGTAGAGAAAGCCGTGCGCTGGAACTCACCGTTTTATGGCGCGGGCCAGGGCTGGTTCGTCTCGTTCCATGTGCTGACGCGCTATGTGAAGCTCACCTTTTTCAAGGGAACCGCGCTGGCGCCCATGCCGCCCGGCGCAACCGCGAAAAGCGGCGAGGCGCGCTGGTTGGATATTTACGAGGATGACGTGCTGGACGAGTCGCAACTGACGGATTGGATCCGGCAGGCGGCGGCCATGCCGGGCTGGGTGCCATAATCAGCCTTATCCAAAGAACTTCGTCATCCCGGACTTGATCCGGGATGACAGCTTCTCTTTGACGCGTTCCTTAAAACCATTTCCCAAATAGCTCGTCACCCCGCACTTGATGCGGGGTCTATCTGGGGTGGAACAGCTTGAGAGGGATCCCGGATTTTAATTCATCATCCCGTGGCTTGACCACGGGATCTCCTCCGGGAGCTTGTCCCCCTAAAAACTCTGTCATCCCGGCCCCCGAGCCGGGATCCGGCCATAGGGAGTGGCCGACCTCGTGCAGGGCAGAGCAACAAACAACGGCCGGATCCCGGATCAAGTCCGGGATGACGACTTAAGGTGCAGTTACCCAACTCAAGCTTTATGTCTTATATAAGATATCAATTGACCGACTGCCGGACTCGCGGCTAGGCTTCCTTCCGCGCCGAAAGAGAGCGCCAAAGAGCCAATTTGGGGAGCGGAGCAGCACCAATGGGCACCACGCATTTCATCGTTCACGACAAGGCCGACAATGTCGGCGTGATCGTGGTGGAGACTGTCAAGGCGGGCGACCGTCTGACCGGCTGGGTCATGGAAGACGACAGCACCATCGAGATCGAGGCGGGGGACGTCATCCCCCTGGGCCATAAGATCGCGTTGGGCAATCTGACGTCGGGCGAGACCGTCCTGAAGTATGGCAACGACGTTGGCCGCATGGTCGCCGATGCCGCCAAGGGCCGTCACGTCCATACCCAGAACATGAAGACCAAGAGGTGGTAGCCATGGCGAAGAACTGGCTTGATCGGACCTTCCATGGTTTCCGTCGCGAAAACGGCCGTGTCGGCATCCGTAATCACGTGATCATCCTGCCGCTGGACGATCTGTCCAATGCGGCGGCCGAAGCGGTCGCGAACAACATCAAGGGCTGCCTTGCGCTGCCCCATGCCTATGGGCGTCTGCAGTTCGGTGCGGATCTGGACCTGCATTTCCGCACCCTCATCGGCACCGGCTGCAATCCCAATGTGGCGGCCGTGGTGGTGATCGGGATCGAGATGGGCTGGACCCAGAAGGTCGTCGACGGCATCAAGGCGACCGGCAAGCCGGTGGCGGGCTTCGGGATCGAAGGCAACGGCGATATCGCGACGATTGCCGCCGCTTCCCGCGCCGCCAAGGACTTCCTGCAGATGACCTCGGAATATCAGCGGGTACCCTGCAAGCTTGAAGAACTCTGGATCTCGACCAAATGCGGCGAGAGCGACACGACCTCCGGCCTCGCATCCTGCCCGACCGTCGGCAATCTCATCGACAAAATGGACGCCATCGGCGCCACCACCTGCTTTGGCGAAACGTCCGAGCTGACCGGGGCGGAAAAGATCTGCGCCAGCCGCGCTGCCACTCCCGAAGCGGCCGAGAAGTTCATGAAGACCTGGCAGGCCTATATGGACGAGGTGATCGAGCCCAATAAAACCTCCGATCTTTCTGACAGCCAGCCGACCAAGGGCAATATCGCGGGCGGTCTGACCACTATCGAGGAAAAAGCCTTCGGCAATCTTCAGAAGATCGGCAAGAAGGCGAAGTTCATCGATGTGCTGGAGCCGGGCGAGGAACCGTCCAAGGGCAAGGGCCTTTACTTCATGGACACCTCGTCAGCAGCGGCTGAGTGCGTGACCTTGCAGGCGGCGGCGGGCTTTGTCGTGCATCTGTTCCCGACCGGCCAGGGCAATGTCATCGGCAATCCCATCGAACCGGTGATCAAGCTGACGGCCAACCCCAAGACCGCGCGCACGATGGGCGAGCATATCGACCTCGACGTCTCGGGCATTCTGCGGCGGGAGATGAATATGGATCAGGCGGGCGATGCGCTGATCGATATCATGATCCGCACCTGCAACGGCCGTCTCACGGCTGCCGAAGCCCTTGGCCATCGCGAGTTCGTGATGACCAAGCTTTATCGCAGCGCGTAAAGTTCGTCGTCATCCCGGGACTTGATCCCGGGATCTCCTCCGAGGGTGTTTCCACGCGGAATCAGCGGAATTGGACGGGCTCCCGGAGGAGATCCCGGTGTCGAGCACCGGGATGACAGAACTGGTTTGGGGTAGAGGAAAAACATGCCCGATATCGTCATCAGCGAATTCATGGACGAGGCGGCAGTTGCCGACCTGAAGCGCGACTTCGATACGCACTATGACCCCAACCTCGTCGATCATCCCGCCGAGCTGAGAGCCGCTATCGCCAACGCCCGCGCCCTGATCGTGCGCAACCGGACCCAGGTGCGCGGCGAGCTGCTGGCATCGGGGGGAAAGCTCAAGGCCGTGGGACGTCTGGGCGTCGGGCTCGACAATATCGATATGGAAGCCTGCGCCGCCCGTGAGATCGCGGTTTTTCCGGCATCGGGTGCCAATGACGTCTCGGTCGCCGAATATGTGATGGCAGGCGCCTTGATGCTGTTGCGGGGGGCCTATTTCAGTTCACCCGAAACCCGCAGCGGCGGCTGGCCCCGTGGCAAGCTGATGGGGCGGGAAGTTTTCGAGCGCACCATCGGTCTGATCGGCTTCGGCGGCATCGCCAGGGCCGTGGCGAAGCGGGCGCGGGCCTTCGATATGCGGATCGTCGCCTATGATCCTTTCATCCCCTCCATCGCGCCGATCTGGGCTGAACATGGGGTGGAGCCCTTGGCCTTCGATGATCTGATCGCGCAGAGCGACGTCGTCAGCTTGCATGTGCCATTAACGGACAAGACTAAGTATCTGCTGGATGACAAGGCGCTGGCTGCCACAAAGCCCGGTGCCATTGTGATCAATGCATCGCGCGGCGGTGTGGTGGATGAGGCGGCCCTGGTGCGCGCGCTGGCCTCCGGTCGGCTGGGTGGCGCGATGCTGGATGTGTTCGAGCGCGAGCCGCTGGGGGCGGAGAATGTCTTTCCCGATCTGCCGAACCTGATCCTGACGCCGCATATCGCAGGCGTGACCGAGGAGTCCAATGTCCGGGTCTCCAGCGTCACCGCGCAGAATATCCGGCGGGCTCTGTCATGAACCTGTCGCTGAAAGAAGCCCATGAGCTTGCGGTTGCTGTGCTGGTAAAGGCTGGGACATCACCCGCCAATGCCGCTGCCGTCGCCCGCGCCCTGGTTGCTGCCGAAGCCGATGGGCTGGCGAGCCATGGCATGTCGCGCTTGCCCGCCTATGCAGCGCAGGTCCGCAGCGGCAAGGTCGACGGGCAGGCGGCGCCGACCTCCACCCACACCGGCACGGCGGCTGTGCGCATCGATGCGGCGGACGGTTTTGCGTTTCCGGCCCTGGAGCTGGCGGTCGAGGAACTGGCCGCCTTGACGCCGATCACCGGGGTTTCGGTTGCCGCCATTGCCGCCAGCCATCATTTCGGTGCGGCTGGCTATCATGTGGAAGCATTGGCGAACCGGGGGCTGGTAGCCCTGGCTTTCTCCAATTCTCCAGCGGCGATTGCGCCAGCGGGTGGCCGCAGCGCCATCTTCGGCACCAATCCGATTGCGATGGGCGCGCCGATGGGGGCAGGCAAACCGCCGCTGGTGATCGATCTGTCCCTGTCGGTCGCAGCGCGCGGCAAGATCATGGTGGCGGCCCAGCGCGGCGAGGCGATCCCCGGCGATTGGGCGCTCGATGCTGAGGGCCAGCCGACGACGGATGCCAAGGCTGCTCTGGCCGGGACCATGCTTCCCATCGGCGGCGCCAAGGGGGCTGCGCTGGCCTTCGTGGTGGAGGTGCTGACCGCGTCCCTGACCGGATCCAGCATCGGGCATGAGGCCGGATCCTTCTTCACCGCAGGCGGGGTGAAGCCGCGCATCGGGCAACTGGTGCTGGCCTTCGCGCCGGGCCCGCTGTCGGGTGGGCATTTTCCCGAGCGCATGGCCGCGATGGCAGCCGCTATTCTCGGCCAACAGGGCACCCGTCTGCCAGGGGAACGGCGATTGGCGCTCCGGGAGAAAGCGACGCTGGACGGGGTGAATATTCCTACGGCCTTGCTGGAGGAGCTGCGGGGGCTGGCTTAACGAGCCTCGCGTGTATGCCAGATGCGCAGAATGATGACCTGCCTGTCCAACACTTCGTATCGCAGCTCGTAGGCACCGATAAGCAGACGCCTCACATCGCGGCCGGAAAATTGCTCCAGTTTTTCGCCGATCTTGGGGTGTGTCGACAATCGGTTCGGGGCAGTTGCCAAACTATTGATCGTCCTGGCCGCTGCAGCCCGGTTTACAGGCTCGAGGAACCGATAAAGCCTCGCGATATCGCTGAGGGCTTTTTCGCTCCATTTAATCTCCATCAACGGACGGTCGGAGGTGGCAGCGGCTGCTCGCTATCCAGGCTCGCCGCCCAGGCGAGCACGGATTGATGATCAATCACCCGCCCGGCATCGACATCGGCCAACGCTTCGCGGGTCAGGCGATCCCGTTCCTCTTCCTGATCGATCCAGGCAGCCAAAGCTTGCTTGACGATCCAGCCGCGTGGCCGCTCAAGGCGAGCCGCTAGAGCATCGACCTTTTCAGCAAGGCTGATCGGCACGTGTGCGGTTAACACTTTCGTTTCTGACATCCTCGCCTCCAATCAGCTTGATTCAAACTTAATCAAGCTGATTGGATTTGATAAGGGGAATTAGAAGAACGTCCGCACCGCGCCCACGACCTTATCCTCTTTATCGACCACCAGCAGCACCGGCCATTTGTCGAAGGTGGTGCAGGGGTGGGAGATGCCGAGGATCACGCGGTCGCCGACCTTGCCCGGCCAGTCGGCGGGGATCACCAGATGGCCGTGCTGATCGTTGAGCCCTTTGATCTTGGCGTTTTGCGGCATGTCCTGAAGCTGCTTGCCGTTCCACCAGCGCAGGGGGCGCGGCAGATGATCGTCGTGCGACAGGTCGCGCTTGCCGCCGGTCAGGAAGGCCAGTTCGGGTTCGGGCCGCGATTGCAGATTGGCCCAGACCTCCAGCGCCTGTTGCAGGCCGGGACCGTCCGGCAGCTTCACCGCGCCGCGCCGGATCAGATCGGCGAAGGCCTTTTCATAGGTGCCGCTGTCCTGGGTGACATAGCAGCCCGAGCGCAGGATCGGCAGCACCTCGGGAAGATGGGCCTTGCCCATGGTACGGGCGACAAGGTCGAAATAGGTCGATCCGCCAGCGGAAATCACGATCTTGCCGGGGAACAGCTTTTCCGCCGCAGCGGTTTCGGCCAGCGAGACCATGCGGCCCAGCAGATCCTCGACAGCCGCCGTATCGGACAGCATGCCCTCGTAGCATTCGACACCGGCCAGGAAGAGGCCGTCGGCCTTGGCAGCCGCCCGGGCAACGGCCAGGGCTTCGGCATCCGTGCGACAGCCAGTACGGCCGCCTTGATAGCCGACTTCGACCAACACACCGATGGGACGCTTGCGGGCGCCCGACAGCAGGGCGACGCCGTCCACGCTATCGGCCAACACCATGATCTCGGCATCCGCGTCGCGTGCCAGAATATCGGCCAGCGCCTGGACGCCGATCTTGTCGCCGATCTGATTGGCGATCAGCAGCTTCTTGATGCCGAAGCGATGGGCGGTCACGGCCTGCAGGGGGGTCGCTACCGTCAGGCCCCAGGCCCCCGAAAGCTGCTGGGCGGCAAACAGCTGCGGCGCCATCGTGGTCTTGCCATGGGGGGCGAGCTGCACGTTGTTCAAGCGGCAGAATTCCGCCATCCAGGTGAGATTATGGGAGAGAGCCTCGGCCCGCAGAACGGCGGCCGGGCAGGGCGTCGAACCATCGCGCAAGGACCAGCCACGCGTCGCGATATCGGCCGGGGTCACATCGGCGTCAAAAGGGATGCCCTTCTGATAACGCAGGTTTTCGGCGAAGATCGGGGCGAGGGCAGGCCAGTCAGCAGGCGTCGGCAAGGCGGTCAATCATAGTCTCCAAGATAGTCGGTCAGGCCCGGCAGATCGATGCGGGCAAGCAGCAGATCGGTGCGATCTTCGGCCACCACGCGGCCTTTGTCGATAAAAGCAGTGCGGTCGGCGGCGAGGCGCGCTTCGTCCGGGTGGTGGCTGACGAGCAGGACGGTCAGACCGCGTGTGCGCCGCATCTCGTCGATCAGCCCCAGCATCTCGCGCCGCTGGGCGGGGCCGAGGGCGGCAAAGGGCTCGTCCAGCGCCAGGATCGGGCGATCCATCACCAACGCCCGCGCTAAGGCAACGCGCTGACGCTGGCCGCCGGAAAGTTCGGACGGCAGGCGGCGCTCGAACCCCGTCAGATCGACCTGTTCAAGAGCTGCTGAGACTGCTGTTTTCTCTGCAGCCGTCAGGCGCCCACGCGGATCGACGCCCAAGGCGATGTTGGTCTGGACGTCGAGATGCGTGAAGAGATTATTGTCCTGAAACAGCGTGGTCACCGGCCGCTTGGCGGACGGCAGCGCGGTGACATCCTCGCCCATCAGGTGGATCTTGCCTGCCGACGGGCGCTCGAACCCCGCAATCAGGTTCAGCAACGTGCTTTTCCCGGCGCCGCTGGGGCCGATCAGGGCCAGCAACGTGCCTGCCTCGACCCGCAGATCGAAGCTCATAGGGAAGCCGTCATAAACGAAACTTACCGCCTTAAGCGCGATGGCGTCGGCCAAGGACACGTCCCCCCAGATCGAAGAAGCTTAAAAGTACAAGGCCTGTCAGCGTCAGGATCAGCGCGATGACTGAGGCGTCATTCAGGCGATAGGAGCCCATGCGGGCGTGGAGCAGCAAGGGCAGGGCGTCGCTGTCGTCGGCCCCCACCAGAGCGACTGCGGCGAAATCGGCTGCCGCCAAGGCTGCCGCCAGTCCCAATGCCAGGCAAAGCGGGCGGCGCAGGGTCGGCCAGTCGATCAGCCGGAAACGGTTCCAGCCGGAAATCCCCAGGGCGGCGCAGAGACGGTTCTGCCGCTCGCCCGCATCGCTCATTGCCGGGCCCAGGCTGCGCAGGACAAAGGGCAGGGCCATCAAGGCATTCATGACAATGACAAGGCCGAGGCGCAGTTCATCCGGAGCCGTCAGCGGGCGCAGCAGCAGAAACCAGCCTGTCCCCAGAACCAGGGGCGGAACCGTCAGCACGACATCGCCTCCACCCGTCAGCAGGCCTCGTAGCCGACCCTTGGCAGCGCGGGCGCCGGTCAGCAGGCCCCAGGCGATCAGGACGCTCAAAGGGGCCGCCATTATGGCAATCATCAGGGTCCGCCCCAGGGCGCGTCGCAGGTCCGGGTCCAGCAGGACTTTGTCGATAGGGCCGGACAGCCCGTCTATCAGCAATGCCACCAGCGGCAGCCCGACAAAAGCAGCCGCCACAGCCAGCACGAGGCAATCGGCAAGCGTGGCAAGCTTGCTGTCCGGGCGGGCGATGCGGCGACCCAGGTCGGTTTCGCGCGGCCAGTTAGCGGTGAGGCGGCGGGCTAAGATAAGGCAGATAAGCGTCAGGGCCAACTGAACCAGCGCCAGCTGTGCGGCGCGGCCGGGCTCGAAACTGGAGCGCAGCGCCTCATAGACGGCGACCTCCAGCGTCGTGGCTGCCGGTCCGCCGCCGAGCGACAGGACGATGGTGAAACTGCTGGAACACAGAAGGAAGATAAGGACCGCGACGGCGGGCAGGGCACGGGCCAGGACCGGCGCTTCGATCCGCCGGAAACAATCGGCGGGCGACAGGCCAAGCTGCGCCGCCAATCGCCAATGTTCAGCCGGGATCCGCTCCAGCACCGTCAGCAACAGGCGGGCGGCGAGCGGCATATTGAAGAAGACATGGGCGATCAGAATGCCGGGCAACCCATAGATCGCTACGCTCGGCAGGCCCAGAGCCTGAAGTCCCTGATTCAGCCAGCCGGAGCGACCGAATAGCGTGACGACGGCCAAGGCAACGACGATGGCGGGCATCACCAGGGGCAGAGCAAAGAAACGCAGCATCAGCCCCCGGCCCGGAAACTCCGACCGTCGTGCCAGTGCCCGCGCGACCGGCACTGCCAGCAGGACGGAGATGAGGGAGGAGAGAGCGGCCTGCCATAGGGTGAATTTTACAACGCTCAGCAGATAGGGATCCGCGAGCGAAAAGGGCTCGTCGATCCCCAGGTGCCACAGGCTGGCAAGGGCGCTCAGGACTGCCGCCGCGATGAGCGTCAGCAGTCCCAGACCAATGTAGGGTTGGCCAATGTAGGGTTGGCGCAGCAAAGCTTACTTCGCCATCGCTCGCAGCCATTCGTCGGTCCAGACCTTGCGCTTGCCAGCAATCTCTGTGCTATCGAGCATCAGAGTCTTATCTGGCTTGGGCAGGGTGCGGAAGGCTTCGGGCAGTTCGTTCCCCAGATCGCGGACCGGATACATCCACTGCGTGGTCGGCAGGATGGATTGGGCTTCGGGCGTTATCAGGAAGGCGAGGAATTGGGTTGCCAGCGCTTCATTCTTGGACGCCTTCAGGCGGCCGGCGACCTCGATCTGCGCATAATGCCCGTCGGAGAAGATAGCCGCCTTATAACGGTCGCTCTTTTCTTCGATCAGATGATAGGCAGGCGAGGTCGTGTAGGAGAGGACCATCGGCGCCTCGCCCTTGGTGAAGAGGCCATAGGCGTCCGACCAGCCCTTGGTGGTCGTCAGGATGTTGCCCTTGAACTTACCCCAGGCGGCTTCCGATCCATCGCCATAGACGGATTTGATCCACAGCAGCATGCCGAGGCCGGGGGTCGAGGTGCGCGGATCCTGCAGGATGATCTTCTGGCCGTGATTGCCTTCGATCAGTTCCTTCAGGCTCTTTGGAGGAGTCGCAATCTTCTGGCTGTCATAGACGACGGCGAAGGCCCCATGGTCGATGGGCAGGAAGTTCGCATCCTTCCAGGCGACCGGCAGAGTCAGCGCGTCGATGGATTGACCATGCGGGGCAAAAAGACCTGTGGCACCGGCTTCGGACGTCAGGTTCTGGTCAAGACCGACCGCGACATCGGCGGGGCTGTCCTTGCCTTCCAGACGCAGGCGGGTCAGGACACCGACGCCGTCCTCCATGCCGATGAAAGTGACCGTGCAGGCGCAGGTCTTTTCGAAGGCCGCTTTCAGCTTGGGACCGGGACCCCATTTGGAGGCAAAGCCGGAATAGGTATAAACGGTCAGCGCAGATTGGGCCGATGCGGTGAAAGCCGCAGCGGTTATGATAGTAGCGAGCGTTAAAAGCTTGAACGCCTTCATGAGGAGCAACTCCAA
Source organism: Lacibacterium aquatile (assembly GCF_042683105.1). NCBI lineage: Bacteria > Pseudomonadati > Pseudomonadota > Alphaproteobacteria > Rhodospirillales > Rhodospirillaceae > Lacibacterium > Lacibacterium aquatile. Next base: position 166,605 of record NZ_JBHUIP010000004.1, read on the forward strand.
AGAAGGCGAAGGGTGGTGAAGCGGTTCCGAGAATCCTTGGGTTCGTAAACCGCATCTCAATCCCTCCGCCGGTATGATCCGGATCAGGTTTTGCGGGTTGACCAAGGGAAACCCATGGCCTCTCAGCCCCAGAAGGGGCACCCCGTTGAGAGCGCTTCGGTTCTAGCCCAGGGGATGACGAATGCGCAAGGCGGTTAACGGCGTCTATCGCTAGCTTTCGACAGTTGATCGTGCGATATCAGTATTATGTCCGCTGATTCAGGCCGAATGAAACAGGATACTAGACGCGACGGCGAAGCTTGGCGCTTGCGCAGTCGTTTCAACCGTATTTATGTCGGTCTGGCAGTCATTCTACTGGGGCTCGTCTTTGCGATCTTCCTGGTGACGATCGGTATCCGTAGCATTATTGCCGAACGGAGCGAACGCGACGCTCAGATAATGGTGACGCTCACGTCGCTGCAAAGTCTCGCGATCACGGCCCAGACACGGATTGCCCAGACGGATGCCGATGCGGTCAAGACCCTCAATGGGCGGTTGATGGACGAATGGCGTCGCTTCGACACTTGGGTCGCGCGGGTCTGGCATCGGCAGGATCCGGCCCATAGTGATGCGACGGCCCCGGCTGGGGTTCTGCGGCTCTACGAGCATCTGAATGACTTGGGCGCCGTGGTCGAAACCCTGTCGACATATCCTATTCCGTTGCCCTTGCGGGAACGCCCGGTCCGGTCGGCGGAAATCCAGGCGCTGGTGATCGATAATCTTTTCCCTGAGCTCCAGGCAATTCAGGCGCTGGAATATCGTGCTGCCGATGCCAAGCTGCTGCAATACAACCGGCTCCAGCTTGCTCTGGTGGTTGCGATCATCCTGGTCATTTTGATCGAGGCGATGGCTGTCGTGCTGCCGTCGATCCGGCGCGGCTTTGGCGCAATCGTCGCGGCGGAGACTTCGGCCGCAGGCGCGCGGGCGGCGCGGGCGCGCATGGAGCGCTGGACCCGGGTTGCAACCGACTGGTTTTGGGAAACCGACGATAGCTTGCGTATTCGCATGGTGTCCCCGGATATCGCCCAACTGGGCCTCGATCCGGAGGAGATCATCGGCAGTTACCATCTGGAATGGATGGAGTCCGATCCAGACCGCGCCAAGGTCGAGCAGCATATCTATGATCTGGAGGCCCGGCGTCCGTTTCGAGATCTGGAAATCAGCTACCGCGACCCTGATGACCGGGAGCATATCCTGCTGTTGGCCGGCATGCCGATCTTCGGGGCGGATGAACGCTTCGAAGGCTATGTCGGTGTCGCGCGCGATGTCACTTATCGCATCGAGCTGGAACGGGCTGTTGCCGCGAAATCGGCCATCCTGCAGGCGGCGACGGAAAGCGTTCCCGACGGTATGGCTGTCTTCGACCGCACCAATGATCTGGTGGTCTGGAACACCGCGATCTGGCGGCTGACTGGCATCGATCCTGACAGCGTGCTCTCCCAGAGCGGGAAGGGCGAAGCGCTGATCGCGGCCTTCAAGGAAGCCCGGATTCTGACGGACGAGCAACTGGCTGCCATGATGATGGGCGACCATATCGGCAGCGAGGTTCGGTTGGCGGACGACCGTTATCTTGATATCCGGGGCCGACCCATCCCGACCGGCGGCTATGTTCTGGTGGCCGAAGATGTATCGAACCGCAAACTGCATGAGCGCGAGCGGGAAGAGGCGTCGCTGAAACTGGAGGAACACGCTCGCCAGCTCGCTGCAGCCTTGCGTGCCGCAGAAGTGGCCCAGGCGCAGGCCGAAACGGCAAATAAGGCGAAGACGGACTTCCTGGCGAACGTCAGCCACGAAATCCGCACACCCATGAACGGGATTTTGGGTCTGAGCGAGCTTCTGAGCGAAACCCAGCTTTCCCAGCAGCAGCGCGACTACGTCGGATCCGTGCGGGAAAGCGCCGAAATCCTGCTAGCGCTTATCAACGATCTTCTCGATGTCTCCAAGCTGGAAGAAGGCCGTATCGAGCTGGAGGCGATCCAGTTCGAATTGTCGAGCGTGCTGGAGGGGGCGTTCGATCTGGTCGCGCCCCGTGGACATGCCCGTGGGCTTGCACTCCATCTCGATCTGTCGGCAGAGCTTGATCGCGCCTATGTGGGCGATCCCACACGCCTGCGCCAGGTCGTGCTCAACCTGCTGGGCAATGCTGTCAAATTCACGGAAATCGGCGAGATCCGGCTGTCTGCATCGCGGACCGATGATGGCCTGATCCGCTTTGCTGTGACGGATACCGGCATGGGGATGACGGAGGACACGCGCGAGCGTCTGTTCGCTAAATTCACCCAGGCAGACGAGACGATCACCCGGCGCTTTGGTGGTACAGGGCTCGGGCTGGCCATCTGTCGTCAACTGGTCGAACTGATGGGCGGCTCTATCGGGGTTGAGAGCGAGATCGGTTTAGGCAGCGAATTCTGGTTCACGGTCCCGCTGACATTTGCCGAGGATACGGAAGATCATCGCCCGACGCTGGCCGATCTGACGATTGGCGTTGTCGACCGTTCCGGCACAGGCATGCGGATCGCGCAGCGGCTTTTGAGCGAAGCGGGGGCCAGTGTACTGCCCTTCGACGATACCCAGTCGTTAGCTGACAGCGCCCTGACAGGCCCGCCACTTGATGCTGTCCTCTTTGTCGCCAATGACACCAGCTATGCAGATGCGCTTTATGAGCAGCTCAAGTATTTGCCGTCTCTGCCGGGGCAACCGCCGCTGATCCTGATCGGGCCGGTGGTCCGACGCCCGCCTGCCAGCCTGTCCCCGCGCTTCGATGCCATCCTATCCGCTCCCTTCGGGCGCCGTGTGCTCGTCGATGCTGTCGCCACGGCCTGCGGGCGGCGGCTCCTGGCCAGTGTCGAACCCCTGGCGGCCCGTCCCGGACTGGCAGCCGACAGGCCGCGCCGTATCCTGCTGGTCGAGGATAATCCGATCAATCAGAAGGTCGCGTTCGGCTATCTCAAACAGCCGGGCCTCACCATCGATCTGGCGGAAACCGGCGAAGCGGCGGTCACGCTGGCGGGCGCCGTGCGGTACGACGCCATCCTGCTGGATCTGCAACTGCCGGGAATTGATGGGCGCGAGGCGGCAAAACGGATCCGCGCCTTGCCGGATCGCTCGGGCCAGGTGCCGATCATCGCCATGACAGCCAATGCGATGCGCGGTGTGCGCGAAGAGCTTCTGGCCCAGGGCATGGATGATTACTTATCCAAGCCCATTGACCGCAACACGCTTGAAACCAAATTAAGACGTGCTTTCAACCTCGAAGGGCGTGGCCTGGAAGAGGTTGCAGAGTTGCCGGTGGAGCCTCAGAAGGCCGTCGTGCCGATGGTAAGCGGTCTGTTGCCGCTTGACGTCGCGCGGCTGGCGGAGCTTCAGGCCATCCTGCCGGCAAAGGAGATGCTTGAACTGATCAGCGATGTCATTACGCTGGCGGAATCTCGGGCAGCGCGTATTCAGGAGGAAGATGCGGGGTTGGAGACGATTATTCGTGACGCGCACGATCTTGCAGGCAGCAGCGGTAACTTCGGCCTGATGCAGATTGAAAGTCTTGCCCGGGCCCTTGAAGAGGCCGCCCGTAAAGGCAAGACTGCTGACGTGGAAGAGTTGCGGGCAGCCTTGGTTACGCCCGTGGAAATCGGATTGGCAGCCCTGCGAGCGTGGCAGTCTGCGCTCATGGTGGCCTAGGCGGGGAGCACGCCATGTCCAAAGGTATCGTTGTTCTGGCCGATGACGAACGGGTTCTGCTGCAGACCTATTCAGCGGCCTTGAAGACCGCAGGTTACTTTCCGATGGCGGTCAGGAGCGGGCAGGAGGTTCTGGACCTGCTGCATCGCGTCAGTCCACGTCTCGTGGTGCTGGACGTCAATATGCCCAATCTCAATGGCTATACCGTCTGTTCGCGTATCCGCGAACGGTTGGGAGACGATCTGCCCATCGTGTTCGTGACGGCGCTGGATGGAATGGAGGCCCTGCGCGATGCGCTGTCGGCGGGGGGAGACGACTTCATCCGGAAGCGCGATACCCTGTCCAGCATCATGACCCGCCTGGACCTTTGGGCTCGCCGACCTAATTCCGGCGGGCGGGAGCGGCGGGTAAAGCTGCTTCAGCAGGTGCGGCAGCAGTTGGGGGACACGTCGCCCATCGACCAGTTCAGCGGGCGTCCGGTCAAGAAGATCCTGCCTGACGACACCCTGAGCGCCGCCACTGAGGGGGTCGAGGTGCCGGAAGGGGCCCGCGAGATCTTCCGTGATGCCCGCTATGTTGCTCGCGTTGAATATGGGGCCGACAAGCGGGAGCAGACGATCCTGCTTGGCTATGCGCTTGGCGTTGTCGAGACCTATGCCAAGGATGGGCAGGTGGCCGGGGACAAGCTGTTTGGTACCTGGATGAAGCTGCTGGAGCCCAGCGGTGCCTTGTCTGACATGTCGGTGCGGACGCTGCTGGGCGAGCGGCAGGAGCTGGTCTCCCAGGAGATTTTCAAGACTGCCCGGCTGGAAGGACGCAAGGAATCCGAAGCGCGGCTTCAGGGGCAGAACAACGAGGCCTGGGGGCTGGGCATGCTGATCTTGGGGAGGTCTGTCGCGGCAAGCGCCTGAAGCCGTCGGCGAATAAGCAATTTTAAACGCAACAGGGCACCTCATGGGAGGTGCCCTTTTTCATTTCGACTCCGAAAAGACTATTTCTTGAGCAGGTCGCGGATCTCGGAAAGAACCTCAACCTCGGCCGAAACCTTCGTGGGAGGGGGGGGTTCATTCGCTTTCAGACGATTGATTTGCTTAACAAGGAAAAAAATCGCGAATGCGACGATAAAAAATTTAATAAGGGAATTTAGGAAAATTCCGTAATTCACTGTAACTGCACCAGCTTTTTGAGCCTCGGCCAGTGTCGTATAAGCTTCTCCTTTAAGGGTTATAAAGAAATTGGAGAAATCGATACCCCCAATGAGCAAGCCCAAGGGTGGCATTAAGATGTCATTAACTAGCGAATTGACGATTGTTGTGAAAGCAGCCCCAATAATCACGCCCACGGCAAGATCAATAACATTGCCTCGCATCGCGAATGCTTTAAATTCACCCCACATGCTCTGCCTCCCCAAAGATTGCTGCGGTCGAAATCGCCAACCAGTGTTATTGTTTTATCGAGCCATTCCGGCGATAAAGCAATGAGTTGGTATGGGCAACCTCATGCCATATAGTAACGGGATGAAGGGATCGACGTCGGCAACGGCATCGTGACAAGGCCAGGATAATCGGTTGGCACAGGTCGAACAGCGCAGTGTGACGGGGGCGATCGTCGATATTCGCCAGCGTCTTGGATCCGACGGCAAGGATGTCGTCGAGATAGTCCTGCGCACGTCTGAAGGGGAGCATCGTGGCCTGGCCCATGCGACCATGGCCAAGACCGCCGAAGTTCTGAAAGATAAGGTCGAGAAGCTGCGCGCGACCCATGGTGCCGCCTCCATCGCCGACCTCGGCATTAAACTCACGATGGATGGGTTGGTGCGCGATATCTCCAGCATCACCATTACCGCGGTGAAAATCGCGTCTTAAAGGCTGGCGCCGGACACGCAGTCCCGCAGCCTGTCTGGATCTTTCTGGAAAATTATGGACAAAAAAAGACCGGATGCCTGCCTGTGGCATCCGGTCTTTTCTTTGAACGACCAACCTATTTTGAGCGGGTAGTGGTGGTTCCCGACACCGCCACCCGCACTCATTAAGCTTAAGCCGGATTCTGCCGTCAACATGTTTTGTTGAAAAACAGTGTCTTACGGCATTTTGTGAATCTTGATTCTAAGGCTTATCACGGCTTTTTGATTGGATTTACAACTGCTTGGCCATTTTTTATGACAGCCCGATGGTTCTTCCGATTTGAGGCGGCGGTAATATCGGTCGTGGGATCGCCAGCGACGATCAGCAGATCGGCCTTCATGCCATCAGCGATCGTACCGCGATCTTTGAGGCGCATCAGGGCCGCTGCATTGCCGGTGGCGGAGATGAGGGCGTCGATGGGCTTTACCCCCAGTTCGACCATATAGAGAAGCTCCAGGGCATTCTCGCCGTGGCGGTTGAAGGGGGTGCCAGCGTCGGTCCCCATCGCGATGCGCCCACCCGCCTTATAGTACATCTGGATCGATTCCTTATGGCGCCCGGCGACGCGCTGGGATTTCTCGATCACATAGGCGGGAACCTTGTCGGCCTGGGCCAGGATGTTATTGACCGCCGCCAGGGTGGGGACGAGGTAGGTCCCACGCTTCAGCATTTCCTCGACACATTCGTCATCCATGAAGATGCCGTGTTCGATGCTGTCCACGCCGCCGCGCACGGCGTTCAGGATGCCTTCCTTGCCCTGGGCATGGCTGGCGGAATGTTTGTGGAAGCGATGGCCTTCGTGAATGCCCGCTGAAATCTCTTCCAGGGTGTAATGGGCGTCCTCGGGATTGACGCCGGGGGTCATGACGCCGCCGGTCGCCATGATCTTGATCAGATCCGATCCGGCATGGATCTGCTCGCGTACGGCCTTGATGACTTCGTTCACGCCATCGGCGACGCGGCCGAAGCGATTGCCGTGACCGCCGGTCATGCAGACCATGCGGCCCGCAGCCTGGATTGTGGGGCCAAGCACGCGCCGTTGATTACAGGCATCGCGCACCGCGAATTCCAGATAATCGCGCCCGCCGCAGTCGCGGACGGTGGTGATGCCGCCTTCGAGGGTGGAGAAGGCGTTTTCATAGGCCTTCATGGTGATGACGCCGGGCTGGAGCGATTCGACCAGGGCGCCGGGATTGCCTTCGGCGCCATAGATCAGATGGACATGGCAGTCCATGAGGCCGGGCAGCAGGGTCTGGCCCTCAAGCTCTACAATCTCGCCGGAAAAACCGGCAAATTCATCGGCGGGAGCAAAGCGCTGGATGGTGTCGCCATCCACCAAAACGGCATGATTCTGGGCGCAGCGTCCGAGACCATCGAAGATCCGTCCGCCACGGTAAAGCGTCGCCATAGTGACCCTTCCTTTTTAAGTGAAGAACCCGCGCTCAGATGATGAGGTCGAGGAAAAATCCCCGGAAATATCGGGCGGGTAGGCGTAATTCGCCATTAACGATCAGACCGGCAAGTTCCGCAGCGCTGGGAATACGATCCCGCCAGCGTTTGCGAGCGGGTTGCGCAGGGGCAATCCCCTCGCGGGGGACCAGGGTATTGCCGACACGTGTATCGAGTTGAACGCCACGGTCGGGATTGCTGCGGATTGGATCGGCCATCGTGTTTCGATCCTAAAACAAATTTGGGGCCGAAGGAAATAGCTGCTTAAACGATGTTGGCGGCGAAGGCTTCGGGTGTGTCCAGGTCGATTAACACGCCGGGCGACGGGCAGGCCACCTCGCAGATCTCACCGGCATGCCGCTGTAGCAGGGCCCGCGCGCCGGTATCGCCCGTGACCTCCTGCATCTCGACGATGAAGCGGCTATCCCAGAGCACGGGATTGCCCCGCTGTCCGCCATGGACGGGCTGACAAATCGCTCGACCTTCGGTGGGGTTGAAAGCCGCGGCGAGGCGGTCGATGGTCAGACTATCGACCAGCGGCATATCCCCCAGGGCCACCAGCAACCCATCGATATCCTGCGGCAACGACTCCAGTCCGGCCTTAAGGGACCCGCTAAGACCTTCCTGATAGCGATCCGTCTCGACGAACTGCACCGGAAGCCCGTCCAGCGCCTGACGCACCAGGGCTGTCTCATGACCCAGCACCACGGTCAGATCCTGCAGGCTGCGGGCCGCCAGCAGCGTTTCAGCGACCTTGCGCACCATCGGGCGACCGTCCACGGGCATCAGAAGCTTGTTGCGGCCCATGCGGCTGGAGCGCCCGGCTGCCAGCAGCAGGCCGGATATCTTCGGCGCTCGTGGCACATCCCGGCCACCGCGCGGCTGAGGCCTTGTGCCGATCTCGCTCAAGAGGCCGCCGATAGCCATCTTACGGATCGCGGGGGCATCGATAGGTAGCGCTGCGGCCAACCGTTGCAGGATCCAATCGAGGCCATTCAGCTTGGGCGACCGCGCGCAGCCGGGCAGCCCCACCACGGGACGACCGTCGGCGAGGGTTCCCAGCAACAGCAGATTACCGGGATCGACCGGCAGGCCGAAGCGCGTGACCGTGCCACCTGCCGCCTCTATCGCCGCTGGAATGACGTCCGCCCGGTCGACGATGGCCGATGCTCCGGCGATCAGCAGCAGATCGACGTCGGCCGGGCAGGCTGCGATGGCGGTTGCCAGCGCATCAGCGTTATGTGGCGTCCGCATTTCCCCGATCAGCGCGCTGCCCAGGGCCGTCAGCCGTTCCGATGTCACGCGCGCCGTGCCGTCCAGAACCGACGCCTTGAGAACCGGCAACTGGGTCTGGATCAGGAGGGCCGCCATGGGGCGAAAAGCGGTAAGCGACAGCAGGGGAAGGGCGCCGATGATCTCTTCGGCAGTCTCAACGGCTGTGCGCGGTGCCGCAAAGGGAATGACCTTCAGGGTCGCCACCATGTCGCCTGCCTGAACCTGGGCAAAGGGCGGCAGGGTCGCCAGCGTAATCGCTTCATCGATCCCATTCAGCGCCTCTATCCGATCGGCATCGAGAGTGACGATGCCGCTGGCTTCAGCAAACAGATTTGCCCGGCCGGTGAAGGCTTGTCCGGCGCGCAGTCCCGTTCCAGCCAGCAGGGCGGCCAGTCGGTCGGCAACCTCATCCTCGTGCATATCTCCAGCATCGAGGCGCGCGGCGATGATTGTCGTAATCCCGGCGGCAGCAAGGCGCCCGACGTCCTCGGCAGAAAGTTTGCGTCCCTTCTTGAAGACCAGCCCCTCGGCTTTGATGCTATGGGCCAGCAGGGCATCGACTGCCTGATCGACGGACAGGGGACCAAACTTCACGATGCAATCCCGCGCCGGACGGCGGTGATCTGGGCCAGGATCGAGACAGCAATTTCCGCCTGGCTTTGGGCTCCGATGGCGAGGCCGACCGGCCCATGGATACGCTCCAGGCCATTTATCCCGGCAGCCGTCAGCCTCTCCAGCCGCTTGGCGTGGGTTTTCCGGCTGCCCAAGGCACCGATATAGAAGGCGGGCGAGGCGAGGGCGACCTCCAGCCCCGGATCGTCGATCTTGGGATCATGGGTGAGGGCGACGACGGCGGTCCGCAGATCGGGTGCCAAGGCGTGCATGGCATCATCCGGCCAGTCGGTCGATAGGGTGACGCCGGGGAAACGTTCCTCGGTCGCAAAGGCGCTGCGGGGGTCGATGATGGTGACGCCATAGCCCAGTTGCACCGCCATCGGCGCCAGACTCTGGGCGATATGCACCGCGCCGATCAGCACCAGTCGCGGCGGCGGCAGATGGACCTGCACAAACAGATTCTCACCGATCCGGCCGCTTTTTTCTTTCCGCAGGGCTTCACGGATCTCGACAAGGTCCTCTTCCCAGAAGCCGCTTTCGCCTTCGACGATCTCCAACTGCACCAGACTCTGCTGCCCGGTCGACAGATCGGTCACCAGGGCCACCGGCTGTTTGGCGGCTTTCAGATCCAGCAGGCGCTTAAGAATATGGGGACGCATGTTTCTCAGCCCAGCCTTTCCACATAGACCTTGATGGTGCCGCCGCAGGCAAGGCCCACCGACCAGGCCTGTTCGTCCGAAACGCCAAAGCTCATCACCCGAGGCTCACCATCTTCAATGGCGGCCTGACCTTCCGCGATCACCGCGCCCTCGACGCAGCCGCCGGAAACCGATCCTTCGAAGCGTCCGTCCTTGTCGATGATCAACTGACTGCCCACCGGGCGCGGGGAGGAGCCCCAGGTTTCGATCACGGTGGCGATAGCGACGCCGCGACCTTGCACGCTCCAGTCGGATGCCGTCTGCAACAGGTCTTCGGTCATGCGGGTAACTCCAGCGGTTTGCGCAGGCGCGGCATCGGTTGGGAGAGCACCGATGTCAGGGCCGCGAGACTATCGAGGTTATGCACCGGCCGCATCTCGTCCACCTCGGGCAGGATCGCGCGGATGCCTAAGGATTTGGGCTGGAACCCCGCGTAGCGCAACAGGGGATTGAGCCAGATCAGGCGACGGCAGGATTTCCGCAGGCGCTCCACCTCCACCCGCAGCCCTTCGCCACCGCCGCGGTCAAGGCCATCGGTGATCAGCAGCACCAGTGCGCCCTGGCTTAAGACCCGGCGCGACCAGGTGCGATTGAACTCATGCAGCGTCTCCCCGATGCGGGTGCCGCCCGACCAGTCGGCGACCTGACCCGAGGCGCGCTCCACCGCCACATCGACATCCCGATGTTTGAGGGCACGGGTGATGTTGGTGAGGCGCGTGCCGAAAACGAAACTCGTCACCCGATGCCCGTCATTGGTCAGTGCATGCAGGAAATGCAGGAAGATCCGCGAATAACGCGCCATGGAGCCGGAGATATCGCACAGCACCACCAGCGGCGGTTCCCGTTCGACCGGCGTGCGCCAGCGCGGGGCCGCCATATCGCCGCCCTGGCGCAGGCTGGCCCGCAACATGGCCCGCAGATCCAGGCGGCTGCCGCGCCGGGCCGTGCGATATCGCCGGGTGCGCACCGGCGCAAACGCCAGCCGCATGGCGCCGATGGCCCGTTTGGCGGCTTCCAGTTCCGCCGTGCTCATCTTCTCGAAATCCTGGGCGCGCAGGATTTCGTTCTGGGAGAAGGTGAGGGCGGCGTCGATCTCTTCGGCCTGTTCCTCGGGCAGTCGCTGCTTCTGCTGATCGGCGGGGCGCATGGCTTCGGCAAGGCGGGGCGCCACCTGCGGTTCGCCCTTGTCCGGGGTCTCCAGCTTCAGCGCGGGCAGCAGCACGCCCATAGCGCGTTCCAGCAGCTTGGGATTGCGCCAGAACAGATGGAACGCCTGATCGAAGATCACCCGTTCTTCCGGCTTGCGCACCAGCGCGGCATGCAGCGCCCAATAGAGATCGTCGCGCCGCTCGATCCCGACCGCCTCCACGGCCCTGACGGCATCAATGGCATGGGCAGGCCCGACCGGCAGCCCGGCCCGCCGCAGTACGCGCACGAACTGGACGATGGTCTGGCCCAACTTTCCTGACATCAGATGCCCAGCGGTTTCTGGCTCAGTTCGGCCTGGATGGTCTGGATCAGGGTCAGCGCCTCCGACCCGCGCAGACGGGCGATGTCGTCCTGATATTTCAGAAGCACGCCCAGAGTGCTGTCCACCAACTCCGGATCCAGCGCCACCGCGTCGAGTTGGACCAGGGCGGCTGCCCAATCCAGCGTTTCCGCCACGCCGGGTGCCTTGAACAGCTCGGCCGCGCGCAGCTTCTGGACAAAAGCGACGATCTCGGCCGCCAGCCGGTCGCTGGCTTCCGGGGCCTTGCGCTTCAGGATCGCCATTTCCCGCTCGGCCGAAGGATAATCGACCCAGTGATAGAAACAGCGCCGCTTCAACGCGTCATGGATCTCACGCGTGCGGTTGGAGGTCACGATCACCAGCGGCGGCGTGGGCGCCTTGACGGTGCCAAGCTCCGGGATCGAGACCTGGAAGTCCGAGAGCAGTTCCAACAGGAAAGCCTCGAACGGTTCGTCCGTGCGGTCGATCTCGTCGATCAGAAGCACCGGCGCACCGGCTGCATCTGGCTCCAGTGCCTGCAGCAGGGGGCGCTTGATCAGGAAACGTTCGTCAAAGAGATCGCGGGCCAGGGCATCCTTGTCGGCGCCTGCGGCCTCCGCCATGCGGATTTCCAGCATCTGGCGCGGGTAATTCCACTCATAGAGGGCCGTTGCAGCATCCAGCCCGTCATAACATTGCAGGCGGATCAGACGGCGGCCCAAACGGTCGGAGAGAACCTTGGCGATCTCCGTCTTGCCGACACCGGCTTCGCCCTCCAGGAACAACGGACGGCCTAGCTTCAACGACAGGAACAGCGCGGTCGCCAGCGCCCGGTCGCCAACGTAGTTGCCGGTTTCGAGCAAGCTCAGGGTTTCATCGACGGAGGCGGGAAGGGGCACGAGATCACTCATCCTATCGTGTCATGGAAGTACGTCATCCCCGGACTTGATCCGGGGATCTCCCGTGGCCACACCGCGTAGACGATCTATCAAATGCTTCGACGCGGCCCGTCAACACGAGCTCCCCGGATCAAGTCCGGGGATGACGGTTCCTGTTTGAAGCACTCTTAGTTCACCCGCAAGCCTCAACCGCCCGCTTTGCCATCACTCCGACCAGATGCGCGCGATAGTCGGCGCTGCCGTGCATATCGCTGTTGAGATCGTCGGACGGCACTTTGATCCCGGCCACCGCCTTGGCGCTGAAATCGGCGGCCAGCGCCTTTTCCATTGCCTCGACCCGAAAGACGGAGGGACCGGCGCCGGTGACGGCAACCCGCACCCCACCAGCAGTCTTGGCGACCATCACGCCGACCATGGCATAGCGCGAGGCGGGGTTCGGAAACTTCACGTAGCCCGCCTTCTGCGGGATCGGGAAGCGGACGGCGGTAATCAGCTCGCCCTCATCCAGCGCGGTCGAGAACATGCCGGTGAAGAACTGATCGGCGGGGATCTGCCGCCGGTCGGTCACGATGGTGGCGCCCAGACCGAGACAGGCGGCAGGATAATCTGCCGCCGGATCGTTATTGGCGACCGATCCGCCGATGGTGCCGCGATTGCGCACTTGGGCATCACCGATCCCTTCGGCCAGATGCGCCAGCGCCGGGATCGCCGCCAGAACCTCCTTGGAGGTCGCGACCTCCACATGGCGGGTCATGGCGCCGATGACGAGCGTGTCGCCCTCGCGTTTGATGCCCTTGAGTTCCGGTACCTTGGCAAGGTCCACCAGCTGGCTCGGCTGGGCGAGGCGTTGCTTTAAGGTCGGGATCAGCGTCATACCGCCCGCCAGCACCTTGGCGTCGCTGTCGCCCTTCAAGGCCGAGACCGCGTCGGCGACCGATTTTGGTTTGGCGTAATCAAAACTATACATCGGTCTCTCCTTACTCGGCGGCCTGGAGCGCTGCTCCATTGATCAGGCGCCAGACTTTTTCCGGGGATGCGGGCATGTCGATATTCTTGACGCCATAAGGCTTCAAGGCATCGACCACGGCATTGATGACGGCGGGTGGGGAGCCGATGGCCCCGACCTCGCCGCAGCCTTTCACCCCCAGGGGATTATGGGTGCAGAGCGTCGTATGGGTGCCGACATCGATATTGGGCAGATCGTCCGCACGGGGCATGCAGTAATCCATCAGCGATCCGCTCAAAAGCTGGCCGTCGCTGTCATAGACCGCATTTTCCAGCAGCGCCTGCCCGATGCCCTGGGCGATGCCGCCCTGGATCTGCCCTTCGACGATCATCGGATTGATCACCCGGCCCACATCATCCACCGCCGTGAATCTCACGACGCGGGTGACACCTGTCTCCGGATCGATCTCGACCTCGCAGATATGTGTGCCGCCGGGGAAGGTGAAGTTCTTGGGATCGTAGAAGGCCGTTTCCTCCAGCCCCGGTTCGATCTCGTCGATGGGGTAGTTATGGGGGACATAGGCTGCCAGAGAGATTTCGCCGAAGGCCTTGGAGCGATCCGTGCCCGCGACGGTGAACTTGCCGTCCTTGAACTCGATATCGGCCTCCGAAGCCTCAAGCAGATGGGCGGCGATGCGCTTGGCCTTGGCGACGATCTTGTCGACCGCCTTGGTGATGGCCGATCCACCGACCGCGAGGCTGCGGGAGCCATAGGTCCCCATGCCGAACGGGATCTTGGAGGTATCGCCATGCACCACCTCCACACTCTCGACCGGCAGGCCGAGTTGCGAGGCGACCAACTGGGCAAAGGTCGTCTCATGCCCCTGGCCGTGGCTGTGGGTGCCGGTGAAGACCGTGACGCTGCCGGTGGGATGCACACGGATGGTGCCGACCTCATAGAGACCGGCACGGGCCCCCAGCGAGCCGACCACGGCGGACGGTGCGATGCCGCAGGCCTCGACATAGGTAGAATAGCCAATACCACGCAGCTTGCCGCGCTTCTCGGATTCCGCCCGGCGGGCAGCAAAACCGGCAATATCGCCAGCCTGTTGCGCCTGATCGAGGCAGGTCTGGTAATCGCCGCTGTCGTACTGCAAGGCGACCTGGGTCTGATAGGGGAAGGCATTTGCCTTGATGAAGTTACGCCTGCGCAGCTCCACCCGGTCGATGCCCGTGGTTTCCGCCGCGATATCCACGAGGCGTTCCAGCAGGAACGTCGCCTCCGGCCGCCCGGCACCGCGATAGGCATCCACGGGGACGGTATTGGTGAAGACGGCCTTCACTTCGGCATAGATCGCCGGCAGGTCGTAAACCCCCGACAGCAGCGTGGCATAGAGGTAAGTCGGCACGGCAGGCGCGAAGGTCGACAGATAGGCGCCCATATTCGCGAGCGTCGTTACATGCAGGCCGATGAATTTGCCGTCCGCATCGATGGCAAGATCGGCATGGCTCACATGATCGCGGCCATGGGCGTCGGAGATGAAGCTTTCCGAGCGTTCGGCCGTCCATTTGATCGGGCGATGCACCTGACCGGCTGCCCAGGTGACGATGGCTTCTTCGGCATAATGGAAGATCTTCGATCCAAAGCCGCCGCCGACGTCCGGCGCCACCACCCGCAGTTTGCTTTCCGGTATCCCAAGAACGAAGGCACCCATCAGCAGCCGAATCACATGGGGGTTCTGGCTGGTGGTCGTCAGTGTGTAATCGCCGCTGGAGACATCATATTCGCCGATGGCCGCCCGTGGCTCCATGGCATTGGGGACGAGACGGTTATTGACGAGGTCGATCTTGGCGACCCATTTCGCCTTGGCCATCGCGGCATCCACCGGCCCCTTGTCGCCGATGTGCCAGTCGAAGCAGATATTGCCCGGCGCCTGTTCCCAGACCTGGGGTGCGCCCGGCTTCACCGCGTCATTCAGGAAAGCGACGGCGGGCAGGGGGCTATAGTCGACCTCGATCAGCTCGGCGGCTTCCTTGGCCTGCTCCAGCGTCTCGGCGATCACCACCGCGACCTGATCGCCCACATGGCGCACGAAGCCCTGGGCCAGCGGAGGATGGCCCGGCTCGGCCATCGGGCTGCCATCCTTGTTATGGATCTGCCAGCCGCAAGGAATACTGCCGACCTTCATATCCTCGCCGGTGAAGATCGCGACTACGCCCGGCGCGGCTTTGGCTGCCGTCACATCGACCCGCTTCAGGGCCGCATGGGCATGGGGCGAGCGCAGGAAATAGGCATGAGTCTGCTGCGGCCGGTTGAAATCGTCCGTATAGGTCCCGCGACCGGTCAGGAATCGCTGGTCTTCGCGCCGCTTAACCGACGCTCCAATATAATTGTTCATGATGCATCATCCCCGAGCTCAGCCGCGCATGGCGGTTGCGGCCGCCTGAACCGATTTCACGATGTTGTGATAGCCGGTGCAGCGGCAGATGTTGCCTTCCAGCCATTCACGGATTTCGTGTTCGTCGGGGTTGGGGTTCTGCTTCAGAAGATCGAGGCTGCTCATCACCATGCCCGGCGTGCAGAAGCCGCACTGCAGGCCGTGGTTATCGCGGAAAGCCTCCTGAAGGGGATGCAGGGTGCCGTTTGTCGCCACGCCTTCGATCGTGGTGACTTCAGTGCCATCCGCCTGGACGGCCAGCATGGTGCAGCTTTTGGCAGAGACGCCATCCACATGGATGGTGCAGGCGCCGCACTGGCTGGTATCGCAGCCGACATGGGTGCCGGTCAGGCGTAGATGTTCACGCAGAAACGTGACAAGCAGGGTGCGCGGCTCAACTGTGCCGGTAACCTGTTTGCCGTTTACGGACAGACTGATGGATACACTCATCGCGACGATTCCCCTTCCGTGGCTGCCCTCTTAGCGGGGCGCTGTTTGGTTCGAGTACGCTTGAGAGAAAATGGCCACCTACCCTAGGTAGCAATTAACGGCCTTAACTTTCGCAGCTTAGCCGGTATGACGGCGAATTCAAGAAGATACGACGAGCAGGATACCGCCGATCAGTAACAGTAGAATGCCGATCCAAACCGCTGGCGGCAGCGACCGTTCGGCGTTTTCCACGGCCTCGGCAACCTCATCCATCGCCTTGGCTTCATCGGCGGTGGCAGGCGAGGCGAGTTCGGTCGGCGGGGGCGGGGAGTCGACAATTTCCCCGCTGTCTTCTTCGCCGGCCTCTTCCGCCGAAACGGCCGGTGTTCCCGCCACGATTGTCGAGAAATTATTGAAGAATTCGGCAGCCAGACTTTTGGCGGCACCGTCAACGAGGCGGGAGCCGATCTGGGCAAGTTTGCCGCCGATCTGGGCATCGGCCTCATAGGAAAGCTTCGTGCCGCCCTCGACCTCTTCCAGCTTCACGGTCGCACCGCCCTTGGCAAAGCCCGCAGCGCCGCCCTGACCCTGCCCACTGATGCGGTAGCCATTGGGGGGATCCAGGTCGCTCAAAGTGACATTGCCGCTGAAGCTGGCTTTCACCGGCCCGATCTTGACCGCGACCTTGGCGGAGAGTTCGGTATCCGACTTTTTTTCGATGGTCTCGCAGCCGGGGATCGCCTGGCGCAGCACTTCAGGATCGTTCAGGGCAGCCCAGACTGCGTCGCGGGTGGCGGGGATGACAACGTCGCCGGTCATCTGCATAGGGGTGCTCCTTCGCGCTTATTTTTGATTTACCGGTAGGCTAGCGGATCGACTGTTGTTCCTGCAACGATCTTGCTCCGGCGGCGATCTCCTCTCCATGGTGTTCTGCTGCTTCGTCTCCGATTTATGGCATTAGCACTAAGGCGAGATTTCGGCGCTCCCCGTCTTGGTGTTCAATAGGGGGGCGTCATGGATGGGGTGTTACTCTGAAACCAATCTTCATCGCGGGTGAGATCTATCGGGGCTCCTCCTATGGGCCGCGCCATCCCTTGAGCATTCCCCGCGTCTCTTCCACCTTGGATCTGGTTCGGGCGCTAGGCTGGTTGCCGGAGGAGCAATATCGCGACAGTCCGATGGCGACGCCTGCGGAGCTTGCCCGCTTCCATGACCCGGCTTATATCGCGGCCCTGCTGGCGGCGGAGCGGGATCAGCGCGTATCGCCCGAGGATCGTGCCCGCTTCAATATCGGCTGCAACGGCAATCCGATCTTTACAGAGATGTATCGGCGGCCGGTAACGGCAGCAGGGGCTGGGCTGCTGGCAGCGGATCTGGTCGCCAGCGGGCAGGCGCTAAGGGTGCAGAGCCCCGCGGGTGGCACACACCACGGGCGGGCAGGGCAGGCGAACGGCTTCTGCTTCGTGAATGATCCCGTGCTGACGATTCTGCGCCTGTTGGATCGTGGCGTTCCTAAAGTGTTCTATCTGGATCTCGACGCCCATCATGGCGATGGGGTGGAACTGGCCTTTGCCGGATCCGAGCGGGTTCTGTGCCTATCGATCCATGAAACTAATCGGTGGCCCTATACGGGGCTGCTTGAGGATACCGCTGGCGGTTCCGCCATCAATCTGCCGGTGCCCGAAGGCTTCCATGACGCCGAACTGATCTATCTGATGGATCGATTAGTTCTATCGATCGGTAGGGAATTCGCCGCGCCAGTGATCGTCATTCAATGCGGAGCCGATGCTTTGGCCGACGATCCGCAGTCGAGGTTGAACCTCACGAACCGGGGGCTGTGGGCGGCTGTAAAGCGCGCCTTGACCCTGGCGCCCCAGGCCATTGTCCTGGGTGGCGGTGGCTACAATCCCTGGAGCGTGGCCCGCGCCTGGGCAGGCCTCTGGGGACTCATCAATAATATCGATGAGTCGGCTCCGATCTCTACGGCTGCCGAAGCGGTGCTGCGGGGCTTATCCTGGGATCATCGGCTGGGACGCAATCCGCCTGACCATTGGTTGACCACCTTGGCCGATCCGCCAGCTGAACCTCTGCCGGTGCGCCAGCAGATTATGGATCTGGCGGGCGCAGCGATGGGCTTGCGGGCTTCGGCGGCTTGAGGCACAAACATCCGATCATGAGCCAGATCACCCGTCTCTTCGTCTTCCTCGCCCTCGTGCTGTCGCCGCTCGCTGCCAGTGCCCAGGCGGTTTTCCCCCGCGATAGCCTCGCCATCGAAAGCGGTGGCAAACGGGTCACCTTCCAGGTGGAACTGGCCGAGTCGCCCGAACAGCGCGCCCAGGGTCTCATGTACCGCAAGAGCATGGCGCCCGACGCTGGTATGCTGTTTGTCGAGCCGGGCGAGCGTGAGCAGCTCATGTGGATGAAGAACACGCTGATCCCGCTGGATATGCTGTTCATCCGGGCCGACGGCACCATCCATTCGATCCATGAACGCGCCGTTCCCCGGTCGGAAGCGACCATCGCCAGCCGGGGTGCCGTCAAATCGGTGCTGGAACTGAATGGTGGCACCGTTTCGCGCCTTGGTATCAAACCCGGCGACAAGGTCATCTATAAGGCGTTCGGGACCAAGTAATTCCAGGTCCGGTCAAGTCGGGCTTGCGTAAAATTCCCTTGCCTGCCGTTGCCGTCTAGTTACAGCCTTCCTTAAAATATTGTCGGGGAAGGAAGTATGCGTATTGTCCTGATCATAGGGCTGGCCTTGGGCCTGCTGACGGCGGGACGCGCATCGGCTGCGGAGGCTGTCCTGCGCCTCAGCCACCCCATGCCCCCGTCGCACCATATCGCAAAGCTGATCGACGGTTGGGCAGCGGATATCCAATCTGCTAGCGGTGGCCGGATCGAGGTACAGATCTTCGGCGCCGAACAGGCATTCAAGGCCCCGCAAAATATCGTCGCCGTCGCGCGCGGGCAGATCGAGGCTGCAGCCTCGGTCAATTTCCAGTGGGGCGAGACCGTCCCGGAAATGAACGTCACTATCCTGCCGTTCCTGTTGACGGATCTGGAGCGGATTCGGCGTTTTCCGGGGTCTCCTGCCGCAGCTTTTCTGGAAGAGAAACTGGCACAGAAGGGTGTCGTCAACCTTGCCTGGTTGTATACTTCTCGGTTGAGCGTCTTCACGTCCCAGCGACGCCCGCTGATTCAATCCGAAGACTTCCGCGGCGTGAAAATCCGGGGCCTTAACCGCCTGGTGGATAATGCGCTGGTGGCGGTCGGCGCAGCTCCTTCGGCCATGCCTGCACCGGAAGTCTATCAGGCGCTGCAGAGCGGGGTGCTGGATGCCGGGATGACCGATCTGTCCGCTGCCTATAGCCGTAAATTCTTCGAGGTTCAGAAATACGGCACCGTGACGCCGATTTCCGCCGTCTATTATCACATCTACGTCAACCCGGATTGGTACCGGAAGCTTGCGCCGGACCTGCGGGACGTGCTGTCGGCAGCCTCCCGCAAGATCACCATCGATGCCATTCCGGCGACGGAAGCGGCGGCGGAAGAGGCGATGCTGCAGCTGAGTGCCAAGGGCATGGTGCTCCATACCCAGACGGCCGAGGAAGTGGCTGCTTTCACCCGGATCATGCAGCCGCCGGTCCTGAAGGCTTTTCTGGAAGCGTCACCCGATGGGCAGAAGATCCTCGACCTGCTGAACGGGCTTTGATGGCAGCTATTCTGATCGAGAGGATCGCCGCCGCGAT
Organism: Lacibacterium aquatile; assembly: GCF_042683105.1. Classification (NCBI taxonomy): domain Bacteria; kingdom Pseudomonadati; phylum Pseudomonadota; class Alphaproteobacteria; order Rhodospirillales; family Rhodospirillaceae; genus Lacibacterium; species Lacibacterium aquatile. The sequence goes on from NZ_JBHUIP010000004.1 coordinate 186,209, forward strand.
CTGCCGGGGCGCGGTCTGGCTGGCGGCAGGTGCCGTTCTTGCCTGCCTGGTGCTTATCTGCTGGTCGGTCGGTATGCGGTATCTGCTGCATCAGCCGATACCCTGGGTCGATGAGGCGGTCGGTTATCTGCTGGTCGCCATGGTGATGCTGGGGGCGGCCGATGCCTTGCGGGGCGGGGACCATCTGGCGGTCGATATCGTGACCCAGAAGCTAGGCTCGCGCGGCAAGCGCATCACCCGTATCGCCGGGCTGTTATCCGTCATGCTGGTTGGCGGCTTTTTGCTGGTCGAGGGCTTACAGACCGTCGCCTTCAACCGAGATTTCGGCATGCGGTCGACCGGGTATCTGTCTATCGCCATGTGGATTCCCCAGTTGCTTATCCCGGCGGGCGGCCTGCTTCTGACCATCGCAGCCTTTGCCGACCTCTGCCGCCTCACCCTGGGGCAGCGGGAATGATCTTCTTCGCGATCCTGGCGCTGGTGATTGTGGTTTTGCTCAGCGGCCTGCCCGTGTTTACCGGGTTGGGGATGGTCGGTGGCGGGCTGATGCTGGCCTCCGAAGGGCGCCTTGCGGGCTTAAGCGAAATTATCTTTGGCGAGCTCAATTCCTATCTGCTGCTGGCGATCCCGATGTTCACCCTGATGGCGCACATCATGGTGAAGGGGCGCATCGTTGATGATCTGTTCGCAACCGCCCATACCCTGGTCCGGCATCTGCCGGGCGGGCTTGGGATCGCGACCGTGATTGCCTGCGCGACCTTTTCAGCCGTATCCGGTTCCTCGGTCGCGACTGCCCTGACCATCGGCGCGGTCGCCATCCCGCAGATGCTGCGTTACGGCTATAAGCCGCATGTCGCCTATGGCGTTGTCGGCGGGGGCGGGACGCTGGGCATTCTGATCCCACCGTCTGGGCCGATGGTCCTCTATGGCGTCGTCTCGGATACTTCTATCGGCGCGCTGTATATGGCGGGCGTCATTCCGGGGCTGCTGGTGACGGCCATCTTCTCCGTCTTCTGCCTGCTGCAGGATCGTTTCTCGGACCAGCCGACCCAGCGGGAGGAGCGGGCGTCCTGGTCGGAGATGCTCCAGGCATTGCGCCGGTCGCTCTGGGCGCTGACGCTGCCGACCTTCGTACTGGTCGGCATGTATGCCGGGGTCTTCACCGCCACCGAAGCCGCTGCGGTCGGGGCTATGGCGGCCCTTGTGGTCGCTGTCCTCGTCTATCGTAGTTTCGGTCTCAAGGAGCTTTGGCAGGCTGCCCTGGATAGCGCGCGGACTACGGCGATGCTGATGCTGATCCTGGCGGCGGCGGGTGTGTTCGGCCATGTGCTGACCACCCTGCGCATTCCCCAGGAGATCACGGCGCTGATCACCGGCCTTGGCGTCGGCGTCATTGGTTTTCTCACGGCCCTGATGGGCTTGATCTTCATCCTGGGAATGTTCCTGGAGACCATCGCCATCATCATGATCACGACCCCGGTGGTCCTGCCGGTGATGCAGCAGATGCAGATCGATCCGGTCTGGTACGGCATCCTGCTGGTGATCAACCTGGAACTGGCGCTGATCACCCCGCCTGTCGGCATGAATCTTTTCACCATCAAAGCCATCACCCAGGCCCCGATCAGCCAGATCGTGCGGGGCGTCGTGCCCTATGCCGTTCTGCTGGTGCTGTCGCTGGGGCTGGTGATGGCGTTCCCCGATATCGCCCTTTGGCTACCAAGGACCATGGCAGAATGATTGAACAATGGGCTGTCGTCACGCTGGGGGCTGCCGCCCTGCAATGCACGCGCACGGCTTTGCAGAAGCGCTTACGCGGGCAGCTGTCAACCAATGGCGCCAATCTGGTCCGCTATATCTTTGGCGCCCCGCTTGCCGCGGTTGCCTTCCTGATAGCTCTCCAGGCGGGTGGGGCGATGCCGACGCCGAATGCGGCGTTTTTCCTGAATGCCCTGGTCGGCGGAATCGCGCAGATCGTCGCCACGTCGCTGCTGATCAATGCCCTAAGCCATAACTTCACCGTCGGCACCGCCTATTCCAAGACCGAGGCGTTGCAGGCGGCGATCCTGTCGGCGATCTTTGTGGGGGAGATCATTACCCCGCTCGGCTGGACCGCGATTTTCGGCGGCGCCATCGGGGTCTTCCTGCTGTCGGTGCCGCGCTGGCCCGCCAATCTGGCCGAGGCGCGCTCCATGTTCACCGGGCGCGGTGCCATTGATGGCATTGCTTCCGGCTTCTGTTTCGGGGTATCGGCGATCTTCTTCCGCGAGGCGACGATCGATCTGACCGATACCGACCGCCTGACCGCCTCGCTGGCGACACTGGCGACCGCCACTTCCCTGCAACTAACGCTGTTCCTGCCTTACGTGCTGATGCGCGAACCAGGGCAGGTGGGGCGGATCTTTACCGCCTGGCGCCCGGCGGCCCTGGTCGGGCTGCTGTCGGTCATGGGGTCGGCGGGCTGGTTCTATGCCTTCGCCATCCAGAATGCCGCCTATGTCCGCGCCCTGGGCCAGGCCGAACTTGTCTTCACTTTCCTGACCGCCGTGCTGTTTTTCCGCGAGCGCCTGGGGTGGCGGGAAACGCTGGGCGTCATGGTCATCGTCGCTTCGGTGATCGCTATCTTGCTGGTTCGTGCTTGAAGATGTTGCCGTATCCGTTTCTTCCCGCTAAAACCCGAGTGCCGTGCAGGACGGGGTGTAGCGCAGTCCGGTAGCGCGCCAGTTTTGGGAACTGGATGTCGCAGGTTCGAATCCTGTCGCCCCGACCAGCACGGCAAAGCATACTATAAGCGGGTTAACCCGCTGACCTGGGTTCGAGACGTTTACAAAAAGAGGCACCGCATGAGCCAGCAAGTGCGCATCTATCGCCCCGCCAAGACCGCGATGCAGTCCGGCAAGGGTCGCACCAAGGACTGGGTGCTGGAGTTCGAACCCGGTGCTCCGCGCACGCCTGAGCCGCTCATTGGCTGGGTTTCGGGCAGCGACACCCGCTCGCAGCTGCGCCTCTCGTTCGATACTAAGGAAGATGCGGTCGCCTATGCTCAGCGTCATTCGCTGATCGCGGTGATCGAGGATCCGCAGCCGTCGAAGTTCAAGGCGAAGAGCTACGCCGACAATTTCCGGCCGGAAAGAATTCGCTTCTAGTTTCAAAGCGTAAGCACCCGTAGCTCAACTGGATAGAGCAACCGGCTTCTACCCGGTTGGTTGGGGGTTCGAGCCCCTCCGGGTGCACCACGCTTCGCCCTTACGGGCTACGCGTGGCACGGCCACGTGAAGCACGTTAGAGCGAAGCGGTGGCCGGCGTAGCTGTAGCGCAGCGGAAGCGAAGACGGACTGTTTGCATGTGGTACGTCTATATTCTTCGGAGCGAACATACCCCGAGCCAGGAATACACGGGCGTAACAGGCGATTTGAAACAGCGACTTGTGGACCACAATGCAGGCAGATCGAGCCATACAGCTAAGTTCAAGCCGTGGATTTTGATCTGGTACTCAGCCTTTCCTGACAAAGGAATAGCGCTGGATTTCGAGAGATACCTGAAATCTCACTCGGGCAGAGCTTTCGCGAAGAAAAGACTTCTCCCGCCTTTATGATCAGTGATCATCGCCAGCTATCGAAAAATTGCGGCAATTTCCCCCGAACAGAACCGTCATCTGAAAAGCTCCTTGCTTTCCAGAACATCTGCATTCAAACAATTTTCCACTTTTGTCCTGTTGCTCGCACGATTTCGAACCTTGTCCGGCAGCACGATAGTCAACGCTAGTCTGCGGAGAGTGGTTGGAGCATGCGACAAACCGGTAATCGGCCGAAGCGGTCCTGGCTGCGGCGCGGATTGAAGTTTCTTGGGCTGACGATTGCAGCGCTGCTTATTCTGGTGGTGACGCCCGCTTATTTTATTCTCCAGCCGACGTTCAAATCCTATCCAAGCACCGATCTTCCAGCGGTGACCACCCAGGCGGATAAGAACCGGCAGGATATCGCCCATCTGCGGCATCTGCCGGAGGTTGAGCGCGGCTTCTCGGACAAAAGCCGGACGGCATTTATTCTCGCTGTCGATGAGATAGAGCGGCGGGCCGCCGATCTCGATAAGGCCGGGTTGGCGATGGCGGTCGCGAAGGCGGTTGCCTTGGTCGACAATGGCCACACCAATGTCGGAAGCCTCGCTGGCGACTATGGCTATAATGCCGTGCCGATCCGTCTGGGCTGGTTCCAGGATGGTCTGTTCGTGGTGGCCGCGAGCGAAGAGCAACGCCGCCTTCTGGGCGCGCAGGTTCTGGGCGTCGACGGTCGCGCGACTGCCGCTCTGGTCGAAGCATTGCGTCCCTATATCGGCGGACCGGCCAATCTTGCCCGAGAGTTTGTGCCGAACCTGCTGATCTCGCCCGAACTTCTACATGCAGCAGGTCTGGCAAAATCGGCAAACGGTGGCGCCTATGAGTTCCGTCTTGCGGACGGCAACTCGGTCTCTGTCGATCTGGCGGCGGCCCCTGCCACCCAGGCAGCCTTACGCGGTTTCTATTGGCCCAAGCGCGACCTGAGCCCGGCGGCGTTGCCTGCGCGGCCCAGCGGCTGGAAGCATGTTCTCGATGGTGCCGCGCTGCCGGCCTATCTGTCGCAGCCTAATGCGAACTATTGGCATGCTTACCCGCAGGACGGCCTGCTCTATGTCCAGATCAACCGGGTGAGCGATCAATCGCCAGTCGGGCTTGAGAAATATCTGTCGGATATGCTGGGCGAGGCGGCCAAGAAGTCTCTGCGCAATGCGATCGTCGATCTGCGCTTCAACGGCGGCGGCAATTATGTTCTGACGGCTGATTTCGCGGAGCGCCTGCCCAAACTCCTGCCGCCGGACGGCAAGCTCTTCATCCTGACCGGCGCGAACACTTTCTCGGCCGCGATCAGCACGGCGGCGCGCCTGAAGCATTTCGCCGGATCGCGGACGGTTATTCTGGGTGAACCCGTGGGAGACCGGGGGCAGTTCTGGGGCGAGGGCAATAGCACCTTCCTGCCGAACTCCAAGACCCCGATCCGCTATACGACCGCCTATCATGACTGGGAGCGGGGATGCGGCCTGTCGGACCTGACGACCTGTTTCTTCCTGAACTACGTCTATGACGTTCCCGCCGGTTCGCTTACCCCCGCCAAAACCATCACGCCAAGCTTCGCGGACTATGTCGCCGGGAAGGATGCCGTGATGGTGGAGGTTCTAAGGGCGTTGGGGAACTAGCGCTCACTTAAGCGGCGGCAGCCCATCCATGATCGCGGTGAGGGCCAGGACCGTCTGGCCCTCCATGGCGCTATGCCCGGCATTGGTCTTGATGAAGCTGGCCGGAGGGGCACCCACCTTCGTGAGGGCAGCGACAAGCTGCGATGCCTGGGTCATCGGGCAGACCTGATCGAAACGCCCGTGGACGATATGGGTCGGGATGCCCGCGATCTTATCGACGTTGTTCAGGATGTAACCGGTGTCCAGGAACATATCGTTGGCAAAATAATGCGCCTCGATCTGCGCGACGCAGAGCGCGACATGGGCCGCGCCGAACTTACCCGGATCCCGGCCAGCTTCCATCGGCACCATGTAGGAGATCGCGCCCTCCCAATCGGACCAGATCATCGCGGCGCGGAACTGGAAATCCCGCTCGGCTTCATTGGCGGGGACCATATCGAAGATGGTCTTATAGGCCGCCATGATATCCCCGCGCTTTTCGGGCGGGATGAAGTTGATCAGTTCCGCCCATTCATCGGGATAGGCCACATAGGCGCCAGGCTCGGTCAATCCGAAGGGGTCTTGCGCAAAGGTCGCGGCATTGCCCTGGTAGAGATACAGCAGATCTTCCCGGCCGCCGATGAAGATACCGCGCAGGATCAGCGACGCCACATGCTGGGGATGGCGGATCGCATAGACGAGGGCGAGGGTGCTACCCCAGCTGCCGCCAAAGACATGCATCTTGCCGGTGATCTTCAGGGCATCGCGCAGGCGGTTGATATCGTCGACGAGGTCGCTGGTCGTATTGTTGGTCAGGGCGGCGGCGGGGCCGTCCTTGGCGACGTTCGGCTCGCTCTCGCCGCAGCCGCGCTGATCGAACAGGATCACGCGATAGCGCTTGGGATCGAAGAAGCGCGCCATCAGGGGCGACGACCCGCCACCGGGGCCGCCGTGCAGATACATGACCGGCTCGCCATCGGGATTGCCGTACTCCCACCAGCGCAGCCTATGGCCCGCGCCGACATCGAGATAGCCGTCGCGATTGGCCGATGCTTGAGGGTAAGACCACTCGGTAGTCGCCTTGCTGGTGGTCAGCAGTCGCGAAAAATCCATCATTCGGCACCTGTGTTCTGAAATGGCGGCGACGCTGCCGACGCTGTATCCTGGCCGGAAATTTAAGCGGCTTCAAAGGGATAATGGCGTCTTGATCACTGGCCTTGAACCGATAGCCCAGCTCTTCGGCGCCCTTCACGACGGTGGCATCGTCGAGCCATCGCTGGCGGACGATGAACTGTCATTCAGGGTTGAGATTAGGTATCTGACCCGGAGGATCGATCCGACTTATGACTATTTCCGCATCACCTTGTCCGGTCTGACATCCCTGAGCTTCGAGGCTTGGTTGGATGATGGGACTAAGGGGCCTCTCGAGGCTTTTGGTGTTCTGTCTGTTGAGCCTGAGATTCTGCAGGCGGAAGAAAAAGACGGGGCCGTCGAGATCACTTTACACCAAAGCCAACCGAAGACCGGATACAGCGGCGGGTTGCTGAAATTGGTAGCAGCCTATGCTGTTCTCAAAGATCAAAGCGGCAAGCTGGTGTCTCTCGATGCACTTTGGGATCTTAGCGATTCCTATTGGACGGAATGGTCCCAGCGTTCTTAAGTCGAATATTCCGAAATCCACTTCGAGCGGCAGATTGAAAGCCTTGAGCAAGATCGTACTTCTGACCGTGACGGTGCTTCTCAGCCTCTACGTGCTGATCTGCTTCGGTATGTGGGCATTCCAGCGGAGTCTGCAGTATTTCCCCGCAAAGCAGATCGAGGAGCCGTCCGCTTACGGCCTTTCCGGCTTCAGCGATCTGAGGCTGGCCAGCGGGGATGGCACTCCGTTGCAAGCCTGGCACCGTCCGGCGCGGCAGGGGTTCCCCACGATCCTCTATTTCCAGGGCAACGGCGGCAATATCGCCGGGCGCGCGGGGTTCTTCCGCCTGATGGGCGAGGCGGGCTTCGGCGTGCTAGCCTTGAGTTATCGCGGCTATGGGGCGAGCGCGGGCAACCCGTCGGAGGAAGGATTCTATCAGGACGCCCGGGCGTTGATCGCCTATGCGGAGCGCCAGCTGTCGCTCATGCCGGATCGCATTCTGATCTATGGCGAAAGCATCGGAACCGGCGTCGCCGTGCAGATGGCGACGGAATATCCGGTCGCGGGGCTGGTGCTACAGGCGCCCTATACCTCGATCACTGATCTCGCCGCTGCCTCCTATCCCTGGCTCCCGGCGCGCCTGCTGCTGAAAGATCGCTTCGAGTCGCTCAGCAAGATCCCAAAGGTCAAGGCGCCGCTGCTGCTGTTCCATGGCGAGCTCGACGGCGTGGTGCCGGTTTCCTATGGCCGTGCGCTATTTGCCGCCGCGAACGAGCCCAAGCAGGCTGTCTTCTACCCCGGCGTCCATCATGCCGATTTCGACATCGCCGAGCTTACCCGGCGGCTGATGGATTTCACGCGTCAATACGCGTTAGTTGCGGGCTAAGGGGTTGCAAATATGACGGCACCTTCCGTTTCGACATTAATGGCGGTTGCATTCGCCGTTGCCAGAAATGCGCGCCCGGAACTTACAACCCGCTGGATCACTGCCTCTTATTGGGTGAGCAGCCATCTTTCAAATTCCTTGTTGCTTGTCGCCACGCAAAAGCTAGGGGAGGTCGACACCCTGCTAAGAGCCATGGAAGATGAAGCGGCTGCTGGGCTTAGGCAGGGAAAAAACCCGATGGTCTTAGACCTTGGGCCACACTATCAACTCATGCTGAGCGAATTCTGGATCGGCAGTGCCTACGAGATCTTGCGAACCATTAAAAAATCGCTCGTCGGGGATACTCAATTTGAGACGCTGTATCGAAATCTGGAGTTGATCCGGGTCCCTCTAGAAAAACACCGCTTAAGAGGCGACTGGGGGCTCGGGAAAACGCTGCCGAACCCCTTGCCGTTGACAAAGATTCCAGACGAAGAATCCTCCAGAAATGGCGTTTCCGGTGAGGTTTTATACGATGTTCAAGATGAGCGTCGTGGCTATATCATGCCCGTAGCCTTATCGGAAACGGGCTCTGCCGAATGGCAAGTTATCGATCTCGAAATGAAGAGAAGTTTCTGGCTCCGACGATCAAGTCTCGCCGATGAGTTTCTTACACTCTGCGAGGCTGGCCGAGCCGGCGGCAAGTCAGGCGATTAGCCGCCGGCAGGCCTAGCGCCCCCTAAACCAGCGGCGTCAGCAGCCCGAAGCGCGCATAGATCTCCCGCGCGCCGACGCTGCTCAAGGCTTCGAGCGCAGCGCGGACGTTGGCGCGGTCGTGGCCTTCGATCAGGGCGGCGCTATAGACGATGGGCGCTGCCAGGGTTTCCGGCACGCTGCCGACCACTTCCAGGTTGGGGGTGCCGGTCGCCAGCGCATGGGGCAGGAAAGCGGCGGCAATCGTGCCTTCCTTCAGGGAGGCGACCAGGGCGGTCAGATCGTAGAAGGGGACAGCGCGCCCCGGAAGCTGCTGCTGCACCCCAAGCTGCTCGGCGGTCTGGGCGATACGCTCGCCGGTGATCCCGGCCTCGGGCGCCAGAATGCCGAAGTTGCCGCCTTCCACCACGTCCTGCCAGACGATGCCGGGCCGGACCATGGCGACCCTTGCCTGATCGGAGCGCTGGGCGAGGGCCAGCCGGTCGCGGGCAAAGCTGCGCTCAGTCCCCAGAACCGTGCGGCCGTTCTGGGAGAACTCGGTCAACTGGCCAGGATTATCGGTGATGATCAGATCGGCGGCGATCTCGCTTTCGATCTTGATCGGCATTTCGGCGCCATTGGCGGCGATGAAGCGGGTGCCGCGCGGCAACAGGGCCTTCAAGGGCTCGACCAGGGCAGGGACGGTCAGAACCGTCACCGGCTTGTCGGCGGCAAAACCAGCCTTCGAAGCGAGCGGCAGGGCGGCGAGGGCGACCAGCAGGTGGCGGCGGGCAAGGTTAGTCATGGCGGTGATACAGCTCCTCTTGGCTGATAAGGGGCTTGGCGTTCTCGACCCAGGCTCCGTCCGTCGCGGTCAGGAAGAAGCAGGAGCGGCGGCCGGTGTGGCAGGCGACGCCTTGCTGCTCGACCACGGCCAGCAGCGCGTCGCCGTCGCAGTCGAGGCGCAGTTCAACAAGCGTCTGGACCTGACCCGATGTCTCGCCCTTGCGCCATAGGGACTTGCGCGAGCGAGACCAGTAACACACCTTCTTGGTCAGGAGAGTCTCGGCGACGGCCTCGCGGTTCATCCAGGCCATCATCAGGATCTCGCCGGTACCGGCCGCTTGCGCGATTACCGGGACCAGTCCCTTGTCGTCGAAGGCGATTTGATCGAGCAATTGGTCGTCGGACATAGGCAAGGGCTCCAGAACATCGTAATAGTATCCGCCAGAATGCGGCGAGAATGAGCGAAGCCTTGGCAGACCACAACCATCAGCATTGCATCGACAGCGCGATTTCCAAGGCCGAGCGCCTATGCCAGTCGCGCGATGCCAATTTGACCCCGGTGCGCCGCAGGGTGCTGGAGCTGATCTGGCGTAGCCATGAGCCGGTCGGGGCCTATGCGCTGCTGGACAATCTGAAGGACGACGGCTTTAATTCTGCGCCGCCGACCGTCTATCGCGCGCTCGACTTCCTGCTGGAACAGGGGCTGATTCATCGCCTGGAGTCGCGCAATGCCTTCATCGGCTGCCCCGACCCCGATCACCCCCACCAGGGCCAGTATCTGATCTGCGATACCTGCGGCACCGTTACCGAGCTGGCGGACGATGAGATGGTCGCGGCCATCGATACGCTTGCCGCGCGCAAAGGGTTCAAACCCAAGCGCTCGACGGTCGAGATCAGCGGCACCTGTGCGGCCTGCGCGGCGGCTTAGTTTTTGACCGTCATCCCGGTGCTCGACACCGGGATCTCCTCCGGGAGCTTGTCCAATTCTGGCGGAAAGACGTAGAAGCGCTCTCGGAGGGGATCCCGGGATCAAGTCCCGGGATGACGATCCATTTTATTTCGTCCTAAACCCGCGCCATCCGTTCGAACCCTGCCTTCAGATCCGCGATCAGATCGTCGGGATGCTCCAGCCCGGCGCTGATACGTAGCAGCTGGCCCGGCTCCTCCCAGGTGGTCGAGGAGCGGGTCGAGCGGGGATTGCAGGGGATGAGCAGGCTTTCATAGCCACCCCAGCTGAACCCCATCGAGAAAAGCTGCATGCCATCGACGAAGGCTGCGAGCTGAGCCTTGCTGACCGGCTTCAGGATGCAGCCGAACAGACCGGAGGCGCCGGTGAAATCGCGCTTCCAGAGATCATGGGTCGGAAAATCGGGGCGGGCAGGGTGCAGAACCTTCTCCACCTCCGGCCGTCCGGCCAGCCATTCCGCAAGGGTGAGGGCGGTCTGCTGGTGGCGCTCCAGACGGATCGACAGGGTTCGCATGCCGCGCAGCACCAGATAACAATCCTCCGGCGCCGAGGTCATGCCGAGGTCGTGAAGCTGGTGATAGACCTGATCCTGCAGGGCCGCTGTGGTGGCGACCGTTCCGGCAAGCAGATCGGAATGGCCCGAGAGATATTTGGTGGCCGCCTGGATCGAGATATCGACCCCATGGTCGAACGGCTTGAAGAAGATCGGCGTGGCCCAGGTATTATCCATCAGCACCACGGCGCCGTGCTTGTGCGCCACATCGGCAATAGCGGGAATATCCTGGATCTCGAAGGTCAGCGAGCCTGGGCTTTCCGTCATGACGGCGCGGGTGTTCGGTCGGAACAGGCTTTTGATATCGGCACCCAGGCAGGGCGGGAAGAATTCCACCTCGACCCCAAAGCGGGTGAGGGTGGAGCAGGCAAAACGGCGGGTCGGGCCATAGATGCTGTCGGCGATCAGCAGATGGTCGCCTGCTTTCAGAACCGCCATCAGACCCGTGGTGACGGCCGCAAGCCCGGTCGGGACGATGAAGCCAGCAGCCGCTCCTTCGAGTTCCGCGATAGCCTGTTCGACGGCAAAGCTGGTTGGCGTACCTTCAGCCCCATAGGAAAGCTGGTGCCGCCCGAGGTTGCCTGCTTCGCAAAACTGCGCGTAGGTCGGATAGACGACGGTCGAGCCCCGGTGTATCGCCGTATTCACGAAGTGGCGCTGGTCGCTGCGTTGACGACCTATCTGGGTAACAAGCGTCTCGTCGTTCATAATTACTGTCAATTCCTGTCATTCAGACAATTACGTTTGGGCCGGTGAGGCGATCACATTGCCAAAAGATTCCGACGTTTCGCCAGCGTCAACCGTCTCTTCGTCGGGATTTTGCGAAAAAACATTACTTTCTTGTCACGGGGACATTGACCCACAGGGTCTGGTTCGCAATGATCGCAGCAGCGGGGCATCCTTAAGGGAAGGGGTGTACTCGTAACTATGGACTTCACGGGGTTATGCCCGCCGCAATGACGGACGGGTAAATGAGGAGTTGAGGGTATGAAAATTTCGAAGGCAACCATCGGTGCCGCTCTTGCCGCCGGTGTCGCCGCTGCGGTTGCTCTTGCGCCGGGCGCGCAGGCACAGGGCGCGGGCACCCTTGCAAAGGTGAAGGCAGCCGGGGTTCTGACCTGCGGCGTCAGCACCGGCGTTCCGGGCTTCTCGGCACCGGATGCACAGGGCAACTGGACCGGTCTCGACGTTGACGTCTGCCGCGCCGTGGCTGCTGTCGCCCTGGGCGATGCCACTAAGGTGAAGTTCGTTCCGCTGAGCTCGCAGCAGCGTTTCGCCGCTCTGCAGTCGGGCGAAATCGACATTCTGTCGCGTAACACCACCTGGACCCTGTCGCGCGATACGTCGCTGGGTCTGAATTTTGCTCCGGTGACCTTCTATGACGGTCAGGGCTTCATGGTTCCGAAGAAGCTGGGCGTGAAGTCCGCCAAGGAACTGAATGGCGCCACCGTCTGCGTGCAGCCGGGCACCACCACCGAACTGAACCTCGCCGACTACTTCCGTGCGAACAAGATGGAATTCAAGCCGGTCGTGATCGCCGATCTCGCCGAAGTTGAAGCTGCCTTCTTCGCTGGTCGTTGCGACGTCTACACCACCGACGCTTCGGGCCTGGCCTCGACCCGTTCGGCGCGTGCAGGCAATGCTGACGACTACATCATCCTGCCGGAACTGATCTCGAAGGAGCCGCTGGCTCCCGCCGTCCGCCAGGGCGACGACGAGTGGTTCAACCTGGCTGCCTGGACCGTTGCGGCCCTGGTGCAGGCTGAAGAACTCGGCATCACCAAGGCGAATGTCGAAGAGCAGAAGAAGTCGGACAATCCGGAAGTCAAGCGCGTCCTGGGCGTGACCCCGGGCATGGGCAAGGCTCTGAACGTGTCGGAAGACTGGGTTGTCACCGCCGTTAAGGCCGTTGGCAACTACGGTGAAATCTTCGAGCGTAACGTCGGCCGCAACACCCCGCTGAAGCTGGAGCGTGGCCTCAATGCACTGTGGACCAAGGGCGGTCTGCAGTACGCGATGCCGATCCGCTAAGCGGTCCATCGACACCTAAGACCGGCGCCGATGCACGTAAGGGAACGTGCATCGGCGTCGTCGTCTTATCGGCCTTAAAGTCGGCATAAGTCCGACAGGCCCCGGAATTCAGGCTTTACGTCAAGGAGACACGTCTCGATGAACAATCGACGAGACGCGGTATCTGTTCAGCGGCCCAAGGGTTCACTGCTGAACGACAAGGACTTTCGGGCAGTCCTTTTCCAGATTCTCATTCTTGCCGGCGTTGTCGCGGTCGGCTGGTATCTGGTCAACAACACACTGTCGAATCTGGAGCAGCGCAAGATTGCGAGCGGCTACAGCTTCCTCGGTCGTGAATCCGGTTTTGGCATCGGCGAATCGCTGATCGCCTCCAGCGCGGCCGATACCTACGCCCGCGCCATCGTTGTCGGCATTCTGAATACGCTGCTGGTCGCCATCATCGGCATCGTGCTGTCGACCATTCTCGGCACCATCATCGGTATTGCGCGCCTGTCGTCGAACTGGTTGGTGGCCAAGCTCGCCTCGATCTATGTCGAGACGCTGCGTAACATCCCGCTGCTGCTGCAGCTTTTCTTCTGGTACACGATCATCGGCGAGGCGCTGCCGCCTGTCCGTCAGGCCATCGAGATCATTCCCGGTGCCGTGTTCCTGTCCCAAAAGGGGCTGCGCGTTCCGCATATCGTCGAGCACGCTATCCATGGCTGGATGTGGATCGCTTTCTTTGCCGGTGTGGCTGCGACCTTCGTGTGGCGTCGCATGGCGGCTAAACATCAGGAAGCCACGGGCCAGATGCGCCCGGTCTTCTTGCCGACGCTTGGCTTCCTCTTCGGTCTGCCGCTCCTGGTCTGGCTCGTTGCAGGTGCGCCGTTGCAGTGGGATCTGCCCAAGCTGGGCGGGTTCAATTTCAATGGCGGCGGGGCGGTTTCGCCAGAACTGATGTCGCTGACCTTCGGTCTCGTGCTCTATACGGCGGCCTTCATCGCCGAGAATGTGCGCGCCGGTATTCTGGCCGTGCCGAAAGGGCAGTGGGAAGCAGCAGGGGCGCTGGGCGTCACGCGCGGCACCATCCTGCGTCTCATCGTGCTGCCGCAGGCCCTGCGCGTGATCATTCCACCGATCACCAGCCAGTACCTCAACCTCACCAAGAACAGCTCGCTTGCTGTTGCCATCGGCTTCCCCGATCTCGTGTCCATCCTCAATACGACGATGAACCAGACAGGTCAGGCCGTTGAAGGCGTCTCGCTGATCATGGCGGCTTACCTTACGGTCAGCCTGTCGATCTCGGCCTTCATGAACTGGTACAACAAGCGCATTGCTCTGATCGAGCGCTGAGGAGAAAGCCATGAGCGAACTCACCACCAGCGCTCCCGTCGAAAAACCACCGGCATCCGAAACGGGTGTGGTCGGCTGGTTGCGCGCCAATCTCTTTAATTCCTGGCTGAACTCCGTCCTGACGGTGGTCTGCGTCGCCTTCATCGTCTATGCCGTCTCGAAGATCGTCCCCTGGGCGTTTTTCAAGGCAACCTGGGTTTCCCAGGGGCTGGACGCGACGGGCAAAGCCATCACCCCCGACCAATGCCGTGCCGCGGGCGGGGCCTGCTGGGCCATCGTCCATGAAAAGGGTCGTTTCACCCTGTTCGGTCGCTATTCCTATATCGAGCAATGGCGTCCGGCGCTGGCGATCCTGACCTTCGTCGGGCTGGTCGGTGTCAGCTGCTATCGCCGTTTTTGGGGCAATGCCCTGCTGACGGCCTGGGGTATGCAGGTCTTCGTCTGGACTGCCCTGCTGTGGGGTGGAAACCCTGCGGCCTGGACCGCCATCGTCCTGACTGTCGCAACCTTGGCCCTGGCCGCCTTCAAGCGTTTCCGGGGCCCGGCCGTCATCACCGCTGGGGGCTTTGCGGTCTTCATCTGGCTGGTGGTGCTGTTCGGCGGCATGATCAACGACCCGCAGAACGGCTTCTTTAATCTGAAGTACGTCAGCCATGAGGAATGGGGCGGCCTGCCGCTGACGCTCCTCATGTCGATGATCGCCATCGTGTTCGGCTATCCCATGGGCATCATCCTGGCCCTGGGGCGTCGCTCGCACCTGCCGGTGGCCCGTGCAGTCTGTGTTGCCTATATCGAGCTGATCCGCGGCGTGCCGCTGATCTCCGTGCTTTTCATGGCATCCTTCATGATCCCGCTCTTCTTCCCAGAAGGCGTGAGCATCGACAAGCTGCTGCGCGCTCAGATCGGCTTCACCCTGTTCCTGGGTGCCTATCTGGCGGAAGTCATCCGCGGCGGCCTGCAGGCGATCCCCAAGGGCCAGTATGAAGCGGCCGATGCCCTGGGCCTCGGCTATTGGACCAAGATGCGCAAGATCATCCTGCCGCAGGCTCTGCGTCTGGTGATCCCGCCCATGGTCAACAGCTTCATCTCGACCTTCAAGGATACCTCGCTGGTGATCGTCATCGGCCTGTTCGACCTGCTGTCGGCAGGCAAGGCCGCGCTGACCGATCCGCCCTGGCGCAGCTTCTATATCGAAATGTACGTCTTCCTCGCGCTGATCTACTTCGCCTTCTGCTTCACGATGTCGAAGTTCAGCCAGCGTCTTGAATATGATCTCCGTAAGGGTACGAGCCGATGACCGCACCTGCTCAAAAGAAACGCGATATCGCCAATGCACCGACCATCATCGAGATGGCGGGCGTCCATAAGTGGTACGGCGAATTCCACGTCCTGCGCGACGTCAACCTGTCGGTCACCCAGGGCGAACGCATCGTCATCTGCGGGCCGTCGGGCTCGGGC
Organism: Lacibacterium aquatile; assembly: GCF_042683105.1. NCBI lineage: Bacteria > Pseudomonadati > Pseudomonadota > Alphaproteobacteria > Rhodospirillales > Rhodospirillaceae > Lacibacterium > Lacibacterium aquatile. Next base: position 201,738 of record NZ_JBHUIP010000004.1, read on the forward strand.
AAATCGACGTTGATCCGCTGCCTCAACCGTCTGGAAGAACACCAGAAGGGCCGGATCGTCGTCGAAGGCACCGAACTGACCAACGACGTCAAGAACATCGAAATCATCCGTCGCGAAGTCGGCATGGTGTTCCAGCAGTTCAATCTCTTCCCGCATCTGACGGTGCTGGAGAATTGCACCCTGGCGCCGATCTGGGTGAAGAAGATGCCCAAGGCGGAAGCCGAAAAGATCGCCATGCGCTATCTGGAGCGGGTGCGCATTCCCGATCAGGCCCTGAAGTATCCGGGCCAGCTTTCGGGCGGTCAGCAGCAGCGTGTGGCGATTGCCCGCGCGCTCTGCATGTCGCCGAAGATCATGCTGTTCGATGAGCCGACCTCGGCCCTCGATCCGGAAATGGTCAAGGAAGTGCTCGATACCATGATCAGCCTTGCCGAAGACGGCATGACCATGCTGTGCGTCACGCACGAAATGGGCTTTGCCAAATCGGTGGCTGACCGCGTGATCTTCATGGATCGCGGCGAGATCATCGAGCAGAACGAACCGGATGCCTTCTTCAATAATCCGCAGTCGGAGCGTACCCGCCTGTTCCTGAGCCAGATCCTGAACCACTGATCTGCAGCTCCGGGCCTGAGGAAGACCACATATGCGGCGGGCAGAGTTGATCTGTCCGCCGTTTTGTTTCATGACGGATGTATGAGCATTTTTGACCCCGCCAAAACCGCCGCCATCATTGCTGAAGCCGCTGCCATCGAGATCAAGCCGCGTTTCGGTAAACTCGCCAAAAGCGATATCCGCGAGAAGGCGCCGAACGATCTGGTGACTGTCGCCGATGAGGCGATGGAACATAGGTTGACCCGCGATCTTGCCGCGCTGATCCCCGGATCGCTGGTGGTGGGTGAGGAGGCTTGCGCTGCCGATCCCACGGTGCGCGATCGTCTGGATGGCGAGGATTGGGTCTGGGTGATCGATCCCGTTGACGGAACCTCGAACTTCGCCAATGGCCGCCCGCTGGTCGCTTGCCTCGTGGCCTTGGTGCATAAGGGCGAAACGGTCGGCGGCTGGATCCACGACCCTTTGTCCGGCCGGATGGCCATCGCCGTGAAAGGCGAGGGGGTGGAGGTCGATGGCGCTCCGCTGGGCCCGCGTCCGCCGTTCGAAGAAAACCCCGCCCATTGGCGCGGCTCTATGAATACCCGCTTCTTTCCGGTCGAGCAGCGTGCGGACCTGGAGCATAAGAAGACGCAGATCGCCGTCGTGAAGCCGGTGTTCTGCGCTGGTCACGATTATCTGCGGCTGATTGATGGCGTCGTCGATTTCGCGCTCTTCTACCGCACACTTCCCTGGGATCATGCGGCCGGTGCGCTCGCCATGCAGGAGATCGGCGGTATCAGCGCCCGCTTCGATGGCACGCCCTATAAGGCCAGTCAACGCGGGCAGGGGCTGCTGATCGCCCGGGACGTCTCGATCTGGGAAACGGTCCGCAAGCGGCTAGGACTTTAGGCCATGCGCATCGCAGCCACCCTGATGAGCCTGTTTTTTGTCTTCGGGGGTGTGGCTGCGGCAGCAGAGCGACAGGCCGTGACAGATGCCGATGTCGAGCGGGTCCTCCCTTCGCTTCCCAAGGCTCCGATTGGCAACAGAGCGGGCATATCCCAATTGAAGGGGGATTTTACCTGCGATGGCGTCAGCGACCGTATTGTCGGCTATCTTGATTCGCCGGATGAGGAATATTCAGGTTACTGGGTGAGCTTCATCTCGAAGTCGGGTGGCAAGCTTGCGGTAAAGACGATTGGGCTTGGGGCTGGTCATAATCAGATCGGTATCTGTGGCAACCAGGAAAACAAGATCACTCTGCATCGGGAAGACCATAGAAAGTTCGATGTGAGCGATTGGTTCGGCGATCTTCCAGTCTGCAAGGTTGCGGTGCGCGTGCAGGATGATGCCTGCGACTCCCCTCGCATTTTCTGGATTCGGTCAGGCGAGCATAGAGGCGAGCTTGTGGTCGGGCGGAACTGAGCGCTCGGCCGACCGATTTTCATTTGCCCTTACGGCCAAGGCCAAGGATAAATTCGTATCCTTACGTTCTTTGAGCCGGGGCTTTGATGCGTCGCGTTGCTGGTGCCTTGCTGTTGTCGTCCTGTGTTCTTGTCTCCGCCCAGGCTTTGGCGGTTGACCGGGTTTCAAGTTGGGCGACCGATTACGGCACCATAACGCTGACCATCTCCGACGACCTGAAAGTCACCGGCACCTACCCCGAATATGACGGCAAAATCCTCGGCGAACTGCGCGAAGGCGAAATCACTGCGACCTGGATTCAGCCGCTTTCCGAGCGGCGCTGCGACCGGCCTTTGCTGGGCAGCTTCTTCTGGGGAACGGTCCAGTGGAAGCTTTACGACAATGGCTCGATGACGGGCATCTGGTCGTTCTGCACGGCGCCACTGGGCAGCGAGGGGGCCTGGAACGGCAGGATGGTGAGCGGCGATCTGCCAGCCTCCGTTGCCAAGGTCCCCGCCAGCATCGCCCCGCAACTGCCGAACCGGCCGGTTACCGACAGCGACGTGACGGCGATGTTCGAGCGTTATATCGGACCGTCCCAGAATCTCGCCAAAGCCCAACAGTTGACGGGCGATTTTACCTGCGACGGTTCCCCCGACCGTGTCCTCGGCTATCTTGACGAGGCGGACCCGGCAGCGCCGGAATATGCCGTGCTGATCGTAACGACCAGCGGCGAGCAACCCGACGGAGATGTTGAGCGCTTCGGCTTTGGTGATGTCCCGCAGCCCCTCTGCGGCAAGGGACCAGACAGGAAGATCTCGATCTCCCGCGTTGAGACGACGCCTGCCGATGCTAAAGGATTTACCGGGGCTGATGTCTGCAGCGTTTCCGTGCGTGTTTCCAGCGGGCAATGCAGTGATCCGCAGGTTTTCTGGAAATTGGGAACGCAGCCAGGCGGTCGTCCTGGGTCCCGGATGACCATCGGTCGGAACTAGGCTGGATACCGCATAATTTAGGTTCTCAGGTACCGCGCCCGGTGCCGGATGTTATGCTTGAGCTTATCCATCAGGGGAGTAGCGGCATGACAAGAGCAGGCGTGGTTGGGTTTCTTGTGGCGATGCTCAGCGCATCGACGGCGGGGGCGCTGGAGCGCAGCGCAAGTTGGACATCGGACTTCGGTCCCCTGTCGATGAAGACCGATAAGCTTGATGTGCTCACTGGCAGCTATTCCAAATACCAGGGCCAGCTTATCGGCAAGATCACCGGCGATCGGATCCAGGCGACTTGGGTGCAGCCACAGTCCGAAAAGCGCTGCGCCAGGGCGCAATATGGCAGCAATTTCTGGGGTACCGTTCAGTGGAAGCTGCAGCCGAACGGCTCGCTCGCGGGGACCTGGGCCTATTGCGATGACCGGGCGGGGAGTGGTGGTGCCTGGAATGGTAATCTGACCGCAGGCAGTTTCCCGATGGCTTCGGCAGCGCCCGCTGCCGCGGCTCCGCAAGCGACCAAAGCTCCGGCTGCTCCCGCGCCTGCAGGCAAGGCATCGCCGGTGGTAGCTGGCGATGTGTTCGCCCAGTTCAAAGCCGAGATAGGCTTTCCCGACAAGCTGAAGGAAGCCCAGCAGTTGAAGGGTGATTTCACCTGCGATGGCGTCGAGGATCGAGCCGTCGGTTATCTGGATCGCTACGATCCCAAGAAGCCGGAATATGTCATCATGCTGGTCACCCACCATGCCGGAAATCACAGCGGCCAGACCGTGCGTTTCCCTTTGAGCGGCGATGACGAGAAGAACGGTCAGATGTGTGGTGATGGGAAGGAGAACGACATCTCCATCGAAATCGAAAAATACACGGCTGCCAAAGCCAAGGCCTTTACTGGCGCCGATGTCTGCAATGTGACGATCCGCAGCGACGATCAGATCTGCGCGCCGTTCCGCCTGTTCTGGAAGACCCAGGGCAAGGAGAACGACCGGCTGCTGGTCACCCGCAAGGTCATGCAGTGATCGGGGAGAATTCTCCCCGATCTTCCCACAAATTTACGAGCGCTTGATCGTGAAGGGGCCATTGGCCTGACACGTCGGCATCATCTGGATCGAGTTGATGTTGACGTGTTTAGGCAGCGTAGCGGCCCAATAGATGGCTTCGGCGATATCTTCGGCTGTCAGCGGCACTGTCCCGGCATAAACGCTGGCGGCTTTCTCATCATCGCCCTTGAAACGGATGTTGGAAAACTCTGTCCCGCCGCACAGGCCCGGCTGGATATCGGTAACGCGCACATTGGTTCCGACCAGATCGGCCCGCAGATTGAGGCTGAACTGATGGACAAAAGCCTTGGTCGCGCCATAGACATGGCCGCCGGGATAGGGGAATTCCGCCGCCGTCGAGCCGAGGTTCACGATATGCCCACGGTCGCGGTCCTTCATGCCGGGCAGCAGGGCGCGGGTCAGATACAGCACGCCCTTCACGTTGGTATCGACCATCTCTTCCCAATCGTCGAGGCTGGCCGACCAGGCTGGATCCAGGCCAAGGGCGAGACCGGCGTTATTGACCAGCACCGTGACAGCCTGCCAGTCGGCGGGCAGAGCCGCGATGGCGCCTTCGACGCTCTTGCGGTCGCGCACGTCCATCTCGACGCCCAGGAACCTATCGCCGAACTCCTTGGTCATCTCCGCCAGACGTTCCTTGCGACGTCCAGTGCCGATGACCTTATGGCCCTCGGCGATGAAGCGGCGGGCGATTTCTGCGCCAAAACCGGCTGTGGCGCCGGTGACGAGAACGATATGGCTCATGTGCGTTCCTCTATCTTTGCCTGAACCCAGAGCGCTTCCATCTCATCAAGGGAGGCCTCGGTCGGTGTGCGGCCCTGATCGGCCAGGAGTGACTCGACGCGGCGGAAGCGCCGCTCGAACTTGGCATTGGTGGAGCGGATGGCCGCTTCCGGGTCGACTTTCAGATGGCGAGCGAGATTGACGGCGCAGAAGAGCACGTCGCCCAATTCATCCTCCAGCTTGCGGCCATCGACCTGCGGCGCGGTCATCTCGGCTTCCAGCTCGCCGATTTCCTCGGTCAGCTTGTTGAAGACCGACCGGGCCTCGGACCAGTCGAAAGATACACGGGCCGCCCGCTGCTGAAGCTTCAGGGCGCGGCTCAGGCCGGGCAGGGCGACGGAGATACCGTCCAGAGCGCCGGGCGGGGTTTCGGGCTTGCCCTTGGCCGCGCGCTCGGCCGCCTTGATGTCTTCCCAGGCAGTCGGTCCACCGGCGGGTACATCGAAGACATGGGGGTGACGGCGGATCATCTTGGCGCAGATGGCTTCCGCCACATCATCAAGGGTGAAGGAGCCTTCCTCCTCCGCCATGCGGGCGTGGAAAACCACCTGCAGCAGCAGGTCGCCCAGCTCGTCCTTCAGGTCGGTCTTGTCGCCCCGCTCGATGGCGTCGGCGACCTCATAGGCCTCCTCGACCGTATAGGGCGCGATGGTCGCGAAAGTCTGCTCGATGTCCCAGGGGCAGCCGCTGTCCTTGTCACGGAGCTGCGCCATGATGGCCTGGAGGCGGCGAAACGGATCCTGCTGATCGGGCGGCGGGACAGTCATGCTCAGGCGAGGTCCATCTCGACGGGCTCACAGGCGAGACGCTCGACGATGCCGCCCTGCAGTTTGAAGATGGCATCCTGCGGATGGTCCTGCCGCAAGGTCGCCTCGTCATCCAGCTTGCCATAGACACCCCGGATGATCTGACCGGTCAACCCATGGCTGACCACCACCAGCGGCTCCGGCCCATCGGCGAATTCCTCCAACCAGCCGCTGATCCGCTTCACGAAGACCGGGTGCGTCTCGCCATCGGGGGAATGGAAGTAGCGCCAGTGCGGCTCCAGATGGGTGAGGGTATCGAGCGTCTCGATCCCGGTGCGGCCTTCCCAACTGCCGAACGCCAGTTCCATCAGCCTCGGATCGGTGACCGGTGCGGCGGAGATCCCCAGCTCGAATGCCACCAGATCGGCGGTTGCGAGGGTGCGGCCCAGCGGGCTGGCCATCAGGCGCGGCGTGATCCCGGCTCCAAGGGCAGTGCGGGCTGTACGCCCCATGGCGCGGGCCTGGGCGCGGCCAAGAGCGGTCAGGGGAGAATCGCCTTGGCCTTGCAGGCGGCGGTCGCGGTTCCATTCGGTCTGGCCATGGCGCAGCAGCAGGATCATTCGGTAGGGTGCTTTCCTTGTTCGGCCAACGAGCATAGCGGCCTGACACGCCCGAGCAAGGGCGATGGTGCAGGGCGGCTATGACCGGATTGAACCCGGCTCCATAGTCTCGCCACGGCAGGGCAGTAAGATCGTTCCGGTTGCCTAGTCATCTTTTGCCGGGTTAGCGCCTCTGGCAATCGTTAATGGCGTATTTTCAAAGAGTTAAATGGCATAGGTCGGCGGCATCGAACTTGCTTGAATGCCTATGGCCGACGGGTGTCATGACCTATCGGCAGTTGTCCGCCAACGAAGAAAAGAGGGTCGCTATGTGGCGTTCCATCGTCCTTGCCGCTGTTGTCTGTACCGGTCTGCCGCTTGTTGCGGAGCGTGCCTCGGCGCAGGTTCCGCTGGCATGCTCGGCCCAGAGTGTCGGCATGCAGATCTGCCAGACCGGCACCATCTGCAAATGCGCGTTCGAGCCCGGCGGCACCATGACGCAGCAGCCGCGCGGCTATATGTGGAACTGCGACATCGCCAATGGTGCCTGCCCAGCCAATACCGCGCAGATCCCGCTGTCCAACACCATGATGGGGCAGGTTCAGGTTTCTCCGGGCGGCCGACGTACGGTCGATAACCGCGCGGTCCAGGATGCCCTGCGCGCGGCAGGCTTCGATCCCGGTGCTACGGACGGCGTGATCGGATCGCGTACTCGCAATGCCATCCGCGAGTGGCAGCGGTCGCAGGGGGCGAATGCCACTGGCCGCCTGACCGACGAAGAGACGCGCCGCCTTGGCCTTTAAGCTTCCTCTGATCCTGGCGATCTGCCTAACGGCGGCGGGGGCATCGGCAAAATCCGATGGTCCCCGGTCCGTCGATGGCTTCCCTGAAGTGGTCGACAGTAATGTCGTGCGGATCGACGCCAATGCCGTGCGCCTGAAGGGGATTGCAGTTCCCAAGGCCTCGACACCGGATGGTCTCAACGCCCGGGGCTGGTTGCATCGCCGCATCCAGAATCGCCGGACCTACTGTCATTTCGAACCGAACCCCGCAGTAACGCTGAATATCGGTACTTGCGAAATCGAAGGGTTGGATCTGTCTGCTTTGATGGTAGAGGCAGGTGTCGCCCTTGATTGCCCCAAGGAAAGCGGCGGTCGCTATCGTGTGCAACAGGGGCGGGCGGAAGCTGCCGGACAGCGTTTGGCCGACCGTTTCCAGTTGCCGGACAATTGTAAGACTGCGGGCGGAAAGTTAAAGCGCGGCGGGTAGTTGCGCTTACGCCTTAATTTAGTCCATAATCGCGCCATCGTCCCGTCGGCCAGAAGGCCGTCTTTCCCATCGCAGGATCGCACCTGATGCCGATTACGCCGTTCCAGGCCTTCCGTCTCGCCAAGCAGGAATATGAAGTTCTGCGTGTCATCGAAAAGAAGATCGATGAGTTTCTGGAAGAGAACTACTTCCCCGGCCTGACAGTCACCATTCCGCTGCCCACCAAGACGGTCACGGATCGTATTCTGCACTCGATCATGCAGCGCTATCAGGAAGCCGGTTGGACGATTGTGAAGCGCGACCAGAACGCGGATCAGATCACCGTCGAATTCATCCCGAACCGCGCCGACCTCGAATAGGTCGCCGGACAGGACAAAGACAAAAGCCCGGGAGAGATCCCGGGCTTTTTGTTTTCAAACAAAATCTGTCATCCCGGACTTGATCCGGGATCTGGCGTTGACGAGCCGCATCGAAAATCTCTTCGAGTCTGCCTACACGAGATCCCGGATCAAGTCCGGGATGACGAGGTGTTTTGGGAGTGCTGTGGTTTTACGCCGAGAACTCTATTCTAAAGATCGTCGACGTCGATCCGGACCTGCTGGCCTGACAGGTTCAGCAGCTCGCTCCAGGCGGTGAAGAAGGAGCGGCGGGTTTCGGCGAGATAGAGGATTTCGCCCGTCACCAGATGCAGAACGGTGCGATTGACGGCTTCGCCGGGGGTCGTCTTGTCGTCCACCCAGACTGTCGCGCGCACGATATGGCTCGGCGCGATATCGGTCTCATGCATGCGGGGGCGTTCGTTCGGGGCAAGGTCGCGCCCGAATCCACGAAAGGGACGCTTGGGGTCATCCAGTACCACGGCTTTAACCGTCAGCCATTTATGTAGCACTGTTCATTCCCTTCCATTGATTTGTATTCAAACAATATCCGTGGAGAGCATGACTAAAGGCTCCCCACGGATACTATTGCCTACATCTCCAACGGATTGAAAGGCTCCAACTCCGGCCACCGATGGCAAGCCACTTCATGACCGGCAAAGGCGAACTCCCGCTCGGGCCGTTGTTCGGCGCATTTGGGGATGACATAGGGGCAGCGGGTACGGAAGCTGCAGCCCGACGGCGGATTGAGCGGCGAGGGCAGCTCGCCGATCAGGGGGATACGCTGGCGGCGTTCCTCCAGTTCCGGATCGGGCATCGGCACGGCAGAGATCAGCGCCCGCGTATAGGGGTGCTTTGGCGAATTGAAGACTTCCGCCGCATCCCCCAGTTCCACCAGACGGCCAAGATAGAGCACCGCGATCCGGTGGCTGATGTGCTTCACGACCGCCAGATTATGGCTGATGAAGATCAGCGCCAGATCCAGCTCGCGTTGCAGATCGATCAGAAGATTGATGATCTGCGACTGGATGGAGACGTCGAGGGCCGAGACGGGCTCGTCGCACACCACCAGCTTAGGCTCGAGGATCATCGCGCGGGCAATGCCGATACGCTGGCACTGGCCGCCCGAGAATTCGTGCGGATAGCGGTTGACGTGCTGCGGGCTGAGACCCACACGCGCCATCATCTGACGCACCCGGCGGCCGACTTCTTCCTTGCCAAGATCCTTACGGAAGGTGACCAGCGGTTCGGCAATGATCTGCTCCACCGTCATCCGCGGATCGAGCGCGGCCAGCGGATCCTGGAAGATGATGGTCATGTCGCGGCGGACCTGACGCATGGCTTCATCATTCAGGCCGCCCAGTTCCTTGCCGAGCCAGACGGCCTTGCCGCCGGTTGGCTCGATCAGGCGCAGCACGGCGCGCCCGAGGGTGGACTTGCCGCAACCCGATTCACCGACGACGCCGAGTGTCTCGCCCGGCATCAGATCGAAGCTGATGCCGTCGACGGCTTTGAGGCTTTTGGGGGCTTCGAACAGACCGCCGCCGATGGCGAATTCGACGCGCAGGTCACGGACGGAGAGGAGAGGCTGGGCCATGACTAGACCTCCTCCAGGAAGCAGGTACTGCCGCGACCGGGCGCCAGTTCCTTATAGGGGGGACGCTCTGCCCGGCAGCGATCGAAGACGCTGGGGCATCGCGGTGAGAAGGCACAACCGCTGGGCAGGCGCTGCAGATTAGGCGGCTGGCCCGGAATGGTCGGCAACACCCCACGCGCAGGCATATCGAAGCGCGGCAAGGCGTTCAGCAGGCCCTTGGTATAGGGGTGACGCGGGCTGTAGAAGATTTCCTTCACGGTACCCTGTTCGACGATCCGGCCGCCGTAAAGCACGATGACCCGGTCGCACAGACCGGCGATGACGCCCAGATCATGGGTGATGATCGCCAGCGCCGTCTTCTCGTTGTCGGCCTTCAGATCGCGGAACAGATCCAGGATCTGGGCCTGAACGGTCACGTCCAGGGCCGTTGTCGGCTCGTCCGCAATCAGAAGATCGGGCGCACAGAGCAGGGCCATGGCGATCATGACGCGCTGACGCATACCGCCCGAGAATTCGTGCGGATACATGTCGAAGCGCCGCTCCACATCGGCAATACCGACGCGGGCCAGCATGCCCATGGCCTGCTCGCGAGCCTGGGATTCCGTCATGCCCTTATGCTTCACCAGCACTTCGGTCAGCTGACGGCTGATGCGCAGGTACGGATTAAGACAGGTCATCGGGTCCTGGAAGATCATGGCCATCTCGCGACCACGGATCTCGTTCAGCTCATCGCGCGTCAGGCCGACCAGTTCGCGGCCATTGAGCTTGATACTGCCCGTAACGTGACCGTTGGTGGCCAGCAGCCCCATGATCGACATGAAGGTCTGCGATTTGCCGGAACCGCTTTCACCGACGATACCGACACGTTCGCCGGCATTGACGGAAAAGCTGATGTTGTTGACGGCCTGGACGTCGCCGTCCTGGGTCGTAAAGCGGGTGACGAGATCCCGCACTTCAAGAATGGTCTGGGACATCGCGATCAACGGTCCTTGGGATCGAGGGCATCGCGGATGCCATCACCGATGAAGTTCAAGGCGAACAAGGTCAACGCCATGAAGGTCGCCGGGAAGGCAAGCTGCCAGGGATATTCTTCTAAGCCGCGCGATCCTTCAGAGATCAACACGCCCCAACTGGTCATCGGTTCCTGGACACCAAGCCCAAGGAACGAGAGGAAGCTCTCCAGCAGAATGACTTTCGGCACCGTCAGAGTGGCATAAACAACGACCGGGCCGATGGCGTTAGGCACGATATGGCGGCGGATGATCGTCCAGTTGGAGACACCGAACGCCCGCGCGGCTTCAACATATTCGCGGCGCTTGATGCTGAGCGTTTGCCCACGGACGATACGGGCCATATCCAGCCATTCGACAGCACCGATGGCGATGAAGATCAGCAGGATGTTCCGGCCGAAAAAGACCATCAGCAGGATCACGAAGAAGATGAACGGCATCGCATAGAGGATATCGACGATCCGCATCATGAAGTTATCGACCCGGCGGCTGGCAAACCCGGCAACCGCGCCATAGAAAACGCCGATGATCAGCGACACCAAGGTCGCCACAAGACCAACCATCAGCGAGATGCGGGCGCCATAGGCAACACGCACAAAAAGGTCGCGGCCACTGGCATCGGTGCCGAACCAATGCTGATTCTCAAAATCGGGCGGACTATTGAAGCGGTCCCAATAGATCTCGTCGTAAGGGTGCGGCGAGACGTTGGGGGCGATAATGGCGAAAAGGGAAATCACGCCCAGGATGAACAGACCGAGCATCGCGGCCTTGTTACGTCGCAGACGGGCAAGGGCATCACTCAGCAGCGATCGCCCTGCGATTTCTTCTTCCATGGTGTGAACTGTCATTCGAAGCGCACCTTCGGATCCAGCAGACCGTAGATGATGTCGACGATCAGATTGAACAGAATGATGATCACGGCGTAGAGCACCACGACCCCCAGCACGAGGGTGTAGTCGCGATTCAGCGCGCCCTGCACGAAGTAGCGGCCGATGCCCGGAATACCGAAAATCGTTTCGACGACCAGCGAACTGATGATCGTGCCGGCGGTCGACGGCCCAAGATAGGATACAACCGGTAGCAACGAGGCCTTGAGCGCATGCCGGGTCAGAACCTTCCGCTCGCTCAGCCCCTTGGAGCGGGCGGTGCGGATGAAGTTCGAGCGCAGCACCTCAATGGTCGAAGCGCGGGTCAGGCGGGCGATATAGGCAATCTTGGGCAGGATCAGCGCAATGATCGGCAGGATCACATAGAGCGGCTTTACGATACCAAGATCGCCTCGAACCCAACCACCGACCGGCAGCCAGCCCAGGTAAACGCCGAAGACCAGTGTCAGCAGGGGGGCCATGACGAAGTTGGGGATGACAATGCCCAGCATCGACCCGGTCATGACCGTATAGTCCGTGGCGCTATTCTGACGCCAGGCGGCGATCAGGCCGATGGTGATGCCGAGGCCGGTCGCCAGAAAGACGGCGGTAAACGCCAGAAACAGCGATGTCGGCAGGCCCTGCATGATCAACTCACCGACGGTGAGATCCTGATATTTGAAGGAGGGGCCGAAATCCCCTTGGATAACGCCACCGAGATACCGCAGGAACTGCAGATATAGCGGATCGTCGAGATGATAGGCGGCCTTCAGATTGGCTTCGATGGCTGGCGAAACCGGCCGCTCGCTGTCGAAGGGGCCGCCGGGGGCGAGCCGCATCATGAAAAAGGCCAACGCCACCGTCACCAGCACCGTGGGTATGGCGCTGATCAGACGGGCGAAGATAAAGCGTGTCATGTGGTGTCACTCCGAGGCGGGAATTGACCGCAATTAAAATCGGCGGAAGGGCTTTCGCCCTCCCGCCTGCGGTGGTTCACGCTCGTTTTTTTACTTCGCTGCGATTTCCATCCAGCGGGTGCGGTGAGTGTCCTTCGTGTTGGCAACGAAGCCCTTCACCCGCGGCGAAACGATGTTCTTCGAAACGTAGTAATACATCGGCGACCAGGCATAGCCATCGATGGCGATCTGCTCGGCCTTCTTCAGGATCTGCGCACGCTTCTTCAGATCGACTTCCTTACCGGCATCGACCATCAGCTTGTCGTATTCAGCGTTCGAGAACTTGCCGTAGTTGTTCGAACCAGTACGGGTTTCAAACAGATAGAGGAAGTTCTGCGGATCGTTGTAGTCGGCGATCCAACCAGCGCGGGCGACGTCGAAGGTGCCGTCACGCAGGTTGTTGTAGTGGGTCTTGGTATCGGCGTTGGTCAGTTCGGCCTGAACGCCCAGCGACTGCTTCCACATTGCCTGCACCGCGACGGCCAGCGCCTTGTGGCTTTCCGAGGTGTTGTAGGACAGCGTGATCTTCAGCGGCTTTTCGGCAGTGTAGCCTGCTTCGGCGAGCAGCTTCTTGGCTTCGGCCAGACGCTGGTCCTTGCTGAGCTTCTTCCAAGCCGGTTCGGCATTGCCGGCCGAATAGTTGTCGATGCCCGGCGGGACGATGCCATAGGCGGGGATTTCACCAGCCTTGGAGACCTTTTCGGTCAGGATCTCGCGATCCATCGCCATGGTCAGGGCCTGACGGACCTTCGGATCGGCGGTCACACCCTTGGCGGTGTTGAAGACGTAGTAGTAGTTGCCGAGATAGGCCGAGATCTTCAGCTCGTTCGGATAATCCTTCTTCAGGCGATCGAGCTGCTGGGTGTTGATGTCGGTGACGATGTCGATTTCACCGGCGCGATAGCGCTTTTCCATTTCCGAACGATCGTCGGCCGCATAGAAGACGACCTTGTCGATCTTGACCTTGGCGGCTTCATAGAACTTCGGGTTCTTCACCAGAACGACAGTGTCGTTCGGGGTGTGCGACTGCAGCATGTACGGGCCGTTGGAGACCATGTTGCCCGACTTGACCCATTCCTTGCCGTGCTTTTCGACGACATGCTTGGGCAGCGGGAACGCGGTGTAGTGAGTCAGCTGCTGCAGGAAGTAGGGGGCCGGCTCCTTCAGGGTGACTTCCAGCGTCTTGCTGTCGATCGCCTTGGCGCCGAGCTTCAGGAAATCGGTTTCCTTACCCGAATTGATCTCTTCTGCACCCTTGATGGTGTAGAGCAGCGAGGCGTATTTCGCAGCCTGCTTCGGATCGAGAATGCGGCGATACGAGAAGACGAAATCGTCAGCGGTCACCGGAACGCCGTCCGACCAGTTCAGATTGTCGCGGATCTTGAAGGTGTAGGTCAGACCGTCTTCGCTGATCTTCCAGTCAGTGGCAGCGCCCGGAATGACTTTACCGTCGGCGGCCTCGGTCGTCAGACCCAGGAACATATCGCCGGAAATGCGGTTCTCCCAGGTGCCCGACATATTCTGCGGATCGAGAGTGTCCGGCTCGCCAAAATTGGCAACGCGCAGAACAGACTCGGCATTCGCTGCCGAAGCCATCGCCAGAGCGGAGGTCGAAATGACCATCGCGAGTGCGAGAGACCGATACTTGCTCATGTAACCTTCCCCAAGATGTGGTTGTGGCGCCCTCTCCCCAGGGCAACCCTGGCACGGAGGGTATGGCTGAGTTGAGGAAAACGCAATAGGAGCGTGAGTTAATTGGCCGTGATAACGCTATCCGCGCTGACCCCAACGGAAAACTTTAACTGCCGGTGGCACCCAAAGCATTCCAGCTACTGGGAAAAACAGCAGATCGACCGCCCAGTGTACCGGCAGCAAAGCATGAACCGCCATGGCGACCAGGACATAGAAAAAGATCCCGAAAATCAAAATCAGGGCGGCGATAGGGCGTTTCTTGGACATTTGAAGCGGACGACTAGGCGAACCAGCCGCGGCGATGCATCAGCCGGGCGATCCGATCTTTCAGGTTAAGCTTGTGGCGCTTGAGTTGTGACAGCCGACTGGGATCAGGATGCGGGCGAAGCGTTTCCGCCGCCAGTTCCAAATCCAGCTGATTATGCTGCATGCGCAGCGTTTCGACCTGTTGCAGACGACTCATAGAACGCACAGAACCTTTATTCCACTCTCCTATTCTATAGGAGCTGGCGTGTTACCGTTTGGTTAAAATCAGCGCGAGGAATAGCCCATTCCGCGCATGCAGCTGTCGACAGCACCCGCGATGGCACGGTCGCGGCTGGCGTTGTTCATGGAACTACGGATCCGATAACTGTCACTGTTCATTCCGTTGCCCCCGCCGGCCGGATCATAGTTATCGCGTAGGGCGTCGACACGTTCCCGCGTGCTACCCGCCATCGAGGCCTGCGCTTCCCGCTTGCAGGCCCGCTCCGTCCGCGCGGCTTCGGCCATGTCGGTACCAGGGCGGTAGTAGCGCGTGCTGTCCGAGCAGGCGGCTAAAAGCAGGGCGGGAAGCAGGATCAGACTAAGGCGCATGGTTTTCTATCCAGATCGAAGATAACGAACGGCGGCATCGCGCTCAAAAAGATACAGCAAGGTCCGCAATGCCGCGCCGCGTGGACCGTTTAGCTCGGGATCTTTGTCAAGAATAAGGCGGGCATCGTCGCGGGCAACCGGCAGCAGGTCGCGATGCGCCCCTTCGATATCGGCCAGTTTGAAGGTCGGCATGCCCGATTGCCGGGTTCCCAGCACCTCACCAGCGCCTCGCAGACGCAGATCTTCCTCGGCGATGATGAAGCCGTCTTCGGTCTTGCGCAGGATTTCCAGGCGCGACTTGGCCGTTTCGCCCAATGGCGCCTGATAGAGCAGCAGGCAGGAGGCGGGCAGGGAGCCACGCCCGACGCGGCCCCGCAACTGATGCAACTGGGCAAGGCCGAAGCGCTCGGCATGCTCGATCACAATGACCGTCGCCTCGGGGACATTGACCCCGACCTCGATGACGGTCGTCGCCACCAGGATCTGCGTGCGGCCTTCGACGAAGTCCGCGACGGCCTTGTCTTTCTCGGCACCCTTCATCTTGCCGTGAACCAGCCCGACCGCCGATCCGAACAGGCCTGACAGCAGCAGATGCCGCTCCTGGGCATTGGTCAGATCGACCGTCTCGCTCTCCTCGACCAGCGGGCAGACCCAATAGACGCGCTCGCCCGCCGCAATCTTACGTCCAACGCCCGCGATCACATCCTCCAGTCGCTCCATCGGGAGGGCGCGGGTATCGACCGGTTTGCGACCGGGGGGCTTTTCGGTCAGGCGCGAGACATCCAGGTCGCCGTAAGCGGTCATTTCGAGGGTGCGCGGGATGGGCGTGGCGGTCATGACCAGAACGTCCACACCACGCCCCTTTCCGGTCAGCGCCAAACGCTGATGCACGCCAAAGCGATGCTGTTCGTCGATTACGGCAACGGCGAGATCCTGGAAGGCGACATCCTCTTGGAACAACGCGTGGGTGCCGATCAGGATATCGACCTCACCGGCGGCGACCTTGGCCAACACGGCTTCGCGGTTCTTGCCCTTCTCGCGCCCCGTCAGCAGGGCGATCTTCAGGCCTGCCGCGTCGGCCAGGGGCGCGATGGTTTCGAGATGCTGGCGGGCGAGGATTTCGGTCGGGGCCATCAGGGCGCCTTGCGACCCAGCTTCGACCGCGGCTGCCAGGGTGAGCAGCGCCACCACGGTTTTGCCGCTGCCGACATCGCCCTGCAGCAGGCGCAGCATGCGCTTTTCGGATTTGAGGTCGCCCATGATCTCGGACAGCGCCTGCTTTTGGGCGCCGGTGAGGCCGAAGGGCAGGGTGGCCAGGACCCGAGCCTGAATCCGCTGATCGAAATGCAGCGTGCGACCTGGCAGGGTCTTCTGATGGGCGCGGACAAGCTGCAACGCCAATTGATTGGCCAGCAATTCGTCATAGGCTAGGCGCTGTCGCTCCTTACTCATGGGATCAAGAACGGTCAGCACCTCGGGTTTATGGATCGCCAGCAGGGCATCCCGCCACTTGGGCCATTGCCGCATTTTCAGAAGCGACGGTTCGCCCCATTCGGGTAGCTCAGGTGTTTTCTCCAGGGCAGAATTGACAAGCTTTCCCAATATCTTGCCCGACAATCCTGCAGTAAGCGGATACACCGTTTCCAAGCCGGTGAGACGTTCGATCTCGTCAACCGGCGCGACCAGATCGGGGTGAGGCATCTGGCGGCTGTCGCCATAGGCCTCGATCCGGCCAGAGATGGCGCGTTCTTCGCCAAAGGGAAGCTGCTTCACCAGCCAGTCGGGTTTGGCGTGGAAGTAGATGAGGGTGAGGAAACCGCTGTCATCCCGAACCCGAACCCGCCAGGGACGGCGGGGGTTGTCCGGGCGCTCATGCCCATCGACAAAGACCTTGAGGGTGACAGTCTCGCCCAGGGGGGCTTCCTGGATGGAATTCACCAGCCGCCGGTCGACCGCCCCGGTCGGCAAATGCCACAGCAGATCGGCGACATTCCGAACATCCAGCTTTTCCAGCAGGCGCACGGATGCTTTACCAACCCCGGCGAGGGTATCGATACCGGCAAAGAGGGGAAATAGAACGGCTGGACGCATCGGATTGATCGGTTGGGCGCTGACAAGTGGAAGCAGGGCGTCTATATCCAGTGCCGCGCGTCTCAAAAAGCAACGCAAAAAGGGGTTAACGATGGAGGTCCGCAGAAAGCGGCTGTTGTTCCAGGCTCACCATAGGGGCAGCCGGGAAGCCGACATCCTGATCGGCCGATTTGCCGACGCCGAGGTGCCAGGCATGACCGAAGCCGAGATGACGGCTTTCGAATTGATGCTGGACCTGCCCGATATCGATCTCGTGAATTGGGTGATGGGCCGCACGGTCCCGCCGCCCGAAGACGACACCCCCATCCTGCGCCGCCTGATCGCGTTCCACGCCAAAGACTGAGTTCTGTTCCCGATGGTTCTAGCGAAGACGCCCCCCTGGTACGCCATGCCCGGCCGTGTGCAGTTGCACGGCGTGCCGGAAGGTTATGACGCGCTTGTCCTGAAGCGGGCCGCCGAGGCGATTGGCGAGCAGGGGCGGCTGGTCGTGCATGTGGCCCGCGACGATGCGCGGGTGTCGCTACTGACCGAGGCGCTGGCCTTCTTCGCCCCAGGCGTCGAGGTGCTGGGATTCCCGGCCTGGGATTGCCTACCCTATGACCGCGTGTCCCCGAATGGCGAGCTGGTGGCCCATCGCCTGGATTCGCTGACCCGCCTTGCCGACGGCATGCCCGCCAAGCCGCGTGTGCTGCTGACCACCGTCGCCGCGATCACCCAGCGGGTGCCGCCCGCCCATGCGCTTAAAGGGTCCGCCCTGCGTCTGAAGGTCGGCGATACGGTCGACGATCAGATGCTGTTCGCCTATTTCGCCCGCAATGGCTACAGCCGGGTCGAGACGGTGCGCGAGGCGGGGGAGTTCGCCGTGCGTGGCGGCATCATCGACGTCTTCCCGACCGGGGCCGCCGAACCGGTGCGTCTCGATCTTTTCGGCGATCAACTGGAAACCATCCGCACCTTCGATCCTATGAGCCAGCGGTCGGACGGCAATCTGAAGGATATCTCCTTCCGGCCCGTCTCCGAGGTGCTGATGGACGAGGAGTCCATCACGCGCTTCCGCCATGGCTATCGCAGTCTTTTTGGTGCCGAGACATCGGGCGATCCGCTTTACGAAAGCGTATCGGCCGGGCGCCGCCAGATGGGCATGGAACATTGGCTGCCGTTGTTCTTCGAGCATATGTCGACCCTGTTCGACTATGTGCCGAATGCGGCTCTTTCGCTCGATCATCAGGTCGAGGAGGCGATTGCCGCGCGGTTTGAACAGGTCAGCGAGTTCTATCAGGCCCGCCGTGATCTGGTCGCATCAAGCCGCGCCGAGGGCTCACCCTATCATCCGCTGCCCGCCGACAGGCTCTATCTGACGCCCAAGGAATGGCGACAGATCGGAGACGTGCGGGCGGTTGCCGCCTTCACCCCGACCGAAAGCCCCAAGACCGAGGGCAGGGCCGATGCCGAAGGGCGCCTGGGTCGCGACTTCGGCGATGTGCGCGCCCGCCCTGACGTAAAGCTCTATGATGCGGTGCGCGAGCATCTGGCGAGCCTGCGCACGACCGGCGCCCGCACCATGCTGTCGGCCCATTCCGCCGGTTCCCGGGATCGCCTGATCGGCCTGCTGCGCGACCATGGTGTCAGCTGGGTCGAGGGTGTCGAGACGTTCGAGCAGGCCAAGGCTCTGCCCAAGGAAAAGGTTGCCGCCATCGTCCTGGCCCTGCCGCGCGGCTTCACCGCCGACGGCATCGCCGTAGTCACCGAGGGGGATATCCTCGGCGACCGCCTGATCCGGGCGCCCAAGCGCAAGAAAGCTGCCAATTTCATCACCGAACTCGGCACGCTCAGTGCGGGCGATCTGGTGGTGCATGTAGACCACGGCATCGGCCGCTATGAAGGGCTGGAGACCATTCAGGTGGCGGGCGCCCCCCATGACTGCCTGCGCGTCATCTATGCCGGGAACGACAAGCTGTTTGTCCCGGTCGAGAATATCGAGGTTCTGTCCCGCTTCGGGTCCGAGGATGCGGGGGCGCAGCTCGACAAGCTGGGCGGCACCGCCTGGCAGGCGCGCAAGGCCAAGGTCAAGGAACGTATCCGCGATATCGCCGACAAGCTGCTGAAAGTAGCCGCCGAACGCCAGCTGCGCCAGGGCGAAGTGCTGATGCCTGCCGAGGGTACCTACGACGAATTCGCCGCCCGCTTCCCCTATGCCGAAACCGACGATCAGTTGCGGGCCATCGAGGAAACGCTGACGGATCTGGCGTCGGGCAAACCGATGGATCGCTTGATCTGCGGTGACGTCGGCTTCGGCAAGACGGAAATCGCCCTGCGGGCGGCCTTCGTCGCCGCGATGGCGGGCATGCAGGTGGCCGTGGTGGTCCCGACGACGCTGCTCGCGCGTCAGCATTATCAGAATTTCGCCAACCGCTTTGCCGGTCTGCCGCTCAAAGTCGGGCAGCTCTCGCGCCTCGTCACCGCCAAGGAAGCCAGCCGCGTGAAGGCGGAGCTGGCCGACGGCACCCTCGATATCATCGTCGGGACCCATGCGGTGCTGGCCAAAAGCATCGACTTCAAGCGCCTGGGCCTGCTGATCGTCGACGAGGAGCAGCATTTCGGCGTCTCGCAGAAGGAGCGATTGAAGGAGTGGAAGGCGAACGTCCACGTCCTGACCCTATCTGCGACGCCGATCCCCCGTACGTTGCAACTGGCGCTGACGGGCGTGCGCGATCTGTCGATCATCGCGACCCCGCCGGTGGATCGTCTGGCGGTGCGTACCTTCGTGCTGCCCTATGATCCCGTGGTGATCCGCGAAGCGATCATGCGCGAGCATTTTCGCGGCGGTCAGGTCTTCTACGTCAGCCCGCGCCTGGAAGATCTGGATATGCTGGCCGAGCGTCTGCGGATGCTGGTGCCGGACTGCACCTTCGCCATCGCCCATGGCCGCATGTCGGCAACCCAGCTGGAAGACGTCATGGACGCCTTCTGCGAGGGGAAGTACGACATTCTGCTTTCAACCAATATCGTGGAAAGCGGCCTCGATATTCCGTCCGCCAATACCATGATCATCCATCGCGCCGACCTGTTTGGTCTGGCCCAGCTCTATCAGCTGCGCGGACGCATCGGGCGCTCGAAACTGCGCGGCTATGCCTATCTGACCCTGCCCCAGGGCAAAGTGCTGACCGAGGGCGCGCAGAAGCGCCTTGATGTCATGCAGACGCTCGATACGCTCGGCGCGGGCTTCCAGCTTGCCAGCCACGATATGGATATCCGTGGCGCGGGCAATCTGCTGGGCGATGAGCAGTCGGGCCATATCAAGGAAGTCGGGATCGAGCTTTATCAGCATATGCTCCAGGAAGCGGTCGATGCCGCCCGGCGCGGTGCACGCGAAGCTCCGGCAGTCGAGGAGCCGAACGGCTGGACTCCGCAGATCGCCCTGGGCGCGCCGGTGCTGATCCCCGAGGAATATGTCGCCGATCTGGGCGTGCGCCTGACGCTCTATCGCCGCGCTTCTGGCCTGACCACCCGGGGCGACATCGATGGCTTTGCTGCCGAACTGATCGACCGCTTCGGCCCGTTGCCGCCGGAAGTCGAAAGCTTCCTGAAGGTGATCGAGATCAAGGGGCTCTGCCGTCAGGCCGGGGTTGCCAAGGTCGATGCCGGTCCCAAGGGCGTGGTGCTGGCCTTCCACAACAACAACTTCCGGAATCCGCAGGGACTCGTTGCCTATCTCCAGCGTCAGGCCGGAACAGCGAAGCTACGGCCGGACCACAAACTGGTCGTCATCCGCACCTGGGAGCGGCCCATCGACCGGCTCGAAGGCGTGCAGAAGATCCTGCAGCAGCTGGCCGATATGGTGAAATAGACTAAGCAGTTCGTCATCCCGGTGCTCGACACCGGGATCTCCTCCGGGAGCCTTACCGGAAAACTTCGCGAGTAAGAGATCCCGGGATCAAGTCCCGGGATGACGCCGGTGTTGAGCCTCGTTAACTCAGTTATCGATATACCCGAGATTAGCCATCCGAATTTCCGCAGCCGCCTCGTCATAGAGGAAGGGCAGGGTGGCATAACGCTTACCGCGCGTCACCTTGGTCACCCCGTGGCGGAGCGAGCAGGAGAAGACCAGCGCGCCGCCGGTCGGGCAGCGCCATGTCTGCGGGCCATATTCGGGGAAGAACAGGTCGCCCCCTTCATATTCATCGGCATTGAGATTGATGGTCACCGCGAAGCGCCGATGAGCCGTTCCCTTGGTCGTATTGTCCCGATGCGGGCCGAAATGGCCGCCGGTATCGTCATAACAGGCGACGATATAGCGCTCGATCCGGGTGGCGTTGAAATTGAACACCCGCATGATCTCCGGCACCAGCGCCCGTTCGATCCGCTTTTTCAGATCGTTCTGAAGGCCGATATCCGCGATATCGCAGTCGGCGCGCTTCTTAGCCGAATGATCGATCTTGCCGACGGTCCGGCCGTCGACATTGACCATGAAGCCGCTGTCGGTACCGCCATTGGACTCATAATAATCGATCAGGCGACGGCAGAACTCAGGCTCCAGAATGCGTGGGGCGATCAGGATCGGCGGCGGCGCAAAGGCGCCCGAATGGGCAACCGGCGGCGGCAGGGTCGACAGGCGACGGGCGAGGGCGGGTGCCTCGGCAATCGGCAGGCTCGCCATCACCCGCAAGGACGGGTCGAGCAGAACGGCCAGCGCGCGGACCCGCGCTGGGCCGTCCTCATTGAGGCTGACCGCCCCGAACATCTGCCCGGCTTTCCCGCCCAGATCCTGAACGATGAACCGCTTTTCCCCGGTCGCCTTGAAGCGCGTTTCTGCGTCGGAGAAAGTGATCGTCACCAGGGCCGCATCGAACCCGACCCGGGAGTGAGCGTCAAACAGGCGGAAAGCCTCCGCGCTGCTTTCTCCGCTATCGACCAGCAGAACGACGACATAATTGCCGGTTAGGCTGTCGAGATCGAGGATCGTCGGAAAATCGGCGTGGCTGCGGAGGCGGGGCAGATTGTCGCCGATGGCCAGCTGGCGGAACCGAAGGGACGTAGAAACGGGCGGAACGGGAAGATCTGGTGCACTTGTCATAGTGACCCCAGTCTGCCGCGTCGACCCCTTGCTTGCCAACCGCGATCTCTTCGACGACTGTAGGCGGCACCATGGCCTTTATCGCAAGCAAGCTTCTCTGGTGGCTCTTCAGCCCCGGCAATCTCATCCTCTTCGGACTGATCTTCGGCTGGTTGCTAAGCCTTGTCGGTTGGCGCCGATTTGGCCGCAGCCTCTGTGCCTTCAGCGTGTTGCTTCTGCTGGCCATGGCCGTTCTTCCGATGGGGGACTGGCTGCTGCGGCCGCTGGAGAACCGTTTCCCGGCCCCGGCCAACCTGACCCGCGTCGATGGTGTCATCGTCCTGGGTGGGCCGATCAATGGCGATCTGTCGCGCTTGCGTGGGCAGCCGGTGGTCAATGACAGTGCCGAGCGGATCCTGGCGATGATCGAGCTGTCCCGCCGCTTTCCCGACGCCAAAGTGGTCTTCAGCAGCGGCACAGCCTCCCTGGATGGTGAAGGCATCCGCGAGGCGGATGTGGCAGCCGAACTGGTTGCCAAACTAGGCGTCCCGGACGGACGCATTCTGTTTGAGCGTGACGCCCGCAACACCCAGGAAAATGCGGAGAATTCTAGGCTGCTGGTGCAGCCCAAGGAGGGCGAGGTCTGGCTGCTGGTGACCTCTGCCCATCATATGCCGCGCTCGGTCGGGATTTTCCGGCAGATCGGCTGGAACGTCACCGCCTATCCGGTCGACTATGGAACTGCCCCTGACGGCGAGGGGGCGAGCTATGCCGTGCTGGACGGGATGAATGCCACGCACTGGGCGATCCGAGAGTGGCTGGGGCTACTGTATTACCGCCTCATGGGACGGACCGCAGAAATCTTTCCGCATCCGTAACGACCAAGGCTTATCATTTCCTTAACCGAGCCGTTGCGTTGCAATACGCAACGTGCCACAACATCTGCGAAGTTCAGTGAAATCGGCTGGGGCAGATGCGGAGCGTATTACAGGCGGCGTTTGGTGGGGTTCTTGGAGTGCTGGCGGCGTCCGTGTCGCTTCCGGCCATGGCCCAGGCTCCTCTGTCGACCACATCCGCCGACGAAATTGCCCGCTTCGAGACCTGGAAAATCGGCTTCATTGCCGATGCCAGTGCCGCCGGGATCGCGCGCTCGACCGCCGAAACCGCGCTGGCGGGCATGGTGCCCTTGGCCCGCGTGGTCGAACTGGATCGCAAGCAGCCCGAAAAGACAGTCACCTTCGCCGATTACCGCAAGCGGGTGGTCAACGCGCAGCGCATCAAAACGGCCAAAGCCAAGCTGCAGGAGCATCGGCAGCTTCTGAACCGGGTTTCCGCCCAGTTCGGGGTTCCAGCCCGATATCTCGTCGCGCTGTGGGCGGTTGAGACAGATTTTGGTCGTTTCACCGGCGGTTTCGATGTCGTCCCGGCGCTGGCCACGCTGGCGTTCGAGGGGCGCCGCGCCGAGCTGTTCCGGGGCGAGCTGATCGAAGCCTTGAAGATCATCGACCGGGGCGAAGCGCCGCGCGGCGGCTTGCGCGGTTCGTGGGCCGGCGCCATGGGGCAATGCCAGTTCATGCCCTCCAGCTTCAACAAGCTGGCCATCGATTTTGACGGCGACGGGCGCCGGGATATCTGGAACAGCCTGCCCGACGTTTTTGGGTCGATGGCGAATTACCTGAAAGAGCAGGGCTGGCAACCGGGCGTCGTCTGGGGGCGGGCAGTCCATGTGCCGTCCGATGCGACCAACCTGCCGATTGGTATCGATACACGCAAGCCGCTTGCCGAATGGCAGAAGCTTGGGTTGCGCGCCATCGACGGCAAGCCGCTTCCCCATGCCGACGTAGAGGCGTCGCTGGTCATGCCGGACGGCATCACTGGCCCCGGCTTCCTGGTTTACGACAATTTCCGAACCCTCATGCAATGGAACCGGTCGACGTATTTTGCGACGTCCATCGGCTTACTGGCGGATATGATCGGCGATGCTTGATATGAAGACCCGTGCCCCCTTCGGCCCCATCGTCCTGATGCTGGCGGCGGCAAGCCTTGCCGCCTGCGGCGGAAAGACCCCGGTCTCCTCCAGCACCACGCCGCAGACCGGCACGCCCAGCACGGAAGTCGCGACGGGCGGCGTCTATAAGGTCGGCAATCCCTATCAGATCAACGGCGTCACCTATTATCCGGCCGAAGATTACAAGTACGACGAAACCGGTATCGCCTCCTGGTACGGTCCGGGCTTCCACGCCAAGATGACCGGCAACGGCGAGAATTTCGATCAGAACGAAATGACCGCCGCCCATCGCACCCTGCCGATGCCCAGCTTCGTTCGGGTCACCAACCTGGATAACGGACGCACGGTTGTGCTGCGTGTCAATGACCGCGGCCCCTATGCCCATAGCCGTATCATTGATGTCTCCCGCCGGGGTGCCCAGCTTCTGGGCTTCGAGACGGCGGGGACCGCGCGGGTTCGGGTCCAGATCCTGCCGCAGGAAAGCCAGCAGATCGCCGATGCCATGCGCTCGCAGGGCCGCACGTCGGGCGATCAGGCTTCCAAGGGGGCAGGGGGCACCTTCATTGCCCGCGCCTCCAATCTGCCAAACGAACCGGCCCCTCAGGCCGCGCCGCGCAGCACGATTTCTTCTGAAAAGCTTGAAGCCCCGGCGGGCCGCTCGACAGCACCGGCATCGCCACCCGCCACGGCCTCCTTGCCTGCAAGCTCGCTTGCGAACCGGGGCGCCGTTCCAATGCCTGCCGATCCCACGGGTCCGTCTGGGCAGGTCGCACCGAAATCGACGCGTCTTTTCATTCAGGTCGCCGCGCTGTCCAATCCGGATAATGCCCGGGCTCTCAGCCAGAAGCTGCAGGCCTATGGCCCGACGGTCATCACGCCGACGCAGATCGGCAGCCAGCAGTTCCATCGGGTCCGCATCGGTCCGCTGCCGTCTGTCGAGGAAGGCGATCGGACACTTGAAAATGTGATACAAAAAGGCGGTTTCCCGGATGCCCGCCTGATTGTCGACTAAATTTGCCACCAGGGTAAGCGATCATGGCTAAGTCACTCGTAACTGCTTTTTTTGTCGCCGCGGTCGCCACCAGCATCGCCGTCCCTTATTATGCCGAGGCTCAGCAGAAGCCGCCGGCCAAGCCTGCCACGCAGCCCCAGAAGCCGGCTGCCAAGCCCGCCATGCCGCCCCCGCCGCCAGCGCCGACTGTGGATGCGCGCGGCTTTCCGCTGATCGAAACCGGGGCGGAGTTCGCCTATATCATCGATGCGACCACCGGCGCGGTGTTGTTGGACAAAAACGGCTCGCAGCGCATGTATCCGTCGTCCATGACCAAGATCATGACGGCCTATCTCGTCTTCGAAAAATTGAAGAAGGGCGAGTTGAAGCTGGAAGACGAGCTGACCGTCAGCGAAAAAGCCTGGCGTATGGGCGGCTCGAAAATGTTCATCGAGGTCGGGACCCGGGTGAAGATCCTGGATCTGCTCCATGGTGCCGTTATTTCCTCGGGCAATGATGCCTGCGTTGCGCTGGCCGAAGGGCTGGCGGGCAGCGAAGAAGCCTTTGCCGAGCAGATGACCCGCAAGGCCCGTGAGTTGGGCATGATGGATACCAACTTCCGCAATGCCTCGGGCTGGCCGGACCCGGATCATTGGACGACCTCCCATGATCTCGCCGTGCTGGCCTATGCGACGATCCGCGATTTCCCGGATCTCTATCAGATGTATGCAGATCGCCAGTTTACCTTTAACGGCATCAAGCAGGATAACCGCAACCCGCTGCTGGCCTCACTCGCCGGGTCGGATGGTCTCAAGACGGGTCATACCGAAATCGCGGGCTATGGCCTGACGGCGTCGGCCGTGCGTGAAGGCCGCCGCCTGATCATGGTCATCAATGGCCTGAAGTCGATGCGGGATCGCGCGCAGGAATCCGAGCGTCTGATGAGCTGGGCCTTCCGCGAGTTCGACAATTACGCACTGTTCAAGCCGGGCGATGTTGTCGAGGAAGTGCCGGTCTGGCTGGGTCAGGCGAAGACTGTCCCTGTCAGCGTCCAGCAGCAGAGCGTCGTGACGCTTCCCCGCCGTCTGCGCAAGGATATGCAGGTTTCCGTGAAATACGAATCGCCCGTGAAGGCGCCGGTTCAGCAGGGGCAGGAAATCGGGCAGCTCGTGGTCACCACCCCGAACCTGCCGCCGATTCAGCTTCCGCTTGTTGCCGCGCAAAGCGTGGGTGAGCTAGGGTTGTTTGGTCGCGTTGGCGCGGCGGTTAACCATTTTGTGTTGGGACAATGAGACGTCGCGGTAGTTTCATCACCCTTGAGGGTGGCGAGGGCGCTGGGAAATCCACCCAGATGGCCCGCCTCAAAACAGCATTGGTCAAGGCGGGTCATTCCTGCACGGCGACACGGGAACCCGGTGGTTCTCATGGGGCCGAGGAAATCCGCGACCTGATCGTCACGGGAACAGCCAACCGCTGGGACAGCATCACCGAGGCTCTGCTGATCGCAGCCGCCCGCCGCGACCATGTGGAGCGCCTGATCCGCCCGGCCCTGAAGCGCGGCGAATGGGTGTTGAGCGACAGGTTTGTCGACAGCACCATTGCCTATCAGGGCTATGGCCGCGGTCTGCCGATTACCCTGCTGACCCGCTTGCGCCGCCTGTCCTGCGAACGCCTCATGCCCGACCTGACCATAATCCTGGATCTTCCTGTCGAAGATGGTCTGGCGCGTGCAGCCTTGCGCAAGGGCAATGGCGAAATGCGTTTCGAGAGTGAGACCATCGATTTCCATCGTCGCCTGCGTGACGGCTTCCACAAGATCGCTGCCGAAGACCCCGAACGGTGTGTCGTGATTGATGCGACCCAGGAAGTGGAAAGCGTCAGCGCCCTGATCCGCGCGGTCGTGCGGGCCAGACTCCCCGACAGCGGCCTATGAGTCAGGCGGCGGAAGCGCCGGTTCCGACGCCGCAGACTTCTTCATTTCTCGTCGGTCATGCCGCCGCCGAAGCCGCTTTTCTTGAGAGTTGGAACAGCGGGCACTGTCCGCATGCCTTGCTGATCAGCGGACCGACCGGCATCGGCAAGGCTACGCTGGCCTATCGTATTGCCCGCTTCATCCTGGCCGAGGGGAATGGCGATAGCGGCGGCATGTTCTTCGCCGCCAAGCCTGACAGTATCCAGCTGAGCGAGGATCATCCCGTCTTTCGTCAGGTCGCCGCTGGCAGTCACCCAGATCTGATGGTGGTGGAGCGGCTGCGGGATGAGAAAACCAGCAAACTGAAGACCAATATCGCCGTCGATCAGGTGCGCGCGGTCTCAGCTTTTCTGCATCTGACTTCGTCTTCAGGCGGATGGCGTGTCGTTTTGATCGATAGTGTCGACGACATGAATCCCAATTCGGCCAATGCCTTACTGAAAGGTCTTGAGGAACCGCCAGCTCGCACGATGATGCTGCTGGTCAGCCACGCGCCAGGCAGGTTGCTGCCAACGATCCGATCGCGCTGCCGCAAGCTGCTGCTGGAGCCCTTGGACACTGCCGGCATGGGGCAGGTGATGAGCAGGCTTGGCGTTGCCAGCGATGCATCGACCCTGGCACGCCTGTCGGCCATGGCGGAAGGTAGTCCCGGTCGCGGCCTTGAACTTATGGCCGGGGGCGGGCTGGAGCTTTATGCCGAAATCATGCAGTTGGTCGGCGCGCCTGACGCCCAGCGTCATCATGCTTTTGCCGATCGCCTGTCGCGTGCCGGGCAGGAGACAGGGTTCGAACTGTCCCGCAGCCTGCTGGATTGGTGGCTGTCGCGCCTTGTCCGGGAAGCGGCGCGAGGTGGGGCGGGGCCTGAGCTGGTCGAGGGCGAAAACCGTGCCCGCGCGCGGGTCATGGCGGCGCATTCGCTTGATCGCCTGATTGAGGTATGGGACAAGATCCACCTGCTGTTCGAGACCGCAATGCGTTTGAATCTCGATAAGAAGCAGGTTCTGCTGTCGAGTTTGGAATTATTGGCGCCGCCGGGTCGTTGACCGGCATCCAAGCGCCCTGGTGGTATGAGGAAAACTAATATGGCTCGCCCGGATCGTTATTACGTCACCACGCCGATCTATTACGTCAATGACAAGCCCCATATCGGGCATGCCTATACGACGCTGGCCTGTGACGTGCTGGCGCGGTTTCTGCGCCTGGATGGTGTGGACGTTCATTTCCTGACTGGCACCGACGAACATGGCCAGAAGGTTGAAAAGGCTGCCGCCGTTAAAGGCGTGGCGCCGCAGACTTTCACGGACGAGGTTTCGCAGAACTTCCGCACCCTCGCGGAAGTCATGAATTTTTCTAACGATGATTTCATCCGCACGACCGAGCCGCGCCATATCAAGTCCGCACAGGCCATGTGGACCCGTCTGGTCGAAAAGGGCGCGATCTACCTTGGCTCCTACGCCGGTTGGTATTCGGTCCGCGACGAAGCCTTCTATGCCGAGGCCGAACTGGTGAATGGCAAGGCGCCGACCGGCGCCGATGTCGAATGGGTGGAGGAGCCCAGCTATTTCTTCAAGCTGTCCGCCTTCGAGGACAAGCTGCTGGCCTATTATGACGCCAACCCCGAGTTCATCGGTCCACGCTCGCGTCGTAACGAGGTTTTGAGCTTCGTTAAGGGCGGTCTGAAAGACCTCTCGATCTCGCGCACCAGCTTCAAGTGGGGCATTCCTGTGCCGGGCGACGACAAGCACATCATGTATGTGTGGCTCGATGCGCTGGTGAATTATATGACCGCCGTCGGCTTCCCGGACGAAAGCGATCCCAAGTGGTCGCGCTGGCCCGCCAACCTCCATATGGTCGGCAAGGATATCGTGCGTTTCCACGCCGTCTATTGGCCGGCCTTCCTGATGGCGGCCGATCTGCCCTTACCGGACCGCGTCTATGCCCACGGCTGGTGGACCAACGAGGGGCAGAAGATTTCCAAGTCGCTGGGCAATGTCATCGACCCGCTAAAGCTGGTAGAGACTTACGGTCTGGATCCGGTGCGCTATTTCCTGCTGCGCGAAGTGCCGTTCGGCAACGACGGCGATTTCAGCCATACGCAGATGATCAAGCGCATCAATACCGACCTCGCGAATGACCTGGGTAACCTTGCTCAGCGTGTGCTGTCGATGATCGGCAAGAACTGCGGCGGCACCGTGCCGCAGCCTGGTCCTTTCATCGAGGCCGATCATGAATTGCTGAATTCGGCCAAGGCATTGCGCGATTCTGTTCGCGCCTCTTTCCTGGAGCAGAGCTTCCACAAAGGTCTGGAAGACATCTGGAATGTAGTGTCGGCCGCGAACCGCTATGTGGACGAGCAGGCGCCCTGGACCCTGAAAAAGACCGATCCGGCGCGCATGGCGACCGTGCTCTATGTCCTGGCCGACGTTGTGCGCGTCATGGGCTTCCTGGTGCAGGCAATCATGCCCGCCAGCGGCGCCAAGATGCTCGATCAGTTGGTGATCGCCGAGGATAAGCGCAGCTTCGCCCATATCGATACGGCTCTGGTTCCCGGCACGCCGCTGCCTGCACCCCAGGGCGTTTTCCCGCGTTATGTCGCACCCGAGGAAGGGGCGGCCCAGTGACGTTGCTGGTCGACAGCCATTGCCACCTCGATTTCCCGGATTTCTCCGAGGAACTCGAGGCCGTGGTGGCGCGGGCGGGGGATGCCGGTATCGGCCTCATGCTGACGATCGGCACCAAGCTTGAAAAATTCCCCGGCGTGCTGGCGATTGCGGAGCGATTCCCGAACGTCTATTGCACGGTCGGTGTGCATCCGCATGAAGCCGAGCACGATTGGGGCTATGCCGCAGAAACCCTGGTGGATCTGGCCAAGCATCCCAAGGTGGTCGGCATCGGCGAGACGGGCCTGGATTATTTCTACGACCACAGCCCGCGCGATCTGCAGATCAAGTCCTTCCGCGCACATATCGAGGCTGCCCGTCAGACCGGACTGCCCTTGATCGTCCATACCCGCGACGCCGACGACGATACCATCCGGGTGATGGAGGAGGAGAAGCGGGCAGGGGATTATTCTGCCGTCATCCATTGCTTTACCGGGACCCAGCGTCTGGCGGATGCCAGCCTGGCCATGGGCTTCTTCATAAGCCTGTCGGGCATCCTGACCTTCAAGAACGCCGTCGATCTGCGGGCTGTGGTCAAAAGCGTGCCGACCGACCGGCTGCTGGTGGAAACCGACAGCCCTTATCTGGCGCCGATCCCCCATCGCGGTAAGCGCAACGAGCCTGCCTTCACGGCCCATACGGCCAAGTTCGCCGCGGATCTGAAGGAAGAGGATCAGGCCCGCTTCGCCAGCGCAACCACGGAGAACTTCTTCCGTCTTTTCAATAAGATACCCCGCTCAGCTCTGGCCCAGGCGGCCTGAAGGGCGAGGGCAGGGCTGGCCGCATGCGGATCACTATTCTCGGGTGCGGCGGCTCCGGCGGCGTGCCGATGGTCGGCGGCGATTGGGGCAAGTGCGATCCAGCCGAGCCTCGTAATGCCCGCACCCGCTGTTCGATCCTGGTGGAAGAAGCGGGCAGGCGGCTCCTGGTGGATACCTCCCCCGATCTGAGGGCCCAGATGCTGGCGGCGAAGGTCGATGGGCTGGAGGCTGTTCTCTGGACCCACAGCCATGCCGACCACCTGAACGGTATTGACGATCTGCGGGCGATCAACCGCCTCATCAACCGGCCCTTGCCGGTCTATGGCCCACCCGAGACCATTGCCCATGTCCAGCGGTCCTTCGCCTATGTCTTCGAGCCGCTGCCGGACGGGGTGCAGAACTTCTACAAGCCGGTGCTGGTCCCCAGCGTGATTGAGCCGGGGGACCACCTGCAAATCGCCGGAATGGATATACTCGCGTTGGAGCAGGATCACGGCTTCTCGCGCAGCTATGCCTATCGGTTCGGGCGATTTGCCTATTCAACCGATGTGGTGCGGATGAGCGAAGAAACTCTGACGGCCCTTGAGGGCATCGATGTCTGGATCGTCGATGCCTTCCGCCACGCGCCGCACACGACCCATTCGCATGTGGCTCAGACCTTGGGGTGGATCGAGCGTCTGAAGCCCAAGCGCGCGATCCTGACCCATATGACGGACGATATGGACTATCGCTCGTTGCTGTCCGAACTGCCGTCGGGTGTCGAGCCTGCCTATGACGGCATGGTTATCGAGGTTCAGCCGTAAGGATACCTACACAGCTTTCGTTCGTTCCTTGATAAGCCGTTGATTGAATTCGAAAAATTCCCGTAGATAGTCCAGACAGTAGCTATAGGTCTTAAGGTCCGCATCCGTATTCTTGGTGAAACGCGGGGGCAGGGGATATTTGTCGTCGTTTTTGATCTGCTCCAATGCGGTTCCGATGGAGATGACGACGGCCAGATCCGGGTAAAGCTGCAGTTGTTTGTTCAACGTTGGGGCGACTTTAGTCGGTTTCCAAGGCTCGAAACCCACCAGTTTTTTATTGCGCACGAAGCCGCCGTTTATCTTGGTATCGCGAACCTCTGCGAAGGGGGTTTGTGAGCCGTCTTTCCCATAGAAAACGGTCGAAATCTGCGGCTTGGCGAATCGTTTTTTGGGATCAATGGGTTCGTTCAACCAGGGCAGGTGGGTCTGGGAACAACCGGCGAGATTGGACCGCAGAGCGGTTGTCCCAAACCCGTCGTCGGTGCGGGCATAATAGGCCTTACTGCCAGGATACATGAAGGTGAAAAGCCCGGCACAGCGCGGGCAACTTTCCAGAGAAGTATAAAGTATCACTTTGTTTTTGTTGGAGAATTCTGGATCACGGTACGCGTGATTCATGATGCAGTTATATTCTCCATGCAGGGTGCTGCTGCTGGAGTTGGTATTGAGGCCGCCAGCGAGAATTAATCCGCTTTGTTCATCCACCAGAATGGCCGCGACGGCATTTCCTGCATCGAAGCCTCTTTCGACGGTGACTCGCGACAGCATACCCATCGTAACTGCCATATAGATGTCGTGCTGAACAAAACTTTGAACAGCTCCAGGACCCGTCACCCGAATGTCCGAGCCGAATGACTGATGGCCCATGGTGATGAAGTTCAGTTCAAGGTCTTCGACGGCCATATCGGCATGGATATCATCGGTGAAATAGCGCCCGACATCGCTTCTATCCACATCCTCGGCCGTGACGCTGTCGCCCTTGAAGTAACGCTTAACCGTTATATCTTGGGGCAGGGTGCCCATCGGCACAGGATAAGTGTTGAAGAAGACGCATTCGACGTCGGTCTTGAAGATATTCCCGTAGCAGGCGGAGGTTGGGGGATAGCTCGTGTAGACATAGCAGCGGCCCGGCTTGCCGAATTCGTCGATATAATTGGAAATCAACCTGAAGGCAGGGGTCACGCGCCTGCGATTTTTGCCGACGCTTCCCGAACTCCAGCCCAACACTTTGCCGGACTCCGAAACCAGAACAGCAACTTCAGCATGTTCCGAATTCTTGAGAGTATGCACTAACCTGAAAACCGCCATATGCGGGTTCTGTGTGCGTCCTTGCAGGCGACGGGTGGGCGTTGTCATGTCGCTTTGGTTCCTCCAGCGGAAGCAGCACTTAAGAAGTTGTTTCACACGTTAAGCTGACCGGGCGCAACCCATTGAGCAGGCTGACACAAGCGGCTATCAGTTCGTCGAAATGATGCAGCAGAACGTCAGGCGCCAGTTCGGCTGCCGGGATCTCGGTATAGCCGAAATCGACCAGGATCAACGGCGTTCCAGCGGCTCTCGCGGCTGCGGCGTCAACATCCGAATCGCCAATCATGATTGCGTGCGGCAGATCGCCACCCACGGCTTCTACGGCTTCGATCAGGTGCGCGGCGTTGGGTTTGGCGGCTGTCACGGCGTCTATGCCGACCACGCCGTCGAACAGTCCGATCATGCCGAGTTCGGTCAGGAGGCTACGCGATAGGTCGGTCGGTTTATTCGTACAGACCACCAGCTTGGCACCCGCCGCTTTCAGCGTTTTCAGGGCGTCTAGAACACCTGGAAACGGTAGGCTTTGATCAGCGATATGAGCACTGTAATGACTGATGAAACGGTTGAAAATCGCGGAGGTACGGGCGGCTGCTTCTTGCTCTCCAGCCATCTCAAGCCCCCAGTGCAACAACCATCGGGCTCCGCGGCTGATGAAAGGTCGGCTCTGGTCGTAGGCTAGGGGACTGAGGCCCTCCGCAATCAGGACTGCGTTCACCGCTCCAATCAGGTCCGGCGCTGTTTCGACAAGAGTTCCATCAAGGTCGAAAGCGATCGTCGCTCCGTTGAAGACGGTAAGATCGGTCAAACGCAGGATCCTCATAGGCCGGAGATCTCGATGAGATCTGGTTTGCACCCTCAGACCTAGAAATTATAACACAAACAATCTACCTAAGGCATATGCTTCGGTATGAATGAAGCTTTGTGAACACCTGATCAGCTCAGGCGGTAGAGAGCGATTTATCACCACATCCAAATGTCGCATAATTCATATTATGAGTAGTTACATTTGAGAATACTCCCTTTAAAACAAGGCATTATATCACAGTCTGCGTGCCTTGGGCCTTGCAACAAGCGTCACCGAAAAGTCGAAATTCCAATCATAAGCTCTACCTGAGCCATTCATCTGATGGGAACCGAGTATGAGCCGCTATCATCTACCGACGATTTTGACTCTACTGACGCTGGTCGGACCTGCTGCCATGGCAGAAACACCGGATGAGGCTTACAGGCGTCTGATGGCTGAACTGAAGTCCGGCAACGCCGCTATCGATTTTCAGGCTCTTCGCTCGGCCTATGTCAAAAGCACGAGTTACGATCCCTATGGGATGAAAACGACGGCGGTCGATATCCAGCGTCAGAAGGCGCAATCCTGTGAGGAAGCTATTCAGATCGCCGAGTCTCCGGACGGCCAAGCTGCTCTCTACGGGTTTCTGAGCACCCGGCCTCATATGATGATGGCGGTCTGTTACGAACGGCTTGGCAACGAGCCTCGCGGCGCTTTTCACCGGAGCGTCGCAGACGGACTCCTGAACGCTTTAGCAAGTACCGGCGACGGAAAAAGCCCGGAAACGGCTTTTAAAGCGATTTCGATCAGTGAGGAATATGATCTGCTGTCGGTTCTGAGACTCAAAGTCTCACATCAATCTCTGATGCATAAGGATGGTTACGCATTCGACGTATTTGGTGCGACCAAACAATCAGGCGATAGCGTGACCGTCTATTTCAACATAGATCCAATCATCGCCAAGCCGCGCTGGTAGCCCACCCTACCCTTCACGCGGCATTCGCGGTGCTGGCTTCCACACGGTCACGGCCGTGTTCCTTGGCGTCGTAAAGCGCGGCATCGGCCATGGATTTCAGTCCTGCGATGGTGGCTCCAACGCCTGATGGTCTCAGCGAGGCAACACCTGCGCTGACCGTCACGATCCCGGCGCTGGTGCCATTCTCATGCTTCAGCCCCATTGCGCGGACCGCCTGGGATATCTTCTCGGCAATCGCCATGGCGCCCGGAAGATCGGAGTTCGGCAGGATGACCGCGAATTCCTCCCCCCCATACCGGGCAGCAAGATCGCCGGGGCGTCGTGTGCAGCTATTGATCGCCCAGGCGACGCGGCGCAGGCATTCGTCCCCGGCCGGATGGCCATAGCGGTCGTTGAAGCGCTTGAAATGGTCGATGTCCAGCAGGATCAGAGCCAGCGGCCGGCCATCGCGATACGCCCGGTTCCATTCGGCTTCAAGCCGCTGATCGAACTGACGGCGGTTGGCGATACCGGTCAGGGCGTCGACAAAAGCCATGCGTTCCAGGGCTGAATTCAAGGTTAAGCAACAGGCGTAAAGGCTTGTCATTTCGTAAATAAAGACGGCCAATACTGAGCCGGAAGCCAGGATGGTGCACATCCGTGCCACATACCATCCCAGGGAGAAGCGAGCGCCCCCGGCCAGGGTCAAGGCCGCATCGACCAGGGAGGCGAGAATTGCGAAAGCGAGTCCCAGTTGCCCAACCGTCCGGCAACGGGTCAGCCCCAAGACGGCGATAAAGGCGATGGCATTGGCGACAAGCACGCCCTGCCCCCACAGACTATTCGCCAGGCTGAGATAGCTGTTCGTAACGATCAACTGCGGCAGCCGGTCATGACCAATGGTGGCGGCAAGCGTTGCGGCCAGCACCAGGGCGACCGAAACTGCGACCATCAGGCCAATCAGGCCCGGAGACGCCGTCGGACGCTCGACCGGGCGCTCGTAACCGTCCGCCAGAAGGTAAAGGGACACGAGGATGGGAAAACCGCCGTGCCACATAACCCAGAGCCAGACGGCACTCTGGGCCCCTGCCCCCAGCATGCCTGTCGGGCTGAACACCCCCGGAAACACCAGCATCTGGGGAATGACGATCAGACCGGAATAGAGATAGGCGCTGGCCAGCACCAGCAGCGACGGGCGCCGGAGAATTCGGTACTGGCTGGCCATCAGGTAGGCCGTCAGCAGATCGGTGATGATCACGGCCATGGCGTAAGCGGGCAGGAAAGCCGGCACCGGCGCGAGCGGCATCGCGGCATTGAAGCCTGCGGAAATCGCCAGACCACACAGAATTACCGACAGCCCGACAATCAAACGCTTCTGAAGTCGAGATGCAGGTTCGGTAGTAAAACTGATCGCCATTAAAACCGGCCTCAATAACAAGGGTCGAGGTTAAAATAGCTCTGACGTCGCCGTGGGCAACAGTGACATCTACGGGGTTTTACTTATCGATAGTTACCTGAAATGGAAAAACAAACGTCCTCCTACTGAAGGAAGTCGTTTGCGTTGATTCTAAGGTGTTATATCAGGAGATATTCTGGGAAGTGGTGAGCTCGCCGGGATTCGAACCCGGGACCCCATGATTAAAAGTCACGTGCTCTACCGACTGAGCTACGAGCTCTCACCAACCGTTACCAGAGCGAAACGAGCGTCGCTCGTCCCTGGGAACGGGGCGCACCATAGTGGCCCGCCCCTACCCGGTCAACCCTTTTAAAAGGTCAATTGAACGGCGGCGTCTGCCGGGTGCTTTTGCCCTCGGGATCGGCCTGGACAAAGCGCTCCAGCAGCGCCTTCTGGATACGGGGCGACACAAAGCGGCTGATATCGCCGCCCAGTTTACCGATCTCCTTCACGAAGCGCGAGGCGACGAACTGCTGTCCGTCCGAAGCCATCAGGAAGACAGTCTCGATTTCGGCATTCAGCTTGGCGTTCATGCCCGCCATCTGGAATTCATACTCGAAATCCGACACTGCCCGCAGACCCCGGATGATCATCGAGGCGTTGGTTTCGACCGCGAATTTCATCAGCAGGCCCGTTAGGGGACGAACCTCGATCCGGGCAGCCTGGGAGAGGTGGGACACCTCTCCCTGTACCAGATCGACCCGTTCTTCCATCGAGAAGAGCGGACCCTTCCCGGCATTCTTGGCGACCCCGATGATCAGGCGATCACAGATCTTGCAGGCCCGCTGGATGATATCCATGTGGCCGCTGGTGATCGGGTCGAAGGTGCCGGGATAGACCCCGATCCGTTCCTTCTCTGCCATATCCCCCCCCTCTTAAGAGGCGCCTTTCACGGCGCCTTTTTTGACCCTTAGCCAGCGTCGCCCGTGGGGGCTTCGGGAGCAGCGGAACCGCTCTCTTCGCCCTCAGTCGCGCCGTTGGTCTCTTCCTCATCATCACCCGTATCATCGAGGCGGGTAACGGAAACCACCCGTTCATCCTCGTCGACGCGGAAGAGCATGACGCCTTGCGTCTTGCGACCGGCGATACGGACGTCATGGATCGGCGTACGGATCAGCTTGCCACCATCGGTAACCAGCATCACCTGATCGGTTTCGGCAACCGGGAAGGCCACGGAGACCTGGCCGTTACGGGCTGTGAGTTCCATGGCGGCGATGCCCTGCCCGCCTCGGCCTGTCTTGCGATAGGCATAGGCGGAGGTGCGCTTGCCAAAGCCACGGTCAGTGACGGTCAGAACGAATTCTTCTGCCACCTGCAGCTGGATGAAGCGCTCCTCGGTCATGGCGATATCGGCCATCGAACCGGTTTCTTCGGCATCGGCAGTCTCGTCCACGGCTTCACCAAGCTGGCGGCGGCGCTGGCTGGCGAGCCGCAGATATTCCTCGCGCTCCTCGGCCGTGGCATCGACACCGCGCAGGATGGTCATGGAGATGACCTGATCGTCCTTGGCCAGACGAATACCACGCACGCCGGTCGAGTTGCGGCCGGTGAAGACGCGCACGTCGGTCACGGAGAAGCGGATCGCTTTGCCCTGCTGGGTCGACAGCAGCACGTCCTGATCACCACGGCAGACCGCCACGCCGACCAGATCGCCGAGGCTCTCGCCATTCTCATCCTCGAGCTTCATGGCGATTTTGCCATTGGCCCGGATGTTCAGGAAGTCCGACAGCTCGTTGCGGCGCACTTCACCCAGCGAGGTCGAGAACATGATGTTCAGACCTTCGCGTTCCTCGGGCTCCGGCAGTGGCAGCACGGTGGCGATACGCTCGCCCGGGACTAGAGACGGCAGCATCTGGATCATCGGCTTGCCGCGGCTCTGCGGGGTGCCTTCCGGCAGACGCCAAACCTTCAGCTCGAACGCACGGCCCTTGGTGGTGAAGAACAGCACCGGAGTGTGAGTATTGGCGACAAACAGACGCTCGACGAAATCCTCGTCGCGCGTTGCCATACCGCTGCGGCCCTTGCCGCCGCGACGCTGCGCCCGATAGGTATTCAGCGGCACGCGCTTGATATAACCGGCATGGCTGACCGTCACGACGCAGTCTTCACGCTCGATCAGATCTTCGATGTCGGTATCGAAACCGGCGGTCTCGATGGTCGTGCGGCGCGGGTTGCCGAATTCGTCGCGGATCGCGATCAGTTCGGCGCGGATGATATCCAGAACGCGGGTGCGATTGCCCAGAATATCCAGGAAGTCTTTGATCTGCTCGCCCAGTTCGGTCAGTTCGCCCGCGATCTTGTCGCGTTCGAGACCGGTCAGGCGTTGCAGGCGCAGATCCAGGATAGCCTTGGCCTGAGCTTCCGACAGGCGGTAGGTATTATCCGCGGCCAGCGGATAGTCCGGATCGTCAATCAGCCGGATCAGCGCGGCAACATCCTGGGCAGGCCAGGAACGCGCAAGCAGCCCTTCGCGGGCAACCGAGGGATCGGGCGCGTTGCGGATCAGGGCGATGATCTCGTCGATATTGGCAACGGCGATGGAAAGACCGGCCAACACATGGGCGCGCTCGCGGGCCTTGCGCAGCTCGAACGCCGTGCGACGGCTGACGACCTGTTCGCGGAAGACGCAGAAGGCGTGAATGACCTCCTTCAGCGTCATCATCGCCGGACGGCCACCGTCGATCGCCAGCATATTGACGCCGAAGCTGACCTGCAGCTGCGAGTGACGATAAAGCTGATTTAGCACCACATCGGCCGAGGCATCGCGCTTCAGCTCGATCACCACGCGCACGCCGTCGCGGTCGGATTCGTCGCGCAGGTCCGAAATGCCTTCGATGACCTTGTCGTTCACCAGTTCCGCGATGCGTTCCAGCATGCGGGCCTTGTTCACCTGATAGGGAACTTCGGTGACGATGATCGCTTCACGGTCCTTGCGGATTTCCTCCACATGGGTGCGCGAGCGCATCATGACCGAACCACGGCCGGTGCGATAAGCCTCGATGATGCCGGAACGGCCCATGATCAGGCCGCCGGTCGGGAAATCGGGACCCGGCAGCGCCTCCATCAGCATTTCGACCGACACGTCGTTGTCGTCGAGATACATCAGGCAGGCATTGATGACTTCGGACAGATTATGCGGCGGGATGTTTGTTGCCATGCCTACCGCGATACCGCCGGCGCCATTGACCAGCAGGTTCGGGAATTCGGCCGGAAGAACCGAGGGTTCTTTCTCGCTGTTATCGTAGTTTTCGACGAAATCGACGGTGTCCTTGTCGATATCGCGGATCAGATTGTCGGAAATCTTGGAGAGGCGCGCTTCGGTATAACGCATCGCCGCCGCCTGATCGCCGTCCATCGAGCCGAAGTTGCCCTGGCCGTCGATCAGCATCTGACGCATGGAGAAATCCTGCGCCATACGGACCATCGCGAAATAGACCGCCGTATCACCATGGGGGTGATACTTACCGATGACGTCACCGACGATGCGGGCTGACTTACGGTAGGCCTTGTTCCACTCGTACCCCTGCTCCTTCATCGAGAAAAGGATGCGGCGGTGCACCGGCTTCAGACCGTCGCGGACATCGGGCAGCGCACGGGCCACGATCACGCTCATCGCGTAATCGAGGTAAGATCGGCGCATTTCCTCTTCGATGGTTACGGGCTGAATATCGCTTCCCGGAGGGGTCGGAATCTCGGTGGTCAAAACGCTTCTTCTCCAACTAGTGAGCGAGTGCGATAGGAACGCCCTCGCTTTTTCTTCGCCGTGACTTCAAAACCAAAGCGAAGTGGCGCGCAGAGTATCAGATGCCGCAGACGCGAACAATCGCCCCAAAACGGCAGTTAACCGGCGGCATTCACCGGGGCGAAATAGGTCAGTCCGACGATAAAACGATATTCGGCAAAACGGACATTAAGGTCGGTGACGCTGGGCCAAAACCCTTCGACAAATGCATAATCCATGCTGGTGAAGATGAAGACGCCCATCTCGTTTTTCGCGCAATAGATAGCGAAATCCAGGATGTCATCGTCAGCCGTGTCCGGTTCGATCACCAGGATGTCCCGCTCTTCAGCAAAGCAGTCGTCGATCACGCCATCGGCATCTTCCAGCCAGTCTTCGAACTCCATCATGTCGATGGAGCCCATCAGGTCCATATTGCCCAGAAGCTGGATGTGATCGACTTCCTCGGTATCTTGAATCTGGGCTTCGATCCAGTCGATCACGTGATGGCGCTGAAATTCATTCTCGATATTGAAGATGGTCAGATGGCCGGGTTGCATCCGGTCAAAGAGGTCATCCTTGCTGAACATCCAGGGTCCTCGAATTAACTATCTTGCCGAGTGTATTGCCGCCGCACGCTAGCAGACGCAAGTGCTTAACGCCATTAGCTTTCCGCGCCCAAAACCTGTGCAGAGCGATCCGGCGGCAGGGCATAGGTTCCAACGGCATGGGCAACGGCCCGGTCTGGCCCCTCGCCTTCGCTCCAGATCAGCATATCGCCAATTGCCAGCTTGGCACCCATCTTCAGGCACCGGGCCTCCCCGATCAGCGCAACCGGCTTGGGGCGTCGCAGGAAATGCATATTGAGGTCGGTTGTGACCGCCAGCTCGACCCGCCCGATCAGCGACATGATCACGCCGTAGAAGGCGATATCGGCCAGCCCAAACATTGCCGGACCGCAGATCGTACCGCCAGGGCGCAGGATCTCCTCGGACGGCGGCAGGCGTAGCGTGACCTTGCCTCGCTCCCACCCCATGATCTCGATGCCGAGGCGCCCCACATAGGGAACCTGATCGCGCATGATGGGCGCGAATTCCTCGGCTGAGAACGCGGGTGCGGGAGAATGCTGCAAGGGATCCCTCGCGTGGCTTCTTAGAAGGGTACTAACTGGTTTGACACTGTCAACTGTGTATGTATCTCGTTGGCAGTGCTCATGTTTTTCCCCTACTGCGATCGCCATTTGTAAACTAAGGCGCTGCTGCATATAGCTGTGTTCGCCGGAATATGGACCGGGGATGGTGGTAGAGTCCAGACGACTCGTATGTCAGGCTGCGGCCAATTCCATCGCGAAGGCCGTGGTGCGTTCATCGTCGCGCTCGATGCAGCGCTCAAGGGCCTGCTGGGAGCCAACTAGGATCACCTGCTCGATGCCGCGGGTGATGGCCGTGTAGAGCCAGCGCCGTGTCAGGATCCGGGTGCCGTCGAGCAACACGATGACGATCCTGGCTTCGGAGCCTTGGGCTCGGTGGCAGGTGATGCCCCATGCCGACTGCATCTCGATCAGCGCTTCCGGTGAGAGCGCTCGGGGTTCAACTTCCCCATCGAGCAGGATCTCGACGGGCTCGATCGATGCCACTGAGCCCATGAGGCCGTTCATCAGTGCCTCGTCGTAGCGATTCCGGCCGCAGATAACCGGGTCGCCGATGCTGACGAAGGCCGCCTGCGGCCCGAGACGGGTGCCGACGGCGCCCTGCTGGCGGCGCTGATCCTGCATCGCCTGATTGATGTCCCGGCAGGTCTGGCGCAGTCCCGCGATGACCAGGAGATCGTCATTGCTGATCTGGGCGGCGGTGCAGTCCTGGCGCAGCTGGGCCAGGGCGACGAGTTGCTCGTCGTCGTCGCACTCCAGAAGTGTCAGCCCTGGCTGGATGCCGTTGTAGGCCGGCGGTCTGAGGGGTTGCCCCTGCCGAACCTGGGTGGCACCCGTGACGATATCGTTGCCGGCGGCTTGGCGCTGCACCTGGGTCAGATAGAGGACGTCGTCATTGGCGGCCACTAGGTCATGGTAGACGCAGCCGAGGCCGATCGGCGGCAGCTGGGCGACGTCGCCGACGATCACGAGGCTCGCCCCGTCGGGAATGAGGGGCAGCAGTTTGCTCCAGGCGACCAGATCGACCATCGACCCTTCGTCGATGATCACCATCGTCTGGCTATCGATGAAGGGCAGCAAGTCGGGGACTGCCCTGCCCTGGCCGACCAGCTGCTGGCGTTTCGTCAAGCCATGCAGCAGGCGGGCGATTGTGGTGGCGAGGCGCCCGGTTGAGCGGGAGAGCCGGAGCGCAGCCTTGCCGGCCAGGCTGGCGAGGATGACGCGGCCTCCCCTCGCCTCATGGGCAGCGACCAGGGCCCGCATGGTGGTGGTCTTGCCTGTGCCGGCGAAGCCCTGCAGAAGGGCAAAGCGCCGGCACAGGATCTCGACGACAGCGGTGCGCTGTTCGTCGGTCAGCCCCGTGAGGTGGTGATGGATATCCGGTTCGTGAGCGAAGGAAGAACCGACCCGCCGAATACGGTTGATCTCGGTAGCGACACGGCGTTCCAGAGCGGCGGCGCCAGGCGGGCGCAGCAGATCACCCCGGCGCAGAACACGTTTAGCCGCCAGGCCGGCCTGCAGTGCTGCTGCCGGGTCGACCCGCAGCTTCGCCAGTCGAGCTTCGAACTCGTCTTGCTGGGCGGCGGTATCGCCGCTGTCCAGAATGTCCCGCCAGACGGCGTCGCACGCTCCGATGAGGCGGTCTGGATGTTGGCCCGGGTCACTCACGCCGGCGGTGCTGAGCAGCCGCTGAGCGAGATGATCGGCCTTGGCCCAGGGTACCACCCCGGCCAGGGCGTAAGGATGCCGCTGCAACTTGGCCCAGGCGTCTTTGGAGCCGATCAGGCGATAGAGCGCGCGGGCCGCCGGACGG
Source organism: Lacibacterium aquatile (assembly GCF_042683105.1). Taxonomy (NCBI): domain Bacteria; kingdom Pseudomonadati; phylum Pseudomonadota; class Alphaproteobacteria; order Rhodospirillales; family Rhodospirillaceae; genus Lacibacterium; species Lacibacterium aquatile. The sequence continues at coordinate 244,050 of NZ_JBHUIP010000004.1, forward strand.
TCGCTGACGCCGATATCTTCCAGGTTCCGGTAGAACTCGCCCTCGGCAATTGCGTTGGCTTCGGCCGTCTGGCGTTTGGCAAGGCGTGCCATCACCAGGCTGGCGAGCTTGATGCCGGTGGCCGAGCGCCCGGGTGCCAGGGCTTCGGCGATATCTGTCAGGCGCGTCGGGTCATCGAGGACGTCGAGCAGATCCGGCCCGAAGCGATCCAGCAACCGCTGGGCGCGTTCCGGCCCGATGCCCGGTAAGGTCTGCAGCCAAGGGCCGAGTAACCGCCCGCTGGTCCGCAGGCGGTCGGCCGTCGTCGCTTCGATCTGGCGATGGCGAATGCCACGGGCGTCGGTATAGGTGCCCTCGGTACCGCTGACCTCGAAGAGATCTCCCGATGCTGGGAAGATGCGTTCGGCCAGTTTGACGATCAGGCGCTGGCCGTCGGGTTGCTGGCCGGAGAAGATCACGCCGCCGGCATGTTCCGACAGGATGGTGTCGACCAGGACCTGCATCAGATACGGGGCGGAATGCCGCCGTCCTCGTAGATGCGGAGCTTTTCTTCGAGGGCGCGCACCTGCAGGGTCAGGCGTTCGATCTCGTCCTGGGCGGCGCGAAGCTCATCGAGCATGACGCCGGCAGCGGCCGACTGCTCGGCAGCCGCCTGGGCATCATCTTTGGCCTGGGTCGCAATCTGCGACAGGCGGCGTTCGATGATCTCGTCTTCGTCGGAGCGGCCGCGCGCTCCGATCGGCAGGATGCCCTGCTCCTCGGCCAGGGCGTTGATGGTGGCCTTCAGGGCTTCTTTGCGATGGAAATGCTGGGCGTCGCTCGGGGCCAGGCCCAGGTCGCGGCAGAGCGCCAGAACATTGACCTTGCCGTCGTTGGTCGCGGGGAGACGTTTGCTGGCGGCGATGAACTCGTCCATCCGGGTCGAGATTTCCTCCTCGACGTTGCGCTTAGCCATCGCTGCGGTTCCGGTCGATCGGGGGCAGCGGGCGATCAAGCTCCTCCGGCGAGATGCCCCGGGCGTGAGCGTTGTATTGGTAGCGAACGAAGGTGCCCTTATAGAGTTCGATCTCGGCTTCCAGCCGGCGCTTATCATCTTCTAGCGACTTGATGCGTTCCTTCAGAATCCGGATGGCCGGGTCGATCGGCTGATGCGCAGGGGTCTGGTCACGTTTGGCTTGGTAGGCGGCTTTGATCTCGGCGTGTTTTTCGAGGGCTTGCCGGGTCCAATTGGCATGCAGGCGCCGTTCGGCCTCGATGACGATTTCCTCCCAGGTGATGGCGCGCGGCCAGCCCCTGATGAATTCGCAGATGACCTCGATGGACGCTTTGGTGATGCGGGTGCGTTTCTTGATGACTCTGCGGGGGCGCTGCATCACAGCCTCGGTAGCGGTTTATTGCCGTGGATCTCGGGAGCTGATGGGTTGATTTGCACCAATGTGCCGTCGGGTATGGTTACGTCGTCGTGAACGGCGAGTGCCTTGTTCAGACCTTCGATCATCGCGTCATTGTGCGCGAGATGGTTCGACGCGCCATACGTCCCATCATTCAATTCCACTAAGGCCCTTTCTCTCATCCATTTATGTTCTTCCAGCAGCGTTTCGGTGTTCGTCCGCTGTTTCTCGTCTCCCTTGACGACCAGTAGGTCGTTGCATTTTGCGCAGGAGGCGTGGGTCGGACATGGGGCGAGGCTCCAGTCGTTGATGCAGCCGCCGATGTCGGTCGTATGCTGAGTGTTCAGCATCGATTCGCGAAAGGCTTCCCGTGTGGTAGGCGGGAGCCGGTCATGAATTTCTGCAATGGCCCCTCTGACCTGACCGTTGGCGAGGAGCGTTCGGCTACGCTCAGCCAGTTCCATGGCCGAGACATGATCGTATTCCGCGTTCTGGCCGGCTTCCTTGCGGCCGAACCATTTCGCGATGACGTGCTGCCCCATACCGCCGCGTTGGGCCAGCGTATTGAGCCAATGGCGGAACTGGTGGGAGGTGAGTTCGATGGGCGTGCCGTCCGGCATGCTGTAGCCGAACCTGTCGAAGGCTGAGCGAATGCGATACCTGCCTGCTTCGCGACTTTGTAGGAAATCATTAAGGCGGCCATCTGTGACGATATCAATCTGACAGGGGCATGTGCTTTTTTGCGCATTCAGGAAGTGCAGATGCACCAGAAAGAGATGCTTTGATAAGGGGATGGGAGAGCTTGGCGGCAGGCTTGGCTGCCGAGCAATACAGGCGGCCTCAAGATCGGCGCGCTTTATCCGGCCGTCGTTGTAAGGAATGCCGACTGTTCGGCACCAATTCAGTCCGCCCTTTGGGGCGAGGTTCAAAATTTCCTCGACCTCACGCAACGTAAGGCTGCCAGCTTCGTCGAATTTGGCCGGCAAGGGAACTCGGCCGGGGTTTTCTTCGGTGAAGCGTGCAACCTCCCGAGCGCTGTCGGTATAGAGGCGTATGTCGGCGATGGCGCGCTTGGCTAGGTCGACCATGGGAGTCGGCAGCCATTTGATGTCCGGATCAGCGCCTTTCTCGGGCCAATACCGGATACCATAGCGAATGATCTGGTTACCTTGCCCGTCCAGCATTGGCTGGCCGTTCTCGAAGGCCGGCTCGGTTATTTCACAGTGAACCGGTAGCGTCAGAAGTTCGTTGATGCGCCAGCCCCCGCACACCAGTAGTTCGATCGCTCGCATCAGCACGATGTCGGCGGGCTCGGTTACGCGATTGGCGATTTCCGCCAGGGCATCGAGGGCCTCTGGGCCGGGCAGTTTTTCGGCCCTGCGCATCTCGTGTTCTTTACCGATCCGAGTGTGGTCATGCACTACCCTCGGGAAAGGGTTCTTGAAGGCGACTTGTGTGCGGCTGATCGAGAAAGTGTCCAACACTTCTGCGATTTCGCAGAGGAACAGGCCTACGCGATATCGTGAGCTTTCCGCCTCGCGTGCCTTGCAGGCGCCTGCTGCCGAATGGAAGTGCGCTGGTGTGATCTGTGTGGGGTCGTAGCCTTGATCCGCCAGCGTATCATGGAGATACCGCGATGAGCGGATGAGTGCGTTGTGGTTCTCTGGAGCCTTCGGTTTGGCTTCTTGCCGAATCCGGACAATCGCCTTCACGAACGAAGCGAAGGGTTCTGACATGGGCGTGCGCCCTGCCATGCTTTGAGAGGTGCCGCCCTCGTGCGTGCTAAAATATAATTTCCAGGTGCTCTTCCCTGATGAAACGCGCGCTATCGCGTCCTTCGTGACGTCCCAGACCGGCGCATCGAAGTCGAGATCGCTGCCAAAAGCCTTCACCTCATGGCGGGCTCGATTGATGTAGCGGGCCAGATTTGTGCTGGCATCGCGATCTCGCAGCGAAAGCAGAACGTCATGAGGCATGGCTCTGGTCCTTGCTGCGGATAGTGTCGATGCGGTCGATGACGTCCGCGATCGCCAAGATTGTGTTGTCGTGAATGCTGATGAACTTGGCGTCGTAGCCCTGGGCAACCCGATCCTCACGCAAGGTGATTAGCCCCTGCAGAGCCTTGTCGTGAGGCCCGTCGATCCACGCCTGGAAGCGCGGACAGGTATAGCAGGCGATCGGTGCCGTCAGGCCGCAGAAGGAAAACGAACCGCAACTGCCGACGGGGTCGAAGACGTCCGTCTTGCGATCTGCGAAATAAACCCGGCTGCCGCGTTCTCCTGCCCGCTTCGCCTGGGCTTCGGTCTTGATGACCTCGCCCATGAAGGCTTGGGCCAAGGGGCCGAGTTCCAGCGCCATGGCGGCGTCGAGTTTTTCGACGATGTCGCTCTTGAGGTCGAAGTAGACCTGAACGTTCTGAAGGTCGGTGTGATCGAGGGCGTCTGCGACGACGACCTGAGAGGCGCCCTCGCGGACCAGCCGGGTAGCGAAGGTGTACCGCAGCCGCCGGGGGGATACGTGCAGAGGTTTGCCTGTGCGAGGAGATATTACGCGCAGTTGCTCGGCTGCTTGCTTGATAACTTCCTTGGCAAACAAGGGCGCCGAGTAGTGATAGCGGAACTCACGAAGAGGGCTGCTATCGCTGATATCCTCGCGAGGTTTCGAGCGACGAAAGAGCGGTGCGGCGTACGCGCAATATTCCATCTCGCGCGTTTCTTTTTTGTTCTCCAACACAAGCGCCTCAACCAAGGCGCCGATCTCGGCATTGAGGCGTCGGGTGCGGAACTGTGCTCGGGAGGTCGTATCGCCCTTTTTGTGGCGGGGTATCCGTATCTGATAGACGACACCTTCTGCGTTGTCGGTCGTCAGCTTCTCAAAATCCTCGTCTCGCAGCAGCGTCAGAGGGCCTGTATTGCTACCGAAGGCAATGCAAAGCCAGAGTGCGACTTGCTCCTTTAGGCTGAGTCTGTTGGTAACGCGTGCCGCTCGAAGCGCGTTCTGCAGAGCCACGATCTCGGGGTCAGTGAGTGGCCCTTCGTTTGGGTCGGCTGATCTGACGGCTTCACCCTTGGTGTTGCCTCCGATGACAAGTTCGTCGGCTTGGAGCGCAACCTCGGTTGAGAATCCCGGTAATCCTTGGTCGAGGCACCAGTTGTACCATTTGCGGATATAGTGGAGGCGATAGGCCTCATGCTTTCCAAAGGACGCGCGAACTTCGCTGATTGCGGCGTAGGGAATGTCTTCCCCGCTTTCGCAGGCTTCGCGGAAGACTTGTGTGGGCCACAGGCTCTGAAGTGCGCCCCAGTTTCCCTTAATTTCGCCCACGGAATACATTTTGATGAGGTGGATGAAATACTGCCTCGTCGCTTCGAGGATGCCTGTGCTGGGGATGCTGATATCTCGCCAGTTGATCCTCATTGGGAAGGTAGGGTCGTTCAGAATCCAGACATGGCTGGAAATGTCGACTGGCAAGCCAGATCGGTCGTAAATAATCTTGGATGTCAGGTTTTCGGCGAACGCTTGCTTTCGTGCGTATTCAGACATCGAAGATCTTCCTCTGAAGTAGGAGGAGCATATCCTGGGATTTCCGTTCAATCGAACGATTTGTGTATGTAAGTGCTCGCGTCGATTCTTTCTTCCAGCCCATGAGATAATTACGCATAGACATTTCTAAGGCATCATTAAGGCGCTCATCGGGATGTATATCGTTTTTCCGTTCCTGTTCGCGCATTGCGTCGCATGTCTCGGAAAAACGGTCATTCCAGTCGTGCCGAAGGATATGCGGCCCGAAGTCGTGCGGCAGGTCGGGGACACAGGAGCGCAGTCGTTCGAAGATGTCGTTGACGCTGGAGAGCGATAGCGCCCTGCCCTTGCGGCCGGCGAAGATGTACGGGTGGCGTTTGGCTTCCGGATAGAGCACCCGGTTGCTCCGATGGTCGATCACCCAGGTCTCCAGAATGTTCCGCAGATTTTGGTCGAGCGGCAGAATCCGGGCGGCCGTCTTGACGAGCGGTTGGCGTCCTCGGTTGTCTTCAGGGTCGTCTGCCCGGCGGTGGACGGTCAGCGTCGGCGAATCTCCGTTGAGCTTGAGATCCTGTCCCTTGATGACCAGCGCCTCGGCTCGGCGAACGCCGAGTGCGTAGTAGGTCATGATGAGCGCGTAGTTGCGTTGTCGCACATGGGGCGCGAATGGGTTTTTCGGCGAATCTGGTTTGATGACTGATAGCAATCGCTCGCGCTGGCTTGGATCCAGCCCGTAGCGCTTCTTGCTCGGCGCGCTGCGGGTCAGCCCGCTGATCATCTCTTCCCAGGAGGCAAGCTTGGCGTTGGCCTGTTCGAAGAGTCCCGACCTCAAGGAGATGCGGTGGATGACGCACTTAGTGCGCCAACTGACATAGGCTTTGAAGGCATGGACCCGGTCATAGTGCGTCGATGGATGCACAACGGCGGCTTTGGGAGATTCCCAAGCCTTGCCGATCGATTTCTTCCGGCGTTGCCGGAGCCAGTTTACGAGGTCGGTCGTCTCTTCCTGGGTGAAGAGGTCGCAGCTATCGATCCGTTGGTCGATGTCGATCCGACGATCCTCAGCCCACTCCAATGAAAGGGCGATGCTATCCAGCGCTTTGCCGATCGTGTTGACCGATCGGCCGGCGACACGAATCTGGCTCGTGCTGTAGCGGGTGGTGAAAGGATCTGGGAGGCCGGTCTTGGAATCGATCAGCAGCGCCAAGCGCTCGCCGCTTACGTCTTTGATATAGTTTACGCGGTATCGCGGCGGCGATGCCTGCATTCCAAGCCTCAGAAAGCCATCTGGGTTGCATCAGATGGTTTCCGACTTTCGGAATGCAATGGCTAAGAATCAGATAGTTCTGTCGCCTAAAGCTAAGAGCCTGAAAACGTTTCCGTCTTCAGGCTCTTGTTTACTTAGCCGGCGAATCCGTCTTCAGAACGGGATTTCGTCGTCGATGTCCGGGCCGCGACCGAAACCGCCGCCCTGGCCGCCGCCTTGGTTGCTCTGCCCGCCACGCGCACCGCCGACCTGCTGGCCACCACCATAACCGCCGCCATAGGAGGCACCGCCGCCCCCACCCTGGCCGCCGTAGCCGCCACCGGACGACTGGCCATAGCCGCCCTCATCACCGCCGCCATAACCGCCTTCATCGCCGCCACCCGGACGACCGCCCAGCAAGGTCATTTCGCCGCGATACTGCTGCAGCACGATTTCAGTCGTATATTTTTCGGCGCCGCTCTGGTCGGTCCACTTGCGGGTCTGCAACTGACCTTCGATATAGACGGTCGAGCCCTTCTTCAGGAAACGCTCGGCGACATCGGCAAGGCGGTCATTGAAGATCACGACGCGGTGCCACTCGGTCTTTTCCTTGCGCTCGCCGGACATACGGTCCTTCCAGGTTTCGGAAGTGGCGATGTTCAGATTGACTACCTTGCGGCCGTCCTGGGTCATCCGGATTTCCGGGTCGCGGCCAAGATTGCCAACGATAATGACCTTATTGACGCTGCCTGCCATCTAAACTTCCTTCCAACGCTGGGTAGTATATTTGCTCGGCGACCATAACGAACGTAACACCGCGAGTCTACGAATCTACGGATGGTGAGTGATCCGGGAAGGGGCACTGCATTTTGCCACCCTCTTCCATATTTTGCTCCCCTCCCCTCTTGAATGTCCACTCTTTGTTCTGGTATGACATCGCCTTATGAACGATCAGATCTCGATTCGCGGCGCCCGCGAGCATAACCTCAAGAATGTCGACGTCGATCTTCCGCGCGGCAGCTTGACCGTCATCACCGGCCTTTCCGGATCGGGCAAGTCCTCGCTTGCCTTTGATACGATCTATGCCGAAGGGCAAAGGCGCTATGTGGAGAGCCTGTCGGCCTATGCCCGGCAGTTCCTCGACCTCATGCAGAAGCCGGATGTCGATACGATCGAGGGCCTCTCACCCGCGATCTCCATCGAACAGAAGACCACGAGCCGCAATCCGCGTTCGACCGTCGGCACCGTGACCGAGATCTACGATTATCTGCGACTGCTGTTCGCCCGTGTCGGCGTGCCGCACTCGCCTGCGACCGGCCTGCCGATTGAAAGCCAGACCAACAGCCAGATGGTCGACCGCATCATGTCCCTGCCTGAAGGGACCCGCCTCTATCTGCTGGCCCCCGTCGTGCGCGGTCGCAAGGGCGAATATAAGAAGGAACTGCAGGACTATCAGAAGCGCGGCTTCCAGCGCGTCAAGGTCGATGGCGAGATGTACGAGATCGACGCCGTGCCCGCGCTCAACAAGAAGCTGAAGCATGATATCGAGGTGGTGGTCGACCGTATCGCCGTGCGCGAGGGGATCGAGTCCCGCCTGTCGGAAAGCATCGAGACTGCCCTCGATCTCGCCGACGGCATCCTCTATGCCGAAGATGCGGCCAATGGTCAGCGGCATGTCTATTCCGCCAAATTCGCCTGCCCCGTCAGCGGCTTCACCATTGATGAGATTGAACCGCGTCTCTTCTCCTTCAACAGCCCGTTCGGTCAGTGCGCCGCCTGCGAAGGCCTGGGCGTGAAGCTGCATTTCGATGCTGCCCTGGTGGTGCCGAATGACGAGCTCAGCCTGGCGACCGGCGCCGTGGCTCCCTGGGCAGGCTCCAGTTCGCAATACTACAGCCAGACCCTCGAAAGCCTTGCGCGCCACTATAAGATCAATATGGCGACCCCCTGGGGGCAGCTTCCCGAGGCGGCGCGCGAGGGTATTCTGCATGGCACCAAAGAAGCGGTGACGCTGCGCTTCAACGATGGCTTGCGCGCCTATGAGACAGAAAAGCCGTTTGAAGGCCTATTGCCGCATCTGGAACGCCGCTGGCGCGAGACCGATAGCTCCTGGGTGCGTGAGGAACTGGAGCGTTATCAGGCAAGCCACCCCTGCGAGGCCTGTAACGGCTTCCGCCTGAAGCCCGAGGCGCTGGCTGTCAAGATCCGGGGCCTGCATCTGGGCGAAGCGACGCAATTCTCCATCGCGGAAGCCGAAGCCTGGTTCAAGGCCCTGCCCGAGGCTCTGACGGATAAGCAGAACGAGATTGCGATCCGCATCCTGAAGGAAATCAACGAGCGCCTGGGGTTCCTGGTCAATGTCGGCCTGGAGTATCTCACCCTCGCCCGTTCATCAGGCACCCTGTCGGGTGGCGAGAGCCAGCGTATCCGTTTGGCTTCGCAGATCGGCTCGGGCCTGTCGGGTGTGCTCTATGTGTTGGACGAGCCCTCCATCGGCCTGCATCAGCGCGACAACGACCGACTGCTGGCGACTCTGCGACGCCTGCGCGACCTCGGCAATACCGTCATCGTCGTCGAGCATGACGAGGATGCGATCCGCGCCGCTGATTATCTGGTCGATATGGGCCCCGGCGCCGGTATCCATGGCGGTGCTATCGTCTCGCGCGGGACACCGGCCGAGGTGATGGCCGACCCGCAGAGCCTCACCGGCCAGTATCTTTCAGGCGCCAAGGGTATCGAGATTCCCAAGACCCGACGCAAGGGTCACAAGGGGCAGAAGCTGTCGATCAAGGGCGCGCGGGGCAACAACCTGCGGGACGTCAGTGTCGATATTCCTCTCGGCACCTTCACCTGCGTCACCGGCGTATCGGGCGGCGGCAAGTCGACCCTGATTATCGAGACGCTCTATAAGGCGCTGGCCCGCCGCATCAATGGTGCCCGCGACCTGCCCGCGCCCCATGATTCGCTCGACGGGTTGCATCACATCGACAAGATCGTCGATATCGACCAGTCGCCCATCGGCCGCACACCGCGCTCGAACCCGGCGACCTATACCGGCGCCTTTACGCCGATCCGCGACTGGTTCTCGGGCCTGCCTGAAGCCAAGGCACGCGGCTACGGTCCCGGTCGCTTCTCCTTCAATGTGAAGGGCGGGCGTTGCGAGGCGTGCCAGGGCGACGGCGTCATCAAGATCGAGATGCATTTCCTGCCCGACCAATACGTGCAGTGTGACGTCTGCAAGGGCAAGCGCTACAGCCGCGAAACCCTGGACGTGAAGTTCCGCGACAAGAGCATCGCCGATGTCCTCGATATGACGATCGAGGAAGCGGCGGAATTCTTCAAGGCGGTGCCGGGTATCCGCGACAAGATGGAAGCCCTGGTCCGCGTGGGCCTTGGCTATATCCACGTCGGTCAGCAGGCAACGACCCTGTCAGGCGGTGAAGCACAGCGCGTGAAGCTGGCCAAGGAACTGTCGCGCCGCTCCACTGGTCGCACGCTCTATATCCTGGACGAGCCGACCACCGGCCTGCATTTCGAGGATGTGCGCAAACTGCTGGAAGTGCTGCAGGCCCTTGTCGAGCAAGGCAATACGGTGCTGGTGATCGAACATAATCTGGAGGTGATAAAGATCGCCGACTGGATCATCGATCTCGGGCCCGAAGGCGGCGCTGGCGGCGGCCAGATCGTGGCCGAGGGAACGCCGGAAAAAGTGGCGGCAACCGAGGCGAGCTATACGGGTCACTATCTGAAACCCTACCTCTCGGCACCCGCCAAGCTCAGGGCCTCTTGATTGCGGGCTTGCCCCAAGCCTCAGGATTTCCTAAGTGAATGGGGACGGTATTTTACCGCAGGCGCCGACGATACGCTTAATAGGAGCGAGCATGGCCTTCTGGCTTGATAAAGAAGAAGAGAAGAAAGAGAACGAGGATGCCCCGCTGAAGCCGACCGAGGCTTTGGAAGAGCGGCTTTTCAAGTCCCGTTCGGTGTTCGTGTTCGGCCAGATTGATATGAAGCTGGCGCAGTCGGTGACGGCCCGTCTTCTCGCTCTGGCGCAGGAAGACGAGGAAAAAGAGATCCGTGTGTTCGTGAACTCGCCCGGCGGTCACGTCGAAAGCGGCGACACCATTCACGACATGCTGCGTTTCATGCCCTGCCCCGTGAAGGTTATCGGCACCGGCTGGGTCGGCTCGGCCGCAGCGCATCTCTATCTGTCCGTGAATAAAGAGAACCGCCTCTGCCTGCCGAACACCCGCTTCCTGCTGCATCAGCCCTCGGGCGGTGCGGGCGGTCAGGCCAGCGATATCGCGATCCAGGCCAAGGAAATCCTCAAGATCAAATCGCGCATTCAGAAGTCGATTGCCGATGCCACCGGCCAGCCGCTGGACCGGGTGATCAAGGACACCGAGCGCGATTACTGGATGCAGGCGCCCGAAGCCCTCGATTACGGCGTTGTCGGCCGCATCGTCGCGACCTACAAAGATATTTAGGCCCCTCTTCGCCTACTAAAATGGATCGTCACCCCGGGACTTGATCCCGGGGTCTCCTTCGGGAGATTGTCCATTACTGCCGTGATCTCGTGGAAATGACCCCGGAGGAGATCCCGTGGTCGAGCCACGGGATGACGGCTTTTTGTTTTTGTGCCTTGAAGGAAACTATCCCATGCAACCAGTTCACGTTATCGGCGGCGGTCTTGCTGGGTCGGAAGCGGCCTATCAATTGGCAAAACAGGGCGTGCCCGTGATCTTGCATGAGATGCGGGGAACGCGCGGGACCGACGCGCATCAGACCGACAAGCTCGCCGAACTGGTCTGCTCCAACTCCTTCCGCTCGGACGATCATGAGTTCAATGCCGTTGGCGTGCTGCATGCCGAACTGCGTCAGGCCGGTTCGCTGATCTTCAAGGCGGCCGATGCCCATCAGGTTCCGGCCGGTGGCGCCCTGGCTGTGGATCGCGACGGCTTTGCCGATGCTGTGACCGCCGCTATCGCAGCCGAACCCCTGATCGAGGTTCGCCGCGAAGAGATCGTGGGTCTGCCGCCCGAAGACTGGGACAGCGTCATCGTCGCTACCGGCCCCCTGACCTCTGCCCCGCTGGCCGAGGCGATCCGGGAGTTTACCGGCGAGGAAAGCCTGTCCTTCTTCGATGCCATCGCGCCCATCGTCCATAAGGACAGCATCAATTTCGATCTGGCCTGGTACCAGTCACGCTATGACAAGGAAGGCCCCGGCGGGTCGGGCAAGGACTACATCAACTGCCCGCTGAACAAGGAAGAATATCAGGCCTTCATCGCGGCCATTCTTGAAGGCGAAAAGACCGACTTCAAGGAATGGGAAAAGTCGACGCCCTACTTCGAAGGTTGCCTACCCATTGAGGTGATGGCCGGACGGGGGGCGGAAACCCTGCGTTTCGGGCCGATGAAGCCAGTCGGCCTGGATGATCCGCGCACGGGCCGCTGGCCCTATGCCGTGGTGCAACTGCGCCAGGATAATGCCCTGGGCTCGCTCTATAACATCGTCGGTTTCCAGACCAAGCTGAAGTATGCCGAACAGACGCGGATCTTCCGTATGATCCCAGGCCTGGAGAATGCCGAGTTCGCGCGCCTGGGCGGCTTGCATCGCAATACCTTCATCAACTCCCCGCGTCTGCTGGATCGCACCTTGAAGCTCAAGGCGCGCCCGTCCCTGCGTTTTGCCGGTCAGGTCACCGGTGTTGAAGGCTATGTGGAAAGCACGGCTGTCGGCTTACTCGCCGGGCGCTTTGCCGCTGCCGAGCGTCTGGGCAAGAGCTTCGAAGTCCCGCCTGCCACCACGGCCCTGGGCGCACTCGTTAATCACATCACCGGCGGTGCCGAAGCCAGCACCTTCCAGCCGATGAACATCAACTTCGGCCTGTTCCCCGAAATCGAAGGCAAATTCCGTGGGCGCGAGAAAAAAGCTGCTCAGGCAAAGCGCGCTCTTGCCGATTGCGCCGCTTGGTTGGCGAAAGTGGCATAGGACGTAATTAAAACAGGCCCTTGCGGGCCTGTTTTTTTTAAGAGACGGCTGCGATGGTCGCCGAGGCTTTCTCGACCTCGAGCTGGTTCAGCCTCTCGTCCGTTGCCTTGTTCATCTCGTCGATCTTGCTTTGGCAGTTATCTGGGGTCGAAGAAGGGCATTCGGCTTTGATCTTATCGAGCTTTTTCTTGGTTTCCTCTCGAATGAACATCGACCGGCGAAGGTAGAATTCATCCCGCTGTTGTTCCGAGTTGAATTTCTCGGGATTGAGAAACACCAAGATCTCCGGTTCATATTGATTGGCTGCCCCGGAACCCTGGTCGATGACCGCGCCGACGACCCCGCCCAGCAGAATATTGCCTAAAGTCATTGCCTGGAAACTCGATGTGAGTTTGCCGTCAGCATTCCGGTAGCCGGTCTTCTGGCAATTAACCTGAAGATCATCCTTGCTCTTGGAAAGAACGACGCTGGCAGGTGTCGGATTGGCAACGGCCAAGACACTGCCATTTTTCGAAACCTCGCACTTAGCTTCCGCCGGTTCCGTCTTAACCAGAACGCTCTGGCTGGTACCTTCGACGATTGTTGCGCAGCCGCTAAGGGCGATTAAAACCCCCGACGCAGCCAGCAAAGGTAGTGATTTTCGAAACATCATCAACTCCAGAAGAAAAATCATTCGGAGTTGAGCGAATTAAACCATTAATATCAAATTAAAAATTGAGGTTTTTACAATCTTCCCGAGATAACTCCGAAAATCATTCGCAGTAAAACAGAAAAATAAGGCGACGGAACAACTTTGAAGGGATTCCAACCGGCTTTCTCGAGGCGGGCGACCTCGCGCTTGGCAAGTAACGCCGGCAATAGAGCGGCCTTGCTTCTGCGATTGGTCATTCCTCTGATCAGAGACAGCCGGTCATGCGCAAGCTTGGCTAGGCCTTCAATCAGCGGAGGCAGTAACTCTTGTCGGATCCCATCCCGGATGTCGCGTGCGGTAAGTCCGCTTTGTGCAATCCTGTCGAGAGGCAAATCTATCCGCCCGGCCATGGCACGGTGAGGGATGGCGACCAGCAGCCCGGCAAAGCCATAAGCTTCTGCTGCCGCTCGGCTTTCGAGCGGATCGGCGCCTAAGATCAGAGCTGTCAGTTCGCCCAATTCACCGGCAGTGTCGGAGACATAGCTCTCAAATCCGTCCTGCGTACCAGGTGGATGGGGTTCCAGATCCGCCTCCCGTGCATCGATCATTTTGTCCAGGCGCTGACGCGGCAGAGAATAACGGCTAATGGCCTCTGCCAATGGTTGGACAACCTGGTGCTTGCGCACCTCCCGGCCCTCGTAGATCTCGGCCAATGCATCCCGCCACCATTGCAAGCGGATCTGCCCCATCATGGCTTCGCGCACCACGCTGCGGGTCTTGGCAATTTCAAGGTTGAAAGCAAACAGCGCTGAAAGGCCGTCCCGATGTTCAGATGGGGCAAGAAGCGCAACCAGGAAACGCGGATGGTCGTGTGCCTTCAGTTCCCCGAGGCAGAAATCATGCGGCGCATCAGACATTCAACCGAAACCCTCTTTCTGGACGGCGGGACAATAGCGCAGTCGTAGCGGGGCGATATCCATAATTTACAAAGGGTTCCAAACTGCCGATTTTCCGGTTATCAGAGCTACAGCTGGACACCGCAAACCTAGCTGCTTCAAACGAAAAAGAAAGAAGGGACACCATGGCCTTTGAACTTCCGCCCCTGCCCTACGCCGCCAATGCGTTGGAACCCCACATGTCGGCGAACACGTTCAGCTTCCACCATGCGAAGCATCACAACGCCTATGTGACCAACCTGAACAACCTCGTCAAGGACACCCCGATGTCCCAGATGAGCCTCGAGGAGATCATTCTCGAGTCGGCAAAGGACCCTGCCAAGGGTGGCGTCTTCAATAATGCCGCGCAGATCTGGAACCACACGTTCTTCTGGAACTGCATGAAGCCGCAGGGCGGCGGGCAGCCGACCGGCGATATCGCCGCCAAGATTGACGAAGCCTTCGGCTCCTACGATGCCTTCAAGGAACAGTTCAAGGCCGCCGCCGTTGGTCAGTTCGGCGCTGGCTGGGCCTGGCTCGTTGTTGAAGATGGCGCTCTCAAGATCACTAAGACCCTGAACGCCGATCTGCCGATGGCCCATGGTCAGACCGCGCTGCTGACGGTCGACGTCTGGGAACATGCCTATTATCTCGATTACCAGAACCGCCGCCCGGACTTCGTGCAGTCGTTCCTGGACAATCTGGTGAACTGGGACTTCGTGAACCAGAATCTCGCCCGCGCCTAAAGGCGTCGGCAGCTTCAAGGAATGCGAGAGGGTCGGTTATCCGGCCCTCTTTTATTTTGACTAAAGCCAGCCGCGCTTACGGAACATGCGGTACAGCACGACACAGATGACCAGAATGGTCGCAACGACGGTCGGATAGCCGAATGTCATGCGCAATTCCGGCATCACCTCGAAATTCATGCCATATATGCCCGCAATTGCCGTCGGAACGGCCAGGATCGCCGCCCAGGCACCCAAGCGCCGCATGACATCGTTCTGGGTCATCGACAGGTAGGCGAAACCGGCGTCGACAGCCGCAGTCAGTAGATCGCGCACGTTATCGAGATTTTCGACCACCCGGATCGCATGATCCTGCACGTCGCGGAAATAGGGGCGGATGTTCGGGTCGACCAGCGGATTATCTGGGCGCATCAGGCGTGCCGCCATGTCGATAACTGGAACGACCGAGCGGCGTACCTCCATGATCTCCTTTTTCAGACGATAGACCTGGGCCACGGTCTCACGTCCTGCGGTCTGGGACAGCACCTGTTCCTCAACCTGGGTCGCGGCATCCTCCAGGCATTCAGCCAGCGGCATATAATTATCGATCACGAAGTCGATGATCGAATAGAGGACGTAATCCTCACCATGCTTCAAAAGCGCCGGCGCCGCCTCGCAACGGGCGCGAACCAGGGCGTAGGAGCTGGAGGCGCCATGGCGGACAGTGACGACATAGCCACGCCCGGCAAAGACATGGGTCTCCCCAAGCTCGCGTTTATTGTCCTTCCCCAGATGTGCGGTGCGCAGGACCAGGAAGATATCGTCGCCATATTGTTCGAGCTTGGGGCGCTGATGGGCGCGATGGGCGTCTTCGACCGCCAGCGGGTGCAGATTGAACGCCTGCTGGACAGTGGACAGCGTCTCTTCGTCAGGTTCATGAAGACCGACCCAGACGAAGCTTCCCGGCTTCCTGGGTCGGTCCTTCAGTTCGTCCAGGGTGAGGTCCGCAACCCGGCGGCCGTTTTCATAGACTGCGCAATTGACGACCATCGGCATCGCGCTGTTTCCCCCACCCGGACTGTTTCTTGTTATCAGGAACGCTTACGCATCCCCAATAACACAGCACCGGCACCGATGACGATAAGCCCGATGCTGATCGGCTGCGGGATCGAGGCAGTTTTCTCCTGGGTGGCGGTCGCCTCGATGGGGCCGAGCTTAAGCACCTGCTCTTTTTCTTTATAGGGCACACCGCCAAAAACCAGCCCAGCGATACCCAGAACGGCCAACAGACCGCCCGCAATGATCAGACCACGCATTTGCTGCCTCTTTCTTGTTTTTTGAAGTCCTGGTCGCAACCTTAAGCGCGGACATTGGCAAGAAAACGGCCGACCTCCAGTTTTAATCTGTCGGCTTCGACGGAAAGCCCGCCAGACACCTGTTTCAGATTGTCGGCAGCAGAACCGGTCAGTTCGGCCGCGTTATGCACTTCACCGATGACGCTGGCGACCGACTGGGTACCGTCGGCAGCTTCGGCGATATTGCGGCTAATTTCAGCCGTGGCGGCGCCCTGCTCTTCCACGGCAGCAGCCACACCGGCGGTGATGGCGCTGATGCGGTCGATGGTGGTGCCGATGCCCCTGATCGCTTTGACTGAGACCTCGGTTTCGCGCTGGATGGCGGCCACCTGGGCCTGGATATCCTCCGTCGCGCTGGCGGTCTGATTTGCCAGCGCCTTCACTTCCGAGGCCACGACGGCAAAGCCCTTGCCCGCATCCCCTGCCCGCGCCGCCTCGATGGTCGCATTGAGGGCCAACAGATTGGTCTGGGCAGCGATGTCCTGGATCAGCTTCACCACATCATCGATGCGACGGGCTGTCTCCGCCAGGGTCTGGACGGAGCGGTCGGTATTCTTGGCTTCCTCGACCGCGCTGGCAGCGACCTGATTGGCCTCCGACATCTGGCGGCTGATTTCGGAGATAGAGCTGGACAGTTCCTCGGTCGCGGCGGCAACGGTCGCCACATTCTGATTACCCTGTGCCGCTGAGGTTGCCACGGTTTCGCTGCGGTCCAGGGTCTGGCGTGCGGTCTGTGCCAGATGCTGGGCGCCGTCGGACAGCTTGTGAACGGCAACCGCCACTTGCTCGACCACGGTCCCGACGGCGGTTTCGAAATTATCCGCCATCTCTAGCAAGGCATTGCGCTGCCGCACGCGTGCAGCCTGACGCTCCTGCCCGGCTTCTTCTTCCATGCGGCGAACCTGTTCGGCATTATCCTTGAAGATCTGCAGGGCCGACGCCATGCGGCCGACCTCGTCCTTGCGGCCCGTTTCCGGGATGGCAAGGCCCAGTTCACCCTCGGCCAACCGCCCCATCGCCTGGGTGATCCGAAGCAGCGGCGGCACGATGGCCCGTTGCGTCGCCCAGAGAATGCCGGTCGCGACCACAATCGCCGCCCCCAGCATGACGAGCAGCAGGATCACCAGTTCCTCGGCATTGGTGCGAACCCCGGCGGCGTCTTGCTGAAGCTCGGAAACCTGGGTCCCGACGAAGCCCAGTTCGCTGCCCTTGCCTTCCAGAACAGTAAGAACCTTGGTTGCAGCGGGCAGGACTTCGCCATCGAAGGTCTTGCTCGCCATATTCCAACCGTCGCTGACCCGGCTGGCGTGGAGAATCTCGAGTTTGGGATCCAGATCCTCGACCAGCGCCAGGAGTTCATCCATGGCAGCGGCCTGGGCCTCGCTCAAGGATTTGCGACGAACGCTTAGGCTCGAAGCGGACTTGCCGACATTCGCGATGGCTTCCTGCGACGCCTGATACAGCTTCTCCTGCCCTGTGAGCAGGAAGCCCTGCAGGTTGCCCGCAGCGGCCGCGGCAGCCGATCCGATGTTGGCCATGGGACGTAGGACGCCGATGCGGCCTTCGGCCTGTGCATTGCGGGCCTCTTCGTCCAGCAGCTTCCGCGCCGCCTCGCCCATCTTACCGAGTGCCGGTTCGACTTCCTTGACGAAGAGTTCCATGCCAGGCGTCTCAGCGGGTGTGCCGACAAGGGCGATCACAGAATCCTGGCGGCTGCGCAGATGGGTCAGTGAACTTACGACCTCGGCCCAGACAGCCTGATCATTTGCGTTGTCCAGCGTCAGCCGGTCCAGTTCCGCCTTCATGGCATCAACGGTTTTCCAGGCCTCGGCCCAGTTTGCCTTATCGGTTGCCGACCGGGTCATCATGGAGGCGCGCAGCCCCTCCAGCGTCGCATGGACGGCCCCGGCTAGCCGCTGGCCGGCGATTGCCGTCGGCACACTCTTGGAGGCCATCGTATCGACGACCGACCGTTGCGCACCTACCCGGACAATCGAGGTGCCGACGACGGCAACCAAGACTAATACAAGGCTGGAAAATCCGAGGACGAGACGTCCTCTGAGTCCTAATGCCATCCGCTGTTCCCCCAGGGTGTGGTCGGCCGTTTCCGTTCAGGCGGCCAGCCGACTTCATTTACCCATCAATAGAAACAGCTTCTCCGTCTATTTGCGACTCGCTTTGTTAAGGACTGTGACAGATTTTTGAAACTAATCTTACGGAGAGATTTTGTCTTAAGCTCTGCTACTTGCCATAGGCGCCGCCGCCCGGGGTTTCGATGACGAACACGTCACCGGGCTTCATTTCCACCCGATGGGTGGCGCCGAAGTCCTCGCGGCTACCGGATGCGCGTTCGACATAGTTGATACCCAGGGCACCCGCCTCCCCGCCTTCCAGACCAAAGGGAGCTACCCGGCGACGATTGGCCAGAATGCCCGCCGTCATCTCTTCCAGGAACCGCAAGCGTCGGATCGTGCCGTCACCGCCACGATATTTGCCCTTACCGCCCGAACCGCGACGGATCTCGTAGCTTTCCAGCAGGATCGGGAAACGGAATTCCAGGATCTCCGGGTCGGTCAGACGGCTATTGGTCATATGGGTATGGACGGCATCCGTGCCTTCGAAGCCCGGACCGGCACCGCTGCCGCCGCAGATGGTTTCATAATACTGGTGACGGCTGTTGCCGAAGGTGAAGTTGTTCATGGTACCCTGGGCGCCCGCCATGACGCCGAGTGCACCATAGATCGCATCGGTCACCACCTGGCTGGTCTCCACATTCCCGGCCACCACGGCTGCGGGATAGGCGGGATTGAGCATGCAGCCGTCCGGGATCACGATATCGAGCGGCTTAAGGCAGCCCGCGTTCATCGGGATCTCGTCGTCCACCAGGGTGCGGAAGACATAGAGCACCGCCGCCCGCGCCACGCTGGAGGGGGCGTTGAAATTGTTCGGCAACTGACCCGTGGTGCCGGTGAAATCGATCTTCGCCGACCTGTCCTTATGGTCGATGGTCACCGTGACCTTGATCACCGCGCCGTTGTCCAGCTCATAGGCAAAGCTGCCGTCTTTCAGGACCTGAATGACCCGGCGGACCTGTTCCTCGGCATTATCCTGCACGTGGCCCATATAGGCCTGGACGACAGGCAGGGTGAACTGATCGACCATGCGGCGCAGTTCCTGGATGCCTTTTTCGTTCGCCGCCACCTGGGCGCCCAGATCGGCCATGTTCTGATCGATATTGCGGGCGGGATATTTACCGCTAGCCAGCAAAGCGCGCATCGCCGCGTCCTGCAGCACCCCGCCGTCGAGCAGCTTGAAATTATCGATCAGCACGCCCTCTTCATCGACGGTCACCGAATCCGGTGGCATCGAGCCCGGCGTGATGCCACCGATATCGGCATGGTGACCCCGGCTGGCGACATAGAACAGCGGCCCCGATCCATCGGCCAGATAGACCGGCGAGATGATCGTGACGTCCGGCAGATGCGTCCCACCATTGTAGGGTGCGTTCAGGACATAGACGTCGCCCTGCTTCATCTGCGCCTTGTTGAGGCGGATGATCGTCTGCACCGAGTCGCCCATCGACCCCAGATGCACCGGCATATGCGGCGCATTGGCGATCAACTGCCCGCCGCCATCGAAGATCGCGCAGGAAAAGTCCAGGCGTTCCTTGATATTGACGGAATGCGAGGTGTTCTCGAGGGTCGAGCCCATCTGCTCGGCGATCGACATGAAGAGGTTGTTGAAGACCTCCAGCATCACCGGATCGACTGTCGTCCCAACGGCAACGGCACGCTCCAGCGGCACCACGCGGGTCAGCACCAGATGCCCGGCTTCGGTCATCTCGGCTTCCCAGCCGGGTTCGATGACGTTAGTGCCGGTCGGTTCGGTGATGATCGCCGGACCTGCGACCTTGTCGCCCGCCTGCAGTTTCAGCCGGTCGAAGACGCCCGCCTTATGGAAAGCGCCCGCCGCATAGATGGTGGAGGTCGCCAGCGCTTCCGGCGCACCCGACGTCCGGCCCGCCACCTTCGGCTCCTGCGGACGTTCCATGCTGCCGATGGCTTCGGCCGCGACGGCTTCGACGATCAGGCGCTTGGACGGCACGATGAAACCATAGCGGCGGCGATGGGCATCCT
Source organism: Lacibacterium aquatile (assembly GCF_042683105.1). Lineage (NCBI taxonomy): Bacteria > Pseudomonadati > Pseudomonadota > Alphaproteobacteria > Rhodospirillales > Rhodospirillaceae > Lacibacterium > Lacibacterium aquatile. Next base: position 263,985 of record NZ_JBHUIP010000004.1, read on the forward strand.
CGAACCCTTCGACCAGACCGGCCAGTCGGTCCCCGCCCTTGGGCATATCGACGATCAGGAAGGCATCGGTGCCTTCGTAACGGATACGGACCGTGCGCTGAATCTCGATCTGCGCTTCGGCGATATCCTGGGTCGCCAGTTCCTTGCGGCCTTCGACGGCCAGCCCGTCGAGCGTCTTATCGAGTTGCGCCAGCAGCTCTGCGGCGAGCGGCGCTTCGACGGAGGCTTCGCGCATGATGCGGAAGTCGGCCAGCCCCATGCCATAGGCCGACAGAACGCCTGCCAGCGGATGCAGGAAGACCTTGGTCATGCCCAGGCTGTCGGCGACGAGGCAGGCATGCTGCCCACCGGCACCGCCAAAGCTGCACAGGGTGTAATGCGTAACGTCATAGCCGCGCTGGATGGAGATTTCCTTGATCGCGTTGGCCATATTCTCGACCGCGATCTTCAGGAAACCATCGGCGATCTCTTCAGGCGAACGCTTCAGCCCGATGCCTTTTTCGACCTCGGCGGCGAGGGCCTTGAACTTCTGCTCGACCGTGGCCTTGTCCAGCGGCTGATCGGCATTCAGGCCAAATACCTTGGGGAAGAAAGCCGGATCCAGCTTGCCGACCATCACATTGGCGTCGGTCACCGTCAGCGGGCCGCCCCGGCCATAGGCTGCCGGGCCTGGATTGGCACCTGCCGAATGGGGGCCGACGCGGAAGCGCGAGCCGTCGAAGAACAGGATCGAACCGCCACCGGCAGCAACGGTGTGGATCTGCATCATCGGCGCGCGCATGCGCACCCCGGCGACGCGGGTGTCGAAAGCCCGCTCGTATTCGCCTGCGAAATGCGACACGTCGGTCGAAGTGCCACCCATGTCGAAGCCGATGATCTTGCCGAAGCCGGCCGCCTGCGCCGTTTCGACCGCGCCGACGATGCCGCCTGCGGGGCCGGACAGAATCGCGTCCTTGCCCTGGAAAGCAAAAGCGTCGGTCAGGCCGCCGTTCGACTGCATGAACATCAGGCGCACATCGCCCAGTTCGCCCGCCACCTGCTCCACATAATGGCGCAGGATCGGCGACAGATAGGCATCGACGACAGTGGTATCGCCCCGCCCGACCAGCTTCATCAGCGGGCTGACCTCATGGCTGACCGATACCTGGGTAAAGCCGATTTCCTTGGCGAGAGCGGCCAACGCTTTCTCATGCGCCGTAAAGCGATAGCCATGCATCAGCACGATGGCGACAGCGCGGATGCCGTCGTTGAAAGCGGCGGTCAGACCGCTCCTGGCCTTATCCAGATCCAGCGGCGTTTCGACCGTGCCGTCGGCCATCACACGTTCGTCGACTTCGACGACCTTCTCGTACAGCAGTTCCGGCAGTTCGATCTGGCGGGCGAAGATGTCCGGGCGATCCTGATAGGCGATCCGCAGCGCATCCTTGAAGCCTGCAGTCATCACCAGCAGCGTGCGGGCGCCCTTGCGCTCCAGCAGCGCATTGGTCGCGACCGTCGTGCCCATCTTGACCGCCTCGACCTCATGGGCCGGAACGGTACCACCTGTCTCGACGCCCAGGAACTCGCGGATACCCTGCACGGCAGCGTCGCTATAGCGTTCGGGGTTTTCCGACAGGAGCTTCTTGGTGGCAAGGCTGCCATCGGGACGCCGCGCGACGATATCTGTAAAAGTGCCGCCACGATCGATCCAGAATTGCCACTTGCCAGCCATAGGTTTACCCCTTTTCAAGGACTGTACGGATAGGCAAATCGCTGACATAATATCTATAAATTGTCAACGTCAGGACGCGCGTAATGCCTCGTCAGCCGATTGTTTCCAGCGCCCATCTCGTCTCGCAGCGCGGGGCTGCTTTATCGGAAGCCGAATTTGCGTTGATCATGGCCAGCAATGCCTTCTCGCGCTGGATCGTGCGCTGCATGGCGGCGGCGGGGCAACCGGATCTGTCCAGTCTGGACGTACTGATCCTGCATTTCTGCGCCCATCGCCAGCGGGAAAAGCGCCTCTCTGATATCTGCCTCATGCTGAATATCGAAGATAACCACATCGTGGCCTATGGCCTGAAGAAGCTGGTCAAGCAAGGCATGTTGAGCACCCGGCGCCAGGGTAAGGAAGTCTTCTACCGCGCGACGGAGGCCGGGACAGCCGCCTGCGAAGCCTATCGCGAGGTGCGCGAGCGCTGCCTGATGGATGCCTTCGCCGAAATCGGCACCTCGGAGGATAAGGTCGGCGAGCTCGCCAGCCTGCTGCGGGCAATCTCCGGCCTCTACGATCAGGCCGCGCGGGCTGCGGTTAGTCTTTAGGCTCTCAAAAGACCTCGTCATCCCGTGGCTCGACCACGGGATCTCCTCCGAGAGCCTGACCAATTCTTCCTGAGACAGTGTGGAAATGCCCCCGAAGGAGATCCCGGGATCAAGTCCCGGGATGACGACAGAGGGATGACAAGTCGGAGGTCACCCCCGCGCCAGGCCCCGCCAGCCCTCGCTGGTGCCCACCACTTCCGCCGCCAGCGCATACCCCTGCCCGTCCGGATGCAGCCCATCGCTGCGGGCCAAAGCCTCTGCAAATTCCGGGTTCTGCGAGAGCGGCGTAAAGGCATCGACATAGGCGATCCCCGCCATGGCGGCGGCATCCTTGAAACCCTCGTTCAGGGCCGACAGCCGCTCGTTCCGGAAATAGAGGTTCTTGCCGTGCAGGCGTGAAAAGAACGGCATCTTGGCCTCGTTCACCGCCAGCGGCCCGACCCACAGCGTGCGATAGGTAGCGCGGCATTCCTCGGCCACGGCGGCGGCATCCTCGATGGCCTGGGCGATATTTCCGATGGGGCTGCCATCCTCGAACTGCGCTGTATCATTCACGCCAAAGGACAGCACGACCGCGCCATCCTTTGGGGTAGATATCCGCTGCTCGCACTCCGCCCGCCAGCGCTTGGCAATAGCCGCGACCGGCTGTCCCCGGATGCCGAGATTGTAGAAGGTCGCCGTGCCGTGAAAGCCATAGGGACGCAGACGACCGGGCCAACCGATCCCCTCCTTGTCCCCCATGCCCTCGACCGTGCTGGCCCCGATGAAACAGATCGCGCGCACCTCACTCTCCCTGATATTCGAGCTCATCTTGCACATCAGGTCAGGTAGAGGCTAGATGGCATTCATGAGCGATTTTTCCCGTGCTGGCCGACACTTCCTGATCGGCCTCCAACCCTCCCCTGACCTCACCGACCATGACGCCAAGCTATTGGCGCGGCTGAAGCCTGCCGGGGTCGTGCTGTTCAAGGGCAACTTCGACCATGAGGCGCCGTACGAGGCCTGGGTGGCGCGGCTGTCCAAGCTGCTGGCCGATGTGCGCCGGGTGATCGGGCGTCCGGATATCGTCGTCTCCATCGACCATGAAAGCGGGCGCGTCCAACGCACCCCCGCCCCCATCACCCGCTTTGCCGCCGCCCGCCATTGGGGCAGCGCCGCCGGTACTGTCGGGGCCGCCCATGGGCGGGAGTTGACGTCCCTGGGCTTCAACCTATCCTTCGCCCCCGTCTGCGATATCGACAGCAACCCGGATAACCCGGTCATCGGCGACCGCTCTTTCGGGCGCGATCCGCAGGAGGTGGCCGATGCTGCCACAGCCTATTGGCAAGGTCTGGAAAGTGCGGGCGTGCGGGGCTGTGCCAAACATTTTCCGGGGCATGGCGACACCTCCGTCGACAGCCATCTGTCGCTGCCGACCTTGAACCTCACCCTTGATGAGCTTGAGGCGCGGGAATTGATCCCCTTCCGGCAGATCGTCAAGGCAGGCGTGCCGATGGTCATGACCGCCCATATCCTCTTTCCGCGTATTCAGCCGGGCATTCCCGCCACCCTGGCCCCGATGATCCTGCGGGGCTTGCTGCGTCAGGGCTTGGACTTTAAAGGCCTGATCTGCACCGACGACCTGGGGATGAAAGCCATTTCTTCCTGGTTCGGCGAGCCTGATGGCGCGGTTGCCGCCCTATCGGCTGGGTGCGATCTCCTCTGCCTCTGCGCAGCCCAGGCCGATACTGGCACGGCAATCGCCCAGGCCGAAGCAATCCTGCAAGCCGAAGCGCGCGGGCTGATCAACCTGACGAACAGTCAGGCCAGGATCGCGGATTTCATCGGAAGTCTGAGGCAGCCGGAACCTGTCTGCCTATCGGCGGAGCAACTGGCGGCGAATGCCGCCGTGGCGCCCCTTAAGTAACGGCGATCAGGGCGGCGGCAACCCGTCGCCCTTCGCTCATCAGCACATTATAGGTGCGGCTGGCAGCGCCTGTATCCATCGCATCGATGGCGGGGCCCATGGCCTTGACGGCCGCCCGCAGCGTAGGCGGGATCATCGCCATGCGTGGACCGCAGCCGATCAGCAGGATTTCCAGCGGCTCCGGATCCGCCTCGAAGATCGGCTTCAGACCATCGATATCCAGGCCGGCAAAATCCTTCGCCGCCAGCGACAGGGTCCGAGTGGGACGGACCAGGATCGATCCCTCCCACACCTGACCCGTCACCTTGAAGCGACCCTCGCCATAACGTTCGATGACCTGACGGCCAGCGGGAATGACGGGGGTGACGTCCATTATTTTGCCTCGGGCGCTGCGTCGGCTTCTGCGCCTTCGACTTCGGAAGCCGACCGACGCAGTTGCTTTTCACCCAGGAACAGCAGCACCGGGGCGGCGATGAAGATCGACGAGGTGGTCGCGATCACGATGCCGAACAGCATGACGATCGAGAATTCCCGCAAGGCCTCGCCGCCATAGATCACCAGTGGCAGCGCCGACAGGAAGGCTGCCAGCGAGGTGCCGACGGTACGGTTCAGCGTCTCGTTGATCGACAGATCGATCAGTTCGCGCAGGGGCATCGACTTATAGCGGCGCAGGTTCTCGCGCACGCGGTCATAGACCACGACTTTATCGTTGATCGAATAGCCCATGATCGCGAGGATCGCGGCGATGGAGCTCAGGTTGAACTGAAAATCCATGATGACGTAGAAGCCAACGGTCTTGGTGACGTCGAGCAGCAGCGTCACGACCGCGCCGATACCGAACTGCCATTCGAATCGGAACCAGATATAGGCCAGCATGGCGAGCATCGAGAAGCCGAGCGCCATCATGCCGTTGGCCATCAGTTCAGCCGAAACGGTCGCGCCGACCGCATCGACACGCTGCAAGGTCGAACCGGCAAAATCCTTGGCCAGCGCTGCACGGACGGCATTGACCGCCACCTGCTGGGCCTCGTCGCCGCCTTCCTGGCGCTCGACGCGGATGGTGACAGCGTTGCTGCCGCCGATTTCCTGCAGGCCCACCTGACCGAGGTTCAGATGGCTGAGGGTCTCGCGGACGGCCGTGAATTCCGGCTTCTGCTGGAAGGCGGCTTCGATGACGATGCCGCCCCGGAAGTCGACGCCGTAATTCAGGCCCGGATGGAAGAACAGGACAACCGAGATCAGGCTCAGAATGGCCGAGGTCGCCACGCCGAGGAAACGGCCGCGCATAAACTGGATGCGCGTATTGTCCTTGATGAACCGCAAACGATACATGTCTTTGTCTCCAGCGACCGGTCAGACCGACAGCTTGGTCGGGCGGCGGCGGTGATACCAGTTCGCCACTAGATAGCGAACGATGACCGTCGCGGTGAACATGGAGGTCAGGATGCCGATGCCGGTGGTGACGGCAAAGCCTTTGACCGGTCCCGAGCCGAAGAAATACAGCAGGAACATCTTGATCAATGCCGTCACGTTGGCATCGAAGATGGTCGAATAAGCGCGGTCGAAACCGGCCGAGATCGCCGAGATCGCGGATCGTCCGGCGATGGTTTCTTCACGGATACGCTCGTTGATCAGGATGTTGGCGTCGACCGACAGGCCGACCGCGATCAGCAGGCCCGCCATACCCGGCAGCGTCAACGTTGCCTGCAACAACGACAGTACGGCCAGGGTGATGATCAGGTTGAAGACCAGGGCGACAACCGCATAGACGCCGAAGCGGCCATAGGCGGCGATCATATAGGCGACGACCAGCGACAGGCCGACCAGGATCGAATAGATACCGGCGCGGATAGCATCGGCACCCAGGTCCGGACCGACGGTGCGTTCTTCGACGATGATCATCGGCGCAGGCAGTGCACCGGCGCGCAGGAGCACGGCGAGATCATTGGCCGACTGGGTGGTGAAGCTGCCCGAAATGATGCCGCGGCCACCGGTGATCGGTTCGCGGATATTCGGGGCGGAGATGACTTTGTTATCGAGCACGACCGCAAACGGACGGCCGACATTCTCGGTGGTCGCATCGGCAAAACGCTTGCCGCCCAGGCTGTCGAAGCGGAAGGAAACGACCGCCTGCCCGTCCTGGAAGCTCGGCTGGGCATCGACGAGGTTATCGCCGGAGACCAGCACGCGCTTGCGCACGACATAGACGATACCGGCAGCCCGCTCGTCCTTCTCGTCCGGATGCAGGAAATCGGCACCGGCGGGCGGACGCTGACGCTTGGCTTCTTCGGCCGAGACCATGCCGTCGACCATGCGGAAGGTCAGCTTGGCCGTGGTGTTCAGCAGGTTCTTGATCTGCTCGCGGTCATTCACACCCGGAAGCTGAACGACGATGCGATCGGCGCCCTGCTGCTGGATGCTGGTTTCCTTCGTCCCGGTTTCGTCGACACGGCGGCGGACGATCTCGATGGACTGCTGGACAGCGGCCTGACGGCGCAGCTGCAGCGCCTGCGGACGCATGGTGACGATCAGATTATCGCCTTCGGCAACCGCATCGACTTCCTCATCCGCCGTGCGGATGGCGGTGATGGCGGCAGCGCGGTCCACCTCGGCCCTGACGCCGACAACGATCCGGTTGGCCTCGGGATTGATCGAGGTATAGGCGATATTGGCCTTGCGCAGATCGCCGCGCAGGGTTTCCGCCACCGATGCCAGCCTGTCTTGCACCACGGTATCCAGGTCGACCTTCAACATCAGGTGCATACCGCCCTGAAGATCGAGGCCTAGACTGACCTGCCGGGTCGGAATGAAGCTTGGCAGCCCCTTCAGCTTATCGGCAGGAATGAAGTTGGGAATGCTGAGCAGCAGCGCTCCCAGGCAGACGATATAGATCGTCCAGATCTTCCAACGTGGGAATTGGGTCATCGGTGGCGTATTCCGTATAAAAGCCGAACCTAAGAAGACGGCTGTTTAGCTAGCAGCCGCGTCTTTCTTGTCTTCGGCCTTTTCCTTGGCAGGCTCGGTCTTCGAAATGACTTCGCTGATCGCCTGACGCAGAACCTTAATGTGCACGTTCGGTGCGATTTCCAGGACCAGCTCGTTGTCGCCTTCGACCTTATGGACCGATGCGAAGATGCCGCCGGTGGTGACGACCTTATCGCCGCGACGCACGGAAGCCAGCAGTTCACGGTGGGCCTTCATCTTCTTCTGCTGCGGACGGATCAGCAGGAAATAAAACACGACGAAGATCAGAACGAGCGGCGCAAACTGGGTCACGAGACCCGCAACGCCAGCCGAACCGGCAGCAGCAGCGGCATCCTGCGCGTAGGCAGAGGAAATGAACATGGGAACTCCCTTGGATACTGTAGTTCACGTATGAAGATGGGGCGGGACTATAACGGCCACAACGGCCGTTGCAAACGCTAACCCGCCGGTGGAGCCGTGGCTGTCGGCGTCTCGCCTGGGACTGAACCCGGAAGCAAGGCGTTCGGGCGGCTGAGATACTCCTGCGGATCGACCGCCTGGGTCCCTTTTCGGATCTCGAAATGCAGCTGCGGCCTCGAGACATGGCCGGTATCGCCTACCCTGGCGATGACCTGGCCGCGACGGATGGTATCGCCGCGATTTACCAGCAGCGCGTCGCAATGGGCATAGGCCGTGGTGAAACCATCGGCATGGCGGATCAGCAGCAGATTGCCGAAGCCCTTGATTTCGTCGCCCGCATAGACGACGACGCCATTTTCCGCCGCCCGCACTGGCGTACCCTTGTTGGCGGCGATATTCAGACCATCGTTCCGCAGGCCGGAGCCCATTTCGCCATAGGTCGCGATAACGCGCCCGGTAACCGGCCATTGGAAAGTGCGCCCGCCACGGGCTGGCGGTGTCGCCAGAACCGCGACCGTATCGCCCTTGGGCTTCGGGGTCGCCGGGGTCGCCGGCGGCTCGACCGAGGGAACCGGCGTTGCCGGTTCCGTGGGTTTGGCCACTTCGGGTGATGGCGCAGCGGCAACCGCCGGAGCCGGGCTTGCCGGAGGTTCGACCTTGGCAGGCTCAGGCGGTTTGGCCGGTGTCGGCGGCGTGATCGGGGTCGGAGCAGCAGCAGGCGTAGATGCCGTTGCCGGAGCAGGCTGCGTGACCGGAGCCGGAGCAACTGTTACCGGTGCGGGCGCCACCGGCTGAGGCGGGGCCACGGCGGGCTGCGGCTGTGGTGCGGGCGTCGCCGGGACAGGCGCTGTCGTGACCGGAGCCGGGGTTGCCGGGACAACGGTCGGGTTTGCTGTAGCATTAGCGCTGGTCGGCGGAGCCAAGGGCGCCACTTCAATGCTCGAGCCTGTCTGAGCGCCGGATGCGACCGGAACCGAGGAGATCGGCTGGGGCGGCGCCGAGGCGACCAGCGGCGGAGAGGCTGGCGGCGCCTTGCCGTCTTCGGTGGCGACACCCGCAGGCAGCGTCAGGGTCTGACCGACCTTCAGGACATAGGGCGCCGGGATATTATTGCTTTTGACGAGGCTGGAGACGTCGACGCCATATTTGCGCGATACCGCGTAAAGGGTCTCGCCCCGTGCCACCGTATGAGTGCGGGCGCGCGGGATCTCCAGGCGCTGGCCGATCAGCAGAATATAGGGCGCCTCAAGGCGGTTGGCCTCGATAATCGCGCGCACCGGCACATTCTGATCGCGAGCCAGTTGATAGACCGTATCGCCCCGCTGAACGATATAGCTACCCTTGACCGCGCTGGGCGGCACGACAACGCTGGGGCGAACCGGCTCGTCTGGCGCGCGACCGAAGTAATCCTGAACGGAATCGCACCCCGCCACGAGCAGCATGCTCGAGAGTGACAGAATGTGAAGCCGTTTCCTCATCGGTGTCACCGGCGCGGTTGGCTGAGGCGCGACAAGGCTTTTGCCACGCTTTGCGGAGACGAAGGTTCGAGCGTTTCCGACACCAGCGGCACAAAACGCACCGGCCCCAGATCCTCGACTTCTACCCCATCGATGGTGCGGGTCACGGTCAGCAGACGCTGGTCGATGGGGCTGCGCGCCACCGGCACCACCATGATGCCGCCTACGGTCAATTGATTGAGCAGCGGCAGCGGCACTTCAGTATCGGCGGCGGCCGTTACGATGATGCGGTCGAAGGGTGCCTGTTCCGGCCAGCCCATGGTGCCGTCGCCGTGGCGGGCCGTGTAATTATGCAGCCGCAGGGTCGCCAGCCGCAGTTCGGCCTCGGCCAGCAACGGCTTATGCCGCTCGATCGTATAGACCCGGCGGCAGAGGTAGGCCAGAACGGCGGTCTGATAGCCCGAGCCGGTGCCGATCTCCAGCACCTTCATGCGGTCATTGAGCTGCAAGGCCTGGGTCATCTGCGCAACCACCTGGGGCTGGCTGATGGTCTGGCCATGACCGATGGGCAGCGCCGTATTCTCGTAGGAATGTTCGCGGAAGGTCGGCGGAATGAAAAGCTCGCGCGGGACACGCGCAACCGCCGTCAGCACCTTGTCGTCCGTCACCCCATTCTCGGCCAGATTGGCGAGCAGGCGGGCGCGGCGGGCGACGATATCGTCAACGCTCATCCGAACACCTTCGCCAGCGACTTGGCGGTCGGGCCATCCGTCAGGTCGACCTGCAGGGGCGTAATCGTGACATAGCCATCCGCGATCAGACCGACGTCGGTGCCTTCGGGATAATGCAGGTCCTCGGAGATTGGGCCGATCCAATAATAGGGCTCGCCCCGCATATCGACGCGCTTACCCAACTGTTCGCCGATCTTGCGCGATCCCTGGCGGGCAAAGCGCACGCCCTTGACCTCGGCCGGATCGCAATCGGGAAAATTGATGTTCATCAGCACGCCCTGCGACCATTGGATCGTCAGCAGCTTGCGGATGATGTCGGGGGCAAATGTCTCGGCAACCGCCCAGTTCGGATCGACGCCACGGCGAACCATCTGCGACAGGGCAACAGACGGCACACCCAGCAAGGTCCCCTCCATGGCAGCCGCCACGGTGCCGGAGTAATGCACGTCTTCGGCAAGGTTGGCCCCGCGATTGACGCCGGACAGCAGCAACGTCGGCTGCTTCTTGTCTTTCAACAGCTCGCGGATGCCCAGCAGCACCGAATCGGTCGGCGTGCCATCGACGGCATAGCGCTTCAGGCCGTGTTTATGGATCCGCAGTGGACGGCGCAGGGTCAGGCTATGCCCCGCCCCACTCTGCTCAACCTCAGGTGCGCAGACCCAGACATCCTTGCTCAAGGATTTGGCGATCTTATGCAGCACCTTGATGCCGGGCGCATTCACCCCGTCATCGTTGGACAGCAGAATGCGTGAACCGTCGAGCGAAAGCGGCGGATAAAAGCCGATAGAAGGGTCGCCACTCACCGGCCGATGACCTTCAGGCCGCCCATATAGGGCTGCAGCGCCGCCGGGATCGCGACCGACCCGTCTTCCTGCTGATAGTTTTCGAGAATGGCGACCATGGCACGGCCAATCGCCATGCCCGAGCCATTCAAGGTATGGACGAAGCGAGTCGACTTCTCGCCCTGGGGACGGAAGCGCGCCTTCATGCGGCGAGCCTGGAAGTCTCCGCAGTTGGAGCAGGAGGAAATCTCGCGGTAAGCCCCCTGCCCCGGCAGCCAGACCTCAATGTCATAGGTCTTGCGCGAGGAGAAGCCCATATCGCCGGTGCAGAGCACCATCGTGCGATAGGTCAGTTCCAACCGCTTCAGCACGGTTTCAGCCGCCTCGGTCATGCGCTCGTGTTCCTCATCCGATTTTTCCGGATGGGTGATCGACACAAGCTCGACCTTGGGGAACTGATGCTGGCGGATCATGCCGCGAGTATCACGCCCAGCCGAACCGGCTTCCGAGCGGAAACACTGGCTCCAGGCCGTGAAGCGCAGCGGCAGCGCCTCTTCGTCCAGAATGCTGTCAGCGACCAGATTGGTCAGCGAAACCTCGGCGGTCGGGATGAGCCAGCGGCCATCGGTCGTCTGGAACAGATCGTCTTTGAATTTCGGCAGTTGGCCGGTGCCATACATGGCATCGTCGCGCACCAGCAGCGGAACCGTCGTCTCGTTATAGCCGAATTCCGTTGTGTGGATATCCAGCATGAAATTACCAAGCGCGCGCTCTAGGCGTGCAAGCTGGCCGTGGAGCACGACGAAGCGCGAGCCAGAAAGCTTTGCCGCGCGCTCAAAATCCATCGTTCCCCAGGCTTCACCCAGGGCGAAATGTTCCTTGGGCGTGAAGGCGTAATTCCTGACAGTGCCGATCTGGCGGATCTGGACGTTACCCGTCTCATCCTCGCCCAACGGAACCTCCTCCACGGGCAGGTTCGGGATCGCCGACAGCATCTCGTCAAGCTGATGCTGTAGTGCCTTTTCCTTCTCCTGCAGGGCAGGCAGGCGCTCTTTCAGCTCTGCGACTTCAGCCATCAGAGCATCGGCATTGCCGCCGGTGCGCTTGGCTTCGCCGATCAGCTTGGAGGCTTCGTTGCGACGAGACTGGGCGGTCTCGGTTTCCACGATGCAGGCACGACGGTCGGTATCGACGGCCAGGATCGCAGCACTCAGCGGGGCAAGGCCGCGTTTCTTTAGGGCACTGTCGAATGCGTCAGGGTTGGTCCGGATAAAAGCGATATCGTGCATTACTCTAACAGCCCCAAAACTAACCCTAGCGAACTCCGTCGCGGACTATACTGGATGTGGACGCCCCACGTCCATCAACGCCAGATCATTTATTCGTCACAGACCCGCGTCGGCATCCTCGGCCTCTTCCTTCTCGCGACGCTTCTTTTCGATGAGGCGCGCGCAAAGGATCGAAATCTCGTAAAGCCCCCACATCGGAATCGCGAGGCTGACCTGGCTGATCACATCGGGCGGCGTCACGACGGCGGCGAAAACGAACACACCGACGATGGCGTAACGACGCTTGGATGCCAGCCCAGCCGCGCTGACGATGCCAACACGTGCCAGCAGGGTCAGCAGCACCGGCAGCTCGAAGCTGAGGCCGAAAGCGAAGATCAGCGACATGATCAGCGAGAGATATTCGCTGATCTTGCCTTCGAAATCGATGGCAAGACCCAGGCCGTCAACCGGCCCGGTGGTCTGGAACCCTAAGAAGAAATGGAAGGCCTGCGGCAGGATCAGATAATAGAGGATGCCGGCGCCCAGGAAGAACATCACCGGCGTCGCGATCAGGAACGGCAGGAAGGCATTGCGCTCGTTCTTGTAGAGGCCCGGGGCGACGAACATCCAGATCTGCGTGGCGATGACGGGGAACGACACAAAGAGCGCCGCCCACATCGAGATCTTGACCCGCGTAAAGAAGGCTTCCAACAAGTCAGTATAGATCAGCCGCCGCCCTTCGCCCAAGGCATCGGCCAGGGGGTCGGCCAGGAAGGCGAAGATACGTTCCGACTGCCAGTAGCAGAAACCGAAGCAGATGATGAAGGCGACCATCGACCAGATCAGCCGCTTGCGCAGTTCGATCAGATGGTCCAGCAGGGACATGCGGCTTTCATCGGCGCCGTCGCTGTCAGCGGCGGGCGGCAGGCTCTCGTCAGCCAACGGTCGGCTCCTCGGAGTCAGGCGGAGTTTCTTTTTTGGCGCGTTTGCGCGTCGGTTTCGGCTCGGTCGGTTCCTCGGCGGCAATAACCGGCTCGGCCGTTTCTACGACCGTTTGCGGCACATCGGACTGGGGAAGCTCGGGACCTTCAGGCGTCGTCGGGGGATCGAACTCGGGCGGCGGTACCGGGGTGACGGGCGAGGCTTCGAGCATCCGGCGGATTTCGCCTTCGGGATCGATCAGATTTTGCGTTTCGACGATCTTGCCGCTCGCCAGATCCTTGGCCTGTTCCACCTGCTTGCGCAGATCCGCAATCTCGGCGTCGCGAGCCATCTGATCGATACCGGACTGGAACTCGGAGGCCAGCGAACGGGCCTTGCGGATCCATTGGCCGACGCTACGGAGAAGCACCGGTAAATCCTTCGGGCCGATCACCACCAGGGCGACGACGCCGATCACCAAAATCTCGGACCAGGCAAGATCGAACATCGGGTCTTTACGCCTTAACTACGCTTTTCGTCATCGGCGGGCGGCTCCTGCCCCTCGCCTTTGAAACCTGTCTTCAGGGCACGCGCGGATTGGCCGAGATCGCCCATGATCTTGGGCAATTTCCCTGCCCCGAAGATCAGCACAACGGCGATCAACAGCAGCAGAATTTCCCAAACGCCAATACCCATCACACGTCTCCCCACGTCGCGCGGCGGACTATGGCAGATGCAGGGGGCAGTCGCAATGGAAGGGGCCTAGGCAGCGAGGGGAAAAACATGGATCCGCGACGGGTCGAGTTGCAGGCCGACCGATGCGCCTACACTTTCGGCAAAATAGCCCGGCACCCTGGCAACCAGGGGCGGCTCCAGGCCGTCGACGGCAAGACGGACGATGGTGGCGCGGCCGATGGTGCGGGCATCGAGCACCTTGCCCGCTGCGGGTTGCCCTTCGGTCGCCGCCGTCAGATGCACCGCCTCGTGACGCACAAAAACCTCGACTTTCCCATCGGTACCAAGGGGGGCCGCCAGTCGCCCCAATGGCGTTTCGACGGATCCGCCAAAAGCCATCGCCTCGAACCTGTTTACCGACCCGAAGAAGCTGGCGACAAAGGCGCTGGCGGGCTTGGCGTAAAGCTCGATGGGACGGCCGATCTGCTCGATCTGTCCAGCCCGCATCAGCGCCAGACGATCTGCCATCAGCATCGCTTCTTCGGGGTCATGGGTGACCATCAGCGTCGCCGCTCCGGCCTGCTTCAGAAGTCCCAGCGTATCCTCGCGCAGCCCATCGCGCAGACCTGCATCCAGCCCCGAAAAAGGCTCATCGAGCAGCAGGACACGCGGTTCGGGCGCCAGCGCCCTGGCCAGCGCGACGCGCTGCTGCTGGCCACCCGAAAGCGCATGGGGATAGGCCTTGCCATAAGCAGAAAGCCCAATCCGCTCAAGCCAAGCCTCGGCAACTGGCATCCGGTCCGGCTTCGGCAGCCGGTCGAGGCCGAAGGCGATATTCTCGCTGACGGTCAGATGGGGGAAGAGCGCGTAATCCTGGAAGACGAGGCCGATGCGGCGCTTTTCCGGCGGTAGTTGGCGACCGCCCTCCTCTGCCACCACTTCGCCGCCTAAGGAAACCTGCCCATGTTGCAGCGTCTCCAGCCCGGCGGCCAATCTCAGCAACGTCGATTTCCCGCAGCCCGAAGGACCGACGAGGCAGACAACCTCGCCCGGAGCAATCGCCAGCGACACCTCGCGCACAGCGGGCACGGCCCCATAGCGATGGCCGATGCGGTTGATCTCAAGCGCTGGCGTCGTCACAACGAAGGTCCTTCCTTGGTATGGCCCGGCCTCGCTCCGGCCAGCGCCCGGCTTAGCAGAATGACGGGCAGAATGCCAACCGCCACCAGCAGCACCGCCGCCGGGGCACAGTCCGCCAGCCGCTCATCGGCAGCCAGGGCATAGATATGCAGGGCCAGGGTGTCGAAATTGAACGGCCGCAGGATCAGCGTCGCGGGCAGTTCCTTCATCACATCGACAAAGACCAGCAGGCCCGCAGCCAGCAGCGTCGGCCTAAGTAAGGGCGTATGGATTTCGATCAGCATCCGGCGCGGGCTTCGCCCCAATGCCCGGGCGGCCATATCCATCGACGGCGCCACCTTGGCAAGGCTCGCATCGACCGCATTATAGGCGACCGCCAGGAAGCGGACCGTATAGGCGAACAGCAGCGCGACCACCGTTCCCGACAACAGCAGGCCGGTTCCCCAAGCAGCATTGAGTTGCTGGTCGAGCCAACCGAGCGGGATCAGAATGCCGACCGCCACCACCAGCCCCGGCAGCGCATAGCCCAGGCTCGCGATCCGGCTGGCAGCGAAAACCGACCTGCTCGGTGCAAGTCGCCGGGCATACCCCAGGCACAGCGCGCAGCCGACAGCCAGCAAAGCCCCACCGACAGCTAGGCCCAGACTGTTCCAGGTAGCGCTCCAGAAGCGGCCGTCGACCATCTGTGGGGCCGTCTGCACGGCCCAGCTTAACAACATGCCAACCGGCTGCAGAAACCCGACAAACACGACCAGGGCACAGACCGCAAAAGCGCCCCACCCCGCCCGCTTGCTTAAGGTAAAGCGGGGCAAGGCGCGATAGCGCACGCTCGTATGCTGGACCCCGCCCCGGCGCGAGCGGCGCTCCAGCACCAGCAACAGCAGGACGAACAGCAGCAAGATCGCAGCCAGTTGGACAGCCGCCGCCTGCTCCCCCAGTCCCAGCCATGTGCGGTAGATGCCGGTCGTGAAGTTATCGACCGCGAAATATTGCACGGTGCCGAAGTCCGACAGGCTTTCCATCAAGGCCAGCGCCACCCCGCCCACGATGGCAGGACGCGCCAGCGGCAGGGCGATCTCGAAAAAGCAGCGCGCCGGGCGGCGCCCAAGCACCCGCCCCGCCTCCAGCACACAGACCGATTGTTCGATGAATGCAGCGCGGGTCAGGAGATAGACGTAAGGATATAGCACCAGCGTCAGCACCAGGATCGCTCCGCCCAGCGAGCGGATCTCCGGGAACCAGTAATCCCCGACTTCCCAGCCGGTCAGCGACCGCAGCACCGTCTGCACCGGCCCCGCGATATCGAACAGACCCGTATAGGCATAGGCAACCACATAGGCGGGCGTGCTGAGCGGCAGCAGCAGCAACCATTCCAGCCAGCGGCGGCCGGGGATCTCGCACATGGTGACCAGCCAGGCGGTCCCGACGCCGATCAAAGCGACGCCGCTCGCCACACCGACGATGAGGCCCAGGGTGTTCAGCAGATAATCGCCCAGAACCGTCTGGGCGAGATGGCTCCAGACGTCCCAGGCCGGGATGAACAGATAGAGCAGAACGGTGGCGATCGGCAGTCCGACCAGCCCCGCGATCAGGAAGGCAATGCCGCCCCAGGCGCCGACGCCGGGGGCGCTAATCCTGCTGGGCAGGCTCATTGTCGTCGCCTGAAAATAGGTCCGGATCGGCTTCCTCGGCCCGCATGGCGATCACACTCGGCCGCCGGTCCAGAAGCCCCGCCGCTTTCAACTCGTCCACCCCTGGCAGATCGTCCAGCGAGGTAAGCCCGAAGTGATCCAGGAAACCCGGTGTCGTACCCCAGGTGATCGGCCGCCCCGGCGTCATGCGACGCCCACGCGGCTTGATCCATCCGGCTTCCAGCAGCACGTCCATCGTGCCCTTGGAAAGCTGCACGCCGCGGATTTCTTCAACTTCGCCACGGGTGACCGGTTGGTGGTAGGCGATGATGGCCAGCGCCTCGACGGCGGCGCGCGACAGTTTGCGCGGCACCTCCCGGGTCAGGGACAGCAGGCTGCCCAGGTCGGCCGCCGTGCGGAAAGCCCAGCCGCCGCCGGTCTCCACCAGGGCCACGCCGCGCCCCTCATAAAAGCGGCCAAGATCGCGCAGGATGGCGCGCACATCTGTCCCTTCGGGCAACCGCGCAGCCAAAGCCTCGATCCCCAACGGAGTGTCGGAGGCAAACAGCAAAGCTTCGATCAGGCGTTCAGGCAGTGGAGCACTCATGCCGGGAGTACCGCCACGTCGGTGCCGTTAAGTCCATCGCTTTTCAGGTAGATCGGACCAAACATCTCGGTCTGGCGCAGCTGGATGCGACCGCCCTTTGCGAGCTCCAGCGATGCCAGGAACGTCGCGGCAACGGCAGAGCGATAAACCAGCGTGTCTTTCAGGTCGTCCGGTAACATGGCGAGCAGATCGGCCCAATGGGGCAACCTGCCGATCAGCGCTTCCAGCCTCTCCAGAGCCTCATCCATCGAATAAAGCTCGGTCGCGGCAATCCGCAGCCCACCTTGATCGCCCCGCTGCTTATGATCAGCATAGGCGCGCAGGAGATCGTAGAAACTTACCTGCCAGATCGGCACCAGGGTTACCGGCAGACTGTCGTCCCCGCCGCGCGGGAAGACATCGACGCCCAGGCGCGGCCGGGTCATGAGCTTGGCGCCCATCTGCTGCATCGCCTCCAGGCGGCGCAGTTGGAAAGCCAGCGCTTCGGCCAGTTCTGCTGCGGTCGGCTCGTCGCCGGGCGGCTGTTCGGGTTCGGGCAGCAGCAGGCGGCTTTTGAGATAGGCGAGCCATGCCGCCATCACCAGATAATCCGCCGCCGCTTCCAGGCGCTTATGGATAACCTTGCGGACAAAGGCGAGATACTGGTCGACCAGCGGCACGATCTTGATCTTCGCCAGATCGACCTTCTGTTCCCGCGCCAGGGTCAGCAACAGATCGATCGGCCCCTCGAACCCGTCAAGATCAAGGAGCAGCGCGTCTTCCTCGCGACGCTCCTCAAACGGTTCCTCGAAGGGGCTGGTGCCATCCATCGATCAGGCGTGCCCCGTAATGACGAAGATCGCGTCCTGCATCATCATAACCGGATAAAGGATCAGATAAATGAAGGGATTGGCCAACCCCATCGCGTTCAGCAGCATCGGCAGGACGAAGAAAATCCCCATGATGATCATAAAGCCATAGGGCTCGACCTCGGCCAGCTTGGCGCCCCATTTGCGCGGCAACAGGCCGACCGCGATACGCCCCCCATCTGTCGGCGGGATCGGAAGCAGGCTGAAGACCGTGAAGATGAGGTTGAGGAAGATGAAATTCCCCAACATCCGAAGCGTCCACGCATCGGCACCAGCCGGTAGAGCCCCAGCCCCATGGGCCAGTAACCCAGCGAGCAAAGCCATCAGAATACAGGTGGCAGGCCGGGCGCACGACAGGGTCACCAAATCACGATCCGGATTATGCATCTGCCTGATATTAACCGGGATGGGCTTGGCCCAGCCGAAGAGCAGCGGCGCACCTGTCGAGATCATCGCAACGGGCAGAAGCACGGTTCCGACCGGATGCACATGATTGAAGATGTTCCAGGTCCGCCGTCCCTCACGATGACCGGTGTCGTCTCCCAGACGCCAGGCGACCCAACCATAAACAGCTTCGGGAACGGTATATGCCAGCAGAACCGGGAATATCCAGGTGGAGGCGTTATAAAAAAAACCGGCGATGTCCAAATCGGACTCCGACTATCTGGTAAAAAAACGGCGGACGAGAGATCGCCCTCGCCCGCCGGGTAAATAGCGCATCCGCCGGGCTTAGCGAACGACGATGCAATCCTGGTTCTTGGCTTTCAGCGAGCCGCAGAGCTGGCTGGCGGCACCAGCATCGGCCAGCGGCCCAGCCTGAACGCGATAGAAGGTGCCCTTGCCCGCGATATCGACCTTAGAGGCCTGCATCGACAGGCTGCCCAGTTCGGGGTGGGTGCGCTGGAGCTTGGCCCATTCGGACGAGGCGGCCTCGACACTACGGACCGAGCCCAACTGGATCTTGGCACCCTTGATCGAGGCAACCGGCGCTGCTGCTACCGGAGCAGGCGTCGCGACAACCGGCTTCGGCGCGGTGGGTGCCGCCGCCGGGGCCGGTGCAGGCTTCGGAGGCGTCAGGGCAACGGGCTGCGCTGCCGGTGCGGCGGGCGGCGCCACCGGCTTGGGCGGCGGAGAATTGGTGGCGACCGTCTGCGGCGCCGGAACCACGGCGGCAGGCGGAGCTGCGGGAGCAGCAACCGGCGGACGCGAACCGCCGATGGCGGGCGGCAGGCTGGCGGTTTCCGTCGGCGCGGCTGCCGGCGGCTGCGGCACTGGCAAAGGCTGCTCGGGCGACGGCAGGATGCGCTCGACACGCGGCGCATCGCTATGGCCGGGGTTATTCAGCAGCAGCGAGTCGCGATTGGGAACCGCAAGACCGCCGGGATCGTCCGGCTTCACTTTCATCGGACCGGCATCGGCCTTGATCAGGGGCGCGGTTTCCCCGGCAACCTGGCGGGCGCCCTGGCTATAGGCGTACCAGACGATGCCACCGAAGCCGACCAGGGCGACCACAGCCACCATGGCGGGAATGAGTTTGCCGCGTCCGCTACCGCTCGCTTCCTGGGAAGTCAGAGCGGGTTCCAGATCGCGCGGATCGAAATCCTGCTGCATCAGCGCATTTCCTCTACCGGTTCCACACCCAGCACCGCCAGACCAGAGGCGATGACAGTTTTCACACCGGCGACAAGCGCAAGACGCGCCCGGCTAACATCCGGAGCATCGTCCTGGATAAAGCGCATCGTCATATCGGACTTGCCCTTCTGCTGAAGCGCGTTGTAGCTCGCGGCGACGTCATACAGATAGAAGGCAACCCGATGCGGCTCATGCGCTTCGGCCGCAGCCTCAATGAGACGCGGCCAACTCGCCAGTAGACGTATCAAAGCAATCTCTTCGTCATCGGTCAAGAGATTGAGGTGTGACTTCGCCAATTCCGCAAAATCTAGACTTTGTTGCGAAAACGTATCGGCTGCTTTCTTCAGAACAGATGACGTCCGGGCATGGGCATATTGCACGTACCAGACCGGATTATCCTTCGACTGCTCCCGAACCTTTGCATAATCAAAGTCAAGCGAGGCGTCGTTCTTCCGGGTCAACATGATGAAGCGGACGACGTCCTTGCCCACTTCCTCAACAACATCCGCCAAAGTGACGAAGGTGCCAGCCCGCTTGGACATCTTCACCGGCTGGCCGTTGTCCATCAGGTTCACAAGCTGACAAAGCTTTACGTCCAACGACTTAGTGCCGCCCGTTAAGGCTTTCACAGCAGCGTTCATACGCTTCACATAGCCGCCATGGTCCGCGCCCCAGATATTGATCAGGGTCGACGGCGAGGCATAACCAGCGCGAGCCTTAGTTTTTTCAAGGTGATACGCGATGTCATTGGCAAAATAGGTCCAGCTACCATCGGATTTTTTCAGCGGACGGTCCACGTCATCGCCAAATTCGCTGGCCTTGAACAGTGTCTGTGGGCGCGGCTCCCAATCGTCCGGCGTCTTGCCCTTGGGGGGCTCCAGCACGCCGACATAGATCAGGCCCTTGCTTTCCAGTTCCTTCAGGGCCTCATCCACCATCCCTGCATCGACGAGGCTGCGCTCGGAATAGAAGAGGTCGTGTTTGACGCCCAGGTCGGCCAGATCCTGGCGGATCATCGCCATCATGGCATCGATGGCAAAAGCGCGGACCTCGGGAAGCCAGTCGGCCTCCTCCTTGTTATGGAGCGACTGGCCATATTTCTCGGCCAGCGCCTGTCCCACCGGCTTCAGATACTCACCGGGATAAAGACCGGGCGGAATCTCGATAGTCTCGCCCAAGGCCTCGCGATACCGCAGGAAGGCAGAGCGTGCGAGCACATCGACCTGCGCGCCCGCGTCATTGATATAATATTCGCGGATGACGTCGTAGCCCGCCTTATCCAGCAGATTCGCCAGCACATCGCCGACGACCGCGCCACGGCAATGGCCGACATGCATCGGGCCGGTCGGATTGGCCGAGACATATTCGACATTGATCGTATGGCCCGCGCCATCGTCGCTGCGACCGAAGTCGGTGCCCATCTTCAAGGCCGTTGCGAGCTCGCCCAGCCAGGCATCGTTCGTCAGCCGGAAGTTCAGGAAGCCCGGACCGTCGACCGAAGCCCCGACAATGCCCAGATCCTTGTTTTCCTGCAGCTTGGCCGACACCAGTTCCGCGATATCGCGCGGCTTCATGCCTGCGGCCTTGGCCGTGACCATCGCGACGTTGGTCGAGATGTCGCCATGGCTCGCATCGCGCGGCGGCTCGACCACGGCGCGGCTGGCATCCAATCCCTGGGGCAGCTTGCCTTCGGCGATCAGAGACGAAACGGCCGCCAGGACGGCGGCATGGAAACGTTTGAAGAGATGCTTGGGTGTGGTCATTTTTCAGGGCTTTGCGGTCAGATCGAAGAGTCGTTGATGCTCTTCAAGGGCGTAGCGGTCGGTCATTCCGGCGATATAGTCGGCGATGATCCGCGCGGTTTGTGTCGGGTCTTTGTCGGCGACACTTCGTCGCCATTCATCGGGCAATGTCTGCGGCGCCTGGATGAAGAAGCCAAACAGCTCCTGCAGCACGCGATGCGCCTTCACGATCATGCGGTTGACGCGCCAATGGCGGTACATACGCGGGAACAGGAAGCCTTTCACTGCTTTGTCGGCGGCGATCATCTCGTCCGAAAAGCTCACCAGCGCCCGGCCCAGATTGCGGACGTCTTCGGCGCTCTGCGGCTTATGCTCGGCGACACGCTTGCGGGTTTCGGTCAGCACGTCGGTGATCATGATCGCGATCATACGACGCACCGCCTCATGGCGCAGCCGCTGGCCATTCAGCCCCGGATATTCGGCGCGTACCTGACGGAACACCGGCCCCACCAGCGGCAGATCCAGCAGATCCTCTACCGTAAAGAGCCCGGCGCGTAACCCGTCATCGATATCGTGATTATTATAGGCGATATCGTCGGACAGGGCTGCCACCTGCGCCTCGGCCGACGCCCAGCCATCGAGATCCAGCGACCATTGTTTGTCGAAGGCGGCAATCGTCGGCGGTGCGTCTTTGACGGGGCCGTTGTGCTTGACCGTGCCTTCCAGCGTTTCCCAGGTCAGATTGAGCCCGTCGAAAGCGGCATAGCGCCGCTCCAGATGGGTCAGCACCCGGAAAGTCTGGTCGTTGTGATCGAAGCCGCCATAGGGCTCCATCACCTTGTCGAGCGCATCCTCGCCCGCATGGCCGAAGGGGGTGTGACCCAGATCATGGGCCAGCGCCAGCGTCTCCGACAGATCCTCATCCAGGCTCAGCGCCCGCGCCAAGGACCGGGCGACCTGCGCCACTTCCAGGCTGTGGGTCAGGCGGGTGCGATAGTGATCGCCTTCATGGAAGACGAAGACCTGAGTCTTATACTGCAGGCGCCGGAAAGCCGTGGAATGCAGAATACGGTCGCGGTCGCGCTGAAAGGCGCTGCGCTCGCCCGGCCCGGATTCGGCGTGCAACCGCCCGCGCGATCTGTTGGGATCGCTGGCAAAGGGGGCACGGCCCAATAGGTTGTGGTCATTCGGCATCGCGGCCACACCCTAACGGCGCACCAGCCAAGACGCAATCGCGATTGCCCGGCATTTGACGAACCGGCTAAGCTACCCCACATATAGCGGAACGCCGCCCCAAGGACCTTTGTCATGAGCGCCATCGAAACAACCGACACCGTTCTTCTTTCCGACAGCGCCGCGCGCCGTATTGCCAAGCTCGCGTCGAGCGAAGGTCCGAACACGCGCTTCCGCGTTTCGATCACCGGCGGCGGTTGCTCAGGCTTTCAGTATAACTTTAGCTTTGACTCAGAACTCTCTGATGAAGATAAGGTTTTTCAGAAAAATGATGCTCAGATGGTCATCGACGAAACCAGCCTTGACCTGATGAAGGGGTCGATGGTGGATTTCATCGAAGACTTGTCGGGAAGCTATTTTCAGATAAAAAACCCGCAGGCGGCGGCATCCTGCGGCTGCGGAAACTCTTTCTCTCCGGTGTGATGTGAAAATTGCGACCTGGAACGTCAATTCGGTCAAAGCGCGTTTAAGCCATCTCGAAACCTATCTGACCGAAAACAGGCCCGACGTTCTGTGTCTGCAGGAACTGAAGACCGAGGAGTTCCCGGCCGCTTCGATCCAGGCGCTGGGGTACAACATCGAATATTGCGGGCAGAAGGCCTATAACGGCGTCGCCCTGCTGTCGCCCCACCCGATCACCGTGACCCAGAAAGGTCTGGCGGGTGAGGATGAGGATCTCCAGGCCCGCTATATCGAGGCCGAGGTCCAGGGTATCCGCGTCGCCAGCATCTATCTGCCGAACGGCAATCCGGTCGAGAGCGAGAAATACCCCTACAAGCTGCGCTGGATGGCGCGCCTTAAGGAACGAGCCAAGCAGTTGCTGGCGTCCGAGGTACCGTTTGTGCTGGCGGGTGACTTCAACATCATCCCCGAAAACCGTGACGCCAAACGGCCGGAACAGTGGGTGAATGATGCTCTTGCCCTGCCCCAGAGCCGCAGTGCGTTCCGGGCGATCCTAAACCTTGGTCTGACCGAGGCTTTCCGCGCCCTGCATCCTGACCGGGCGGGCGCCTATTCCTTCTGGGATTATCAGGCGGGCGCCTGGCCACAGGATAACGGCATCCGGATCGACCATCTGCTGCTGTCGCCGGCGCTGGCAGATCGTTTGACTGCCTGCGATATAGACAAAACGCCGCGGGGGTGGGAGAAAGCTTCCGACCATACCCCCGTCTGGTGCGAGGTAGCCTAACACCATGCAGCGTTCTGTCGTTTTGCTAGCCGCCACCTTGAGCGGCGCCTCTTCTCTTGCCTTGGCGAACGAGCCGATCAGGATCGGGGTCATCGCCTCCTATTCCGGCGCCTATGCGGATTATGGTCGGCAGATCAACAACGGCATCGCGCTTTATCTCAAAGAAAACAATAGCCTGCTGGCTGGCAAGCCGGTGACGCTGATCCGCAAGGACACCAGCGGTGCCGACCCTGCCCTCGCCGCCCGCCATGCTCGCGAATTGGCGACGGTTGATAAGGTGGCCGCCATCGTCGGTCTCGACTTCAGCCCCAACGCTCTTGCCATCGCGCCCATCGCAACTCAGGCCAAGCTGCCTGTGATTGTGATGAATGCGGCAGCGGCGGCGATACCGGCCAAGTCGCCCTATATCGCCCGCGTGTCCTTCACCGTCTCGCAGGTCTCCGCCCCCATGGGGGATTGGGCGGCGGCCCAGGGCCTCAAGAACGCAGTCACGCTGGTCGCCGACTATGGCCCCGGCATGGATGCGGAGAAGGCGTTTACCGAGCGTTTCAAGGCGGCTGGCGGTTCGGTGACCGAAAGCCTGCGCGCGCCGCTCAGCAACCCGGACTTCGCGCCCTTTGTGCAGAAGATCAAAGACTTGAAGCCCCAGGCGGCTTTCTTCTTCCTGCCGTCCGGTGAGCAGCCGACTGCCCTGCTGAAGGTCTGGCAGGAGCGCGGTTTGGAGGCTGCGGGCGTCAAGCTGATCGCCACCGGCGAAGCGACCGACGACAGCTTCCTGCCCAGTCAGGGCGACCTCGCGTTGGGGCTGGTCACCACCCATCACTATTCCTATGCCCATCCGTCCGATGCCAATCGCCGCTATGTCGCGGCTTATGAGGCAGAGTTCGGCAAGAGCCTGCGCCCCTCCTATATGTCGGTCGCGGCCTATGACGGGATGAACGCCCTTGGCAAAGCCCTTGAAAAGACGAGCGGATCGCTGGATGGCGATAAGATCATGGAGGCCTTGCGCGGCTTGACGTTCGAAAGCCCGCGTGGTCCGATCATGATCGATGCGGAAACGCGCGATATCGTCCAGACCGTCTATGTCCGCAAGGTCGAGAAAATCGACGGCCAATTGGTCAATCGCGAGTTCGAGCGTTTCGACGCTGTGCGCTAGGCCTCGCGCGGCCCGATATTAACTCGTCATCTCGGTGCTCCACACCGGGATCTCCAAGTTTGTTTGTGTCGGCCTATCGGGCTTTGCCTTACTTGAGACCTTTGTTTCCATCGTCATCCCGTGGCTTGACCATGGGATCTCCACTCTTGCTGTCATCCCGGCCTCCGAGCCGGGATCCGGCCGCCAGCATGGCCAGTCTATAGCGTCAGAGGCATGCAATTGCCTTCGGCCGGATCCCGGATCAAGTCCGGGATGACAAGGTTTTTGTTTGTTCGAATCGATCCCGGAGCACCCCCGGGATCAAGTCCCCGGGTGATGAGATTTTGATCTGACTCATGAGTCAGATAGATCAATCGCACACAACTGATCTATCTGACTGATCGGTAGCCTATTTCAGCACTTCGGCCTTGATGCCATCGGGCAAAGTCGCGCGACCGATATCGAACCCGTCGGCAGTCAGCGGAATGATCGCCGCCAATCCCGCCTCCACCCATTCGACCCGCAAGGATAGCGGCCGTTCGGTCAAGGTTTTCGAAGCCGCCCAGGTGACGGGGCGACCGTTGAGATTCTCCACCAGATTGACCGACCAGCGCTCGTCCCAATAGCTGCGCAGCTCTCGCGCGCGATTGTCATTGGCGGCGGTGAAACGCAGCTGCGTGACCTGCAAGCCCTTGGCCAGCAGCAGATTTCCGATGCTCCTGGAACCATATTCCGGCTGGGCGATCTGATCGTCGGAAGGAACGTAGAAACCGGCGGTATAGCCGCATTCGGCAAGCGGCTGACCATTCTCGCGCTTTGATGCCAGACAGAAGCTGCGCGGCGGGACCATCGTATCGAACAGGTTGCCACCTTTGGCCAGATCATAGACGCCCCACCAGGAGAGATCCTCGATGCCCAGATCGACCGTCATCAGGCAGTTCTGCGAATTGAGGTCGAAAGCCGCGCCGACGGCGTCTTTGCGTTCGATAGAGAACAGCGGCTTCTTCTGGCCCGGCTTCAGCACGTCGAGCTTCACGCTGCCTTCGCCGCCCTTTTCATTCTCGTTCCAGGACATGGCCGTCTTCAAACGCAGAATCCGTTCCTCGCCCCCGCAACGGGTAACGGTCAGGCTGGTATTTTCCTGAACCCGATCATCGCCCTTGAACGTGAGCTGCGAGCTACCTTTGAGCGTCTGGGCCTGGAGTGGGAAGGCGAGACAGACGGCGGCGGCAATTCCATAAACAAGGCGCAAAGCGCTTCTCCTGATCATCCTGACGTTTCGTCCCCCTGATAACGACAATGGCCCATCGAAGGCTCCACGTCACTTTTTCGATGCCCTTTTTCGCATCATCCCGGGACTTGATCCCGGGATCTCCTGGTGGCCGAACTCCGCCAGTGTGTCGACGCGGTCTGTCTACCCGAGATCCCGGGATCAAGTCCCGGGATGACGAGATCTTCTATCAAAAACAAAAACCCCCGAGGTTTCCCTCGGAGGTCTCTGTTGCTTTGCGTTGGCCTACCGCCCTTCGGGCTACTTGAGGCCGTAGTCGCTAGCTGAGCTAGAGAACCGCTGTCGGTCGGACCGACTAGAAGTCCATGCCGCCCATACCGCCCATGCCGCCGCCGGGCATGGCCGGACCGGCGTCTTTCTTCGG
>NZ_JBHUIP010000005.1:0-69426 GCF_042683105.1 Lacibacterium aquatile
CGCCGCAGCCTGCACCGAGCCCGAGCCAGCCTGCGCCTGCTCCACAGACACCGCCGCCCGTCACCTCACCGCCAGCGCCGCAGCCCGCTCCGGTGCCGAGCCAGCCTGCGCCCATTCCGCAAGCACCGCCGCCCGTCACCTCAGCCCCAGCGCCGCAGCCCGCTCCAGCACCGAGCCAGCCTGCGCCCGTTCCGCAGACACCGCCGCCCGTCACCTCGGCCCCAGCACCGCAGCCCGCTCCAGCACCGAGCCAGCCTGCCCCCGTTCCACAGACACCGCCGCCCGTCACCTCAGCCCCAGCGCCGCAACCCGCTCCAGCACCGAGCCAGCCTGCCCCCGTTCCGCAGACACCGCCGCCCGTCACCTCAGCGCCAGCGCCACAGCCTGCTCCAGCACCGAGCCAGCCTGCGCCTGCTCCACAGACACCGCCGCCCGTCACCTCAGCCCCTGCGCCGCAGCCTGCTCCCATGCCGAGCCAGCCAGCTTCCGCAGCTCCGGTTTCGACGCCGCAGACCATCACCGCAGCGGTTCAACCGGCAGCAGCCCAGGCGCCGATGTTACGACCTCTTCCGTCTGCGCCCCAGCCTGCCCCGGCACAGGCAGCTCCTAAAGCGGCGATGTTCCAGGAACTGAAGGCGGAACCGGCACCAGTGCGGACCGCACCCGCCACCTCGGCCACACCGGCTTCGTCGCAGGTGATTTCCCAGCCTGCCACCCCCGCTCCGCAGACGGCAGTTGTCTCACAGGCGCCTTTGGCTGCTGCACCGACCGTGGAGGCCGAGGCGCCCGCTCCTCCACCTCCGGCCGCTGCCCCGGCGCCAACGCCCGAGAAAGCGCCGATTCCCAGTGTCGTCGGCGGCAGAACCCAGGCGACGATCATCTCCGTCACGCCTCCTGGTCAGCAACCACCGGTTCCCCCGCAGGTAACGGCGCGCCAGGGGCAGGTCGTCCAGGCCACCGTGGTCGGGACTGCCAACGGGCGCCCGCTGGTTTCACTGGAAGGATCCTTGCTGAGCATCGAAGCCCGCCCGCTGCCGACAGGCACTCAAGTGACGATGCTGCTGCCGCCACTGCCGACCGTAACGGCGGCCCGGCCCGCGCCCGCTGTTTTCCCGACATATCCCTCGCTGCCCGCAGTGGCCGAGACGGCGTCTCAATTGGGAGGCCAGCCCGCAGCCGTGATGGCGGCGATCCTGCCCAAACTGGGACCACGACTGGCGGCGGAGCTGATGGTCGTTGCCTCGGCCTTCACGCGTGGCGATATCCGTCCGCTGGTTTCCGACGGCGTTCGTCAGCAGATCGACCGTGCCGGGCGGACCAAGGCGGCCAGCGCCCTTGCGGGCGAAGTTGCCGAGGGCAGCCGGGAAGCTTCAAAGAATACCGCCGCCGAATGGCGCATGATCACGCTGCCGATCCATACCGGCCAGAGCATCGAACCGATCCGCCTGTGGCTCCATGCAGCCCCCGAGGCGGATGAAGACGGCAAGGGCCAAAAGGGCGGTGAGGCGCAGGACACCCGCTTCATGATCGATCTGACCCTGTCCAAGCTCGGAGCAATCCAGATCGACGGGTTGGCGCGGCCGGGCAAACTCGACCTCGTGTTCCGCACCCCAGGACAGTTGCCCCAGCAGATCCGGCGCGAGTTGAACGCGGTCTATGTCGCCGCAGCCTCGGCCCACAATATCGCGGGCGGCGTTGCCTTCCAGGTCGCCCCGCCCCTCAAGCCCGAGATCAAGCCACAGGTCAGCCGCCCCGGATGGGTCGTCTGATGGGACGCGAGGCGCGGTGCAAAGTGACGGTTGCAGGGCGCAGCGTTGAAGGGCTCGCGCTGCTGGAGAGCGACGCCATCATCCTGCGGGGCGGCTATGCAGCGCGCCTGCCGCGCGGCGAGATCCTGTCGGCCAAGGTTCAGGGCGAGGCGCTTATCCTCACCACTTCCAAACAGGTGACCTCACTGACCATGGGCGTCGCCGAAGCCGCCCGCTGGGCCGCCACCCTGGCCAATCCTCGCACCCGGCTGGAAAAGCTGGGCATCAAGGCGGGGACCAAGGTCTTTCTCGTCGATGTCGAGGATGACGAGATCGCAGAAGAATTAGCGCGGATCGGCGCCCCGCAGACCCAGGCGGCAGAGGCAACCGTTCTGTTGATCGGCGTCGCCTGTGTCGATGATCTGGGCAGAACGGAAGCCTATGCGCGCACCATGCCGCCCGCAGCCCATCTCTGGGTCCTGCGCCCGAAGGGCAAAGGTATGCGGGTCAGCGAGGCCGAAGTCATGGCCGCAGGCCGGACCCTGGGTCTGAGCCTGAGCAAAACCTTGAGCTTTTCCGAAAAACTGACCGGCGAACGCTTCACCTGGCCGAGGGTCAGGTAGTTCAATGCGCGATCAATATGCCGGAGATATTAGCGACCTATTGAAGTTCGCTCTTCTGCGCAAATTGGCTGGTGCAGACCGCAAGCTCGGCATCGCTTGGTATTATGCCGCCGGAGACGACGGAGATTTAGATGGTCGACATCTGGAATGGCGAGACGAT
The DNA here is from genome assembly GCF_042683105.1 of Lacibacterium aquatile. Taxonomy (NCBI): domain Bacteria; kingdom Pseudomonadati; phylum Pseudomonadota; class Alphaproteobacteria; order Rhodospirillales; family Rhodospirillaceae; genus Lacibacterium; species Lacibacterium aquatile. The sequence continues at coordinate 2,532 of NZ_JBHUIP010000005.1, forward strand.
GTAGCTTGGCAGTTTCTGGATCAAGAGCTTCATGTCGGCCTATCCTCGCTCCCCGAACGTACGGTAGCAGCGCTCGAACAGGCACCCATTTGGCCTCAAGGGATAGCGTTTCATCGCGAGCCAATCCCCACCTCTGCTGGCCGGGCGAATTGGTCTGCTCAGAAACGCATCGCGCTGGCAGATGCCGATATCGTCTTTCTGGACCCCGACAATGGGTTAGGTCGAGAATCAAAGAAGCACGCGACGTTATCTGAAGTCAGGCATCTCCGGCGACCTGATCGCGCTCTTGTTTTCATCACCTTCCCTGGACGCGACCTACCGCATAAAGAACTGGTAGTGCGCCTTCACGAACGGCTAGCCCTCGAAACCGGCGCCCAGGACATCTTCACGTTACGCACAACCGTTTCGATCCAAACGGCAAAGGGCTCTTTTGTTCCCCGGACTCGTTGGTTCACGATCCTGGACACTGATCAACAGCTGTCCGAGCGAATACACGCGTTTGCTAATGAGGTTGCTAGAATCCCTCGCGTAAAAGCCTCGCTCGAGAGCTAACTCGCATCCCGGCGGCGATAGCCTTCGATGGCGATCTCATCCAGCATCAGTTGCTCGCGCCGGTCCGCCTCTTCTTTTTCGCGCTTTTCGCGTATGGCCTGGGCGATTTCGAGCTTCTTGAGCTCCTGATAGGCGATGGTCACCTGTTCCTTGGCGGCATCGATCTGCTGACCGATGTCCAGGCGGTTGGCGACCAGCGTCTGGCGACGTTCCTTGGCGGCTTGGAGATAAGCAGGGAAATAGCGCGCCAGGACGTAATCCTTGGTCGCGATCTGTTTTTCTTCCTCTACCTGGGAATCAACGTCGCGGATCGCCTGTTCAAGGCGTTCGGCAACCTGTTCCAGCTCGGCAAGGGCGCGGCGCTTTTCCTCCAGCTCGAAGCTGCGCAGGCGGATAAGCGTCGGCAGGCCCTTCCTGGCCATCAGCCAACGCCGCCGCTATTCAGGATAGCAGCCAGTTGCCCGTATCCTTCCTGCAGATCCGCGCGCTCCTTCTTACCCTGGCCCAGGAAACCTTCGAGCAGCGGGTAATAGCGGATGGCTTCGTCTGTGCGGGCATCGGACCCCGGACGATAGGCGCCCAGGCGGATCATTTCCGACATGTCTTCATAGGCCGACAGCAGCTGCCGGGCACGGCCGATGATTGCATTCTCCTCGTCCGTGTTGCAGCCGGGCAGCACGCGGGAGACAGAGCGCAGAATATTGATGGCGGGATAGCGCCCACGCTCGCCGATAGTGCGCTCCAACACGATGTGCCCGTCGAGAATACCGCGCACGGCGTCGGAAATCGGCTCGTTATGATCGTCGCCTTCGACAAGAACGGTGAAAAGGCCGGTGATCGATCCGGACCCCACCTGCCCCGGCCCGGCGCGCTCCAGCAGACGAGGCAGTTCGGCGAAGACCGAGGGGGTGTAACCCTTGCTGGCAGGCGGCTCGCCAACCGACAGGCCGATTTCGCGCTGGGCCATGGCAAAGCGCGTCACGCTATCCATCAGGCAGAGCACGTCTTTGCCCTGATCGCGGAAATATTCGGCGACCGCCAGCGTCGTCATGGCCGCCTGACGGCGCATGAGCGGCGGCTGATCGGAGGTCGCCACCACCAGAACCGACCGCGCCAGACCTTCCGGCCCCAGATCCTCGTGGATGAATTCCTGGACTTCGCGGCCACGTTCGCCGATCAGCCCGATCACGATCACATCGGCCGAGGTATATTTGGCGATCATGGAGAGCAGCGAGGATTTACCGACGCCCGACCCCGCGAAGATACCCATACGCTGGCCCCGGCAGAGGGTCAGGAACTGGTTCATCGCCCGCACGCCCATATCGATCTTGCCCGCGACACGCTGGCGCGTATGGGCGGGCGGCGGCGGACTGCGCAGGGAATAGGCCAGATCGCCGGTATAGATCGGCCCGCCGTTATCGATCGGATCGCCCATGCAATCGACGATGCGGCCCAGCCAGCTGTCATGGGGATAGATGACGGCTTCGGTCTGCGCGACCTCCGCCTTGCAACCCAGTCCCACCCCTTCCAGGGTCCCGAACGGCATGGCAAGCGCCCGCTCACCCTTGAAGCCGACGATCTCCGCCAGGATCCGTTTATTACCGCGCGCAATGATTGTTACCCGGTCGCCAACCGACAGCGCCCGCTGGACACCGCCGATTTCCGCCATCATGCCCAGGACGCCCGTAACACGCCCATGGAGGTAATGGTCCGGCAAACGTCCGAGGTCGGCGATCAGGTGATTTGTCAGCATAGGGGGATAACCACTTGGCGAATCGAAACTGTAAGCACCGACGATAACACGTCTACACGCCCTGCGACAGGGGCCGCGCGCGTCATAAAAAATGATGAATATTCATCCAATCGATTCGTTAACACTTGCACAAGCGGTCAGCATCGTAAATATTAACTGCTAAGGAAGATTAACAAAGTCCTAGGAGCCTACGATGCGCGTACTCCTCGTCGAGGACGATACAACCACAGCCCGCAGCATCACATTGATGCTGAATTCGGCCGGTTATGTCGTTGATGTAACGGCGCTTGGGGAAGATGGTCTCGAGATCGGCCGTCTTTACGATTATGACATCATCATTCTGGATCTGGTGCTGCCGGATGCGGATGGTTTTGAAATTCTACGGCGTTTCCGCGCCGCCCGGATCAAGACCCCGATCCTGATCCTCTCCGGCCTGTCGGAAATGGATCACAAGATCAAGGGCCTGGGTTTCGGCGCCGACGATTACCTGACCAAGCCTTTCGACAAGCGCGAACTGCTGGCCCGTATCCAGGCGATTGTCCGTCGCGCCAAAGGCCATTCGGACAGCGTCATCCAGACCGGCACCCTGGTGGTCAATCTCGATACCCGCATGGTGGATGTGGAGGGCAAGGCCCTGCATCTGACCGGCAAGGAATATGGCATTCTGGAACTGCTTTCCCTGCGCAAGGGCACGACCCTGACCAAGGAAATGTTCCTGAACCATCTTTACGGCGGTATCGACGAGCCGGAGTTGAAGATCATCGACGTCTTCGTCTGCAAACTGCGCAAGAAGATCGCGGTCGCAACCGGCGGCGACAATTACATCGAAACGGTCTGGGGACGCGGCTATGTGCTGCGCGATCCCACCGCCCCGATCCAACCGGTGCCGCGTCAGGCGGCAGAGGTTTAAGAAAAAGGCCGCTGGAAACAGCGGCCTTTTTGTTGGTCTGCGTTAAGCCCTTTAGACCTAAACAGCCTTCGCAGTCTGCTTGCTGACGACGCGATAGAGCCCCCGCTCGTTCGGGACCGGCTCGAACTTGTCGGTAACGCCCAGAACGGTCTCGGCACCGCCGAGATACAGCACGCCATCCTCGGGCATCACACCGCGGATACGGTCCAGCACCTGCGCCTTGGTCGGCTGATCGAAATAGATCAGCACGTTACGGCAGAAGACGACGTCGAATTGCCCCAACCCACGCGGATCGGTCAGCAGATTGAACTCGCGGTAGTCGATCATCGCCTTGATCTCAGGCGTTATCTGCCACTTATCCTCGACCTGCTTGAAATACTTCATCAGATATTGGATCGGCAGGCCGCGCTGCACTTCGAACTGGGAATAGAGCCCGGCCTTGGCGCGGTCGATGACTTCGGTATTGATGTCCGTCGCGACGATCTCGAACTTCCAGCCCGCCAGACGCACCCCCTCTTCCTTGAGGATCATCGCCAGCGAATAGGGCTCCTGCCCCGAGGAACAGGCCGCGCACCAGATGCGGATCGTCTTGCGCGACGCGCGGTCGTTCAACAGCGCGGGCATAACGACCTTCTTGAACTGGTCGAACGGCTTGGTATCGCGGAAGAACAGCGTCTCGTTGGTGGTCATGGCCTCAGTGACGGCCCGCAGGATCGCCTGATCCGGCTTGGCCTTCATCTGCTGCACCAGCTCGTCCACCGACTTCAGGCCCTGCTTACGGGCAACCGGCATCAGACGGCTTTCGACGAGGTACACCTTGTCTTCGGTCAGGACCAGACCCGAACGCTGGCGGACGGTACGGCTCAGGAATTCAAAATCGTCGCTTCTCATGCCGCCGTCCTCATCGCCTGCTTCAGGATGAAGGGGCCGATATCGCTCAAGGGGAGAATCTGGCTGCACAGACCGGCGGTCGCAACCGCCCCTGGCATCCCCCAGACGACCGAGCTCGCCTCATCCTGGCCGATGATCATACCACCGGACTGTACCACCACATCAGAACCACGCATGCCATCCTGGCCCATCCCCGTGAGGATGATGACCAGCAGGCGGCGACCATAGATCGCGGCCAGACTACGCAACATAGGATCCACCGCCGGGCGGCAGAAGTTTTCCGGCGGGGTCTTCAGAAGCCGCAGAACCTTGGAGGTCCCCTGGCTTTCGACAATCATATGAAAATCACCTGGCGCCACATAGATATGGCCCGGCTGCAGAACCTGACCATCCACCGCCTCGGAACAGGGACGGTCCGCGATGCGGGTCAGATGCTCGGCCAGGATCGTCGTGAAGGTGGCCGGCATATGCTGGGTAATCAGGATCGGCTGGCGCAGGTTCTTTGGCAGATTGCCCAGCACCTGGAACAGGGCCTGCGGGCCACCGGTGGAAGAACCGATGGCGATCACTTCGGGCACATCATGCACCATGGGCCGCAAGGTCAGCGGACCGCCCTTGGCGCGCGGGAACAGCGGATGGCGTTCCGAGCCAGCGGGCGCGACGGCAGCGGTAGCAGCCTGCCCAACCGGCGGTACAGACGCGGGGCGCGGCGGCATGCCCGGGCGATCGAGGCGCGGCGACCGGCGCGAGCCAACCAGGGCCTTGATCTTGGCGATCAGCTCCTGCTTGAAATGCTCGGCCGAGGTCAGTTCCGACGTGCTGGACGGCTTGGTGACATAGTCGGCGGCGCCGTCGCGCATGGCGCGCAACGATACTTCAGCATTCTTGCGGGTCAGGGTCGACGCCATGATGACGCGAACCTCCGGCAGCACTTCTTTGAGAAGCGGCAGCGCCGTCAGACCGTCCATGACCGGCATTTCGATATCGAGGATGATGATATCGACAGGGGTACGCTTCAGCGCGGCAACGGCCATTTTGCCGTCCCCCACCGAGGCCACCACCTGAAGTTCGGGATCGGCCTCCAAAGCCCGGGTGAACAGCCCGCGGATCACCGCGCTGTCATCCACCAGCATCACCCGGATCACGCCATCGCGCGCACCGGTCGCCGGAGCCGGGAGGTCCGAAGCCATCAAAGAATACCTACCTGGCTGAACTTACTTTCGATGATCTCGGCATCGAAAGGTTTCATAATATATTCGTCCGCGCCCGACCCCATCGCTTCCATGATGTGCTGAAGGTCGTTTTCGGTCGTGCAGAACACCACCTTGGGAGCGTCGCCGCCCGGACTTTTGCGCAAGGCGCGCAGAAAGTCGATCCCGTTCATGACCGGCATATTCCAGTCGAGCAGGATGACGTCGGGCATACGACCCAGACAGAAGTCCAGCGCCTTCTTTCCGTCCTCGGCTTCGAAAGTCTCGAAGGCGAGTTCCTGAAGGATCTTTTTGGCCACCATGCGGACGACCCGACTGTCGTCGACGATGAGGCAGGATTTCATGGGGTCGCTCCTGATACCGTTCGATCGGTCCGGCGGTTAAACCGAACCGATCCACGCTTTTACTTAACCCGTCAGGCCGCTTCCGTGCGCGAAAAATCGAGCAGGCGGTTGACGTCCAGAATGACCAGAAGCTGGTCGTTCAGCCGATAGATACCCTGGCTGACCTCGCGCCAACGCGGATCGAGGGTCGCCGGGTTACGTTCAAAATCACCCGTCGACAGCGTCAGCACTTCGCCGACGCCATCAACCATCAGGCTATAGAATTCGCCGGAATGTTCAACCACAACGCTCATGCCATCCTGGCCTGCCGGGCGCTTGTTGAGGCCCAGGCGCAGGCGAACGTCGATGGCAGTCACGATACGGCCGCGCAGGTTCAGCGAGCCCGCAACCTCGGCCGGAGCCAGGGGAATGCGGGTGATGCGCTGGGGACCCAGCACGTCATGGACGATCAGCACGGGAATGCCGAACATCTGACCGTCGATGGTGATCGAGACATACTGGCTCTGATCATCGAACTGACCGGCCCGGGCCAGGCCACGTTTGCCCGCAGGAACGAGTTCGCTCATGCCACACCTTCCGTCGAAAGAATCTGTTCGATGGTCGCCAACAGGGCTTCGCGGTCGAACTTCGGCACATAGTCCCGGAAGCCCACATCGCGGGCCTTATCCATATCCTGCGGCGCCGTGTGGGCCGACAGGGCGACCATCGGAATGCCCGTCCACTTCTGGCTGGCGGCGACGGCCTGGGCGAATTCGAAGCCGCTCATGCCCGGCATTTCGATATCGGACACGATGACATCGAAAGTCTCGCCCGTTTCCGCCAGGGCCAGCGCCTCATTGCCGCTATCCGCCGTGGTCACCTGATAGCCAGCAACCGACAGGATCGGGGTCAGGAGATTACGGAAGAAGGGGCTATCATCGACCAGCAGAACCTTGCGGACCCGGGTGCGGCCATCGAGCGAGCGATCGTTCTTGGCCATGAACCAGTCGCCGAACGCCTGCTGCAGATAGAAGCCCGCATCGATGATGTCGGTGGCGCGCCCGGCGATGATCGCGCTGCCGATGAAGCCCGCGCGGTCCGCGGTCAGTTCGACATGCAGACGATCCTCGACGATATCGACGATCTCGTCGACGACGAGGCCCATCGAATGTTCGCCATCGGCGAAAACCAGCACCGGCTGACGACCGGTTTCGGCAAGGCGGCTGCCCGACACCATCGGGACCAGCGGCATCAGCTTGTCGCGATACTGCACCATCGGGCGGTCGTTGGAATATTCGACCGAGGCCAGATCGATCTCTTCGAGACGCGCAACCAGCGACAGCGGCACGGCCTTGGGACCGCCCTCGCCTGCCCGGAAGACCAGCAGCGTGGTGCGTTCGTCCGCACGGCCCTTGGCCTCGGTCGCATCGGTGGTCGACGCCGTATCCGTGACCGCCATTTCGCCCGTGGAGGCGGCAATGCCGTTCGGATCCAGGATCATGATGACCGAACCATCCCCCAGGATGGTATTGCCGCTGAAGAGCGACAGGTGGCGCAGGATCGGCGCCACCGGCTTCACGACGATTTCTTCGGTATCGAACACGCGGTCAACCATGATGCCGAAGCTATAGGTGCCGACCTGGGTGACGATGATGAAGCTCTCGGTCGTCTGGTCGCCCTCGGGGCGGTCCAGCATCAGGAGGCTTTCGAGGCTGACCAGCGGCAGCAGGCGGTTGCGCAGGCGCAGAACCGGGGTGCCATTCAGGCGCTCGATACGATGTTCGCTTTCAGCCGAGGCGCGCACCAGTTCGACGACGCTGATCTGCGGAATGGCGAAACGCTCGCCACAGCTTTCCACGATCAGGGCCGACACAATGGCCAGGGTCAGCGGGATCTTGATCACGAAGGTGGAGCCGCGACCGAACTTAGACTTCAGCTCGACGGTGCCGCCGATCTTTTCGATGTTGGTGCGCACCACGTCCATGCCGACGCCGCGACCCGAAACCGCCGTCACCTGGGCAGCGGTCGAGAAACCGGCCTTGAAGATGAACTGGTGGATCTGCTGATCGGACATCTGCTCCAGCTCGGCTTCGGTCGCAAGACCGTTCTGCAGGGCCTTCTGCTTGATGCGGTGAACGTTGAGGCCGCGACCGTCATCGGAAATCTCGATGATGATATGACCGCCCTCATGATAGGCGTTCAGCGTGATGCGGCCGGTGTCCGACTTGCCGACCTGAAGACGTTCGGCCGGGGTTTCGACACCGTGATCGGCCGAATTACGCACCATATGCGTCAGCGGATCCTTGATGAGTTCCAGCACCTGACGGTCGAGTTCCGTTTCGGCACCGATCATCTGAAGGTCGATCTTCTTCGACAGTTCGAGCGAGAGATCGCGCACCATACGCGGCAGCTTGGCCCAGGCGTTGCCGATCGGCTGCATGCGCGTCTTCATGACGCCTTCCTGCAGTTCCGACGTCACATGGCTGAGGCGCTGCAGCGGAACGGCGAATTCGCTGTCCTTGTAGCGGCGGACGATCTGGAGCAGCTGATTACGGGTCAGCACCAGCTCCGACACCATCGTCATCAGATTTTCGAGCAGATCGACGGAAACGCGGATGGTCTGCGCGGAAACGGCGCTTTCCTTCAGCTCCATCGGAGCGCCGCCCTTGGCGGATTTGTCTTCTTCGATCTCCGGCACGGCAGGGGCTGCTGCGGCAGCCGGAACGACGGCGGTTTCCGGGGCCTTCGGCGGCTCAGGAGCCTTGGCAACCGGCGCGGGGGCCGGGGGCGGCGGAGCGGCAGCGGCAGCAGGCTCAGGAGCGGGCGGCGGAGCGACGGGCGCTGCCGGAGCAGCGGGGGCCGGAGCCGGGGCAGCAGCAGCCGGGGCGGCGCCTGCAATACCGGCCACTTCGTCGGCATTCGCGCCTTCAGCAACGGCGTTCAGCTTGTCGATCAGGATCTTGTCGTCGCCGGGGGGTTCGGCTTCGGTCTGTTCCAGAACGGCAAGAATGCCCTTGATGGTATCGAGGGCCTGAAGGATCAGCGAAATCGATCCGGCGGTGACGATCAGCTCGCCATCGCGCACACGGCCCAGGACATTCTCACCGGCGTGAGCGACCGATTCGAGACGCGGCAGCCCAAGGAAGCCGCAGGTGCCCTTGATCGTATGGACGAGGCGAAAGATGTTCGACAGCAGTTCCCGATCGTTCGGGTCTTGCTCCAGACGGACCAGCTCGACGTCAAGAACCGCAAGGTTCTCGTTGGTCTCGGTTAGGAATTCACTTAGCAGGTCGTCCATCAGGCTCCCCCGGGAGAAGAGGCCCCGGCCATTTGGCCGGGCACGCTGTTGAGTTTATTGCAACATCCCACCAACCCGGCAAGCGGATAAGCAAGATCTTGTGTCAAATACGAACGAATTATTAAGCAGCCGCCGGAGCCGCCAGAGGAAGTTGTGTTGTCAATACCACGCCATCCTCCAATTCGATCAGCGACAACGGCAAGCCAGCCGCCCCAGCCAAACGATAACAGAAGGCAGCATGGATCGATCGGTGATCCGCCGTTTCCGACTTGCCGTGCAGAATATCGGCAATGCGCGGATCGATTTTCACGACCGCACCTTGCGCCGAAACCGTTACGGCTTCTGCATCGCCAAGCGATTCGGCCGAGACCGTAATCGTACCGCCACGCGGCAGAAATTCCACTGCAAGCAGCACCAGGTTCAGCACCAGCTGAATGGAGCGCGGGCCATATTCCTCGGCCACCGCCCCGTCGGGCCACTGCAACTGCACCCGGCCCTCGCTGGACAGAAGCTCGGTCGCCACCGCCCGCGCCTCGCGGCCCGGCACCCCGGCGTTCGCCCCCGCCAGCCCATAGGCCAGACGATAGCACCGCAGCTTGGCCGCGCCGTTCCGACCGCTCTGCCCGATGAGGTTCACAACCTCTTCGCTGCCGCTGGCCGGACCCAGTTCTTCCAGCAGTTCGACGCCATTGTTGATCGCGCCGATTGGACTCACCAGCTCGTGGCACAAATGGCTCACAAGCAACTGAACTAAACCGATTTCTATCGTATTCGCCATATCCTCCGCTCCCGTAACTTGCGGGAATGGTGCTAGGATGCGGGCAGGACACTGAAGAAACGCTTAAAATTTCCAACCCCACAGGTAAATCTCGTCATGGCACTGCTTACCCCCGGAGTATATGTCAGACACCCAGGTCAACCCGACTGGGGAATCGGACAGGTACAATCGGTTGTCGGAAGTCGGGCGACGGTAAATTTTGAAGAACGTGGAAAAATTCTAATTAACACAGATGTAATTGATTTGGAGTTACTGCAAGACACCCCGCGCCGGCACCAGGAATTCTAGATCGGCCAACTAATGACACCCCTGAAGCGCACGCACTCAGGACTGAATTACGGGCAATAAAGGCGTACCTGTGATCTTGCGGCGGAAGTTGTAGGCCCCGTCACGTAAAGCCTTCTACGCTCAAGCACTTACAATCTGCTTCAACCGTTCAGAACGGCATCCAGGCCGCGATGCAGACCGATCAGCCCCCCGACCCGCCGGGCGGCCAGCAACGTTCCGCTCACATAGGGTTCGGCGCTTTCCCCAGCGTCATGGCGGATTGCCAGACGTTCGCCTGCTAGACTGAACAGCGCCTCGCACGACAGGATAAATCCTGGCGCGCGCACCGAATGCACCTGGACCGAGCCGATGGCAGCGCCCCGCGCCTCCTTCGGCCCCAGAATCTCGGCAACGGGCCGAGTGGTCGAGGGGTGTGAGCGCACGGCATCCAGCTTTTCGGCCAGTTCCCGCGCAGTGCCGCTTGGAACGTCGGCTTTTTTGGCGGAGGCATAGTCGATGACCTCAACATCCCCGATCCATTCGGCGGCCTGCTGGGCAAAGCGGGTGAGCAGCGTCGCGGTTAAAGAGAAGTTCCCCGCCGCCACGACCCCACGCCCGGCGCCCCGGGCGGCTACATCGATCTCGCGATAATCCTCCGCCGTAAGGCCCGAGGTGCCGACCACCACATGCACCCCGGCTGCCAGTGCCGCCAGGGCGTGATCCTTAACCGCCGTCGGATGGGTATAATCGATCAACACATCTGCCGGGACCGCCAGGGCTTCCTTCACCGAGGCCACCAGGGTTAGGCCATGGAGCTCCTGCCCGGCCGAACGCCGCGCCACGGCCCCCACCAGCGCCAGATCGTTTGCGTCAGCGACGGCCTTGGCAACAGCACCACCCGTCCATCCCGTCGCCCCGGCGACCACAATACGCAGGCTCATGGTGTCAACCCCTTTCGATTGTCCGCAGCCGGGCCTCGGCCGCCGCCAGATCATCCGGCGTATTGATATTATCAAATGCGCCGACCGGCCATTCGATCCTCGGTGCGGCCAGAAAGAAGGGGCGCAACGCCCTGGAGCCGCTTCCCGACAGCCTCTCTTTGACGATATCCAGCCACTCCACCGGCCACCGCGCGACCGACGGATGTTCATGCCCACCACTCGACGCCATCGCAGGACCATCGACCCCGGCGAACCGCGCGGCAAGATCCTGGGGCAGAAACGGCGTGTCGCAGGGAACCGTCAGAACGCTATCCCGCCCCTGCTCCAATGCATAAGCCAAGGCTGCCGCAACTCCAGCCAAAGGCCCAAGCCCCGGCGCAGGATCCGGGCAGACGGGCAAGCCATATCGCGCCAGATCAGCTGGATCGCCGCACAGGAAATCCGGCTGAACCCTGTCGATGACATGCCGGATCAAGGGGCGCCCAGCAAGCGCTTGATGGGGCTTGCCGCCGCCCATCCGACGCCCCTCGCCTCCCGCCAGCACGGCAATAAGGAAAGGACGCCCTTCACGCGAAGAAGCCCCGGCACCATCTAAAGAAGCATTGTAAACGGCCATAACCACGGCATATTACAGAAATGAGCTGCGAAGGCACCCCTGACGCATGATCGATCCGTTCGGCCGTTTCATCAGCTACCTGCGCGTGTCGGTCACCGACCGCTGCGATCTTCGCTGTGTCTATTGCATGGCCGAGGACATGAACTTCCTGCCCAAGTCGGAGGTTCTGTCGCTCGAAGAGCTTGAGCGCCTGTGCAATGCCTTCATCCGCCTGGGCGTCAAGAAGCTGCGGCTGACCGGCGGCGAGCCGCTGGTCAGACGGGGCATCATGAACCTCATCGGGTCGCTGGGCGAACAGGTAAAAGCCGGAACGCTGGAGGAGCTGACGCTCACCACCAACGGCACCCAGCTGTCGAAATATGCCGGAGACCTCGCCCGCGCCGGGGTGAAGCGCATCAATGTCTCCATGGATACGCTGGATCCCGACACCTTCACCCGCCTCACCCGCTGGGGCCGGATCGAGAAGGTGCTGGACGGGATCATGGCGGCCAAGGATGCGGGTCTTGCGGTCAAGATCAATGCCGTTGCCCTGAAGGGCATCAACAACCACCATTTCGACGATATGATCGCCTGGTGCGGCCAGCATGGCTTCGATCTGACCTTCATCGAGGTCATGCCGATGGGCGATCTGGGCGAACTTTCGCGCGCCGATCAGTATCTGCCGCTCAGCGAGGTGCGCCGCGACCTCTCGCAGCGCTGGACCCTGACCGAGACGGATTATCGCACCGGCGGTCCCGCGCGCTATGTGCGGATCGAGGAAACCGGCAGTCGCCTGGGCTTCATCACGCCGTTGACCCATAATTTCTGCGAGAGCTGCAACCGCGTGCGCCTGACCTGCACCGGGCAGCTCTATATGTGTCTTGGCCAGGATGACGACGCCGATCTGCGCTCTGTCCTGCGTGCCAACGAGGGCAATGACGACGCATTGGATGCGGCTATCCGCGCCGCCATCGCCCGCAAGCCCAAGGGCCACGACTTCATCATCGACCGCGCCCGCCCGGCCGCAGCCGTCGAACGTCATATGAGCGTCACTGGCGGCTGAGTCTTTTCAAGAATGTCCGACATGAAAATCGCCTTCGTCGCCAGCGACGCCGATCCCGCGCAAGAAGCGCTGGCTACTCTTTCCCACCGCTATGGACAGGCCGACCCCTGGGCAGCCGATGTGGTCGTAGCTTTAGGCGGCGACGGCGTAATGCTGGAAACCCTGCATAGCCACATCGAACGGCAGGTTCCGATCTATGGCATGAACCGGGGATCGGTGGGGTTCCTGTTGAATGAATATCGCGTGGATGGGCTGGTCGAGCGCCTGAAGGCCGCCACCAAAGTCACCTTGCATCCGCTGCGCATGAAGGCCACCCGCATGAACGGCGAAGTACGCGAGGCGCTGGCGATCAACGAGGTTTCACTGCTGCGTCAGACCCGTCAGGCCGCCAAACTGAAACTCTCCATTGATGGGGTGGAACGACTGCCGGAGCTGATCTGTGACGGCATTCTGGTCGCAACCCCGGCGGGGTCGACCGCCTATAACCTGTCCGCCCATGGTCCGATCATTCCGCTGGGATCGGACGTGCTGGCCCTGACCCCCATCAGCGCCTTCCGGCCCCGCCGCTGGCGTGGCGCCCTGCTGCCCCATAAGGCCATGGTGACGGTCGAGCTGCTGGAATGCGAGAAGCGCCCGGTCAGCGCGGTTGCCGACTATACCGAAGTGCGTGATGTGGTGAAGGTCGAGACCTTCGAGGATCGTTCCATCGGCCTGACCCTGCTGTTCGATCCGGATCACACGCTCGAAGAACGGATTTTGAAGGAACAGTTCCAGGCTTAAAGGCTTTTCTCAAAAATATCTGTCATCCCGGACTTGATCCGGGATCCGGCCGAAGTTTGTTTCCAAACCGCGCCGTCGGAGAATTGCCATCCTGGCGGCCGGATCCCGGCTCGGGGGCCGGGATGACAGGTTTCGCCTTAAGCCGAAACCGGCTTGCCCACTTTCTGCTCGATCAGGGTTTCCAAGGGCGCGGGTTCGCCATAGAGGAAGCCCATCACCGTCTCGACACCGCACGACGTCAGGAAATCGCGCTGCTGCGGGGTTTCAACCCCCTTCGCGATCATCTCCAGCCCCAGAGCACGGCCGACGCTGGTGATTGCGCGGATCAGACGGTCGGACTGGCTGTCCTTGCCGATTCCGGTGGTGAGCACCTGGGCGATCTTGATGCGACGGATCGGCAGGCGGGCCGCCAGCGTCACCGGCAGTTCGCCAAGCCCCACGTCATCCAGCGCCAGATCGACGCCCAGGGCCGCAAGCTGATCCATGGTGCGTTCGGCCAGGACGTGATTGTCCAGCACCAGCCGCTCCGGGATCTCCAGTTCGATCAGATGCGGATCGAGTTGCAGGGTCGAGAGCATCATCGACAGGCGGCGTGGCCAATCGGCATCCAGGAACTGGCCGCGCGTCAGATTGATCGTCACCGGCCAGCGGATGCCCCGATCGGACAGATGGCGCGCGCCTTCGCAGGCCTTGAGCACGATCCAGTCGGCCAGCTGCGGCAATAGGCCCGCATATTCCGCCGAGACGAACAATCCGTCGGGCCGCACCATCCCATGGATCGGATGGCGCCAGCGCACCAGGGCTTCCAGCGCCCGCACATCGCCCGAGGCGATATCGACGGTCGGCTGGTAATAGAGCACAAAGTCGCCGCGCTCTAACCCTTTGGTCACCGCATCATTGGCTTCCTGGCGGGTGGCATGCAGGGCGTCGGTTTCGTCGGAATAGAGGCGATAGCTGTTACGCCCCGCCGCCTTGACGCGATACATCGCCGTATCGGCGGCGCGGATGATTTCGTCAGCCTCGGTCGCATCTTCGGGGAAACGGGCGATACCGACTGACACCCCGACCTGCACCCGATAGCCTTCGATCACCATAGGCTCGGAGAGGGAGGAGATGATGCGCTTCACCAGCGCCTTCACATCCACATCCGAATTGACCGGGTTCTGAATGACCGCGAATTCATCGCCGCCCAGACGCGCCACCGTGTCGGTATCGCGCACCTTCTGCTTCAGGCGCTTGGCCACCGCTTTCAGCAGCAGATCGCCGACGTGATGGCCGAAGGTATCGTTCACTTCCTTGAACAGATCGAGGTCCAGGAAGAACAAGGCACCGCCGACGCCGGTGCGCCCCGCCTGGGCCAGCGCGTTCTTCAGCGCTTCGTTGAAACCGCCGCGATTGACGAGGCCGGTCAGCGGATCCTGCCGCGCCATCTGAAGCATCTGGGCTTCGGTATCTTTGGCCAGCGTGATGTCATGGGCATAGATATGCGCCGTCCCCTCGTCCGCGACAGGCGAGAGATACAGCGTCCAGACCTGGCCGCTGGCTTCCAGTTCGGTCGTCAGCACCTGATGCTGTTCGACGGCATCGCGCACCCGGTCACGCCAGGTCGACGGCAGGAAGCGGCCACGATCCGCCTTGAGCGACGCCAGCAGCGGAGTTGCAGCACTATTGGCATAGAGGATTTCGCCGTCGCGGCTGACCCGCAGCATCGGGCTGGGGCTATCGGAGGCAAAGCGGGCCAGAAGGACATTCTCCTTCTCCGCCCGTTCGCGTTCGCGCGATTCGGTCAGCAGGCGGTCATGGGCCTGCGCCAGTTCGGACAGCGTTTTGCGCAACTCGTCATTGGTCTCGCCGAGCTTGCGGGTCAGGCTCTGGCGTTCATAAAAAAGCCCAGTGGTAGAAGTCAGCCGGACACCGGCCTGGGCCAGCAGCTTCTCGAACAGGATGACGCCGAAAGCGGGCCGGTCATTGGCAAGCTCCAGCACCTTGTTCAGCGGTGCGAGCCAGATGCGGCTGGTTTCAGCCGTCTTGATATCCACATGGGGCGTCGTCGCGCGGACCAAAGCGTCCTCGCCGACGAAATCGCCGCTTTCAAGCCGTTGAACCTCGATCCCGCGATGCTCGACGATCAGCTGACCGCCGATCAGAGCAAAGAGGTGGCTACGCTCCTGCCCGGCACTGAGGATCGGTTCCCCGGCGGGCAGGTCGTGCTGTTTTCCAAGTTGTTCGAAGGCGATAGCATCGGCGGGCGATGCGGTGGGCATGAAGTCCAGAACCCAACGATGCGGCATGGCTGCAACTCTTATTGGTGTTGGCCGACAGATTTCGGTTGGCCCCCCAACCGGTTGTGCGCTTCCTCTCACACACCATAGCAGCATCATGTCAAAAATCGCCTAAAAAGCCACAGGCTTTCCTTGTTTCCGATACACTTGGCTGCCTACTCTGACGGCCTGCGTATGAAGAGGGGGGGGACGCATGACACACTCGATACCCATCGTCGAGTTAACGCTGCCCGACCTCCGCCCCTATGCGGAGGGGAATTGCGGGGTCCCCTATGTCTGGCGGTTTGAAAGCGGGCAGCCGGGACCCGATGCCATGCTGGTTGCCCTGACCCATGGCAATGAGCTTTGCGGCGCCATCGCCCTCGACAAACTCCTGCGGGCCGGGATGAGGCCGAAACGGGGCGCCCTGACCTTCGTTTTTGCCAATATCGCCGCTGCTCTGAACTTCGACCCGCTGATGCCCGAACAGTCGCGTTACGTGGACGAGGATTTCAACCGGGTCTGGGATATCGCGACGCTCGACGGGCCGCGCACCAGCACAGAACTGATCCGCGCCCGCGCCCTGCGCCCCATCGTGGATCGCGCGGATCTGCTGCTGGATCTCCATTCCATGCAGCATCCGACTGAGCCCCTGGCCCTGGCCGGGATGCAGCAGAAAGGACGCGAGATGGCAGAGCGCATCGGCCTACCCGCCACCATCGTCATGGACAAGGGCCATACGAGCGGGCGCCGCCTACGGGACTATGGTTTCTTCGACGATCCGGCGAGCAGCAAGGCAGCCCTGCTGGTCGAATGCGGACAGCATTGGGAGACTTCCAGCGCACAAGTTGCTGAAGCGACCGTAGCGCGTTTCCTCGCTGCCTATGATATCGCCGACCCCGGTCCTGTGCCGCCGCCGACCCCGCAGCGGACCATTGAAGTGACTGAGGCCATTACCGTCTCAACCGACCGTTTCCATTTTGTCGCGCCCTATCTGGGCATGGAAATTATCGAACAGGCAGGCAGCATTATCGCATACGATGGCGCCTCGCCGATCTATACCCCCTACGACAATTGCGTTCTGATCATGCCGACTCGAAATCTTCGCCCTGGCCTAACCGCTGTCCGCCTGGGACGCCTGTCGCAATGATCTTCTCTGTTTCGGCTTCCAAGCCCGCCCGCGTTCTCCTGACCCTGATCATCGGGGCTATCGGCGGGGTGCTCGCCGCCTGGGTGCAGATCCCGCTGCCCTTCATGATCGGCGCCATGCTCCTGGCGACCGTGGCCGCGCTTGTTGGCTTTCCAGCGCTTCTGCCCAATAGCCTGCGCAGCGTGTTTTCCCCCGTCATCGGCGTGATGTTGGGCAGTGGCTTTTCTCCCGCGATCTTTTCTGCCCTTGGCGGCTGGTCCATCAGCCTCCTGTTGCTTCTGCCTTTCATCGTCCTGACGACTCTGGTCGGCACGACGGCGATGAAGAAGATCAGCGGCACTGACTCCGCCACCTCCTTCTTCGCTTCGGTCCCCGGTGGGATGGTGGAGATGGTACTGATCGGGTCGAGCCTTGGCGGCGACGAGCGGCGCCTCGCCCTGCTGCATATGCTGCGGGTGCTGCTGGTGGTGCTGATCATTCCCTTCTGGTTCCGCTGGACCGCCGGATATGTCAGCGCGGGCCTCGCCATCGACTGGAGCCATTGGCCCCCGACCGGCGACCTCGTGATCCTGATCCTCTGCGCCGTCGGCGGGCTGCCGCTGGGGAAATACGCCCGTCTGCCCGCCCCTCATATCGTCGGACCGATGTTCCTGTCGGCGGGTGTGCATCTTTCCGGCCTGACCCAATCGGCCCCGCCCCCGGTGATCGTCGCCATAGCGCAGGTCGTGGTCGGGGCCTCAATCGGTGCCCGCTTCGCAGGCTCGCCGGTCAATATGGTTATCAAGGCTTTCCGCACCGCTCTCTGGTCGACGCCCCTGATGATGGTCATGGCCTTGGGAGCCGCCTGGGTTATCTCGAAGCTCATCGGCGTGCCAATGTCGACCGCCCTGCTCGCCTTTGCGCCAGGGGGCCTTGCGGAAATGAGCCTGATCGCGGTGTATCTCCATGCCGATACCGCCTATGTCGCCTCCCATCACATCATCCGGATCATCCTGGTAGTGCTGATGGCGCCGCTCGGATATCGCCTCTATTCCGCCTGGAGGAAATGATGAGCCTCACCATCGGTATGCTGCTGTTCCCCAAGCTGACCCAGCTGGATCTGACCGGGCCTTACGAGGTGCTGGCCCGGGCGCCGGACTCCAGGATCCATCTGGTCTGGAAAGACAGGAGCCCCATCGCCAGCGACCGCGGCATGGGGATGGTGCCGGACATGAGCTTTGCCGACTGCCCGCAGCTCGATCTGATCTGCGTGCCGGGCGGCCCCGGCCATGTCGCCCTGATGGAAGACGATGAGACGCTGGATTTCCTGCGCACCCAGGCCGCCAAAGCGCGCTGGGTCACCTCCGTCTGCACCGGGTCGCTGGTCCTGGGCGCGGCAGGCCTGCTGGACGGTTACCGGGCGACCTCTCACTGGGGATCACGCGAGCGCCTGTCGGCCTTCGGCGCCATTCCAACCGATAAAAGAGTGGTCATCGACCGCAACCGCATCACGGGCGGCGGCGTTACCTCGGGCATAGACTTCGCCTTGACCGTGATCGCCGAACTTTACGGTGAGGACACCGCCCGCCGCATCCAGTTGCAGATCGAATATGACCCCGCCCCGCCCTTCACTGGCGGCTCGCCCCAGTCGGCAGCGCCCGAACTTGTGGAGGCTGTCTTGGCCGGTTCCACTGCCTATTATGCCCTGCGCGATTCCGCCATCGAACGCGCCAGCGCCAAACTGAAGAAACACTGACCTGCCATGCCCCACGCCCTTTCCCGCGTTCCGATCTGGCTCTGGCTCGGCTGGCTCATCCTTGCCGTCGTCTTCCTCTATCGCGCCGGGCTTTATCCAGCCGCGATGACGGGTGACGAGATCTGGTTCTCGGAAAGCGCCTATCAGTTCCTGCTGGACGGGGTGCCGCGCCGGGCGATCCATGCGGACGCCAATGGCAGCGCGGTCGCCGACTTCCTGCCACCCGTAGTCATGCTGGCCCAGGCGGCGAGCTTCCTGCTCTTCGGCCTGTCGGCCTTTGCCATTGGCTTGCCCAGCGCCCTGGTGCCGTTGGGATGCAGCTTCCTGCTCTATGCCGCCGCCAAGCGCTGGGGTGCCCCCACAAAGGCAGCTGGGTTTGCCGCCCTGGCGCTGCTGGGGTCCCAGCTTTTCCTGCGGGCGGGGCTCTATATCCGCTACGAAGGCCTGGTGGTGCTCTGTTTCCTCGCCTATCTCGCCCCCAGTGGCGAGCGGCCGGGCAGTTGGCCCAAGGAACTCTGGCGCGGGGCCGCCCTGTGCCTCGCGGGCCTCAGCTATTATCCCACCGCGCCCTTCCTTGCCCTGGCGGCCGTGCTGGTGGAATGGGCGCGCTGGCGGCGCTATCCCGGATCACAGTCTGCAAGTCTGAAGTCGGTTCTGGGCTTTCTGATCCCGACCGTGCTGTTCGGCCTCTATGTGATTTCCTTCCCCAAGGAATTCCTGGCGCAGGTCCTGTTCAACGGGTCGTCGAACTATCTGACGTTCGAACTGCTACGCCATCTGGCCGATCCTGCCTTCTGGCGATCCTCGGCCGAAGCCGCCCCGGAGATCCTGGGGCTGCTGATCCTTGCGATGCTCGCCGCCCTGCGCTGGGGCAAGGAGGACACTAACGGCAAGATCCTGTGGCTGGTCGCCTTGGTCCTGGCCCTGCCCGCCCTGCTGTTCCCCTTCCAGCCGCGCCTGCTGGCTGGGACCATGGCGATTTCCCTGCTGCAACTCGCGCGCTGGACCCATGTCCTGGACTGGCGGCGCCGTCTGGCCTGGATCGGGTTGATACTCGGTGGGCTTGCCGCTGCCGCCATGGCCTCCATCATGGTGACGACCGTGCGGGTCCAGGGTTTTGGGCGCGATGCTGGGGCCTTCGCGCCCATCGTGTCGGATATGCTGATCCAACCAGGAGCCGTCGGTATCGATCAACGCGCGTGGCTCGCCCTGCGCCTGACCCAGCCACGCCGTGAGGTGCACCACGTGATGCCCTCCTGGGCGCCGCCGCAGGTCAGTGTCTTTGAATCGGAGATTCTGAAGGATCCGGCAGGTGGGGATCGTTTCGCCTATCTGATCCTGGACCGCATCACGGCCGAGGGATCGATTGCCCGCAGCCCGGCCTTGAAGGCCGCTGTCGAGGCCAAGAAACTGGTGCCCATCGCCCGCATTGATGGTGCCGTCACTGCCCTGCCCTGGTCGCGGAATCCGCCCTTCGATCTGATCATCTACGGCCCGCCAGGTCAGGCGGGGAATTAGGCGCCAGCCCCAAAAAAGACCTCGTCATCCCGGGACCTGATCCCGGGATCCCCTCCGAGGGCGTTTCCACGCGGTCTCAGAATTTTTTGGACGGGCTCCCGGAGGAGATCCCGTGGTCGAGCCACGGGATGACGGAGATTTTACTCACACATCCCCATCGTATGAGAGCACCGGCGCATAGAGGTCCGGGCGACGGTCGCGGAAGATGCCCCAGCCCTGGCGGCGGCGGCGAACTTTCTCCAGATCGAACTCGGCATAGAGGATGGTTTCCTCGGTCTTGTTCGCTTCGACGATCTTCTCGCCCGTCTCGTCGGCGATGAAGGAGGAGCCGTAGAAGGTGATCTCCGCCACCTCGCCCACTTCTCGGCCCACGCGATTGCCTGCAACCAGCGGGACGAGGTTCGCCCCGGCATGGCCCTGCATCACGCGCTGCCAATGGCCGCTGCTGTCATGGGGCGGGGCTGGCGGCGGTTCGGAGCCGATGGCGGTCGGGTAAAACAGGATCTCCGCCCCCTGCAGCGCCATGGTGCGGGCGGCTTCGGGGAACCACTGATCCCAGCAGATGCCGATGCCGATGCAGCCATAGGCCGTCTCCCACACCTGGAAGCCGGTATCGCCGGGCGAGAAGTAATATTTCTCCTGATAGCCGGGGCCATCGGGAATATGGGACTTGCGATAGAGGCCCAGCACCGCGCCATCGGCATCGATGACGGCGATGGAATTGAAATAGCTCTTGCCCGCTTCCTCGAAGAAGCTGATCGGCAGCACGACATTCAGTTCGGCGGCGAGGTTGGAGAAGCGCTCGATGGTGTCATTGCCAGCGAACGGATAGGCCCAGTCAAAATACTTCGGGTCCTGATCCTTGCAGAAATACGGACCTTCGAAGAGTTCTGGCAGCAGGATGATCTGTGCGCCCTCGGCCGCGGCCTTGCGGACCAAGGCTTCTCCCTTTTCCACATTCTCAGCCCGGCTGCCCTGGCAGGACATCTGGATAGCGGCGACCTTAACGGTCCGAGTCTCTGGACGGCTCATCGGGCGATCTCCCCTTTGGGCAGTTGCTGGGTAATGCAATGGATACCGCCGCCGCCGCGGGTGATAGCGAGGGCGGGAAGCTGGACGATCTCGCGATCCGGGAAGCAGCGGGCGATGATGTCCTTGGCCTTTGCATCGGCGGGATCGTCGAAGGCCGACATGACCACACCGCCGTTGGCGATATAGAAATTGGTGTAGGAAAGCGTCAGACGCACGCCGTCATGCGTCCGCAGCGTCGGTTGCGGCAAGCGGATGATTTCGATCTGGCGGCCCTTGGCATCCTTGGCCAGTTCCAGACGGCGGATATTGTCCTGGAAGCGGGCATAATTGATATCGGCCGGGTCCTGGCAGTCATTGATCAGCACCTTGCCCGGCGCCGCGAAGCAGGCAATTTCGTCGATATGGCCGTCGGTATCGTCGTCCTCATACCCCTGACCGAGCCAAAGCACCGTATCGCCGCCCAGCCATTCCTTCAGGTGCGCCTCGATCTCGGCCTTGGAAAGGCCCGGATTGCGGTTCGGATGCAGCAGGCATTCCTCGGACGTCAGGATCGTGCCCTCGCCATCCACATGGATCGCCCCGCCCTCCAGCACAAAGGGGGCCGCGAAACGGCGGGCGCCCAGCCGGTCCAGTAGGCGTTCGGCGACCTTGGCATCCTCGGCATAGTCAGGGAACTTCTTGCCCCAGCAGTTGAACTGCCAGTCGGCCCCCGCGACCTTACCCGCCCCATCCACCAGAAAGGTGGGCAAGAAATCGCGCGCCCAACTATCGTCCTGGGACATCTCTTCGACCTTGACCGACGCAGGCAGCCGTTCACGGGCATTCGCCATCAGGTCGGGGCACACCAGCATGGTCAGCGGCTCGAAACGGGAAATCGCGCTGGCAACGGCGGCATAGGCGTCACGGGCAGCCTCGATACCGTCGCCCCACAGAGCTTCGCGGACAGGCCACGCCATATAGCAGCCCGCATGGGGCGTCCATTCGGCGGGCATGTGGAAACCGGCTGCGCGGGGCGTAGTCGTCACGTTCGAATCCTTTAAAAGCTGATCAGTCCAGATTACTGGGTCGCGACCGGACCGAAGTACAAGGAGGCGTCGCCACCGCACCAGGTCCATTTGATGGGTCGCCCATCGGGCGCCATCAAGGTGGCGAGTTTAGGGTCAGGGCGGCGCGACTGCCAGATTTCAGCCCAGCAGTTGAGCCAGGCGCCGTCTTTCCCCGGCCAGACCTGCTTGACCTTGGTCATCTTCTCGATGGGGTTGCCGTCGCGATAGCTGACAACCAGCAGATCCTTCAGGCGTTCCAGCGACGCCAGTTCGGTCGAGGATAGCGAACGCCCGTTCCGGTTCATCACCGTTTCGACCAACAGCATGGCAGTCATGGTGCCTAAATGGGCGTAGCGTGCCCGCGCCTTGCGGGTCATTTCCTCTGCCAAGGTGCCATCGGGACGAATTCGGGCAGCTTCCTTCTCCAGCGCGCCAATCGACCATTCGAACAGCGCACGATCATCCGCCACCGCTGCCGTCAGCGCTGCTGCCGCCACCGGCCAAGCTCCGCCCTTTTCGCCGGGTTCGCCCGCATCGGCATCGATATAATCGTCACGGACTTCCATCCCAAGCGCCCGGAACCAGCCATCGACGGCCCGGCGGCGCGAACTCTGAATGCCCCGATCTTCCCGCAGGACGGACCAGGGCAGTGCCAAAGCCGCCGTTAAGGTGGCACGCAGATGCTGGGCCGCCTGCGAATCCGGCTGACCCAACAGGGCGTCAGCCTCTGCCCAGCCCGCCAGCCAGTCGGTCGCGCATTGAGCGATATCGCTCATGACCGGCGCGCTTTTGACGTAGCTTTCCGCCATCGCCTGCAGGCTGCGGGCCGCATCTTCCATCGGCTTGACGAGGGCACGGTGCCGCTCCAGCGCATCCTTGTCGATGATCGAGCGCGCGGGATCGGTGAAATAATCGACCGACCGGACTTCGCCGATAGGTGGCGGGGCGTTTGGGCAGACGTAAAGACCGGCAGGCCGACCGGCAGCAACCCGGCGGGCAGCCACATCCACCGGCCCCCGCAAAGGTTCCGCCAGGGATGCGCCCGTTGTCAGCGCCAGCGCCACAAGCGCCGTTAAAGCCCGTCCAAGTCTCATGTTCCGTCGATCAACCCGCCGCCTTCTGTGCGTCGCGCAGCCGTTCCCGTTCAGCACGATACATCAAAACGCCCGCGATCAGGATACCAGTCGTGACGATGGAGACGATGATCGTTGCCAGCACGTTGATCTTGGGCGAAACGCCCAATCGGATGCTGGAGAAAACGATCTGCGGCAAGGTCGTCGAGCCAGGTCCGGACACGAAGGAAGTGATCACCAGATCGTCGAGGCTTAAGGTGAAAGCCAGCAGCCAGCCCGACGCCAGGGTAGTCGCGATCATCGGCAAGGTGATCAGCGCAAAGACCTTCCAGGGCCGCGCGCCAAGATCCATCGCCGCCTCTTCGATGGAGCGGTCGAGTTCCGAGAGGCGCGCCTGCACCATCACCGCAACGAAGGCCGTGGTGAAGGTGATATGGGCGATGGTGATCGTATCGACGCCGCGCTCCGGCCAGCCGATCAGTTGCTCCAGCCCGACGAACAGCAGCAGCATAGATAGGCCGGTGATGATTTCCGGCATCACGAGCGGCGCCGACACCATGCCGGTGAAGAGCGTGCGCCCCCAGAACTTCGGCACCCGGGACATGACGAAGCCCGCCAGCGTCCCGATGATCACCGCTCCGGTCGCGCTCATGGCCGCGATCCGCAAAGACAGCAAAGCCGCCGTGATCATGCGCTCGTCTTCGAACAGCTCCCCATACCATTTGGTCGAGAAACCGGCCCAGACGGTCACAAGGCGCGATTCATTGAAGGAATAGACCACGACCGAGATGATCGGGATGTAGAGGAACGCATAGCCGAAGGCGAGCGCGGTAAAGATAAGGCCTGCACGCTTGCTCATCATCAGACCCCATGCCCGCCCGACGCGCCGCGCGACCGCTGGAACCACATGATGGGCGCCACCAGGAAGAACAGCATCACGACGGCTACGGCCGATGCGAGCGGCCAGTCGCGGTTATTGAAGAACTCGTTCCACAGCAGATTGCCGATCATATAGGTCTCGGCCCCGCCCAGCAGTTCGGGGATAACGAACTCGCCCACCGCCGGAATGAAGACCAGCATCGAGCCGGAGATGATGCCCGGCTTGGAGAGCGGAACGGTGATGGTGAAGAAGGCCCGCACCGGACGGCAGCCCAGATCGGCTGCGGCCTCCAGCAGCGACAGATCCATCTTCTCCAGGGTGGCGTAAAGCGGCAGGATCATGAAAGGCAGATAGGTATAGACGATGCCGATATAGACCGCGAACGGCGTGTTCATGATCACCAGCGGCTCGTCGATCACGCCCCAGCCCATCAGCAGATTATTGATGATGCCGTTGGTCGAAAGCAGCCCGATCCAGGCATAGATGCGGATCAGGAACGAGGTCCAGAACGGCAGAATCACCAGCATCAGCAGCGCCGGACGGATCGATTGCGGCGAGCGCGCCATGGCATAGGCCATCGGATAACCCACCGCCAGGCACAGCACCGTGGAGATGGCCGCCGTCTTCAGCGAGAAGAGATAGGTCTCGATATAAAGGCCATCGGTACCCAGGAACTGATAGTTCCCGAAGTTCAGCCGCAGCGTGAAGCTGCCCTCCACCCACTCCACCAGCGAGGAGAATGGCGGGGTCAACATCGGATCGGCCATGGAGAAGCTGATCTTCAGAACGATCAGGAACGGCACCACGAAGAACAGGGCCAGCCACAGGAACGGAATTCCAATGACGATGGTCTGGCCGCGCGGCAGGCGCAGCTTCAGCCCCTTCTTACCCTCTTGCGGTTTCTGGGCTTCGCTCATTGGGCGAGTACCACCGCAGCGTCGGCGGCCCAGCCCAGATGCACCCGGTCGCCCCAGGTGAAATCGCCCTCAACCCAGCGATCAAGGTTGAGCGTGGTAACCCGCACTTCCTTGCCGGTATCGAGCGACACGATGAAGTCATTGATATCGCCGGTATAGATCATCTCCTTGATCGTGCCTTCCAGACGATTAGGGAGATTGGTCAGCGGCGTACGCGCCATGCGGATCTTTTCCGGACGCACGGCCAGCGTGAAATTCATGCCCAGGGTGCCCGTGACGCCATGGCCAATATGGAGATCGGTCCCCGCTTCGGGCGAGGAGATTTCCGCGCGGTCAGGTTCGTCCACCGTCATGGTGCCCTCGAACAGATTGACCGAGCCGATGAAGCCCGCGACGAACTTGTTCTTCGGAAACTCATAGATTTCGCCGGGGGTGCCGAGCTGCATGATGCGGCCCTTGTCCATAACCGCGATTCGACCCGACAGGCTCATCGCCTCTTCCTGATCGTGGGTCACGACGACGAAGGTGATACCGACCTTGTCCTGGATATTGATCAGTTCCAGCTGGGTCTGTTCGCGCAGCTTTTTGTCGAGCGCGCCGAGCGGTTCGTCGAGCAGCAGCACCTTGGGGCGCTTGACGAGGCTGCGGGCCAGGGCCACGCGCTGGCGCTGACCGCCCGAAAGCTGATGCGGCTTGCGCTTGGCGAACTGGCGCATCTGGACGAGGTCCAGCCCCTCTTCCACCCGCGCCGTGATCTCGCCCTTGGGAACCTTGTCCATCTTCAGGCCGAAAGCGATGTTCTGCTCGACCGTCATATGCGGGAACAGCGCATAGGACTGGAACATCATATTGACCGGCCGCTCATAGGGCGGAACATCGGCCATATCGTCGCCGCCGATCAGGATGCGCCCGTCGGTCGGCATCTCGAACCCGGCCAGCATGCGCAGCAGCGTTGTCTTGCCGCAGCCCGACCCCCCCAGCAGCGAGAAGAATTCGCCGGGATAAATATCGAGATTGACGCCATCGACGGCGACAAACTCGCCGAACTGCTTGCGCACATTCTCGATCCGGATCAGCGGAACCGCATTGGGGTCCTGCCAGATCTGCGGCTTCTTCTGCGGGCGGAGGGCTTCGACACTCATCTGCGGCACGATCCGATTGGTAAAGGAACCAAGTCTTTAAACAGCATTGAGGCACGGGGGAGCAACCCCGTGCCTCAATGTCTTATGTCAGGCTTTTATGTCAGCCCTGCGATGACTAGCGACCGGTTTTGATCCGGGTCCAGGCACGGGTGCGGGCACGCTCGAAGTCACGATCCGCCGGAGTGACGGTGTAGAACTTCGCACGCACTTCAGCCGGCGGATAGACGGCCGGGTTGCCGCGCAGCGCTTCGTCCAGCAGCGGGGTCGCCGCCTTGTTGCCGCTGGCGTAACCGACGTAGTTCGCCGATGCCGCCGCGACTTCCGGGCGCAGCATGTAGTCGAGGAAGGCGTAAGCCGCATCGGTGTTCTTCGAGTCGGCCGGGATCGCCCAGCTATCGACCCAGACCTGCGTCCCTTCGGTCGGGATCGAGTAGGTCACCTGGAACTTACGCTTGGCTTCTTCGGCACGGGCCGAAGCCTGGATCACGTCACCCGAATAGCCGTAGGCGATGCAGATGTCACCGTTGGCCAGACCGTTGATATATTCCGACGAATGGAACTTCTTGATCGACGGACGGATCTTCATGAACAGATCGGTCGCGGCTTCAAGATCAGCGATGGTCTTCGAGTCCGGGTTCTTGCCCAGATAGAAGAGGCCCGCTGCAATCATATCGACCGGCTCGTCCAGCAGCGTCACACCGCAAGCCTTGAACTTGGAGACGATTTCCGGATCGAACAGCAGCTTCAGGCTGTAGACCGGGGCGTCCGGCATAATGCTCTTCACCTTTTCGACATTGTAGCCAATGCCGTTGGTGCCCCACATCCAGGGAATGGCGTATTCGTTGCCCGGATCGGCATCGCTGATCGCCTTCAGGATTTCGGGATCCGCATTGCCAAGGTTCTTCAGCTTCGACTTGTCGAGCTTCTGATAAACACCGGCTTTGATCTGGCGCGCCATGTAGGGCTGCGCGGTGGGGACGACGACGTCGTAACCGGACTTGCCGGTCGTCAGCTTCGATTCCAGCAGCGGCTGGCTGTCGAAGACGTCGTAGTTGATCTTAATGCCGGTTTCCTTGGTGAATTCCGCCAGCTTTTCTTCGGCGACATAGTCGGACCAGTTGTAGACGTTGACCGTCTTCTGCTGGGCGACTGCCGTACCCGCGCCCAAGACGCCGGTGGTGACAAGAGCCAAGGCGATCCCGGTGGTCCGGGTCAGCGCGCCGAATTTGCTCATCCCTGTTAGTTCCCCTATTTTTGGAGAGGTTGCACTGCGGAAAACCTTAAGTCTCACACGTGTCCTGTCAACTGAATTACTGACTTGATTTTCACCCCTTTTGGCCCCTGCTCAAAAACACGGCATCAACGGGGAAAACATCAAGGCATCTGCCCAGTAACAGGCCACCGCGCCACCACCTTCTCGCTGCCGCCATCGCGACCGACAGGCGTGAGAACATCCGCCCGGGAAAGCTGCTCCGGCAAGACAATATTCCAAGCCCATCCCAGCGCCGCCAACATCTGGATAAAAACATATCCCCAGTCGCTCTGAGATGGGTAAAGGCCAATGCGGGCGGAACCCGGGAATGCATGGTGGTTATTGTGCCAAGCCTCCCCCATTGTCGGGATAGCAGCCCATGGCACATCGTGGGCCTGCACGCCTGCTTCGTTGACAAGCCAAGTCTGCGGGCCCGTCCGATGGGCAAGATGGCCGATGAACCAATGGCCTGTCACAGAAACACTGATCCGAACGCAGATCCCCCAGACGACCCAGGACCAACCACCGCAGACGAAAAGAACCCCCGTGATCGGCAACTGCTGCAGCATCCAACTTCTCTCAAGAAACCGATAAAACCGATCCTGCCCCACCTGTCCAAGATCGAAGGCAGGCGGCCTGTCGAGTTCCAAACGGCAATGCATCTGCCACCAGGCATCCTTGAACATGGGGCGCCGGTGGGCGAGATAGTCATGGCACAGCGGCTGGCGTTGAGCCC
Source organism: Lacibacterium aquatile (assembly GCF_042683105.1). Taxonomy (NCBI): domain Bacteria; kingdom Pseudomonadati; phylum Pseudomonadota; class Alphaproteobacteria; order Rhodospirillales; family Rhodospirillaceae; genus Lacibacterium; species Lacibacterium aquatile. The sequence continues at coordinate 30,636 of NZ_JBHUIP010000005.1, forward strand.
AGTCCCGCAGATCATGCGTGCGGATCATCCAGAAAGGCCCGCCCATCCCAACGCAGGTCCCAACCCAAACGAGGGTATATTCGAGCCATTTTGGACACTCGAAGCTGCGATGAATCAGACGTCGATGAAAGCCGACGCTATGGCCCAACAACAGAGATGCGCCGGTGAGCAGTAGAAACACCATCAGCGCCGACCAGGAAAAACTCAACGGCGCGAAGATAACGGTAACGACCATCATCCCGCCGTTCCACAGCGAATGAACCGGATCCCAGCGCACCCTCCCCGCGACCGGGTCGGCTTCCACCCCTTCAACCAGCGTATTGACGCTGCAACGATCAGGAGACGTCATGGCGCACCTCAAAGATAACTTATTTAATTAAGTTCTTAATTAATAAAATACCCTTGTCAAGCGCTTAGCTGATTCCTTAAATATCTGGCATGCAGAAGATTTTCGAAGCCCTCGCCTCCACGCCGCGCCGAAAGATATTGGCTTATCTTGCGCATGCGGAACTCAGCGCAGGCGATATCGCCTCGCGGTTCGAAATCTCGAAACCGGCGGTTTCTCAACACCTGGCGGTGCTGGAGAATGCGGGGCTGATCACCAGCGAGAAGCGCGGGCAATTCGTCTATTACCGGCTTCAACCGGACAGCCTCGTCAATACGCTGAACGACTACGTCCAGGAAGTCTGCCCGGTTTCCCGCCCCCTGAAGGCTGAAAGTGCCGAACTTGCCCGGCGCAGCCCCAGGGAAGTCGAGGAATAATCAGACGTTCAGCAGCAGATACTCCCGCTCCCACGACGAGATAACGCGCTGATAGGCGTCATATTCGTGGATCTTCACCGCATGCAGCGCAGTAACGAAACGATCGCCCAGAACCTGACGGATGGCACGCGAGCGGATCATCTTCTGCAAAGCATCGAACAGATGGCGCGGCAGGGTGTGCGCCATGTCATAGGCGCTGCCCTGAACCGGATCCGACGGCTCCAACTCCTCGATCATGCCGAGATACCCAGCCGCCAGGGACGCTGCCATCGCGAGATAGGGGTTGCTGTCGGCCCCCGCTACGCGATTTTCCACCCGGCGCGCCTGGGCGCTGGATACCGGGACACGCAGGCCCGTCGTGCGGTTATCGAGGCCCCACTGAACATTGATGGGCGCATCGGAAAAGCGCTGCAGGCGACGATAGGAATTCACGTTCGGCGCCAGCAATGGCATCAGAGCAGGCAGATATTTCTGCAGACCGGCAATATGCGACAGGAACAGCGGCGAATGTTCGCCGTCCGGGGTTGCGAATAGGCTTTCGCCCGTCGTGGCATCCACCATCGACTGATGGATATGCATCGACGAGCCAGGCTCGTTCTGCATCGGCTTGGCCATGAAGGTGGCATAAACGTTATGGCGGAAGGCGGTCTGGCGCACGGTGCGCTTAAACAGGAACACCTGATCCGCAAGGCTCAAGGCGTCGCCATGGATGAAGTTGATCTCCATCTGCGCCGCCCCTGCCTCATGGGTCAGGGTGTCGATGTCGATGCCCTGCTTTTCGCAGAAGTCATAGACCTCCTCGAACAGCGGATCGAACTCGTTGACCGCATCGATGCCATAGGCCTGACGCGCGGTTTCCGGACGCCCGGAGCGGCCAATCGGCGGCTCCAACGGGTAATCGGGATCGGTGTTCGGCTTGACCAGATAGAATTCCAGTTCCGGCGCCAAGATCGGCTTCCAGCCCTTGGCCTCATACAGCGATAGGACCCGACGCAGCACCTGACGCGGCGAGATGTCGACCGGACGACCATCGGCATAGACGCAGTCGGCGATCACCTGGGCCGTTGGCTCCTCGTACCAGGGCACGAAGCAGATCGACTCCGGATCCGGGCGCAGATAGACGTCCGAATTGGCCGGGCTCGTCACCGTCTCATCGGGCGGATATTCGCCGCTGATAGTCTGGACGAAGATGGCTTCAGGAATGCGCAGGCCACGGTCGCCCACGCTCTCGATGAATTTTTTGGCCGGGAGGATCTTCCCTCGCGGGATACCGGAGACATCGGGCACGAGGCACTCGACTTCGGTAATCGCGTGTTGGTTGATCCATTCGGCGAAGCGGTCCATGATTCCCCCACAATGCCCCGACATGAGGTCGAAGCTGTCATTTCGCCTCTCGGATATAAGCCGCTCTCCTACGATCCTGCAAGCCGAAGCCCATATCAGCACCGTGTCAGATAGCGCCAACTTCTATATTTCGAGCCTCCCCACCCCCGCTCCGCGGTCGTCTCTGGACGGGAATCTGGAGGTCGATGTCGCCATTCTAGGCGGCGGTTTCGCTGGGGTTTCGACCGCCTTGCATCTCGCCGAACGCGGACTGTCCGTCGCGCTGCTGGAAGCCAAGACCGTCGGGTTCGGGGCATCGGGCCGAAATGGCGGTCAGGTTCTGCCCGGCCTGTCCGCAGGGCTAGACGGCATCGCCAAGCGCAACGGCATGAAGGTCGCCCGCGCCCTGTGGGACGAATCGGTCGAGGCTGTCGATCTGGTACGCCGCCTCACGCAGCGCCATGGCATTTCCTGCGATCTGACCGAGGGGGCCGTGACACTCGCCGTCAAGCCCAAGCACTTCAAAGGCTTTACCGAAGAAAAAGCCTGGCTGGAAGGCGAGTTCGGTTATGGCGGACTGGAGGTCTGGAGCCCGGAAGAAGCCAGGGTCGTAGTCCGATCTCAACGCTATTGCGGGGGCCTCTATGACCCCCGGGCGCCCCATCTGCATCCGCTTGCCTTTGTGCGCGGACTGGCATTCGCCGCCGAGACGGCTGGGGCTCGCATCTTCGAGAATAGTCCCGTCACCGCCATCGAGATGGACAGGCCAGTCAAGCGGCTGCTCACGGGCAAAGGCGCGATGTCGGCGCGTACCCTGGTGCTCGCCGGGAATGCCTATATCGGCAAGCTCGTTCCCTGGGCCGCTGCGCGTATGATGCCCGTCGCCAGTTGCATCGTCGCAACCGAGCCGCTGGGCAGCCGGATCGGCGATTTATTAACCAAGTCAATCTCTGCCTGTGACGCCAATATAGTGCTGGATTACTTTCGACCGACGCCTGACGGCCGCCTCTTGTTCGGAGGTCTTGCGAATTATTCCGGACGCGAGCCGAGCGACATCGCAGGCGTGCTTGGGCGCCGGATGCGTCACGTCTTCCCGCAGTTGGCGCAAACGCGCATCACCCACGCCTGGGGCGGCCTGATCGACATCAGCCTTTATCGCGAACCCTTAATCGGCGCGATGAAGGATCAAGTCTTTGTGATGCAAGGATTTTCTGGACATGGCGTCGCCCTGGCGACCCTGTCCGGTCAGCGTGTAGCAGCGACGATCCTGGGGGATGAAGCGGCGCTTTCTCCCTATGACGCCCTACCTCGTCCAAGCTTCCCCGGCGGCCCGCTTCGCACCCTAGGACTGGTCTTAGGTATGGCTATGTTAAAAATGAAGGATCGTTGGGCGTAACGCCGGGTTGCTACAATTCTGGTAATAGACCAGAATAGTCATCGGCTGGTTATGCGAGAACAGCGATCCGGCCGCGCGGTGTGTGAAAGGATTAACCTTGGTGTCCAGCGTTGACGTCATTGATCGGCAAGCCAAGCAGGGAGCCGCTTCGGCCCTAAAATGGCTGATCGATCTTGGTATCGCTCTATCAGCAGAACGCAATTCCGCGCGCCTGTTGGAGCGGATCGTCCTGGGCGCGAAAGAATTAACCAATGCAGACGGCGGGACGCTGTATCTGCGCACCGCAAACGATACTTTGCGTTTCGTGATCTTGCGCAATGATACGTTGAATGTTGCCATGGGCGGCACGACCGGCAAGGTGATCACCTTCCCTGAACTGCCGATGTTCAAGGATGGCCAGCCCAATCACAACAATGTCGCGACCCACGTCGCCCTGACATCCACCACCATCAATATTCCCGACGCCTACACCGCGGAGAATTTCGACTTTTCGGGCACCAAGAAGTTCGATGAGACGACAGGCTATCGCTCCAAGAGCTTCCTGACCGTACCGCTGCGAAACCATCAGGCCGAAGTTGTCGGCGTCCTGCAGCTGATCAACGCGCAGATCCCTGGCTCAAAAGAAGTCCTGGGCTTCACCGAGGATCAGCAAGAACTGGTCGAGGCTCTGGCCAGCCAGGCGGCGGTCGCGCTCACCAACCAGCAGCTGATCGCCGAACAACGCAATCTGTTCGATGCCTTCATCAACATCATGGCGGCCGCAGTCGACGCCAAGTCGGCCTATACCGGCGGCCACTGCCAGCGCGTGCCAGTCCTGACGGAGATGTTAGCGGAAACCGCCTGTAACCAGTCTGACGGCCCCTTCGCCGACTTCGCCCTCAACGAAGATCAATGGTACGAGCTTAAAGTCGCGGGCGGTCTGCACGACGTTGGCAAGGTCACGACTCCTGTCCATGTCATGGATAAGTCGACCAAGCTCGAGACCATTTTCGACCGCATCACTGAAGTGCGCACCCGCTATGAGGTGCTGCGCCGGGATGCCGAGATCGAGTATCTCCGGGGCGTCGTCGATGGCGGGAACGAGGAAGAGCTGCGCGTGAAGCGTGATGCCCGTCTGATCCGGTTGGATGATGAAATCGCCTTCCTGAAGCAGGTCAATGTCGGCGGCGAATTCCTGCCCGATCCCAAGATCGATCGCATCAAGGCCATCGCAACCCAGGAATGGGAGCTGGAAAGCGAGAAGCGTCCGCTGCTGGACGAGAACGAGGTTATGAACCTCTCCATTCGTCGCGGCACGCTGAACGATGACGAGCGCAAGATCATCAACGATCACATCGTGATCACCATCCAGATGCTCGAAGCCCTGCCCTTCCCCAAGACGATGAAAAACGTGCCCGAGATCGCCGGTGGTCATCACGAGAAGATGGACGGCACGGGCTATCCGCGCGGCCTGACCCGCGATCAGCTGTCTCTGCCCGCCCGCATGATGGGTATCGCCGATATCTTCGAGGCGCTGACGGCAGCAGACCGCCCCTACAAGAAGCCCAAGACCCTGTCGGAATCCATGCAGATCATGTTCTTCATGGTGAAGGACAAACATATCGATATCGATCTGTTCGAGCTGTTCCTGCGCGAGCGGGTGTTCGAGAAATATGCCGAACGGTTCCTGCTACCCGAACAGATCGACACCGTCGATGTGGACAAGTATCTCGGCCAGCTTGAAGCAATCCGCAATCCCCCGCCTCCGCCTGCCGAAGGCGCCCAGGAAAAACGGGCTTAAGCGGTCCGACATGAAAAGAAAAAGCCGGGACTGGGTCCCGGCTTTTTTGTTGGCCCGATTATCAAAACTGGGAAGCGGGTAGCCCCTACTTCACGACCTCGATTTCAACCGGCATGAAGCCACGGGTATGCAGACCGATCTGCTTGGCGGCGGCCTCGCTGAGATCGATGATATATTTCTTATCGCCGAACGGGCCACGGTCGTTGATGCGGACAGTGACCGACTTCTTTGTCTTCACGTCGGTGATCTTGACCATCGTGCCGAACGGCAGAGTCCGATGGGCCGCCGTGAACCCCTTGTTATCCAGCTTTTCACCGCTTGCGGTCCGGATCAGGGTCTTCGAGGTGCTGCGATACCAGGTGGCATTGCCGATGCGTTCGAAATCCTGCGTCGCGCTTGTGGCGGGTGCCAACGGCGCTGAAGCCGTTTCCTTCGGAGCTTCGGCTGACTTGGGTGCTTCGGCCGGAACCTCAACCTTCGCGGGTTCCGCCGGCTTTGCAGGCTCAGCAGGCGCCTTGGCAACCTCGGCCGTCGGCGCGGGAACTGGTTCAGGGGCCTTAGCAGGCTCGGGCGCTTTTACGGGCTCGGATGCCTTTGCCGGTTCAGCGACCTTAACTTCAGGAGTCGGCGCTTTTACAGCAGCAGGAGCCGGACGCGAGACGGCAGAATTCTCCACCTGACGGGAATGCGGCTCAGCCGCTGCCTCGGCAGGCATTTGCGAGATATCGTCATAAAGCCGGGCGCGATCCCCGATGGGAATAGTGCGGGCATGATCGGATGAACAAGCGGACAGAGCCAAGCCCGTCAACAGAACGGGCGCCAAACGCCTCCAGATAATCAATTGTCGACGCGCCTTTCAATCAGCCTTGGCGGCGGCGACGAACGCGCACCGGAACATATTTGGCCTGCGGCTGCGATCCCGCGATCCAAGCAAGACCCAAAACAACCATGGCGCCGATAGCGAAGGTCGTTGCGATGATGTCCATGATCGTTCCCTCCCTTTGCAGTCTGTCAATTCGAACCCCGGATCCACCCTAACGAACCCAACGCGCGAACTGCGTTATCAGACATGTAAGGAAAGCATGTCAGCTTTGCCAGGGGGGTGCAATCGTCGAATCGCGATTCTGTGCTGTTTGCTCTGACAGGATGGGAAGCTTTTCCGACTTTTGCTCAGTCGGGCGACAAACAGCGTTAAGTCGCCAGAGTAACCTTGTTACGTCCGGCCTGCTTGGAGGCATAAAGCGCCTCGTCCGCCGCCTTCATGATTGCTTCCCAATCCGATCGGTCGCTCCGCCGTTCGGCAGCACCGATGGACATGGTGATGCGAACTTCCTGACGATTATCCGCCGTCTGGGGATTCTCCGGCTTTTCCTCCGGCCGATCAGGTCCCCGCACCACGAAGGGAGTCGCCGCCAGAGCCTCGCGCACCTTTTCCAGATGGGGCAGAGCCTGCGCCGGGGTGCGGTTCGGGAAGACGATGGTGAATTCTTCGCCGCCATAGCGGAAGGCCTGCCCGCCTCCGGTCACGCCTTCGATCACCCGCGCCACCCGGCACAGCACCTGATCGCCGACATCATGGCCATAGGTATCGTTGAATTTCTTGAAGTGATCGACGTCCAGCATGGCGATCACATAGCGATTGCCCATGGTCGCCAGCAGGCTCTTCAGCGCCCGGCGCCCAGGGATGCCGGTCAACTCGTCATGGAAGGCGACCCGATAGCCATTCTGCACCACGGCAACGACAACGACCGCCGCCGAAACCGTCAGAAACCACAGCGGCTCCGGTCCGCGATTGAGCCAGATCGACCAGATCGACAGCACCAAGGCAGCCAGGACAGCGACTTCCATCGCCCCGCGACGGCGCCAAGCGAGATAGGCCAGCACCCCAGCACCCAGCACGCCCAGGACAGCCGGACCACCCCAGACCCCAGGCGAGATCTGTACCATCATCCAACGCGGCGTCGGCGCGCCGCTGACGGCATGGGCGGCAATCGACAGCGGCGGCAATACCACCAGCAACAGCCGCAGAAAACCGGACTTCCCCAGCAGCCCGCGCTCCGGCAGCGCCACCAGCAGCGGCAGAATCACCGGCAGCAGCCATAGAAGACCAAGCCCTAACGTCCCAACAGTCACGGTCGGACGCGCAAGCGGTCCGCTGAGCAGATGCGCCGCCAGCAGGACCAGGAAGATCAGGACAGTATTGCTGAGCCGAAAACGCCAAGCCATTGCGGCCCCAGCCAGCGTTAATGCCCAGATGGAGATCGCCAGACCCGTCTGCCAGTCCGCGCCTACGAATCGGCGGCCAACCAGGACCACCAGAATCGCCGCCAGCGGCAAGCCGACCAGCCGGAACAACGGACGCACCGACGCCAGACGAGCCCCCAGCGCCACGGCGAAGGAGGGTCGTTCCGGCGGCTGGGGGACCGGCTCCGGTTTAGTAGCGGATTTTGTCGGCTTTGGCCGCCCACTCATCGAAGGCTACCTTCGCCTCTTGCGCCATGAAACGCTCGGTCGGAATCGAGCGGTCAGCGATGGATTTCGGAATTTCGCGATAGAGGAACTCGTCATCGAAACCGATGCCGGCCGCCTGATCACGGTCATTTGCATAGACGATCCGGTCCAGCCGCGCCCAATAGATCGCCGCCAGACACATCGGGCAAGGCTCGCACGAGGTATAGATCTCGTAGCCCTTCAGATCGAAGCGCCCCAGCTTGGCGCAGGCCGCACGGATAGCGGTCACTTCGGCATGGGCCGTGGGATCGTTGGAGCTGGTGACCTGATTGAAGCCTTCGGCGATGATCTCGCCGTCCTTCACGATCACCGCGCCGAACGGCCCGCCTTTGCCCGACCGCATGCGCTCCACCGACAGTTCGATAGCGCGTCCCATGAAATCCTTGGGCGTCAGGCTCATTTCCGCGCGCCCCGGACACCGGCTGCCAGATCGCGCACCAGCGACAGGGCATTTTCCACCGTGCCCGCCGTTGCCTTGCCATCTTTCAGCGAGGTTTCGATGCGTTGGATAATGGCCGAGCCGACAACCGCCGCGTCAGCGACCTTGGCCACAGCCGCTGCCTGTTCGGGTGTGCGGATACCGAAGCCAACTGCGACCGGCAGGTCGGTGGCCTTTTTGATCCGGCCCACAGCATTGGTCACGGCATCTTCGGTTGCCGAACCGGCACCGGTAATGCCGTTGACCGACACGTAATAGACAAAGCCGCCGGTGTTCGTCATGACGGTTTCGAGGCGCTTGGCATCGGTCGTCGGGGTGATCAGACGGATGAAATCCAGCCCCGCTGCCCGTGCGGGCAAACAAAGCTCGTCGTCTTCCTCGGCCGGGGTATCGACCACGATCAGCCCGTCGGCGCCCGCGTCCTTGGCATCCTTGACGAACTTGTCGACACCGCGCGAATAGATCGGGTTGAAGTACCCCATCAGCACGATCGGGGTCGTATCGTCGGATCTGCGGAAATCGCGCACGAGATCGAGCGTCTTTTGCAAGGTGGCACCACCGGCAAGCGCGCGGATGTTCGCGGCCTGAATCGCCGGACCATCGGCCATCGGATCGGTGAAGGGCATGCCGATTTCGATCACATCGGCCCCTGCCCCCGGCAGACCTTTGACCAGTTCGGTCGCGGTCGCCATGTCGGGATCACCAGCGGTGACGAAGGTCACGAGGCCGCTGCGGCCCTGCGCCTTCAGATCGGCGAATTTGGCCTGAAGGCGGCTCATAGCTTCACTCCCAAGGCGTTCGCAACAGTGAAAATATCCTTGTCGCCGCGACCGCTGAGATTGATCACCATCAAATGTTCCTTCGGCAGCTTCGGCGCACGCTTCATCGCCTCGGCGATGGCATGCGAGCTTTCCAGCGCCGGGATGATGCCTTCGAGCTTGGAGAGCAGTTGGAACGCCTCCAGCGCCTCGTTATCGGTGATCGAGACATACTCGACCCGGCCCGTCTCATGCAGCCAGGAATGTTCCGGCCCGATACCGGGATAATCGAGACCCGCCGAGATCGAATGGGCATCAATGATCTGCCCGTCTTCATCCTGCAGCAGATAGGTCCGGTTGCCGTGCAGCACGCCCGGACGCCCGCCGTTGAGCGAGGCGGCATGTTTGCCGGTATCGACACCATGTCCGGCTGCTTCGACGCCGATCATCGCGACAGACGGCTCGTCCAGGAACGGATGGAACATACCGATGGCATTGGAGCCGCCGCCGATGGCAGCGACCAAGCTATCGGGCAGGCGGCCTTCCTTGGTCATGATCTGCGAGCGGGTTTCCTCGCCGATGATGGACTGGAAATCGCGCACCATCGCCGGATAGGGATGCGGGCCCGCAGCCGTGCCGATGACGTAGAAGGTGTCTTCGACGTTGGTAACCCAGTCGCGCAGGCCTTCGTTCATCGCGTCCTTCAGGGTCTTGGAACCCGAAGTAACGCTGACGACTTCTGCGCCCAGCAGGCGCATGCGGAAGACGTTCGGCTGCTGGCGGGCGATATCCACCTCGCCCATATAGATCGTGCAGGGCAGACCAAAGAGCGCCGCCACCGAGGCTGTCGCGACGCCATGCTGACCGGCGCCCGTCTCGGCGATAATACGAGTCTTGCCCATGCGGCGGGCCAGCAGGATCTGGCCGATGCAGTTGTTCACCTTATGCGCGCCGGTATGGTTCAGCTCTTCGCGCTTCAGGTAGATCTTCGCCCCACCCAGATGCTGGGTCAGCCGCTCGGCGTAATAGAGCGGGTTCGGGCGGCCGACATAATCGGCCAGATAGTAGCGCATGCTCTCGGCAAAGCCCGGATCCGCCTTGGCGGCCTCATAGGCGGCTTCCAGTTCCAGGATCAGCGGCATCAGGGTCTCGGCAACAAAACGTCCGCCGAACTGGCCGAAGTGACCACGCTCATCGGGGCCGCTCCGGTAAGAATTCAATTTCGCTACAGCCATCGGCTGGCCAACTCCATCAAGCAAAGACCCCCAGCCTAACCTGGGGGACAATAGTGTTAGGGAAGCCTCCGGCCCTCGCCAAGGCTAAAGTTCGACTTGCGTTCCTAATTCGACCACACGGTTGGCGGGAATGCGGAAGAAGTCGGTGGCGTTGATCGCATTCTTGGCCATCGAGACAAAAAGCTTCTCGCGCCACAGCGCCATCCCAGGCCGGATGGTGGCGATCAGCGTTTCGCGCGACAGGAAGAAGCTCGTCTCCATCATGCTGAAGCTGAGGCCCAGTTCCTTCATGCGCTGCAGGCTGGCCGGGATATTGGGATCCTCGGCAAAGCCATAGCGCAGGATCACGCGGAAGAAGTTGTTGTCGAGCGGCTGGATGGTGATCCGGTCACGTTCGGCGACGTAAGGCACATTCTCCGTCAGCACGGTCATCAGCACTACACGGTCGTGCAGAACCTTATTGTGCTTGAGGTTATGCAGCAGCGCGTAAGGCACCACGCTGGCGTTCGCCGTCATGAAAATCGCCGTGCCGGGTACCCGCACCGTCTTGGAGGAGGCAAGGCGCGAGAAGAAGGATTGCAGCGGGATCGTGCCTTCCTGCAGCCGCTCGGCAACGATTTCGCGCCCGCGCTTCCAGGTGGTCATCAGCAGCAGGAGCAGCGCGCCCATCACCAGCGGGAACCAGCCGCCGTCGATGATCTTGGTGGTGGTGGAGGAGAAGAAGGCCACGTCCGCGATCAGGAACGGGATCACCACGACAAGGGCCTTGGGTTTCGACCAGCCCCAGCGCGTGGTCGCAACGACGTAAGCCAGCAGCGACGTCATGATCATCGTGCCCGTCACTGCAATGCCATAGGCCGCAGCGAGGTTCGAGGAGGACTGGAACGCCAGCACCAGCCCGACGACGGCGACCATCAGGCCCCAGTTCACCTGCGGCACATAGATCTGGCCGATGGCGCGCTCGGACGTATGTTCGATCTCCATGCGCGGCGTGAAGCCAAGCTGCATGGCCTGACGGGTCAGGGAGAAAGCACCGGAGATCACGGCCTGGCTGGCAATGACCGAGGCACAGGTCGCCAGAGCCACCAGCGGATAGCGCGCCCACTCCGGCACCATCAGATAGAAGGGGTTCTCGATGGCCGCCGGGTTCTGCAGCAGCAGCGCGCCCTGGCCGAAGTAGTTCAGCATCAGCGCGGGCAGCACGATGAAGATCCAGCCATAGGCAATCGGCTTGCGCCCGAAATGGCCCATATCGGCATAGAGCGCCTCGCCCCCGGTCAGGGCCAGGACGACGGCGGCTAGGGTGAAGAAGGCCATGCCGGAATGATTGATCGCGAAGGCAAAGGCATAGGTCGGGCTGATCGCCTTGAGCACCTGCGGTTCCGCCGCGATCATGAAGATGCCGGAGGTCGCCAGGGCCGCGAACCACAGGCAGCAGACGGGACCGAAGAACTTGCCCACCGTCTCGGTGCCATGCTTCTGGATCATGAAGACGCCGACGATGATCGCCAGGGTGATGGGCACCACGAAGTCATCGAAGACCGGCGTCACGATCTTCAGACCTTCCACCGCCGACAGCACCGAAATCGCCGGGGTGATCATGCTGTCCCCATAGAAAAGCGCGGCCCCGGTCAGGCCCAGCAGCACCAGGATCTTATGCTTCTTGCGGCTGGGCGACAGGTTGCCGAGCGTCAGCGCCAGCATCGCCAGAATCCCGCCCTCCCCCTGGTTGTCGGCCCGCATGATGAAGGCGACATACTTCAGGGTGATGACCAGCGTCACCGACCAGAAGATCAGCGACAGCACGCCAAAGATATTCTCCGGCGTGATGGGCAGCGGATGATGCCCCGCAAAACATTCGCGGATGGCATAAAGCGGACTGGTGCCGATATCGCCGAAAACGACACCGATAGCCCCGACCATCAAAGCGGGCAAACTGCCCTTATGGCCCTCATGCTGCGCCATGCGCGCGTTCCTCTATGCGGTCATGATATCTGGCCGAGCCTGAACGGCTTGGAATGAAGGTTTTAGTCATTGAGAACGGAATCCACAACGTCCCGCTTGTTCCGTCGTTTCCACCCGCCTCGCAGTTTCGCAGCCACTAGACGTCAGAAAGACGTGCTCACTTCATTGCGTACCACCAGCTTCCGTCAAAATCACGATCAACCGTTTCCTGGGATTCAAAAACTATCCCCGGCGTCCTTAGACACCCCAGTTCTGGATTATTTATTTTTAGGTTCCAGATTTCTTCTATCAACTGCAAATAACCAGTTTCTTGAAAAACGGCATTCAGCTTGGCATTAAAAACCTCATCTGCAACAAGGGCGTCCCTGTCTGCATCCGTTTTTACAGCAATCCAAAATGCTGAATCATATTGATAGCCAAACGCGGTGATATGCAGGACCGCAGCGCCCCTCTCCTTGACCATCGTCTTAAGGATCTTTTGGATCTCTTTAGACTTTTTAGTCTCCGGCGATCTGAAGAACATTGCGTCAGTACCGATCTGGAAGTTGGTGCCCACTGCCGGACTCGAACCGGCACAACCTTACGGTCGAGAGATTTTAAGTCTCTTGCGTCTACCGATTTCGCCAAGTGGGCCCGGCACCACGTGGCGCACCCTATGGCAAAGCCAGACCGTTTTGCAACTGCGTCGCTTAGTCCAAGCCTAGCGGTAGCGCGGTGGTGAACTTCATGCGGCGCATCGAGATCATCGTTTCGAACCGCTTCACGTGCTGACTGCCCAGGAAATAGGCGCGCGTGAAAGCCTCGTAAGCCGCCATATCAGCCACGCTCAGCACCATCACGATGTCGCAGGAACCGGTCACGTACCAGCATTGCTGAACCTCGGGCGCTTGGCGGATCTGCTTGGCGAAACGATCAAGAATGTCGGCGCGGTCGCGAAGCAGCCACAGTTGCACGACCACCGTGATCGGATTGCCCGCCGCCTGAGGCGCCAGCAGCGCCACTTCCCGCTCGATCACCCCGCGCTTCTTCAAGGATTGCAGGCGACGGCGGCAGGCAGCAGCCGAAAGCCCCACCTGCTCCCCCAGTTGCTCGCTGGTCAGGCTGGCATCCTCCTGCACCAGGGCGAGCAGGCGGCGGTCGAAGATATCAAGATCGCTCATGCGATCATTTCGCGCGTAAAGACTGGGGTTAGCAATCAAATTGATCGCAAAGCCGCGCGAAGACGCGCAGCACGCATTCCCCAAACGTTCTATTCTGAAGGCCTACTCAGTTCCTGTCAGGAAGCACCATGCTCGACCATCTGTCCTTAGGCGTTGCCGACCTCGCCCGCTCCAAGAATTTCTATGAACAGCTCTTTGCACCGCTGGGCTATCGCTGCCTGCGGGCGAACGAGAAGGAACTGGCCTTCGGCACCGACGATACCTGGGCTTTCTGGCTCTATCCAACCGAACCGACAGACTCTCTTGTCGGCGCGCGTACCCATATCGCGATCAAGGCGCCCAGCCGCGCCGCCGTTGCCGCTGCCCACGAGGCAGGCGCCGCTCTGGGTGGGGTCACCACCCGCGAACCGGGGCTGCGCCCCGACATCTCGCCAGCCTACTATGGTGCGATCCTGCGCGATCTCGACGGCCATACCATCGAGATCACCCATTGGGACGCCTCGCTGGCCTAGATGTTCTCGGCCTGCCCGCCGAGATCCAGAATCATGGCGTGGATCTCGGCCGCTGCTGCCTGCACGCGGGCAAGGTCGGTGCCGCGTGTCACCAGGGCTGTTCCGCTGCCCCCGCCGCTGCCGGTGAAATAGGGGTAGGAGCCGATGGAGGTATCGGGGAAGCGATCCTGGATCGCCGAGAGGCGGGCAGCAATCGCCCCCTCCCCCAGCGAGCAGGAGACCGTGCGGGCGTGGATCTCCGGCCCACCTTGCAGGGTTGGTCTAATAGCGTCGAACATAGCCTCGGCGATCTTTGGCACCCCGGCCAGCACATGCACATTGCCGATCTTGAAGCCGGGCGCCTTGGAAATGGGGTTCTGGATCAGGGTCGCGCCCACCGGAACCTCGGTCATCTTGAGGCGCGCTTCGGTCAGTTCACCCGGCGCGTAGTGGCCTTCCAGCAATTTGACCGCATCGGGATGGCGGTGGATTTCGAGCCCGAATGCCTTGGCGACGCTTGCCGATGTGATGTCGTCATGGGTCGGGCCGATGCCGCCCGTCGTGAAGACATAGGTGAATTTCTGACGCAGGGTGTTTACGGCGGCCACGATCTCGTCCGCCACATCGGGAACCACGCGGACTTCCCGCAGCGGAATGCCGAGTTTCGTCAGTTCCTTAGCCAGGAAATGGATGTTCACATCCTGGGTCCGGCCCGAGAGAATCTCGTCCCCAATCACGATAATGGCAGCGGTAATCTCTGCGGTCGCACTCATAGGCGAACTCTCCCTTGTCGATAGCACCCTGCCCCTTAAAGGCGAGGATCCCGATTTCCACTTTCTAACGCAACTTTACCTGCCGGTAGGGCGTACCTTATGTATCCGGCTTTATATTGATGATGGAAGCGCTGCTGAGGAGATCGACAATGAACAAGCTTGCTTCCCTGGCTCTGGCCCTGCTGCTGGCGGCCTGTGGTTCGAGCCGGGTTTATAATACCGACTATTCGACGACCAGCACGATCAGCGAGCTTGCCATTGCTGCAGGCTCCGCCCCGGTGCCCGTCGTCGTTGCCGGCAATCCTTTTGCTCAGGCTTCCATAGAGCGGCTGAATACCGGCGTGACCGCCGCAATGCCGACCTATTTCGCTTCGAACCTGCAATGGCAGTCGGCACCGCCGCTCGATCCCAATGCCACCAACCGTGTGGTCTTCCTGTTCCGGCAGGAAGGGGTTGCTCGGCGGGATGAGGTCTGCGGCCAGCAACCGTCGGCAAGTCCCGCCCCTATGGGAGCGGACCTGCAGGTGACGGCCGCCTTCTGCCGCGGGCCATCTGCACTTTCATCGGCCAGTGGCAGCGTGCCGATGCCGATGACACCCGAGGATCCGGCGTTCAAGGAATTGGTCGCCAACGTTACAACGGCGCTCTTCCCGCCACGCACACCTCTGGATGACAATCGTCGATTCCCGCTGTTCTTCCGCGCCGGAGCAGGTTTCGGCAGCGGGGGCAGCTTCCTTGGCACCGGCTTCGGATTCGGCTTCTAGCGATCCATCGGCAAGGCGAAATGGCAGACGGTACCGCCACGAAACGGCTGTTCCTGCGTCAGCTTGAACCCCAGCCCGCGATAGAAGCGGATATTCGCTTCAAATAGTTTATTGGTATAGAGCCGCAGTTCCGCTAGGCCTTGATCATGGGCCAATTGCTGTGCATGCGCCATCAAGGCCCGACCGACCCCCTGTCCCTGGGCAGCGGGGTCGACTGCCAAATTTTCGATCAGCAGATGAGCCGTTCCCGGCACCAATTCAATAAGACCCAGGACATCGCCGTCTCTCTCTGCAAAATCGATGCGATGGTCGAGTATCGCCTGCCGATAGTCGACCAACATCGGTAGAGGCTCGCGCCCGAGGAGCGGCACCCATTTGGCGTAAGCGTCGAGGGTGATGCGGCGGACGATCTCCCACTCTTCCGGCAGTGCCGGACGGATCTTCAAGCGAAATGCTCGTCGAACAGTGTGTTGACCCGCTCCGGATGCTCGATGCTGGCCAGATGACCGCAGCGGTCGATCAGCTCGAGGCGAGCCAGCGGAATGGCCGCTGCCATTTCCTGGGAACGATCGGGCGGTGTCAGGGCATCCTGCTGTCCGCAGATGATAAGGGTCGGTATCGCCAGGCCCGGCAGCATCGGACGGCTGTCGCTGCGGGTCAGGATCGCATTCTGCTGACGCAGGAAGGCATCGCGGCCGATCCGCTCCGCCATGCCGATCACCACCTCGGTCAGGGCGGTATCCTGGAGCCTATCCTCATGCACCAGCATCGGGAGAAGGCGCGGCGTAACGCCCTTAAACCGACCGATTTCCGCAAGGCGCATCAAAGCTTTGCGCTTTTCTTTCTGTTCCTCCGAATCGGGCCGGGCCTGGGTATCCAGCAGGGCCAGTTTGCTGACCCGGTCCGACGCCCGGCGCAGGATTTCGAAGACGATGTATCCCCCCATGGACAAGCCCGCCAACTGGAAGCGCGGCGGAGCTTTAGAGAGAATGCGGGCGGCCATTCCAGCCGCCGTATCGTCCTTGGTCGTATCGCCGACGATGCAGTCTACCCGGCCCGCGAAATGATCGATTTGCGGACGCCAGAGCGCCTCGTCGCACAGAAGGCCAGGGATCAACAGCAAAGGGTCAGGCATGAAACAGGTCCTTGGAAGGCAAAAAGCCGCGCGACACTAGCGAAACAGAGCCTTTGAGCCAAGCTGCCTTGCAATGGTTTCGTTTGACAGTCAACGGTTGGAGAGTGTTAATGCCGTCAACAGCGCGGATAGACAGAAATCCGCGTTTGTTTTTTTCTGTCTTTAGCCCGGCATCCATTTGGACTGCATTGGGCCGAACCAAAGAGCGCGCGAAACCGCATGTCATTTGCCGATCTTGGCCTGAGCCCTGAAATCGTCCAGGCCGTAACCGATACTGGCTATACCCAGCCGACCCCCATTCAGGCCCAGGCGATCCCGGTGGTCCTGATGGGCCGTGACGTCTTGGGTTGCGCCCAGACCGGTACGGGCAAGACGGCGTCTTTCACGCTGCCGATGATCGATATTCTGGCCGGCGGTCAGACGAAGGCGCGCGCCCCACGCTCGCTGATCCTGGAGCCGACCCGCGAGCTTGCAGCCCAGGTCGCCGAGAATTTCACCAAGTACGGCAAGTACAACAAGCTCTCCATGGCCCTGCTGATCGGCGGCGTGTCGTTCGGCGACCAGGAAGATGCGCTGGATCGTGGCGTCGACGTGCTGATCGCCACCCCCGGCCGTCTGATCGACCATTTCGAGCGCGGCAAGGTTCTGATGAACTTCGTCAAGACGCTGGTGATCGACGAAGCCGACCGCATGCTCGACATGGGCTTCATGCCCGACGTCGAAAAGATCGTCAGCCTGCTGTCCCCCATGCGTCAGACGCTGTTCTTCAGCGCGACCATGCCGAAGGAAATCCGTCAGCTGGCGGATAAGTTCCTGCAGAACCCCAAGGAAATCACCGTTTCGGCGCCCGCGACCACGGCGACGAACGTTGCCCAGCATCTCGTCATCGTCGAAGAAGAAGACAAGCGCGAAGCGCTCCGTCGTCTGCTGCGCAGCGAAGACGTCAAAAACGCGATCATCTTCTGCAATCGCAAGAAGGACGTGGATATCGTCGCCAAGTCGCTGGTGAAGCACGGCTTCAACGCCCGTGCCATGCATGGCGATCTGCCGCAGTCCTATCGCACCGAGACGCTGGAGAAGTTCAAGTCGGGTGAAGTCAATCTGCTGGTCGCCTCCGACGTCGCCGCGCGCGGCATCGACGTTGCCGACCTAAGCCATGTCTTCAATTTCGATATCCCCTTCGCCTCCGACGATTATGTGCATCGCATCGGCCGTACCGGTCGTGCAGGTCGCAGCGGTCGCGCTTTCACCCTGGCCGCCCCGACCGATACCAAGCTGGTCGAAGCCGTCGAAAGCCTGACCAAAAAAGAGATCCCCCGCTTCCAGATCGAAGGTCTGGACGAACTGGCGCTGGTGCCAGCCGACGAGATCACCAACCATCGTCGTGGTGGCCGTGGCGGTCGCGCTGGTGCAGGCGGCCGTGGTGGTCGTGGCGAGCGCCCCGAACGCGGTGGCCGTGATCGTCGCCCGCGTCGCGACGCACCTGCCGTTGAAGCGGTTGAGCAAACAGCCGGTGTTGCCGAAGAACCTGTCCAGGAAGACCGTCCGCAGCGTGAGGACCGTCCCCAGCGCGAAGAGCGCGCAGAACGGCCGAACCGCGAAGACCGACAAGCCCGTGAAGACCGCCAGCCCCGCGAAGATCGCGGCGACCGTCGCCCGCGCAATGATCGCCCGGAACGCACCGAGCGGGCCGCTGACGACCGCCCCCGCCGTGACCGTGAAGATCGCTCCGACCGGGGTGATCGTGATCGCAACCGTCATCGCGACCGCGACAATGACCTCGGCCCGCGCGTCTATGGCTTTGGTAACGACGTCCCCGCTTTCATGCTGATCCGCGCCCCGGCGCCCGGTCTGCCGATGGAAGACGAGATCGAGCAGAAGCCTGTCAAGGAAGCCGCACCGGCCCCGGCCAAGCGCTCGCGTACCCGTAAGCCTGTCAAGGCCAAGGACGTGGCGGTCACCGAAGCCGCGATTGAAGATGGTGTCGTCGGTGAAGTCGTTGACGCTCCGGTCGTCGAAGCCGCGCCCGTCGTTGCCGATGCACCGGCAGAAGAAGCCGCCGTTGCAGCCAAGCCCAAGCGCAAGCCTGCGACCCGCAAGAAAGCCCCGGCAAAGGAAGCTGCACCGGCTGAAGCCGCGACGGCAGATGCTGCGGACACTGCCGAAGCTGCCGTCCCTGCCAAGCCGAAGCGCCGCGCTCCGGTGCGCCGGAAGAATACTGAGGCAGCAGAGGCGCCCGCCGAAGCGGCCGCCCCCTCTTCCGAGGATGCAGCCTAATCAAATGCCCGGGGAAACCCGGGCATTTTCTTTTGCGCGTCAGTCGTAAGCGGCCCGATAGAGCGCCATGATCTCCTCCCGCGTCGGCACCCGCGGATTATTGCCGGGCGAGCCCGACGCCAGGGCCTGATCCGCCATCGTCTCCAAGAGTGCGAAATAGCGTTCACGCGGGATGCCGTACCGCGCGGGGCTTGGCACCTCCAGGTCGATATTAACCTGTGTCAGCGCCTCAATCAGACGCGCCACGGCAAGCTGATCACCCTCCTCGGGCGATGCTAGGCCCATCTGCCGGGCGCAAATGGCGTAGCGCTCGCGCCCCGCATCTGCCGAAAACGCCGTTACCACCGGCAGCAGCATGGCGTTCGACAGGCCGTGCGGCACATGGAAAAACGCCCCAATGGGGCGGCTCATGCCGTGAACCAGGGCCACCGAGGCGTTGGAGAAAGCCAGCCCCGCCTGGGTCGCACCCCACATCATCGCCTCCCGCGCTGCGTGGTTCCCCGGTTCGGCACAGACAATGCGCAGATTGGCCCAGAGGATCTTCATGGCCGACAGCGCGTAGAGGTCGCTCATGCTGTTCGCGCGTTTACTGACGAAGGCTTCGATGGCATGGGTCAGGGCATCGATGCCGGTATCGGCGGTCAGGCGCATCGGCATGCTGAGCGTCAGCTCATAGTCGATGATCGCTGCCGATGGCAAAGCGCCCAGGCCCGCGATCAGCATCTTCTCATCGGTGGCAGGATCGGTGATGACGCAGAAGCGTGTCACTTCCGACCCCGTTCCTGCTGTGGTTGGAACACAGACGACGGGGACTGCGCGGCGGTCGGCACTGGCCGGAACCTTATAGCTCCGCATCTCCTCCCCGCCCGCCGCCAGGATACTCATCGCCTTGGCGGTATCTATGGGGCTGCCACCACCGATGGCCAGCAGCCCATCGTGGCGTCCAGCCAGGAGAGCCGCCCCCCCCCGCCTCCACCACCGGAACCGTGGGATCCGGTATGGTATCGGCGAAAATCCCCGCCTGGATCCCCGCAACTCGCAGGAGGTCGACGATGCGCGGCACCACACCAGTTTTCACCATGAAACCATCGGTGACGATCAGGGGTCGCTCGATCTCCAGGCGCTTCAGGACGCTGGGTACTTCCGACAGGGCTCCGCCGCCAACCAGCATCAAATGGGGCGCCTGAAAGCTTACGATAGCCATACTGCCTCCCGTCTCTGCCGCCTATGGTTGCGGCGCTTGAGAAAAAGCATGGCAGAGGATGCAGAAACGAAAAAGCCCCGCCGGTGAGGGCGGGGCTTTTGTTGTTTGCGTTGGCCTACCGGGCTTCGCCCTACTTGAGGCCGGTTTACGCTGGCCTACCGGGCTTCGCCCTACTTGAGGCCGGTTTACGCTGGCCTACCGGGCTTCGCCCTACTTGAGGCCGGTTTGCGCTGGCCTACCGGGCTTCGCCCTACTTGAGGCCTAGTTCGCCAGACGGCTTTCGGTCAGCTTGGCCATGGCAGCCAAGGCGGCTTCGATCTGCTCGGGATCGGCACCACCGGCCTGGGCCATATCGGGACGGCCACCGCCGCCCTTACCGCCGACGATCTCGGCACCTGTACGAACCAGATCAACCGCGCTGATCTTGGCCATCAGATCCTCGGTCACGCCGACAACCAGCGAGACCTTGCCCTCGTCCACCGCCGCCACCGCGACGATGCCCGAGCCGAGGTCCTTCTTCATCTGGTCGACCATGCCCTTGAGCTCGCGGGCCGGAACGCCGTCGAGACGGCGGGCCAGGAACTTGGTCCCGGCGATTTCCTGCACGGCCGAGGCACCAGCGCCGCCACCACCGCTCGCCAGCTGCTTGCGGGCTTCGAGCAGTTCACGCTCCAGACGCTTGCGATCCTCGATCAAGGTCGCAAGGCGGGTCGGCAGATCGTTGGTCGCGACCTTGAGCGTCGATGCAGCCTGACCCAGCAGGGCTTCTTCGCCATCCACATAATCAAGAACCGCTTCGCCGGTGATCGCTTCGATACGGCGGACACCAGCAGCAACGGCGCTTTCCGACAGGATCTTGAAGGCGCCGATGTCACCCGTGCGGCGCACATGGGTGCCACCGCAAAGCTCGACCGAATAACGGCCCTTCACGCTTTCATCCTCAAAGCCCATGGCGACGACGCGGACTTCTTCGCCGTATTTCTCGCCAAACAGCGCCATCGCGCCTTCCTCGATGGCCTTTTCCGGGGTCATCAGGCGGGTGGTGACTTCGGAGTTCAGACGGATACGGGCATTGACCGAGCGTTCGACCGTACGGATTTCCTCCGCCGTGATCGGGCGCGGCTGTGCGATGTCGAAGCGCAGACGTTCCGGCGCGACCAGCGAGCCCTTCTGGGTCACATGCTCGCCCAGCACGCGGCGCAGCGCCTCATGCAGCAGATGGGTCGCCGAATGGTTGGCACGGATCTTGGAACGGCGGACGTTATCGACGGTCAGGGCAACCGCCTCGCCGACCTTGACGCTGCCGGTCAGCACGCCGGTATGGATGAAGAGATCGCCCAGCTTCTTGGTGGTATCGGCAACGGCAACGCTGCCCGATGCACCCTGAATGGTGCCGGTATCGCCCTGCTGACCGCCGCTTTCGCCATAGAACGGCGTCTGATTGACGATGATGGTGACATTGCCGCCCTTGGCTTCGACAACCGGCTGGCCATCGACCACGATGGCGACGATCTGGCCTTCGGCGGCTTCGGTGTCATAGCCGAGGAACTCGGTCGCGCCGACCTTCTCGCGCAGTTCGAACCAGATCTTGTCGGTCGCGGCATCGCCCGAACCGGCCCAGGCCGCACGGGCCTTGGCACGCTGGGCTTCCATCGAGGTATTGAAACCGTCGAGGTCGACCGACTTGCCCTGCTCGCGCAGCACGTCCTGGGTGAGATCCAGCGGGAAGCCGTAGGTATCATAGAGGGTGAAGGCGACATTCCCGGGCAGCACGCCCTTGTCGCCCAGCTTGCCGGACTCATCGCCCAGCAGCTTCAGACCGCGGTCCAGCAGTTGCTTGAAGCGGGTTTCTTCCAGCTTCAGGGTTTCGGTGATCAGCGCACCGGCGCGGCCCAGTTCCGGATAGGCCTTACCCATCTGAGCGTCGAGCGCCGGGAACAGCTTCCAGAGCAGCGGCTCGCGCGCACCGATGATGTGGGCATGGCGCATCGCGCGGCGCATGATACGGCGCAGGACGTAGCCGCGACCTTCATTGGAGGGCAGCACGCCGTCGGCAATCAGGAAAGCCGAGGAGCGCAGGTGATCGGCGATCACGCGGTGCGAGACCTTGTGCGGACCATCGGGATCGGAGTTCGACGCATGGGCCGAAGCTTCGATCAGCGAGCGCATCAGGTCGACATCGTAATTGTCGTGTTTACCCTGCAGGACCGCCGACAGACGCTCCAGACCCATGCCGGTGTCGATGGAGGGACGCGGCAGCGACACGCGCTCGCCGCCCGCCATCTGCTCAAACTGCATGAAGACGAGGTTCCAGATCTCGATGAAACGGTCGCCATCCTGGTCGGCGCTGCCCGGCGGGCCGCCCCAGATCTTGTCGCCGTGATCGTAGAAGATTTCCGAGCAGGGACCGCAGGGGCCGGTATCGCCCATCGACCAGAAATTGTCCGAGGTTGCGATGCGGATGATGCGATCTTCGGGCAGGCCCGCGATCTTCTTCCAATAGCCAGCCGCCTCATGGTCATCGTGATAGACGGTGACCAGCAGCTTGTCCTTGGCGAGGCCATATTCCTTGGTGATCAGGGTCCAGGCATGCTCGATCGCCTGTTCCTTGAAATAGTCACCGAACGAGAAATTGCCAAGCATCTCGAAAAAGGTGTGATGGCGCGCGGTATAGCCGACGTTATCCAGATCGTTATGTTTACCGCCCGCGCGGACGCACTTCTGCGAGGTGGCAGCGCGGGCATAGTCGCGCTTCTCCTGGCCCGTGAAGACGTTCTTGAACTGCACCATACCGGCGTTGGTGAACATCAGCGTCGGGTCGTTGCGCGGCACCAGCGGGCTGGAGGCGACGACCTCATGTCCATTCTCACCGAAATATGAGAGGAATTTGGCGCGGATGTCGTTAGCGGTCTGCATGCTCGTCCCTATGAGATAACGTCGTCTGCTACGTTTCTGGGCGCCCTATACTCTTGCCAGGGCGGACATGCCTTGTAACGTGGGGATGACCCACCTGTCCACAAGCCTTAACGAGCCCCCGATGAGTGACCAGCACGCCCTTCGATATCCCGTTTCGGTCAAGGCCGTGCTGTTCGTCGAAGGGCGCTGCGTGCTGCTGAAGAACGAGCGCGACGAATGGGAACTTCCCGGCGGCAAACTGGAAGCGGGCCACAGCCCCGAACAGACCGCCATCCGCGAGGTATGGGAGGAGTTGGGCATTGTCGCCAAGATCGACCGGATTCTCGACAGCTGGATCTACCGGGTGAACGGTATCGACGTGCTGATCGTGACCTACCTCTGTTATGCCGAGGGGGCGCTGCTCAAAGATCTGAAGATCAGCGACGAGCATAAGGAACTGCGGCACTTCGCGCCGAAGGAGATCGCGGGGCTGAACATGCCGATGGGCTACAAGCGCTCGATTGCAGCGGCGCGGGAGTAGCGCCCGGCCGCTGAATTGTCCCCGAAGCAATACTCCGATTGCTCTCCAGCTGTTCCATCCGGCACCACTGATGAAACCCCAGGGGAGACATCATGCAGGTCCGGCTGTTTCAACTCGACTCCTTCACCCGAGAGCGGTTCCGGGGTAATCCCGCCGCCGTCATGCTGCTGCAGGATTTCCCAGCCGACAGCGTGATGCAGTCCATCGCCGACGAGAACAATCTCGCCGAGACCGCGTTCCTGGTGCCGGATGGAGAAGACTATCGCCTGCGATGGTTCACGCCGAAGGTAGAGGTACCGCTATGCGGACATGCGACTCTCGCCGGCGCCGCCGTGGTGATGGAACGTCTGGAGACGGGCCGTCGGCAGGTAACTTTCCACACCGCCAGCGGCCCCCTGCCGGTCGAACGTACAGACAGCGGCTACCGCATGGACTTTCCCACCCGCGCGGCCAAGCCGGTCCCGCCTCCACCAGGACTTACAACCGCCCTGGGAGCCACGCCGGTCGAGGTTTATGGCAACGCCTTCAATCTCATGGTGCTGCTGCAGGATGAGGCGGCGGTCCGCAGCCTTGTCCCGGATATGGAGGCGATAGCGGCTCTGCCCTATCCAGGTGTCATCGTCACGGCTCAGGGCTCCGAACCCTATGATTTCGTCAGCCGCTATTTCGCCCCGGCCAAGGGTATTCCAGAGGATCCTGTCACCGGCGGCGCCCATACCATGCTGGCGCCATTTTGGGCCGGGCGGCTGGAAAAGTCGGAGTTCCTGGCTTATCAGGCGTCACGCCGCGGCGGCGAAATCCGCTGCACCCTGGTCGGTGATCGCGTGATGCTGGAGGGGGCCTGCATCTTCTATTTCGACGGAACGGCAGAGATCTGAAAACAAAAGGGCCCGGATTTCTCCGGACCCTTCTATCTCGTAGCCTAGCGGCCTCAAGCAGCGAAGCGGTAGACCAACGCCAAGACTCTTACTGCGCTTCCTTGATACGGCCGTCGATCTTCGGCTCGTAGGGCGAGTTGGCGCCGATGTAGGCGGCAACCGCTTCTTCGAGGTTCGGACCGAAGTCATAAGCGTCGATGGCCTTTTCCTTGAACGGGGTATAGCCGTCACCGCCACGACGCATGAAGTCGTTGGTGGCAACCGAATAGACCGCGTTCGGATCCAGCGGCTTGAAGCCTGCGCCGTCAGCCACTTCGACCGAAACCACGCGGCTCATCGCGGGCTTCTTGCGGTCCCAGGTGATGCGGAGACCGGCAACCTGCGGGAAGCGGCCCTGCTCTTCTTCGACCTTGGAGAAGCCGTTTTCGAGCGAGGCGACGATGTCGCTGCCCTTCAGCTTCATGGTGGCGATGGTGTTCTGGAACGGCAGCACCGTCAGAACTTCGCCCAGGGTGACCGGACCCTGATCGATGGAGGTACGCAGACCGCCGCCGTTCATGATCACGATCTGAGTGCCCTTAGCCTTGGTGGCGGACATCAGAGCGTCCGACACCAGGTTACCCATGGTGCATTCCTTCTGGCGGCAATTCTTGCGGTCGCCATCGATAGCGGCCTTGGCTTCACCGACCGGGCGGTTCTTCAGTTCCTGGATCGGCTTGTCGAGCGCGGCGATGCGGTCGGCGGTTTCCTTGTCTTCGGCAACCGAACCGTCGAGCAGGATCGGGTCGCCATTCCAGGAGGTAGCTTCGCCCTTGGCGTTGAAGGTCACGTCGAGACGGCCGAGATACTTGGTGTATTCGCCAGCCTGGACCAGCAGGGTCTTGCTGCCGTCCTTCTTGTTGACGACGACCGGCGCCGGAGCCACGGCATCCTTGGCGGTGTTCGACAGCAGCGAGTGCGAATGGCCACCGGCGATCACGTCCAGACCATCGACCTGCTGGGCGATTTCGGTTTCGCGCACGAGGCCGATGTGGGTCACGGCGATGATCTTATTGACGCCCTGCGCCTTGATCTCGTTGACGTATTTCTGGATCGACTTGATGTCGTCCAGGAACTTCACGGTCGGACCCGGCGAAGAGGTGATCGGCGTGTCCATGGTGATGCCGCCGATGATGCCGATGCGCTGGCCGCCGCGTTCGACCACGATGTACGGCTGCACGAGGCCCTTCAGCTTCGGTTCGCCCGACAGATCGATATTGGCGGTGACAACCGGGAAGTTCACACCCGTCAGATAATCGGCCAGCACGGCCGGACCGGCATCGAACTCATGGTTGCCGAGGGTCGCGGCATCGAGACCGAAGCGGTTGACGATTTCCTGGTCGGCGCGGCCCTTGTAATGGGTGAAGAACAGGGTGCCCTGGAACTGATCACCACCATGGACGAACAGCAGATTGCCCTTCTTCGCCGCGATCTCGGCCTTGATTTCCTTCGACTTGGAAACGATGCGCGCCATGCCGCCGAAGCACTTCTTTTCGGCCGCGTCCTTGTCCGAGCAGGCCGAGCCGGTGGCATTGGTCTGCTGGAGGCGCGAATGGAGATCGTTCACATGCAGGATGGTCAGCGTGTAGTTACCGGCGCTCTGCGCATAGGCAACACCGGAAAGACCGGCGGTCATGGCCGTGGCGGCCAGAAGCGCCTTGAGGGTGCGGGAGGTCGTGGACACGGTGTGAAGCCTCGTTTTTATGGGTTGTCCAACGGGAACACTGACCGAGCGGTCAGCGCTGTAACAATAGGCTAGAAGTTTGCCGCCCCCCTGACAACGAGTTGTTCGTTAACGAGGCGCATGTTTCTCTCTAACACCCGAAGGTGAAAGGTATGTGATGCGCCCGCGTTTTGATGGAACACAAAACTATATCGCCGACCGCGACCTGCTGGTTGCCGTCAATGCTGCCCTCACCCTGCAGCGCCCCTTGCTGCTGAAGGGCGAGCCCGGCACGGGCAAGACCGTCCTGGCGCAGGAGATCGCCCGCGCCCTCGGCATGCCTCTGCTGTCCTGGCACATCAAATCGACCACCCGCGCCCAGCAAGGGCTTTACGAATATGATGCGGTATCCCGCCTACGCGACAGCCAGCTTGGCGATCCGCGCGTTTCCGACATCGCCAATTACATTGTGAAGGGTAAGCTCTGGGAAGCCTTCGCGTCGGAGACACCTTGCGTTCTGTTGATTGACGAGATCGACAAGGCGGATATCGAGTTTCCGAACGATCTGCTGCACGAACTCGACCGCATGGAGTTCGATGTCTATGAGACGCGGGAGACGGTGACAGCGAAAAACCGGCCGGTAGTGCTGATCACCTCCAACAACGAAAAGGAACTGCCCGACGCCTTCCTACGTCGCTGTTTCTTCCATTACATCCGCTTCCCGGAAGCCGAGACGATGGCCAAGATCGTCGAGGTGCATTACCCCGGCATCAAGGCCGATCTGGTGCAGGCCGCCCTCGCCGCTTTCTTCGAGTTGCGGTCGGTGAATGGCCTGAAGAAGAAGCCCGCGACCTCCGAATTGCTGGATTGGCTGCGTCTGCTGGTGGCCGACGATATCTCGCCCGCCGAACTTCAAGCCAAAGGTACCCTGCCCCCGCTTTCGGGCGCGCTGTTGAAGACGGAGCAGGATGTGGCGCTGCTTGAGCGTCTGGCAGCCCGACGCTAGATGTTCATCGGCTTCTTCTACGCCCTGCGCGAGGCGGGCATTCCGGCAACAGCGACCGAGCTGCTGACGCTCATCGAGGCTGTAAAGCAGAAGGCGGCCGACTGGACGCTAGATGATTTCTATCATCTCTCCCGCGCCTCCCTGGTCAAGGACGAGCGGATGATCGACCGCTTCGACCGGGTCTTCGCCAGCTATTATTCCTGCATCGCCTCGGGCGAGCTGACACCCCAGACCATTCCCGACGAATGGCTGCGCAAGATGGCTGAAAAATATCTCTCCCCCGAGGAGATGGCCGAAATCCAGGCGCTGGGCGATTTCGACGCCATCATAGAGACACTCCGGCACCGGCTGGAGGAGCAGAAGGGTCGCCATCAGGGCGGATCGAAATGGATCGGCACAGCCGGAACCTCGCCGTTCGGAGCCTATGGCTATAATCCGGCGGGTGTGCGTATCGGGCAGGAGGAAAGCCGTAACCGTCGGGCGGTCAAGATCTGGGACAAGCGCGAGTTCAAGGATCTCGACAGCAATGTCGAACTTGGCACCCGCACGCTGAAGCTGGCCCTTCGCCGTCTGCGCCGCTTTGCCCGCACTGGGGCCGCGAGCGAGTTGGACCTGCCCGGCACGATCGATGCCACGGCGGCCAAGGGCGGGCTGCTGGATATCAAGATGCGCCCGGAGCGGCATAATGCGGTGAAGGTTCTGCTGCTGCTCGATATCGGCGGGTCGATGGACGATCATGTGCGCCTTGCCTCCGAATTGTTCTCCGCCGCCAAGGCCGAGTTCAAACATTTCGAGAGCTTCTATTTCCATAACTGCGTCTACGAGAAAGTCTGGCGCGACAATGCCCGGCGCCAGCAGAGCGCACTGTCGACGGCCGAACTGATCCGCACCTATTCAAGCGACTGGCGCCTTGTCTTTGTCGGCGATGCGTCGATGAGCCCTTACGAGCTGGTCTCGCCCGGCGGCAGCGTCGAACATTGGAACGAGGAGCCGGGCGAAGTCTGGCTGAAACGGCTGATCACGCATTTCCGCCGAGCGGCCTGGCTCAACCCCGGCAAAGAGCGTTTCTGGCCCTATACCCCATCCATCGAGATGATTCATGGGCTGATGGGTGGGCGGATGTACCCGGTGACATTGCAGGGCGTCGACGACGCAATGCGCGATCTCATTCATTAACGCTTGATGCTGCACTGCGCTTTAAGCTTGAAATAATGCCAGTAAGATTTCAGCGGAGTAGCCCGGTCGTGAAGCCTCGCCTGTTGATCACCCGTCATTTGCCCGACGCCGTCGAAGCCCGGGCCGCTCGCGACTATGACGCGACCTTTTCGACCGATGCCGCGCCCGTTACTGCCGACAAGCTGCTGGAAGCAGCATCAGGCCACGATGGCCTGCTGATCACAGGGTCGGACAAGATGACCGCGGCTGTGGTCGAGCGCCTGCCCGCCTCCGTCAAGATCATCGCCACCTTCTCGGTCGGTTATGAGCATATCGATGTGGCTGCCTGCAAGGCGCGCGGCATCATCGCGACCAACACGCCCGACGTGCTGACGGATGCGACAGCCGATATCGCCCTGCTGCTGATGCTGGGCGCCAGCCGCCGGGCCTATGAAGGCGAACAGGCGGTACGCACGGCTGCCTGGAAGGGCTGGATGCCGACCCAACTGCTGGGGATCCAAGTGACAGGCAAGCGCCTTGGCCTCTATGGCATGGGCCGGATCGGTCAGGCGACAGCCCGGCGTGCCAAGGCTTTTGGCATGGAGATCCACTACCACAACCGCCGCCCCATCGACCCCGCTATCGAGAAAGAACTGGGCGCGACCTATCACGCGACCGCCGAAAGCCTGCTGAAGGTCTCCGACGTCTTGTCGCTCCATGCCCCGGCAGGTCCAGAAACCAACGGCTTCCTGAATGCCGAGCGGATTGAACTTCTACCGCCCAAGGCCATCGTCGTGAATACGGCTCGGGGGACGCTGATCGATGACGATGCCCTGATTTCGGCCCTTAAGTCCGGACGGCTTATGGCGGCGGGACTGGATGTTTTCGCAGGGGAGCCAAACATCGACCCGCGCTATCGTAGCGTGACGAATAGCTTCCTGCTGCCCCACCTGGGCAGTGCCACCCTCGAAACCCGCAACGCCATGGGTTTTCGCGCCCTTGATAACCTCGATCGCTTCTTCCAGGGCAGCGAGCCCGGCGATCGCATCGCATAGGCTTTACGTTGGTATGACATTGGTGATGGTTGCACTCACCCAGGCCGGTAGCTAGGCTAGCCGATGAGTAATAACGGGTGGCAAGCCTTGCGCGATGGCGACCAAGCGATTCGCCTTCGGATTCGTCTGATCGGTTTGTCAGCGAAGGCCGAGGCATCGATAACAGCGGCGGTTGATGGCGCTCCGTTTGATCTTGCCCATGACGATGGCGAGAACTCGACCGACATTCTTGTGATCCATGCTGGCCAAGTTGCGGGCTGCGCTGTCGGCGCCGCCCTCACCCTTGCCATCTATGACGATGAACGCGACCTGGCCGGTATCGTCGCCGACGATGTCCTGCATGCCGATGCTCCGTTGGTCGAATGGCGTTATCGTCTGGCCCAGCTTCGGCAGCTGGCACTGGTGCGCTATGGCGCCGCCTCGGTCGAATCCGACCGTTACGCCCTGATGGTGCTGGGCGCCAATGACGGGCTGTGGCACTGGGACCTCACCACCGGCTATTTTTACCATGCACCCCGCTGGTCCGCGATCATGGGGTACGAACAGGAGGAAGTCGGCCATTCCATCGAGGATTGGCTGGGTATGGTCCTGGAAGAGGATCGTCTGTGGGTCGATGCCACCCTGGAAGAACAGGTAGATACGCCTTCCGGCGCGTTCCTGATCGAATATCGCGTCCGCTGCAAGGACGGCGGCGTGCGCTGGATGCTGTGCCGTGGCTCTGCCGTCTCGGACACTCAGGGCGGGCGCGCAAAACGTCTGGCGGGCTCGCAGTCCGACATTACGGCCCGCAAGGAGGCCGAACATTCGCTGAAACTGTCCGAGGAGCGCTATGCCCTGGCGATGCAGGCGGCCAAGGACGGGCTGTGGGATTGGGATCTGGCCACCGAAACCGTCTATTTCACCCCGCGTTGGAAAGAGATGTTGGGGTATCTGGATGATCAGGTCGGCAATAAGCCAGACGAATGGTTCGAACGGGTGCTGGAAGACGACCTGATCTGGCTGCAGGCGGTAATCGAAGCGCAGATCGCAGGCCAGGATGAACCGTTCCAGATCGAATATCGCATGCGCCACGCCGACGGGAACGAGCGCTGGATGCAATGCAGCGGCATGACCCTGCGCGATTTCGACGGCAGGGCCATCCGCATCGTCGGTTCGCAATCGGATATCACCCCGCGCAAGGCTGCCGAAGCGCAGGTGCTGCATGACGCCTTCCATGACCGCGTCACCGGCCTGCCGAACCGCGCTCTCTTCCTTGACCGAGTATCCCAGGCGCTACGCCGCCCGGATTCCCGCTCGACCGTCATGGTGCTGGAGCTCAACCGGTTCCGCTCCGTCGCCAATAATCTGGGTCTGGCCCAGTCCGATGATATCCTGCGCCAGATCGCCCGCCGCCTGAGCGCCGACATCCGCGGGACCGAGACTTTGGCGCGTATCGATACCGCGCTTTTTGGCCTTATCCTCGACGAGGTGGAGGCAGAAGAGGCGATCCTTAAACGCGCCGAGGATCTGCATCAGCTTTTGAAACCGGCCCTGCCCATTGAAGGTGGCATAAGCCTCTTCATCACCGCTCGCGTCGGTGCCGCTACCGGCCTACATGGCGAAGCGCCCGAACAGATCCTGCGCTCTGCGTCGCGGGCCATGAACCGGGGCGACCGCGAAGGTTCCCGCTCCGTCACCATCTTCAGTGATGTTGATCGTGAACTGGCGCTGAATGCTCTGGAGTTGGAGGGCGAACTACGCCAGGCCATCGAGATGGGGGGGCAACTGCGCCTCTTCTATCAGCCGATCGTCGATCTCACTTCCGGCAGGCTGGCGGGCTTTGAATCGCTTATGCGATGGATCCACCCGGTCCACGGGTTGATCTCCCCTGCCCACTTCATTCCGCTGGCTGAAGAAACTGGGTTGATCGTCAAACTGGGCGAAGTCGCGCTGGCCGAAGCCTGCAAGCAGGCCAATCTCTGGCAGGCGCAGAACCCGTCCAAAAGCGGCCTCTTCATCAACGTCAACGTCTCGCCCCTGCAATTGGCAGAGCCCGACTATCTGACCCGGATCGAACGGATCCTGGAAGAATACGGCACGCCACCTGCCGCCCTGAAACTGGAAATCACCGAAAGCACGGTTCTAGGCGACGTCGACCGGATGATTTTCATTCTCTCAGCTTTGAAAGACATGGGGCTGAAGCTGGCCATAGACGATTTCGGTACTGGCTATTCTTCCCTTTCCTATCTGCATCGGTTCAAGTTCGATGCCGTCAAGATCGACCAGTCGTTTGTGCGCGCCATGCGGCAGCGGGAAGATAACACCCTGATCATCCGCATGATCGCGGAACTGGCGCGCGGATTGGGTTGCGAGGTGATAGCGGAAGGGATCGAACTGCAAGGCGAAGTGCAGCGGCTTTCCGAACTCGGCTGCATGTACGGCCAGGGCTATTTCTTCAGCCCGCCACGCGACCCCGACACCGCCAGCCGCCTGATCGAGGCCTCCTTCAATGTCGGACAGGAAACCGTTATCGCTGATTGACCTATACGTTTGCGTGCTTCCTCCAGTAATGTCGCATGAATAGTTGATGCTTAGAGAATGACCCACACCATGAGCACGAACGTTTCCAACGAAGATATCCTTCGCGCGATCCACGATATCGGCGGTGGCCTGCACCGTGAAATCGCCGGGTTCCGCCAGTCGCTGAATACCGCCGCGAAGTCGATCAACGAGCAGAAGTTCGAAGAAGCCAAGCTCCTCGCCCGCGAGCTGGAGGAGCTGTCACAGCACATCAGCCACACCAAGCGCGAAATCGCGCTCATGAATGCCCAGGCTGAAAGCGGCACCCTGTCTTCGACCACGTTCGAGTTGGACGCCATCGTTCAGCAGACCGAAGACGCCACCAACAACATCATGAATGCCGCCGAAGCCATCGACGATCTGGCCGCCGGTATGAACAAGGATGATCTTCCCGCCGAGGAGCGCGCCGAAAAGGCAGCCGCTATCAGCGCCGAAACCATCAAGATTTTCGAAGCCTGCAACTTCCAGGACATCACCGGCCAGCGCATCCGCAAGGTCGTGAAGATGCTGACCTATATCGAAACCCGCATCGACAATATGGTCCGTATCTGGGGCGAGCGCGATATCCAGGCATTGACCGACGAAGTATCGAGCGAAGTCAATCCCGCCCAGGGAAGCGATGAATCGTTGCTGAACGGGCCGCAGTTGCCCGGCGGTGGCGTCAGCCAGTCCGACATCGATAATCTGTTCCGGTAGTCTTGACTGCTTCGAACTTGCTGAGATAGTCGAAGCGTCGTTCTTGACCGCAGATTACTTCGTCGGTCAAACATAGCGGAATCGGCCTAAAGCAGTGACTTTGGGCCGACCGACATTATATTATCCGGGGCATCATGGATCTCGATGACATTGATCGTTCGCTCATTAAGCTGCTGCGCAGTAACGCCCGCCTGCCAGTCGCCACGTTAGCGCGTCGGGTCGGACTCGCCCGTTCGACGGTTCAGGAGCGGATCGACAGACTTGAGCGGATCGGCGCGATTCGGGGTTATACTATATTGCTGGGTGGCGGCGTGTCCGCCCCCATTCAGGCCTTTCTGTTTGTCCAGGCCCCCCAGCGCTTTCCTGCCATTCTAGAAGTTCTGGAAGGCATACCGGAAGTTGTCGCGGCGACCAACCTCACCGGCGACATCGATATGGTGATCGAGATTGCCGCCGCTTCGACGGAGCGTCTGACAGAAGTCCGCGCCAAAATTGCGCAAGTCGATGGGGTTCATCGCTTGACGACCGCCCTGGTCATGGGCCGTCCGGTCGAGCGGCGTTAACAATCCTCCGAGCGATCTGTACGAAGCCAGCCCGCTCTTTCAAATACTCAGCGGCTCCAGACCAATGTCGGTTTGGAGCTGACAAAAGCTGCCAGCGCTTCCTGACGGTCCCCCGCTTCCTGAAGGGCGATGTCGGCTGCGACTGCCAGAAGCGCCTGCAGTTCCTGCAAGCCATGCTCCCCAGCCTCTAAAGCCAGAGACTTCAAACAGTTGCCGATAGCACCTGCAGCTTTGGCGGTTTCACTGACTGCATGTCCACCAATCATCGCGGATCTCCCTCACCAATCCCAGCCATTGAAACATTTATGTTAGAAAGGTCAAATAAAAACGATGCATACATATGTATTCATCGAATGGAGATACATGGAAAATCTCATCCTTACCTTCGTTTTCCTTGAATCGAGTTACCTGGCTTCAAAGATTGGCGCATCACCCTTTCTGAACGCGCACTAATGATCAACACATATACAACAGTTTATATCTGTTATTGCCGGAACAATCATTGCGAACCACTGGGATTATGGGTACAGTCCACCCAATCCTAAGCATTTTAACGGAGCGATCCGGCAATGCCGTCATCCCCCCGCCCCCCTGCGGTCCTTTCTCAAATCGGCAATACCCCCCTGATCGAGCTGACACGCTTCGACACCGGCCCCTGCCGATTGTTCCTGAAACTTGAAAATCAGAACCCCGGCGGATCCATCAAGGATCGCATCGCGCTGACGATGATCGAAGCCGCCGAACGGGATGGCCGACTGAAGCCTGGCGGTACGCTGATCGAAGCAACCGCTGGCAATACCGGCCTTGGGCTCGCCCTCGTTGCGTCCGCCAAGGGCTATCGGCTGATCCTGATCATTCCCGACAAGATGGCCCTGGAAAAGATCAACCATCTGCGCGCCCTGGGGGCCGAGGTGCGGATCACCCGCTCAGACGTGGGCAAGGGTCACCCCGAGTATTATCAGGATATGGCAGAACGGCTGACCGCCGAGATTCCGGGCGCCGTCTATATCAACCAATTCGCCAATGCCGCCAATCCCTTGGCCCATGAGATCGGCACCGGGCCGGAGATCCTGGCCCAGATGGATGGCGACATCGACGCGATGGTTGTCGGCGTCGGCTCCGGCGGCACGCTGTCCGGCCTCGGACGCTTCTTCAAGAATAAGTCCCCCAAGACCAAGATGGTGCTGGCCGATCCTCGCGGATCGATCCTGGCGGATCTCATCAAAACAGGCCGACATGACGAGCCGGGCTCTTGGGTCGTCGAAGGCATCGGGGAGGATTTTGTCCCCCCTATCTGCGATCTCTCGCTCGTGGGCGACGCCTATACGATCACGGATCAGGAAGCGCTGCTAACGGCCCGCGATCTTCTGACCAAGGAAGGCATTCTGGCAGGCTCCTCTACGGGCACTCTGCTGGCCGCCGCTTTGCGCTATTGCCGGGATCAGACGGAACCTAAGCGGGTCGTCACCCTCGCCTGCGATACTGGCAACAAGTATCTGTCGAAGATGTTCAACGATTTCTGGATGGGCGATCAGGGTTTCCTCGATCGCCCGCGCCATGGCGACCTTCGAGACCTTATCTCGCGTCGCCATGACCTGGGACAGGCGGTTACCGTGACCGCTGGTGACACGCTGCTGACCGCCTACAAGCGCATGCGGGTTGCCGATGTGTCCCAACTACCCGTCGTCGAAGGCAGCCGGATCGTCGGTCTACTGGACGAGTCCGACCTGTTGATGCGGGTTGTCGGCGCGACCGACCATTTCTCGGACCCCGTCGCCAGCGCGATGAACGCCAAGCTGGAAACGATCGACGCCTCGAAATCCATCACGACTCTGACGGAAATTTTTTCCAAAGATTACGTTGCCCTGGTGGTCGACGGTGACCAATTCCTGGGGCTGATCACCCGCATCGACCTGCTCAATCACCTGCGTCGCAAGATTGCCTGACGGAAAGCTTCCAATGACCGACACAAATCCGCCGCGCGCCAATCGCGCAGGTTTCTCGACCCGCGCCATCCACGCCGGTCAGTCCCCCGACCCTACCACCGGCGCCATCATGGTGCCGATCTATGCGACCTCGACCTATGTTCAGGAAAGCCCCGGCGTCCACAAGGGCTATGAATATTCGCGATCCCATAATCCGACCCGCGGAGCCTACGAGCGCTGCATCGCCGACCTTGAAAGCGGTACCCGCGGCTATGCCTTTGCCAGCGGGCTTGCCGGCACCTCGACGGTACTGGAGCTTTTGGACAGCGGCGATCATGTCATTGCGATGGATGACCTCTATGGCGGGACCTATCGCCTGTTCGAGCGGGTGCGTAAGCGCTCCGCCGGCCTGGAGTTCAGCTTCGTCGATATGACCGATATCAAGGCGGTCGAGGCTGCAATCCGCCCCGGCAAGACCAAGCTGATCTGGGTCGAGACCCCGACCAACCCCATGCTTAAGCTCGTTGACCTTAAGGCAGTTGCAGAGCTTGCCAAGAAGCACGGGATTCTGACTGCCGCCGACAATACCTTCGCCAGCCCCTACGTGCAGCGGCCGCTGGAATTGGGCTTCGATCTCGTGATGCATTCGGCAACCAAATACCTGAACGGCCATTCCGATATCGTCGGCGGCATCGTCGTCGTGGGTGATAATGCCGATCTGGCCGAGCGCATGGCTTATCTGCATAACGCTGTCGGCTCGATCCAGGGGCCGTTCGATAGCTTCCTCGCGCTGCGCGGCCTCAAGACGCTTGCCCTGCGCATGGAGCGTCATTGCTCGAATGCAGCGGCATTGGCTGCCTGGCTGGAACAGCATCCGGCCATCGAAAGCGTGCGTTACCCCGGCTTGACCTCCCACCCCCAGCACGAGCTGGCCAAGCGCCAGATGCATGCCTTCGGCGGCATGATTACCATCGTGCTCAAGGGCGGCCTCGATGCGGCGCGCAAGTTCCTGGAGCGGACCGAGCTGTTTGCCTTGGCTGAAAGTCTGGGCGGCGTCGAGAGCCTGATCGAACATCCGGCTATCATGACTCACGCCTCGATCCCGCCGGAGCAGCGTCAGGCCCTCGGGATTGCGGACGGCCTCGCCCGCCTGTCGGTCGGCGTTGAAGATCTGGAAGACCTGAAGGCTGATCTGGCATTTGCCCTGAACGGACTTTGATGTCCCCTTCCCCATCATAGTCACATGATGGGAAGGGCTCACCCCTCATGACATCGCGATAGCGCAAAAGAACAAACGCCGCTGGAAACAGCGGCGTTTGTTAAAGTCTCAACCTGCACTCACGTCAGATGGAGTAGCGCACCTGAACAGGCTTCTCGTCCGACGTGCCGGTATCTTTGTTGTATTCCTCATAGCCGACGGGGATCGTATAGGCTACATCGCCATCATTAAGACCTTCGATCTTGACGAAGGTAACAGTGGCATGATCGATCAGTCCCTGCGAGATATCCACAGCACTTTCGACGGCCATAGACGGCGGCGCCTCCGAGGGACCAACCGGCTTTGTCGCCTGCCGATCATTTTTGACAGCCTTTTCAACCTGCTCTAGCGAAGCCCCTGCAGGCACAGTCGACTTCGGTTCCGGAGCAACAGGCGTCGCGACGGGCATACGGGAAACACTCGACATAAAGGGCGTTCCGCCCTCTAAACTCGCTACTGACATTTCACACCTCTATCTTCTTTAGAGGGAACAATCCTGGCAGTTCAGATAATAATCTATTACAGCCACCAGCCGGACGCAAGCTAAACTCGACCTATGCAAGAAGAAACTAATCGTCACGGCCAAAGGCGCGGCAGAAGCACTCAACTTAAGATATGGGAGAATATCCGGCAGCCATTTGAACAAGATTAGGCAGCCGAAAATGTCAGTCTATTTTTTTGCCACCCCCGCTATTTCGCACAGAAAATAAGTAACTCTTCCCCGTGAATACCAACAAGGTCCTAAAAAAAAGGGGAGGCCGAAGCCTCCCCTTTCCAGTCGACATAACCTGTCGACAGATCGCCCGATTAGCCGAAGAGGCTGAGGATGATCTGCGGACGCTGGTTGGCGATCGACAGCGACTGCGACGACAGCTGCTGCTTAATCTGCAGCGAGGTCAGGGTAGCCGATTCGACGGTCAGGTCGGCGTCGATCATGTACGACAGACCGGCCTTGGTCGCATCTTCAACACCAGAGTTGAACTTAATCTGGTCGTTCAGACGGGTGTTCAGAACGCCGATACGGTTCAGAGCGGTACCGATGTTGGCTTCCGCAGTCGCGAACGACAAGTTGTTGGCAAGCAGCGAAGCAGCCGAGCTGAAACCGCCATTGACAGCAACCGACATCGCCGAGAATGCAGCAACGACCGAGGTCGCAACGGCAGTCAGAGCCAGCTGGTTACCGATGGCATCACGGATGACCGAGAAGTTGGTGCCGTTCGAAACCATGTTCACGCCGTTGTAGTCTGCGGCCTGAGCGTAGTTGACGAGCGAAACCATCTGCTCGGCGTACTGGTTTTCCAGCTGGGCGCGGGTGTCGCCGGTAACGTTCGCATCGGCGAGCTGGACGAGCGTCTTGCGCATGTCCTGCACTTTGTTCGAGATGCTGTTGACGGCGGTGTTCGCAACCTGGACCGAACCCAGGGCGTTGCCCAGCTGACCGTTGACGGCAGACAGACCCGACAGCTTCGAACGGATGTTCTGGCTGACGGCGTACAGCGCACCGTTGTCAAACGCATCGGCGATGTTGAAGCCGGTCGAAACCTTCTTCTGCGTACGATCAAGCTGATCGCCCGTGACGTTCAGGATGCGGGCTGCGGTCATTGCCGAAAGGTTGGTATTCGTGGAAATAGGCATTCTTGCCTCCAAATCGACTGTTTATTGCGACTAAGCCACTTCATGTGGCCTCTGCAATATTTACCGTCAGGATTTTTTAGTCAAAATCTTAAGTATTCATTTTTATATGAGAACAATAACATTATGTTATTTGAGATCAACGAGATCAATTACAATAAGTTATATACAGGAAACGATATCACCAACATCGGCAGGAAAGACTTCCCAACAAACAGTCTCCCCCAACGGACGTTTCACAAAAAAAGGGGAGGCCGAAGCCTCCCCTTTCCCAGTCGACATAACCTGTCGACAGATCGTCCGATTAGCCGAAGAGGCTGAGGATGATCTGCGGACGCTGGTTGGCAATCGACAGCGACTGCGACGACAGCTGCTGCTTAATCTGCAGCGAGGTCAGAGTAGCCGATTCAACCGTCAGGTCGGCGTCGATCATGTACGACAGACCGGCCTTGGTCGCATCTTCAACACCAGAGTTGAACCTAATCTGGTCGTTCAGACGGGTGTTCAGAACGCCGATACGGTTCAGAGCGGTACCGATATTGGCTTCCGCAGTCGCGAACGACGCGGTAGCACCAAGCTGCGAAGCCGCAATGGTGAAGGTCGATGGAACGATTGCCAAACCGGAGAAAGCAGCAACAACCGAGGTCGCAACGGCAGTCAGAGCCAGCTGGTTACCGATGGCATCACGGATAACCGAGAAGTTGGTGCCGTTCGAAACCATGTTCACGCCGTTGTAGTCAGCGGCCTGAGCATAGTTCAAAAGAGACGCATATTGTTCGGCATACTGGTTTTCCAGTTGAACACGGGTGTCGCCAGTAACGTTCGCATCGGCGATCTGGACGAGCGTCTTGCGCATGTCCTGCACTTTGTTCGAGATGCTGTTGACGGCGGTGTTCGCAACCTGGACCGAACCCAGGGCGTTGCCCAGCTGACCGTTGACGGCAGACAGACCC
>NZ_JBHUIP010000005.1:69460-70405 GCF_042683105.1 Lacibacterium aquatile
TTGTCCAGCTGGTCGCCGGTGTTGGTCAGGATGCGGGCAGCGGTCATTGCCGACAGGTTGGTATTAACGGAAATGGGCATTCTTGCCTCCAGTCAATTGCATACTTGCGATAAGACTTACTACTTCATGTAGCAACTGGAGCCTGCCTCAGCTCTAAAGCTGATGTCAAACAAGATAAACCCGCGTTAACGACACAATCGCCAAGCCCGATGGATTGCGGGAAAGACGCAATAAAAACAATCAAATAAAGCCCATTTTAAAAGCAAAAAAAGGGAGGCCGAAGCCTCCCCTTTCCCAGTCGACATAACCTGTCGACAGATCGTCCGATTAGCCGAAGAGGCTGAGGATGATCTGCGGACGCTGGTTGGCAATCGACAGCGACTGCGACGACAGCTGCTGCTTAATCTGCAGCGAGGTCAGAGTAGCCGATTCAACCGTCAGGTCGGCGTCGATCATGTACGACAGACCGGCCTTGGTCGCATCCTGCACACCAGAGTTGAACTTAATCTGGTCATTCAGACGGGTGTTCAGAACGCCGACGCGGTTCAGAGCGGTACCGATGTTGGCTTCCGCGGTCGCGAACGACGCGGTAGCACCAAGCTGCGAGGCCGCAATGGTGAAGGAGGTGACAGCAACCGACAGAGCCGAGAATGCAGCAACGACCGAGGTCGCAACGGCAGTCAGAGCCAGCTGGTTACCGATGGCATCACGGATGACCGAGAAGTTGGTGCCGTTCGAAACC
This sequence comes from Lacibacterium aquatile, assembly GCF_042683105.1. NCBI lineage: Bacteria > Pseudomonadati > Pseudomonadota > Alphaproteobacteria > Rhodospirillales > Rhodospirillaceae > Lacibacterium > Lacibacterium aquatile. The sequence continues at coordinate 70,203 of NZ_JBHUIP010000005.1, forward strand.
ATGTTCACGCCGTTGTAGTCAGCGGCCTGAGCGTAGTTGACGAGCGAAACCATCTGTTCGGCGTACTGGTTTTCCAGCTGGGTGCGGGTGTCGCCGGTAACGTTCGCATCGGCGAGCTGGACGAGCGTCTTGCGCATGTCCTGCACTTTGTTCGAGATGCTGTTGACGGCGGTGTTCGCAACCTGGACCGAACCCAGGGCGTT
>NZ_JBHUIP010000005.1:70435-212074 GCF_042683105.1 Lacibacterium aquatile
TCTTGTCCAGCTGGTCGCCGGTGTTGGTCAGGATGCGGGCAGCGGTCATTGCCGACAGGTTGGTATTAACGGAAATGGGCATTCTTGCCTCCAGTCAATTGCATACTTGCGATAAGACTTGCTACTTCATGTAGCCTTCCGACTATGCCTTTAGGGTATGGATGCGTCAACAGGATTCATGGAAGAATCCTTTGAACCTGTAAGAATCTGCAGAATAGAGATTACAAAGCGTTAAATAAAAAAACCCGCCCATTGTGGGCGGGTTTTCTCAGCAGGGTCCGGAAGGAACTGCGATATCGACAAAGCGCTCTTCGACTGCACCGTATTCTACCGCACGTCGAAACTACTTCACCCAATAGAGACAGTAGGCCTGAATAACCGCTCCGGCGGGAGGCGCGCGCTTTTAGCGCGCTTGCCCCGCCGGGACCAGATCCTTAGCCGCCAAAGAGGCTGAGCAGGATCTGCGGACGCTGGTTGGCGATCGACAGCGACTGCGACGACAGCTGCTGCTTAATCTGCAACGAGGTCAGGGTGGCCGATTCAACGGTCAGGTCGGCATCGATCAGCGAGGACAGACCAGCCTTGAACGCATCTTCGATGCCTTCGTTGTAGCGGATCTGATCGCTCAGACGCATGTTCAGGACGCCGATGCGGTTCAGCGCTGTGCCGATGTTCGATTCGGCAGTCGCGAACGACAGGGTCTGGTTCAGCATCGAAGCGGCCGACGTGAAACCGCCGGTGACGGCGATCGACAGGGCCGAGAAGGCTGCAACGACCTGGGTCGCAACGGCGGTGATCGCCAGCTGGTTGCCCAGAGCATCGCGGATGATCGAGTAGTTGGTGCCGTTGCTGACCAGGTTGGTACCGTTATAGTCGGCAGCATGGGCGAAGTTCACCAGCGACTGCATCTGTTCGGAATACTGCAGTTCGAGCTGGGTGCGGGTGTCGCCAGCGACGTTACCGTCGGCCAGCTGGGTCAGGGTCTTGCGCATGTCAGCCATCTTGTTCGAGATGCTGTTCACGGCAGTATTTGCGACCTGGATCGCACCCAGACCACCACCGAGCTGGCCATTGACGGCCGAAATGCCCGAAAGGTCAGAGCGAACATTCTGGGCGATCGCATAGATCGCGCCATTGTCGAATGCGTCGGCGATGGTGAAACCCGACGAAACGCGCTTCTGCGTCTTATCGAGAGAATCGTTGGTGTTCGTCAGAATACGAGCGGCGGTAAGCGCCGACAGGTTGGTATTAACCGAAATGGCCATTCTTGCCTCCAATTAGCGACGTCCGCTTTGGGACGGTTTGGTCTCTAACGCAACTCAGACAACATAAGTTAACGTAGCGCTTTAAGTTCGTCAAATAAAAATCCCGGTTCTCTTGACTTATCCCAGCGTATTACTTGTCTTACACTGGAGTTTCGCTTCGGACACGCGGGTCTTTATGGACGAACACCTTCTTCATTCTAAAGAAGGCTTAGAACTCAGCGAGCCAGCCCTGCCAAAGTGGCATACATGCTGTCCGCAGTAGTGATGATCTTGGAGTTCGCGTTATACGAACTCTGGATCACGATCATGTTCGAGAATTCTTCAGCCAGTTCGACCGTCGAATACTCCAGGGCTTCGGACTTCAAAAGTCCGGCGCCATTCTCTTCAGGATTGGTGACAACGGCCGCGCCAGACGCATCGGTCACGGAGAAAGTCGTCCCAGTCACAGCTTCAAGACCGGTCGGGTTGATCACATTGACCAACGGCACACGGCCGATCACATCGGTATAGCCACCCTGGAAGGTCTGACGCAGCACGCCATCCTCACCCAGCGCGACACCGGTCGGCTGCAGTTCGGGGTGGCCATTGCTCGAGGTGTTATACGGAGCAAAAGCCTGACCCAACTGAGTCATGTTCAAGGTTACGGCCGGAGACAGGACCCCACCGGTACCCGGCAAAGTCGCGGTACCCGGAGTAACCGCTGCCGGCGGAACCGGCGAAGTCACCTGGCCTTCGTCATTGAAAGTGACGGCAACCGGCGTGCTGGTCACGGTCGCGCCCGTCACCGGCGACCCATTCTGCGAAACACCAGCCAACTGAACGGTCCAGGAATTTGCAGCGGTCTTGGTGAAAGTGTATCGCAGGCCATAGCTGCCGCCTTCGGCAGAATATGCCGGGCCGGTCAGATCGAAGGTATCACCCACTGCGGCATTCGCAGGCAGGTTAGCCCCCATGTTCATGGTCGTCGTCGATGTCGGCGGCAGGGTCCGCGAGAGATCAATCCGCAGGGGCTGCAGGGAGTCATACCCTGCCCCATTGCCACTCGCCGCTGCGCCCATGACCCCCAGCAAGGTCATGCCTGCCGAATTCACCAGGAAGCCGTCCTTGTCGGTCACGAAATCGCCGGCGCGGGTCAAAAGCCGCTCCGCCGTGCCCGAAAGCCCCGTGGTGGTGACATCTGTGCGGGGAGCGACGGCAAAGAAGCCCCGCCCCTGCACCGCCATGTCGGTCGACCGCTGGGCCGAGATCAGCAGGCCCTGTGCGTCGCTGCGCAGCTGTGCCCGCGCCTCGACGCCACCCCAACCATAGCCGCTGGGGCCGGCCGGGTTGTTGGCGACGAGGGTAGCAAAGCGATTGACGCTGTCCTTGTAGCCGACAGTACCGGCGTTCGCGATGTTGTTCGACACCACGCCCATGGCAAATGACTGGGCAGTCATGCCTGTCACGCCGGTAATAAGGGTGCCGTTCAAGCTCATCTCTAAACCTTTCGCACGTATCGACTACAAGTTCAACGGGTTAGCGCTTCAGATTGATAACTTCGGCGAGCATTTCATCCGAAGTCGTAATCGTGCGCGCGTTGGCGCTGTAGGTACGCTGAGTGACGATCATGTCCGAGAACTCTTCGGCCAGATCGACGGTCGAGCCTTCAACCGCGTTCGGGGTGATCGAACCGACGCCGCCCTGGTAGGCGAAGTTGGTGGTCGCCGAGCCGCTGTCGTCCGTTTCGGCATAAACGTTGCCGGTACGGGCCTGAAGGGCGTTCATGTTGGCGAAGTTGACCAGCGGGATCTTGGCGACAGCCAGGCGCTGACCATTGTCGAACACTGCACGGACCACGCCGAACTCGTCGATCACGACGCCGGTGCGATAACCGAACTTGATGCCGTCCTGGTTGACGAAGGCAACCGCGAAGTCATCGGAGTTCTGGGTCACACCCGACTTGGTCCCGGCGATACCGAAGCTGATGTCCGGGTTGAAGTTAGCAGCACCGGTCGAGCCCAGGCCGTTCAGCGGAACACCAGCGGTGGCGCTGGCGGGATTGAGGATCGAGTCGCCATCCATCGTGAAGTTCGAGAAGGAACCATCGGTCGTGAAGCCCAGGCTGCCAAGGCGGGCGCTAAGGCCGGTGCCGGCGACGCTGCCCAGCGCGGTGGTATCGGTCTTCAGCGTACCGTCAGCATTCACAAAGCTGTTGGTGCTGGTGCCGCTGATCGAGTCGACCGGCAGACCATCCGAACCGACCTTACCGGCAATCGTCATCTTGGTGATGAAGACGTCCCAGTTGTTGGCCGAGGTCTTGACGAAGGCCAGCTCGACATTGTGAGCGACGCCCAGGGTATCATAGATCAGAACTGAGGTGCTGCGAGCCGCCTGCAGACCACCAGTGGTGCTGGACAGATCGAGGCGCGCATTCGTCGAGTTCGAAGCGGCGGTGCCGGTCGAGTTCGACATGCGGATGCCGGTAACGAGGTTGTTCGCCACGGTCGGCGCGGTGGTTTCGACGTAGGTCGCGGCCGGAACACCGGCACCAGCGACGATCACACCTTCGTGCGAACCGGCGAACTGCACGCTGCCGACGCCGCCGGCGAACTGCACCGTTGCCGAGAAGTCGAAGTTCGTGGCGATACCGTCCTGCGGGGTGAACGTGCCCAGCGCCACTTCGGCCGGACCGGTATAAGCCGGAGCGGTACCGGTCGCGGTGATGTTGGCGATGACGGCTTCATAACCCGTTGCCGTGTTACGGGTCAGGATGTTCGCCGTATAGACATCGCCGTTCTGCAGGGTGATCGAGATCGCCTGCGTGTCTTCGACGACACCGGCAGCCTGCTTATCGGTATCCATCGTGAATTCATAGACGCCGCCGGTAACGGTAGCAGCGCCGGTCGGGGACACGAGGTCGGTCGCAGGCAGGTTGGCGCCCAGCGAGATGGTGGAGGTGCCACGGGCCGAGCCGGTGATCGAGCCGACGTTGATCGCACGCAGTTCAGCGGTCGGCAGCAGTGCGACGGTCGCGGGATCCACACCGGTATCGACCGGCACACCCAGCAGATAGCCACCGGCGGTGTTGGTCAGATTGCCCGACTTGTCGATGGTGAACGAACCGGCACGGGTATAGAGACGCTCAACGCCCAAGGGCGGACGGCCGTCGGCATCGATGGCGGCGGCGGTTGCGAAGAAGCCGCGGCCGGTGATCGCCAGATCGGTACCCGAGGCCGAAGCCTGCAGCAGGCCCTGGCGGTCGATGTTCTGCACGGTCGTGGCCAGCACGCCGCCCGGCGAGTAGGAACCGCGCGAGGGCGGAGCCGTCACGAGGGTCGAGAAGGCGGCCGAATTGCCCTTGTAACCGACAGTGTTCGCATTCGAGATATTGTCGGAAATGATGCCCATGCTGGTGGACTGAGCCTTGAGGCCAGACACCGCAGAGTAGAGTGCACCGTAAACGCTCATCTTGGTTCTCCTAACTCAGGCTGGGCAATCAGCCGCGAATTGCAATGACATCGGCCAGCGTAACGTATGTCTCGCGGCCGATCTTGAGCAGGGCGCCATCAGACGAATTGCTGACGTCGCGCACTCGGTTAACTGTGGAAATCGCGGCTTCGATGGCTTCACCGCTGGTGTTCTTCGCTTCGGCACCGGCTTCGGTGAAGGCCTTGATCTGGACCTTGTATTCACCGGCGGCGACGCGGTTCCCGGAGGCATCCTTGCCATCCCAGGTCAGTTCATGGCGACCGGTTGACGGATCACCGGTCATGGTACGGATCGCAACGCCATCCTTGTCGAGGATCTTGATCTCGGCCTTGAAGGGCGCTTCGCTGAAGGCATAGGCAAAGCGCGGATTGCTCGGCTCGATCAGTTGCACTCTGTCGGTCGGCACATCGACGCTGATCGCGGTCGAGCTTTCGTCGGCAGCAGTGATCTGAAGCTTGTACGATCCAACAGGCATCAGCACGCCGGCATTGTTACGACCGTTCCAGGTCATCGTATGCTCGCCCTTGGTCTTATCGCCGGCGGCAACATCCAGGCTGCGGATCTCGGTGCCCGAACCATCGACGATCTTGACGTTCATGGTCTTGGCGGCCGAGGGCAGAGTGTAGGTAAATTCTGCCGGGGCATTTAGGCTCAGCATGGTCGAGGAAGCTTCGACTTCCTTGTCGAGGTAGCTTGCAGCAGAGAGCAGCTCGTTCGACTTCTGGAAGGCCAGCATGTCATCCAACTTGGAGTTCATGTTGATCTGTTGTTCGACCTGGCTGAAGAGCACCAGCTGATTGGTGAACTCCGCGCTTTCCATCGGGGAAAGCGGATCCTGGTTCTTCAGCTGCGTCGTGAGCAGCGTCAGGAAGTTATCGAAGGTCTTGGCGATCGAAGCGGCGGACTCGGCAGTTTTACCGCCGGTCGAACCACTTAGAGCATTCAGAGCTGCGACATCCATTTTCTTTTCCTTCGGCTCGCCGTCAGATCGTTACGTCAACTCGCCCCATGCTGGCGCGGGAGCGCCGGGCAACGGGGGCTTCATCCTCGACCACCGGGCTCAGGATATTTTCAGGATTGGCGCGATCGCCCCTACCCTGACCATTTCCTTCACCCTTGCCGCCTTGCCCATGATCCCGAAGGGAGAAGCTAAGCGACTGGTGATCCATCTTATATCCAGCCTCTTGCAAAGACCGTTCCAGTTGCGGCGCGTCTTTACGTAATACTTCAAGAGCCGTCGGATTTTCGGCCTGAATGCTGGCTTTCAGCTGCCCATCCTTCGTCGCTTCGACCTCGATGGTCACGCGGCCGAGGTTCTTGGGCATCAATTCCAGGGAAAGCTTGGACGGCGCGCCGTTATCGACCGCGCGGGCCAGGCCGATACGGACCTGTTCCAGCACCGGCATCAGACGCACGGTCGGACGTTCCGCCCCAGCCTGAGCGGCGTTGGTCGCCTCGGCGCTGGATCGGTGAACGATCTCGACAACCGTCACATCCGCGGCCTTGGTGACAGCCGTTTCTGCCGCCAACTCGGCAACATTCACGCTGACCGCAGCCGGAGCGGAAAAATCTGCCGGGCCAATATCGCCGCGTTCTTTTTCAGCCGGACGTGCACGCACCGGCTGCGGAGCGGCCTGGAGCTTCTCGCCTTCGCCACTTGCGGCCACATGCAACGGATTGACAGGAGCATCGCCCTCGCCGACCAGTGCATTTCCGGCATCGGCGGCAGGAGCGTCGGCAGCCTCTTCTTCGACGACGACACCGGCCATCAGACCAGCCGTCGAGGTCACGGGCGGCACGGTGCCCGACTGGGCTAGGGCTGCCTGCTGGGTCTGAACGATCACGGCAGGCGCATCAGCCTTCGCCGCACCGGCGGCAGCCTGCTTTACCTGGGGAGCCGAGCCTTCAGCCTGCGCGGCGGCATCAGCGGCCGTAGCGGCGATTTGAGCATCAAGGGCCGCCTGATCGGTAGCAGCCTGAGTATCGGCCTTATGCTTGGGCGCAGCAGCGGCGGCAATCGGGGCCTGCACCTGCGCTTGAACCTGATCCTGCGGCTCTGCTTCGACGACAGCGGCCAGAGCACTAGCCATATCCTGCTGAGCTTCAGAAGTCTGGACACCGCCAGCCAGGGTGAGGGCCGGAAGGCTCATCTCACCATCGCCGAACAGCGCAGAAGCAACATCCCCCTCCGCATTCACCGCAGGAGGCACAACCGCGTCTGCAACCGGCGGAACCACAACGGCTTCTTCTGCTGCGACAGCCACTGCGACCGGGGCAACCACCGGAGGCGGAACGGGTGTCGGCGCCGGAACAACCACAGGCTCGGCAGCCTGGGTCTTAGCCTCTTCCGGCTTCTCCACAGCAGCCTTGCCAGCCTCGGCACCTTCGGCCGCCGGATCGTTCTCGGGCTTCTTTTCGGTCTTATTGATCTCATCGATCAGCTTGTTGAACTGACCCTTATCAGCAGTATTCGCATCCGAGGCGACAGGCCCGGCATCGCGCGCCGCAGGCGGCGTCGCGGGGGCAGTCAAAACTAGCGGATCGAAACCAGAAACAGGCATGACGATACTCGGATGTTGGAAGCCACCCACACTTAAGCAGAATCCATGCCAGGATATTTTTCAAATTAAATCAATGAATTATAGGGAAACAAAAATGCCGCCCCTTCATTGGGGCGGCACTCGTTAACCATCACTTCGACCGAGCGGCAAGTTTTGCCTTCGGCGTCTTACCCTCACGCCACCCCTGGGCCGAATCGATCCCAGAAAGCCCGGTCGGCCCAGGGATCATATCGCTCGAAACGCTTTTCAGGGCAGTTCGGAATATAGACTTCCTTATCGTCGTCGCCCAGCAAGGCCCCCATGCGCGAGAAAGAGCTGTTGCACATGGCGAGCACCTTGGCACGGCGCATCACATGGAAATCAACCAGGAACGAGAAGGCAGGCTCCACCAACTGGGTTACCGGCGCGATCAACGGATTATACTCCGCAAAGCGCGGCGGAATATTCTCAGGATCGTCGGTCGCCACATAGAGCACCGGCTTTTCGATAGTGGACAGAACGCCCGGCAGCCATTCCAGGTACCATTCGACCGGGATGGCACGGAACCAGGGCGAATCGCCGTAGTTCAGATAGTCCCCCCGGCGCACATGCAGAGCCACCAGGGTCGATCCTGCCGGAACTTCCTCCGCCAGCCACTCGTTGATCGCCCCGGTGTAATAACCGCTGGGGGTCAGCAGGCGCCGTATAAAAGCCTTATGCCGGGTATGCTGGCTGGTCAGTTCCTGGAAGTAGGCAAAGAAATCCACCCCGATCATGGGATCGTCGAGATGCAGCAGATGTCGCTCGCTCCCATGGAACGGCGCGAAGGTCTGCTGGGGTAAGACCTCTGAGGGCGCGGGTAAAGCGACCGGGAACAGTTCCGCCTCTTCCCAGGCGGGAATTTCCACCCGGCAGCAACTGCGCAGACGATAGAGAATTAGATTCGAATACATGAACATGCGGTTCGCAAACCGCCCAAGATTCCGAAAGTAGGAAATCTGGACCACCGCATCTTCAGGCGGGTTGGCAAGCCAATCGAGACGCACCAGCAGGTCGGATCGGACATAAAGCGTCCCCTGCCCGGCCTCAGCACCTGCAGCCTCGGCAAATTCCGGCTTCAAGCGGATATAGCCAAGGTCGAACAGCTCGCGGTCGAACAGGGCCAATTCCGGCAGACGCCGACGTCCACCATCGAAGCCGTGCGGCACAAGAATTGCCGACGCTCCCCGCGCCGCAGCAGCCTTAGCCACATCGAAACTGTCGATGATCTCTCCCGCCGGCAGCCGTTCGATGCTGGCCGCCAGTACATCCCAACCCACCTGGTTCATCGCAGGACTAACCGTTTGTCTTCTGACTGGTGATGTGCTGCTGCACGAACTGGTTTTGGCGAATGTTGAAGCCAGTAACTCGGTTCGCTTCCTCCTGCCACTGCGCCTCGGGCTTCGAGAGAATATGCTCGCATAGCACCTCGGCCATCAGGTCGCGCTTGGAGGTGGCGAAGATATACATCACGTCGTCATTGATATAGACGCTCATCGGGTGGTGAGTCGAAATTGCCCGCATGATCTCGCCCATATCCGGCCATTGCTTGTAATCGTTGGGCGGCAGCGGGAAATCGAGGAACAGCCGGGCATCGTCGATCAGGATGAAATGCTGATCGGCATAAGGAGCGATCAGTTCCAGTTCCTTGATGAGCGGGCACTGATCGAATTCGCCAGCGGTATCGAACGTGCAGTAGTGCGCATCGAGCCAGAACAGCGTCGGCGGCAGAGTGTCGACCAGTTCTTCCATCACGCCACGTGAATCGCCCAGCAATGCCGTTACGGTCGGGCGGTCGCCGATGTTCGCAATCGACTGATTATAGCAGCTTTCCGAAAGCTCGACGGTAATCACGCGGGGAAACCTGTCGGCCGCCCAAATAGTGGTCTGGCCCCGGAAAGTACCGGTTTCGAAGAAGACTTCGAAGCCCACGCGCTGCTGCAGACGTTCGATCAGCGCGGTTGGAGCGCCAAAATTCACAATACCCATGGTCAGTCCTCTTTATTTCGGCCGTTAGGCAGCCGCCTTGGCCTCTTTATTTCGGCTGTTCAGGCAGCCTGCTTGGCGCACCAGTCATGCCACATCTTGATCAGTGCCTGTTCGAAATTCTCGGCGAACCGATCCGGATCGCAGAGCGGCGATGCCGCCATACGTTCCCGAATGCCGTAGCGGAAGTTGGCGAGCCGCTCTAGATCGTCGGCAAAGCCCTTGGCGATGGCGACATATTCCTCTTCGCTCGATGCGATACATTCGCTCGCCCCGGCGTTAGAGAGATGGCTGTAGGAATGACGACTGCAGAAACGATCCCCCGGCAAGGTTATGACCGGCGTCCCCATCCACAAAGCCTCACAGGTCGTAAGACCGCCAGAATAGGGCATGGTGTCGAGGCAGATATCGACCTTGTGATAGCCGAACAACATATCCATGGGCGACCCTCCCTCTTCCAGAATCAGCCGGTCGCGGGAGATGCCGTGCGCCTCGAAAGCGGCGCCGAGGCGCTTTATGTTCACATCCGACGCCATGCCTTTGTATTTCAGGAACAGCTTGGAATCTGGCACGGCCTTCAACACCCGTGCAAACAGGGCAACGCAGGCTGCGCTGAGCTTGCGGACGTTATTGAAGCTGCCGAAGGTCACATACCCATTGCCGAGTGCAGGCAGCGGACCAACCGTTGGCGAGCGCGGATTGGGCTCGTAGCAAATATAACCATCGGGCATACGCATGATGCGTTCTCGATGGGTGTGCTCCAATTCGGGAGGGATATGGTAACGGTCAGCGATGATCCAATCCATTTCGGCCATGCCGGTTGTCCCGACATAACCTGCCCATGTCGCCTGCACCGGCGCCGGACGCAAAGCCAGAACCTCCAAACGGTTACCTGCCGTGTGCCCGGACAAATCGAAGGCAATATCGATCTTGTCATCCAGGATGCGCTGACAGAGTTCCATCTGAAGCATACGGTCGGTCCGGATCCAGTGGTCGGCCGCGTACCGGATTTCCTTTGTGATATGATCTTCCCGGCGACGACCGGAATAAGCGAACACCTCGAACCGGTCGCGATTATGCCGCGCGAGCCAGGATAAGGTGAAGAAGCCGACCGGATGATGAGCAAGATCGGCCGTCACAAGGCCGATACGGATCTTACGGTTCGGATCTGGGACATTGGCGAACTCGCGCTTCAAGTCCGGATCGTAATTGGCGACGACCTGATGGAAGCCTTCATGACGGGCGCGCAGATCAAGCGCGGTCAAGGACGGATCATATTGCGAGGTGAAGAGGTAGTTGCTGTAAAGGATCGGTTCCTTGGCGGCAATCGATGCCTCGCGCATGTGCTCGGACCCGCGGGCAAAATCGCCCGTTTCAACCAACAGCGCCCCCAAGGAGTTACGCAGGGACGGATTTTCCGGCGAGGCTTCGGCTGCCCGCTCCAGGCTCTCAATCGCTTCGGCGGCCCGCCCGGCCCCTTCGAGCGCTCGGGCATAGAGATAGAGCACCACCGGCTCGTACCCCATGTCCTCCTTGTCGATCCAGGGCTTGAGAACCTCGAGCATCATCGGGAACTGACGCTTACCATCGAGCAGCCGGCAATACTGCAGGGCAATCTCGATATCGTCCGGATACCGTTGCCAGGCCGCCTGCAATTTGGGGATGGCCTGGTCGAACTGTTCCAGCACGATCACGCTGTCGGTGTAAGCCAGCAGCAGGCGACGATCATCGGGCCAGCGCTCTAGTGCCTCACGCGCGGCCGACATCGCACTGTCGATCTGCCCGGTCAGATTATAGGCCTCGATCAGCAGGACATGCAGATCGAAGTCGTCCGGGAAAAGCTTTAAGGCATCCTGCGCAGCCTCCAGCGCCTCATGCGGGATCTTGAAGGCCAGCAGCATCAGGGCTTTCTTGCGATGTGCCTCGATATAGAGCGGCGTATCCTTGATAATGCCGTTCAGGACCTCATAGACGCCCTTAGCCCGCCCCAGACGTTCCAGGCACAATGCCCAGTGATAACGGACCGTCGGATCGTTGGGCGCAAGTTCAAGCGCCCGCAGGAACAGCCCTTCGGCCTCCTCGGGCTGTTCGCGCTGAAGATGGATTAGCCCCAGATACTGCAGAGCATCCGGATTATCCGGATTGATCCCTAGCAGAGTCTCATAGGCATCAACGGCCTGATCAAGTTGGCCGGCCCGATGGTGAAGCTGCGCGATCTGGAACAGGGCAACGGCAGGATCCTGGTGTGTGGTCATCAACTCGCCATCTTCAAATATCGTTGTGTTCGTCTGGCCGGGATGTATCGACCGTGACGACGGCTCCGCTTTGGGTATAGCGGGTCATCTGCAAGCTCGCCTTACGCAGAGCTTTCAGGAAATTACGGATCTTGAACTGCTTAACATGGTAGGAGGCTGCAACCGTCTGCTCGAGGGTCTGCGCCTCCCCGCTCAACCCCTGAAGCGCCACCAGCACTTCGACCACGCCAAGATCTTCAAGTTCTTCAAAAGTCGGCCGGTCGCGCAGAATTGCCCGCAGCAAAGTATTGGCGCGATGCAGTCCTGGCAGAACACGCTCCTTGATACGCTCGATCTCGGCAACGGCTTCCATGTCACCCTGCTCGACCGCTGCGGCCTGCTCGGCGGTCAACTCGCTCAAGTCGAGAATCTGCTCGTGCAGCTCGTCCAGTTCGTCCAGAAGTTCGGTCCAGACTTCACTCATACCCGACGGGGTCCAATCTTATTAGTGTGCGCGCACGCCTTTAACTAGTAACGCGAGTGTATCGGAACGACCCCAATCGGTCCACACGGCGTTCCTGCCGGGGAGCTGGGAAAATCTGTTCCCCTGACCCGGCAATATCTGCCAAGCTGCGGCGACATCGCTCCACAAATCGCTGTTTTTCAAGGAAAGTTCCCTTGGCATTGGTCTTGCAGGATCTTATTCGCCTAATCATGTTTGCCGTCCGCCCCGACCGGGACGGGTCCGGCGATGAAGCGAGGGTATAGAGGGTATGCAACAGGTCACGGGCTACACATCGGCGCATTCGGTACCAGAGCCGCGCTCGATCGATGAACTGGGGATCGATATCGTCGCCTTTGTCGAGCAGGTCGACCTGCTGATCGAGCTGACGGAAATCGAGACCCAGGCCGTTGAGGCGCAGAGCTGGGAACAGATTGCCGAGGTGGCGGAAGCCAAGCGGCTGCTCCTGCCTTTGATCCAGGAGCTCTCGGGACTCTGGCCCGAGATGCGTACCCGCATGGACTGGCTCAATGGCCGCCCGCCCTCGCAACTCGACGAGAACGACCAATTAGAGCGCGACGGCCTGTCGCTGCTGCACGGCGTTCTAATCGATCTGGATGAGACCCTCGAGCGTAACGAAGCCGCCCTCTGGCGTGCCCACAGTGCCAATAAGCAGACGCTGGAAACCCTGGTCCGCATCTTCTCGGTTACCGGCGACTCGCCCGACCTCTACACCCGCAATGGCGCCCCGCCCGCGCCGCCGTCCGGCGTTTCGATCGTCGGCCAGACGGTCAGCATCTGACGCGCGGGAAGGAATTTAGGACATGACCTCACTTTTCGGCACACTTGGCGTCTCGCTCTCGGGTCTCAATTCGACCCAGAAGCTGCTGTCCACGACGACCCGTAACGTCGCTAATGCGCAGACGGTTGGCTACGTCAAGAAGCAGCAGCAGCTTCTCACCAATTTCGCGACCGGCGGCGTCAAGACCAGCGACGTGCTGCGTTACGTCGACGAAGGCTATCAGTTCAAGCTGCGCACCAACCGGGGTCAGTTGACCTATCAGGCGACCCTGTCGGATAAGATGTCGGGGCTGGACGGTCTGGCGGGCGACCCGACCAAGGGCACGACGGTTGCCAGCAAGATGGAAGCCCTGGCCAAGGCCTTCCAGGAACTGACGACCCGCCCGACCGACTCGACCGTGGCCCAGCAGATCATCGACCGTGCGAACGATCTGGCAGACAGCTTCAACGATCAGTTCACCGCGATCGAGAAGATGCGACGCGATACCGCGCTGCAGATCGAAGACACCGTTTCTGAAGTGAACCTCAAGCTGCGTGAGATTTCGGACCTTAACCGCAAGGTTCTGGAAGCCAACAGCATGGGGACGGATTCCACCGATCTGCAGGACGCACGCGACCGGGCCGTGACCGATCTTTCCGGCATGATCGATGTGCGCGCCTTCATCGATGATCGCGGCGTGCTGAACGTCTATAGCGGAACCTACAAGTTTCTGGCTGGCGAATATGCCGAGGTCCTGAGCGTCGATCCGACGACCAGCGATCTGGTTGGCGTCAACGGCTACATCGGCCCGGCCGGTGGCAAGCTCGGCGGCTTGCAGTCCTTTATCAAGGAAGAAGCCCCCCGCTACATGATGCAGCTGTCGGAAATCACCAAGAAGGTCGCCCGCACCTTCGCGACGACGCTCGACCTTGACCTCTTCATCGATGAAGCGACCGGCGCCCCGCCCACCACCGGTAACGCGCCCTATGATACGCCGGACTATTTTGCCGGTAACATCCGCGTCAACCCGGCCTACAACTCGTCGAATCCGGCTTCCTGGGAAGCGCTGCGTGTCGGCGACACCATTGCCAATACCTCCGCAGGTCTCGATAGCCAGCCGCAGGACATTCAGAATGCCCAGACCATTCAGGATTGGCTCCTGAACGGCACCCTGACCTTCGACACTACCTACACGACCTCGGGTACCAGCCCCTATACGCTCTCGAGCAATATCGCAGGCACCCGCACGATCCGCGATGCCGCCTCGACGATGACGGTCCGCACGGCACAGGTGGTCTCGCGTTCTGAAAGCAAGGCGAAGGAATTGACGACCTACGACACACAGTTCCAACAGGCATTGGCGTCGACGTCGGAAGTCAATATCGACGAAGAATTCCAGCAGATCATCACTCTGCAAAACCTCTATCAGGCAAATGCGCGCGTCGTTCAAACGACCCAGGCGCTGCTTGATGAACTTATAAACCTGGTGCGTTAGGGGATTTGAATCATGACGGCCATCAATAGCCTGTCCCAGGTCAACTACATCCGGAACCTGATCAATTCGCAGCACGACAAGCTGAACGAACTGACCCGTCAGTCCGCCAGCGGATACAAGTCCGAGCGGTTCTCGGGCCTGACGATCAACGACAGCCGCGTCTCGATCGCGACCCGTACCGAAATGCTGCGGGCCGAAGCTTATAAGAGCACGATCACTGCCGTGACCCCGCGCATCCAGCAGGCTGCGACCACTCTCGACAGCATCGAAGGCTCGCTGGTCGAGATCCGCGACACGCTGCTGGAGCTGAACTTCGAAGACGGCAACGTCGACGGCGCCCAGATCCGCGTCGCGGCGGAAGCTCGTTTCCGTCAGCTGGTCGACCGCCTGAACACCAAGGTCGATGGTGTGCAGATCTTTGCCGGTCGCGCAGGCGGCACCACGGGCGTCGGCGCCGACTACCCTATCCGCAATGCCGATACGCTGATCGCCAACTTCCAGGCAGCATTAGGCGGCCCGTTCGCCAATACGGCGGCTTTGAATACGGCCGTGGACGGCTTCTTCGGCACCACCGGCGCCGCCCTGACCAACTGGTTCCTGCCCGGCGCCGTCAATGGCCAGACCGCCGATCCGATCAAGATCGCCGACGGCCAGACTATTGAAACCGGCCTGACCGCCTTGCCCGATGCTAGCGAACCGAACGGCACCACGGCCTTCCGCGATGCTCTGGCCTCGCTGGCGGCCATCATGACCGTCGAGCCGGCCGATTTCAGCACCGGCGGTGAATACAATCGTTTCCTCGTCGATCAGATCACCAAGCTGAATGGGGCCATCGAGGGCGTCAATACCGTCGTCGCCAAGGTCGGTGAGATCGGCGAAGTTCTAACCGAACAGAAAACCATGTATGCCGACAATGATGTGAACTTGAAAAAAGCCTTGGCCTCGGCCGAGGAAGTAGACCACGTACAAGTTCTCTCTGATCTCGAAGCTCGGACTACTCAGTTGGAAGCAACCTACAAGGTTACCTCCCAGACACGCGGCCTTAATTTGTTCAATTTTATCTAAAAATTAACTCGGCATCAGAGCATAGGTTTACGCTCTGCGGTGTGTTACAGTGGTTTATGGCAGGGGCGGACCTTCAGAAGAAGGTCCGCCAATCTGTCAGGTGTGACATACGAGATGTCACTGTAAAAGTGGTGGGCCCGAGAACGGAGATGCATCATGGCTGGTATTAATAGTATGACCCTGAGCCTGCTGAGCGGTGGACGCGCAGGCAAGCTCACGGCCGAAAATATGATTACGCTCGATACGACTTCGCTCCTGTCGGGCGGGTCCGTCGGCAATGCGATGTCGACCTACCAGCTGTATCAGAAGAACAATGCCAAGCTGCGCGAGAACGCTCTTAAGGACCCGATGGTCAAGAGTGAGGTCGCCTATTTCAAGTCGCTGATGAATGCCGGCCTTAAGGACACGGCAAGCCTCGACAAGGAAACTGCCTATTTCTACGAGAAGATGCCCGGCATCAAGACCGTGGATCAGCTTTTCCAGGACAAGCGTCTGACCGATTACATCGCCCAGGCGATGGGCATCGGTTACATGAAGGACAATGTGGCCGCCCTGAAGCAGGTGCTGACGACGAAACCGGTCATTGTCGGCGGCAACGTTTCGGTTGCCGGTCCCTTGAGCGAGATTGTCAACAGCGCGGGCGGCACCACGGCGACCGTGACGAAGATCGTCACCGGCAAGGTCACCAATATCGTGACCGATCCCGTCACCGGGACCATGGTCGGCACCATTGACGACCCCCTGCTCGGCAAGATTACCGGCACCATCAGTGGCGCGACGACGGACCCGGTCACTTTCGTGACCACGGGTTCCCTGACCGCGCGCATCAACGGCACCGTGACCGACAAGAAGGAGACCTCACCGGGGGTCTTCACCGGTACCGTGACCGGAACGGCCAATGGCATCATTACCCGCGTCCAGACCGGCCCGGTCTACGGCGGCGTCACCGGCAAGCTGACCGTCAATCTGTCGGGCCCCGTGACCGGCGTGCTGACCGACGTCTATACCGACCCCGTGACCTCAGTCACGACGGGCAAATATACCGATCCCGTGACCGGGCTTGTGGTTGTCGGGACGGTTACCGGCCAGTCGACCAACCCGATCACGAAGAAGATCACCGGCACCATCACGGCGGCGACCGGTACCATCTCGAACGAGACGATCAATAATCTGGCGGGCGGCGCACCGCTGACCGGTTCGGTCACCAAGACCCTCACCGGCACCTTGACGGGCCAGACCACCGATCCGATCACCAACATTACGACCGCGACGATCAACGACCCGGTCCTGGGTCCGATCACCGGCGTTGTCACCGGCGCAAACTCGATCCTTGGCGTCATCAACGGCGAAGTGACCGGCGAAGTGCGCGGCACGACCCGCACCGACTTTATCGGGACGATTTCCGGCACCTTCACGGGCGAATTCTTCAGCAGCGGCGTCAGCTCCGGCACGATCACCGACCCGACCACCGGGGCGGCTATCACAGGCAAGCTCGTCAACAAGCGGTTTGACCCGCTGACCGGTAAGATGATTGCCGATATCGTCGGCACCGCGATGGATCCTGCAAAGGCGTCCGTCACTGGCGTGCTGTCGGGGATCACAGTCGATCCTGTGACTTTCGCCGTCACCGCGACCTCCACCTCGACGGAATATCGTCCGGCGAATTCGAGCATGGTAGATGACGGTAGCGACCCGTTCGCCAAGGAAGTGGCCCGCAGCCTCGTGCTCTACGAAGGGCTGACGGTGGTGCAGAACTCCGCCCAGATGGCGAAGTTCAAGACCGAATATTATCAGGCGCTCGCCACCGATACGAAGGTGCGCGATGAGGTCGATTATTTCGAGCGCAAGATCCTGACCCTCACATCCGTCGATGATCTCTTCAAGGATCAGCGGATGGTCGATTATCTGGTCGGCGCCTATGGTCTCGATGCCTACAAGAACAATCCGCAGGCCCTGAAAGCCGCGCTGATGACGCCGCCGAAGTCGGTCAATCCCGATGATCCGTTCAATTTTGCGGGCATCATCGTCGACCCGAAGCTGCGCAAGGCAACCGAAGATCTGAAGCTCTATACAGGCACCCTTGGCGCCATCAAGACCACCACCACCATCGATAAGCTGGAAAATGCCTATCTGGCAGCCAATGACAAGAGCACGATCAAGAAGGTCGACGATATCTTCAACAACCGTCGTCTCTTCAATTTCGTCCTCACCTCGCTTGGCCTGGAAGATCAGCAGAACAGCTTCGCGCTGGTGAAGAAGGCCCTGCTGAGCGATCCGAAGGATCCGACATCGCTTTCGGCCAAACTGTCGGATACGCGTTTCAAAGATGCTGCCGGTACGATCCAACTCTATAGCGGTGTTGAGGTCTTCAAGTCGCCCGAGATGGTTGCCCAACTGGTCGCGGGTTACGAGAACGTGTCCTACGAAGGCAAGATCGCCCAAGAAAACGAGGCCGTCTTCTACGCCCGTTATGCCGAACAGCGCCTTGGCAAGATCACGAATGTCTACGAGCTACTGTCGGACAAGAACCTGCGTACTCTGGTCAGCGGCGCCTTTGGCATCCCGACGCAGATCGTCAACCAGGGCATCGAAACCCAGGCAGCCTACTTCACGCAGCGTATTAAGTTCGACCAGCTGAAAGATCCGAACTACGTTAAGAAGATCATCAGCAACTACCTGACCAAGAGCGACCTGGGTCAGATCGTGTAACGAACAGTGGGACAAAGATGGGACTGAAGCTTAATTTGAAGGCAGGCGAACGGGTCATCATCAACGGCGCCGTGATTACGGCCGAGAAGGCGACCTCCATCATCTTGCACAACATGGCTTCAGTCCTATCTGAACGTCACGTTATCCGGCCAGACGAGGCCACAACTCCGGCACGGCGTCTCTATTACGCCATCCAATGCAGCTATGTTTCGACCCCGGATGAGCTTCCCGCCTATCTGCGTGATGTCGAAATCCTGCTGAACGATTATGAAGCGGCGACCACCATCGCTGAGACCCACGCAAACCTGCGTGCCATGCGTTCGATGGTTGAGGGTCACCGATATTATGATGCGATGCGGCTCTGCCGCGACCTCATAAAATATGAGGATATCATTCTGGGCATGTCGACAAAGCAGAAGCCAGCTCACAGCTTTATGCCCGATTAGGTTCTCCTCTTCTTTGGATCCTCGGATCCAGGCAGAGATGTAATACAGCCGAAATCGAATGTTTCGGCCCTTGTGCACCGAAAGCGTGCCAATTCGCGCCCAATAATGTTGACATATTATGGGCTTGGTGCAATTTGTTGAGATGTCATCTGATTTGGCGCTGCCAGATCGATCCGACAATAGAGAAACGGGGCACCCGTGATGAGTGAAGCGATGTCGAATCCCGATCCGCGTTTGGTCCGTGCATACGGAAAGACGAAAGAAGCAACCACCACGCCGCGTAGCGGTGAGCGCGATGTGATGGCGTTGGTTACGCGTCGTCTGCGTGCCGCCCTGGCGGACCCCAGCGATACCATGCTGTTCACCCGTTCGATCTCGGACAATATGACCCTCTGGTCCGTCCTTGTGTCCGACGTGATGATGCCGGAAAACGCATTGCCCGAAGAATTGAAGGGTCATATTGCGTCGGTTGGTCTGGCCGTGATCCGCGAATGCCGCAAGGTTTCGAGCACGACCGAAAAGGTCAATGTTCAAGCGCTGATCACGATCAACGAGTCGATCATCGACGGCTTGAACTGATCGCTGGATCTAGTGGCAGCCCTTTACCGTGAACACACCATACAATCTCGTCTCCATGACGCTCCGACCGAACGTCTCGGTTGTTCACTATGGGCCTATCGACAATCAATTCGTCGATACGCTTGAGAAGGGGATCAGTGTTTTCAGTGAAACACCCCCTTCGGCTGGGGGCGCCACTCCAGACACCCTGTATCGGACCAAAAAGCTTCAGCATGTAGCGCTGCTGACCATCGCGTCCATTTCGGATGTTCCCGAAGTGGCCGAAGGCTGCAAAAGCCTGCTGAAGCATGCCCGGATTGACTGGCTCCTCCTCCCGGATGCCTGTTATCTGCCGGGTATTCTTCCCGATCCCACAGCTCAACTACTCCATCAGAATTTTGTGCGCGTCACGGTCGACCCTAATGGTGGCCTCCTGGCGATGAATCGGATGTTCGATCCTCTGATCGCGGGTCACCATATTCTGGTCAATACGCGCATAGCCATTCTGCTCCATAGCCCGGAAACACGGCTGGCGCAGCGCCCGATCCTTGATGAGGTCATGGAGGCCTACGGGCTGAAACCCACTGGGGTCATGCATGTGGGCGCCAACATGGGTCAGGAAGTCAGCTATTATCGTGATCGCAACTATGGTCCGGTTGTGCTGATTGAAGCCAACCCGGATCTGGCGGGCTATTTGTTGGACAAAGTTAAGTCCGATGCCGGTTACTATGCCGTGAATGTGGCTGCAACCGATCAAGACGGCCCGATCACCCTGAATATCACCGGCAACTCGCAAGGCAGTTCGATCCTCGCGCCATCGGCCGAAGGCATTGCCGAATGGGGCCAGGATTTCAATGTCCAGCGCCAGGTTACCGTACCCGGCCGCCGCCTTGACGGGGTCGTGGACGACCTCAAGCTCGAACTCGGCGCCTTCAGCCTTTTGCATTTGGATATCCAGGGCGCCGAAGGCATGGCGCTGCGTGGCTCGAAAGCTCTTCTGCAGCATGTCGAGGTTGTTCTTTCCGAGATCAACTTCACCGAAAATTACGAGGGCTGTTCTCAGATCGAGGAAATCGATGACCTACTGGAGGCCGCCGGCTTTACCAGAGTTGCCATCGACTGCACTTACAGCGCGTCCTGGGGAGACGGGATCTATGTCCGCAACTCCCTCCTCCCGGCCTGATCCAAGCCCCTATCGATAGAAAGTCAGGGATATGTCGCAAGCACCCGCCCCCACTCCCGCTCAGCCCGCCGAACGTCGCGCGGCAAGCCATGTCGCGGTCGCAAAACTGCTCAAGCGCCAACGCCGGTATGCGCAGTCACTTGTGGAATGGAATTCGGCCATCGCCCTCAAGGACGATGAGACGGACTGGAAAGCCGAGCGCGCTGAAGTTCTGCTTGCATTGGGCGATATCAATGGCGCCCTTGCCGACATCACGGAATGCGTCCTGAGCGATACGGATAATGCCTCCTACGCCTTGACGTTGGGCAAGGCACTCGTCAAGGCACGCCGCTTCGATGAGGCTATCGTTACCTTGGCGGATATGTTGCGCCGCAACCCCAGCAACCTCGATACCTATCTGGCTCTGGCCGAGGCGTTTGAAGGTTCGGGTCAGATGGATGCTGCGCTTCAGGTTTATGATAGCTTAGTCGAAGCCATGCCCGAGGACACCTTCAGCCATGGTGAACGTCTGCGTCTGCTGGTCCTTCTGGGCCAGTTCGATGCCGCTATCGCCGCTGGTGAACAGGCCTATAACGCACTTGGCAAAAGCGCCTTGGGTCTTCGCCTCTACCTGAACACCTTGATTGCCGCCGGCAATAACGAGAGCGCCAAGGAGCTGGTGGAAAAAAGCCTATCTAGCGCGCCGGATGACGCCTATCTCCAGCATATGGTCAAGGCGCTTGGTGGAGCAGACATCGATCGCGTCGACCCAGCTGCCTCGAGCGCTTATTTCGACGGTATCGCCGCGACCTACAATACGCTGATGCCGACGCATTATAACTATCGCGCCCCGGTGCTTGTGGCCTCGGCTATCTACGAGGCCCGCCCGCGTCTTTGGCCGGAGCATCCGAACCGGCAGACGGCGAGCCTTCTGCTCGACCTGGGTTCGGGCGGCGGTCTTGTCGGCGTCATGCTTTATGGCATCTCGTTCGAGATGGTCGGCGTCGATGTCTCCAAGGAAATGAACCGCGCAGCCGAACAGCTGCAGGCTTATTCTGCCCTGGCAACCGACGATGTCATGAAGTTCTTCAGCCAGGATCGTCGCCTCTATGAAGTCATCACCGCCAGCCAGCTGCTGCCGTATTTCGGCGACCTGAAGCCGGTGCTGGAAGCCGTCTACGCGCATCTGCTGCCCACCGGCGTCTTCAGCTTCACGGTCGAGACCACGGATGCCGCCGGTTCGAAGGGCTACCAGTTGGATCCGATCGGCCGCTTCCGTCACAGCGGCGATTATGTCCGCGAACAGCTGAAGCAGATTGGCTTCAACGTGGTTTCCTCGCAGGAAGAAACCTTGCAGAATGACGATCACGGCCGCCCGGTGAAGGGTCTGGTCATCGTCGCCGAGAAGCCCGAAAAGAAATAACGCCGACCATACTTCAACCAAGTTGAAGGCTGAAGACAGAGGCGAGATGTCATAGAGACATCTCGCCTCTCGCGTTTCAGTACCGCATTTGGATAGAGTG
The DNA here is from genome assembly GCF_042683105.1 of Lacibacterium aquatile. Classification (NCBI taxonomy): domain Bacteria; kingdom Pseudomonadati; phylum Pseudomonadota; class Alphaproteobacteria; order Rhodospirillales; family Rhodospirillaceae; genus Lacibacterium; species Lacibacterium aquatile. The sequence continues at coordinate 92,209 of NZ_JBHUIP010000005.1, forward strand.
CCGCCATGACCGCACCGACCGCCGCTTCCCTTGCTTTCAGGTTGGCACAGATTGCCGATGCCGATGTGATTGCGCGCATCCAGACCGATGGTTGGCGCGATGCCTATCGCGGCCTTATGCCTGACAGGCTTCTGGACGGCCCGCTTCTGGAAGATCACTGCCTGCTCTGGCGGCGCCTGCTGGCCAGCGGCAGCGATCCGATGCCGCTGCTGGCTCTGGGGGGGGGGGCTGAGGTCGGCTTCTGCGCCATGGGCAAGTCCCGCTCTGGCCTGCCCTATGAGACAGAGGTTTTTGCGCTCTATATCGACACCGCCTGGCACCGCGTCGGCGTTGGCCGCCGTCTGATGCGGGCCAGCGCCATCCGGGCGCGCGAAGCCGGATCCGGCTCCCTGATGCTCTGGACCCTGGCCCGGAATGCCCGGGCGCGCGCCTTCTATCAGCGCTTAGGCGGAATTGCCGTTGGTGAAGAGGAGCATTGCTTCGGCGGCACCTGGCTGACCGAAGTCGCCTATGCCTGGGCCGACATCGACCGTCTGATCACCCATGCGACCCGGCCCGAGGATACTCCATGAGCCTGACCCTCTCCCGCCCTACCCTTGCCGATTGCGCGATGATCTGCGCCGATCTGCATATCGCCAGCTGGAATTCGGCCTATCGCGGCATTCTGGCGGATACATGGTTGGATGAGGAGATGCCAGAGAACCGGCGCCAGCATTGGCGTGCCGCCCTGGTCTCAGACCAACCTCGCCACGTCATCCTGGCCAACATCAATGGCGTGCCGGCTGGCTTCCTGTGTCTCGCTCCGAAAATGGAACCGGAATGGGGCGGTTATATCGACAATCTCCACGTCCGCCCGGACGTCAAGGGCCAAGGTATCGGCCGACGCTTAATGGCCGAATGCGCCAAGGACTGGCTCGCCAGGGGCGAAACCCAGCCACTCCATCTCGGGGTCTTTGCGAATAACGCCCCTGCCCGCGCCTTTTATGAGCGCATCGGCGGCAAGCTGGTCGCCGAATGGGACGAAGACTTCTATGGAAACCCGGCCAAGGCTGTCCGCTATCAATGGCAGGACGTCCATGCACTCAGCGCATCTTGCGATGTTGCGTCGGTTTCACCATGATCCGCCCCCAATTCCGCAGCCTCAACTGCCCCGCTTCCAACTGATCGAGTTGCCATGACCGCCGATTTGCACGCCGAAAAGATCCTGATCCTTGATTTCGGGAGCCAGGTGACCCAGCTCATCGCCCGCCGCGTCCGTGAGGCTGGCGTCTATTGCGAGGTTCACCCCTTCAACAGCGATCCGGCGAAGCTGAAGGCCTTCAATGCCAAGGGCATCATTCTTTCAGGCGGCCCGGCATCGGTCACCGGCATCGATACCCCGCGCGCACCGACCTTCGTCTATGACGCGGGCGTGCCCGTGTTCGGCATCTGCTATGGCGAGCAGACCATGTGCGAGCAACTCGGGGGCAAGGTCGAAAGCGGCCATCACCGCGAGTTCGGCCGCGCGCAGATCGAGATCAAGAAGGGTTCGGCCCTGTTCGACGGCGTCTGGGAAGCAGGCAAATCCTATGAAGTCTGGATGAGCCACGGCGACCGCGTCACCGCCCTGCCGGACGGGTTCGAGGTGGTGGGCGTGTCGGGCAATGCTCCCTATGCCGCAATTGCCGACGAGAAGCGTCGCTTCTATGCCGTGCAGTTTCACCCGGAAGTCGTCCATACCCCCGATGGCGCCAAGCTACTGGAAAACTTCGTGCGCAAGATCGCGGGCTGCCATGGGCAATGGACCATGGCGGCGTTCCGCGAGCGCATGATCGCCGATATCCGCGCCCAGGTTGGCGACGGCAAGGTGATCTGCGGGCTTTCGGGCGGTGTCGACAGCTCGGTTGCTGCCGTGCTGATCCATGAAGCCATCGGCGACCAGCTGACCTGCGTCTTCGTCGATCACGGCCTGCTGCGTATGGGCGAGGCCGAGCAGGTCGTATCGCTCTTCCGTGACAGCTACAATATTCCGCTGATCCATCGTGATGCGTCGGACATGTTCCTGAGTGCGCTGGCGGGCGAGATCGACCCGGAAGTGAAGCGCAAGACCATCGGCAAGCTGTTCATCGATGTGTTCGAGGAAGAGGCAAAGAAGGTCGGCGGCGCGCAGTTCCTGGCGCAAGGCACGCTCTATCCCGACGTCATCGAAAGCGTCAGCTTCACCGGCGGCCCGTCTGTCACCATCAAGTCGCACCACAATGTCGGCGGTCTGCCCGCCCGCATGAACATGAAGCTGGTCGAACCCCTGCGCGAGCTGTTCAAGGACGAGGTCCGGGCTCTGGGCCGCGAGCTTGGCCTTCCGGAAAGCCTCGTCGGTCGCCACCCCTTCCCCGGCCCCGGCCTTGCCATCCGCATTCCCGGCCAGGAGATCACCCGCGAGAAGCTGGATATCCTGCGCGCCGCCGATGCCGTCTATCTGGACGAAATCCGCAAGTCGGGCCTTTACGACAAGATCTGGCAGGCCTTTGCCGTGCTGCTGCCGGTGCGCACCGTCGGCGTGATGGGCGACGGGCGCACCTATGATTTTGCCTGCGCCCTGCGCGCCGTCACCTCGACCGACGGCATGACCGCCGACTACTTCCCCTTCCCCCACGACTTCCTGGGCCGGGTTGCCACCCGCATCATCAACGAAGTGCGCGGCATCAACCGCGTCACCTACGACATCACCAGCAAGCCGCCTGGGACGATCGAGTGGGAATGAGTGTAATGAGGGGCGCCATCTGGCGCCCCTTTCGTTTCAGGCAGTCACCTGCCGATGTAAGCCGCCGGACCGATGAATAGGCTTGGCGGCTATTCGCTGCCATCCCCTGCTGGGCTGACGGACCAGCCGCCGACATGGCTGTAGATGGCGTCCCGCAGGTGCCTGACATCCCGATTGAGATCCCCCAATTGCCGGGGCGATTGGCCTGAGGCGGCGAGCAGGGAGTCGCCCAGGCACCCGGCCTGCGGTTTCACATTCCGGCCCTGCTCGGTCAGTTCGACGATCACCTGGCGTTCGTTTTCAGGATTGCGCGTGCGCCGGACCAGCCCACCAGCCTCCAACCGCTTAAGCAGCGGCGTCAGCGTGCTCGATTCCAACGCCAGACGATCCGCGATGCTGCCCACCGTCTGACCGTCCTTATTCCACAGCACATTCAGCACGAGATACTGCGGATAGGTCAGGCCCAACCCATCCAGCAGCGGCTTATAGACCCGTTGGATGGCGATGCCCGCCGAATAGATCGCATAACAAAGCTGATCATCGAGGGGCACCGGCCCCCTGCTCTCTTCCGACATGGCGATATCCCTCTCTTAAGGTCCAACCAAGAGCGCGATTTTCATCGCCTCCTCGCAAAAACAATTATCGCGATAATTTTTTTCTGGACAAGCCCGTCGACTCGAATTATCAAACATATATCGCGATAACAATTATCGCGAAATCAAAACAACCTTTGAGAGGAGCCATCAAATGTCCAACAGCATCCGCACATCCATCGCCGCCGCCGCTGCCGCCACGCTGATCTCCGGCGCCGCCCTCGCCCAAGCGCCGCAAGCCGTGAAGAATGTCGTGCTGGTCCATGGGGCCTTCGCCGATGGTTCGGGCTGGCGCGGCGTCTATGACGATCTGACCAAGCGCGGCTACCGCGTCACCATCGTGCAGAATCCGCTGACCTCGCTAGCTGACGATGTCGCGGCAACCAAGCGGGCGCTGGATCGCCAGGATGGCTCGACAATCCTGGTTGGCCACTCCTGGGGCGGCACTGTCATCACCGAGGCAGGCGTGCATCCGAAGGTTTCCGGGCTGGTCTATGTCTCCGCCCTGTCGCCCGATGCCGGTGAGACGACGGCACAGCAATATGACGGCTTCACGACCCCGCCGGAATTTGTGATCGACGCCCATTCGGATGGCTATGGGTTCGTGCTGCCGGAGAAGTTCAAGGCCGGTTTTGCCGCCGATACCAGCGACGCCGATGCCGCTTTCATGCGGGACTCGCAGGTCCCCATCAACCTGTCGACCTTCGCAACCAAGCTGGAAAACGCCGCTTGGCGCAGCAAGCCCAGCTGGGCGGTGATCGCAACCGAGGACAAGGCTTTCGATCAGAAGATGCTGCAGTCGATGGCCAAGCGTATCGGCGCGAAAGTCACGAATGTGAAGGCCAGCCACGCGCTGTTAATGACCCAGCCCAAGGTGGTGTCCGACGTGATCGACAGCGCGGCCCGTGAGGTCGCAACCAAGAAGAACTAGGGTTGAACATTATCGAAGGCGGCAGGAACCATCGCCCCTGCCGCCTTCGCGCTATTTCAGCGGCAGAAATAGCTCCGCCACCGCTTCGTGTTCCGGTACTTCCGGGAAGAAGCTCAAGCGCTGGCAATAAAGCGGGAAATCGCGCGCTTCCTCGCCGCTGGCCGGGAGCCAGTCGCGGTAGAGATAGAGGGCGGCGGGCTCCAGATTGTCGGTATGGCCAACCACCCGCAGTACCGCGCAACGCCCGCCCGGAATCTCTCCGACCTTGATCTGCTCGCCGTTCGCGTCAATCGGCCGGTCGGTGCCGACACAGAGATCGATGGAGTAATCGGCTGGTGAGGTGGGGCGCCGCTCGGACCGCCAGACATTGAAGGTCGGGCTTGTTTTGGGATGAAGGCCCGCCGCTTTGCGCCAGGCGATGAAGCGCTGGATGGTGGCGCCCAGCATCGCCGGTTCGCCCCGATGTTCCAGGATCGCCACCCGCGTTGTGGGCACATCGCGGATGATCACATCGTCACTCGTAAAACGCGTCTGCATAAGCTTGCTCCTCGCACTGTCGAGAGGCCCGAAGGCCGCAAGCCACGGCTCCCAATCGGGAGATTTCCGGAAGGACGACGGCGATTGCCCGAACCTTTGCCGAAAGGCGCGGGCAAAGGCATCGGGCGCCTCGTAACCGGCATCCATCGCGATATCCGTGACGCGCTCGCCATCCCGATAGGCCAGCCGATAGGATGCGCGCTTCAGGCGGGCAAGCTGGATATAGCGATAAACCGACAGACCAAAAGCCGCCGTGAACTGCCGGTGGAAATGGAACTTCGAGAAGGCCGCGACACCGCTCAAACCATCAAGATCGAGATCGTCATTGAGGTGCCGGTCGATATACTCCAGCACCCGCTGCATCCGCTCATGATAGGTCCGAAGCGCTGCGGTCATTCGTCTAGGTCTCCCGTGGCCCGCTCAACCTAGGTCTGTTAGTCACCGCAGCGCTCGACCGATCTTGCGCTTCTGCTAAGCCTCCCCCACCTGCGGCACCAGCGCCCGCTGGTAGAGCGCCATCAACTCCGGCGGATGATCATAGATGATCCGCTTCCCATCGCGCAGATCGCGGCGCATCAGCCGCACCATGCGCTTGGTCACCTCATCCGGGAAATTGCTGGCCGGTTGGCCGGTTACTTCGGCAAGGCGCCCAGCGATCACGGCCGGATCGCTGACGACCGGACAGATGCGATAGCGGTAGGTACCGCCGATAGCCTCGGGCGTCAGATCCATGAAGCGGTCCGGTACCTGCCGGAAGAAGCTGAGCGGCAGCCGGTAGGCATTATGGCCCAGGATCGGCAGATCGTCCGGAACCTGTTCGATCTCATCCAGGACCTGGAAGCCGGTCGCGAGCGGCAGCAGCCGGTCCAGCTTATAGTCGTTCATATGCGGATTGCCGACGCGCACGAGGTTCGAGATCAGCTCGCCCAGGGAGGCATGACCGATGATCGCTGCGCGCTTGGCCAGGCCACCCCAGGCACCGTCGGCACCATTTAGCAATGCCTCGATGACGCTGGAATTCTCGAAGCCGCCACCACTGTGCATATGCACCAGCAGTTTGAAGGGTGGCGGCAGGAACTGGCGCGCTGCCGCCACATAGGCCCCGACCTGGAACGGCATATAGGTGCCGCGGTCATCCTCGAAGCTGATGCCTTCGATGAGCTGCTGCGCCAGGAGGGCCAGGATCTCGAAAGTCCGGTCGGGGTTCTGGGCGAAGGCATCGCAGCCATCGACGATATTGATCAGAATGCGCGGCTTGCCGCCCTGCTCGCCTTGGATGTTATCCATCAGCCATTGGATGCTGACCGGCAGGCTGCGGCGCAACTCCTCGAAGCTATATTGGCCATCCATGCCGAAGTCGCTGAGATATATCTCATGCAGGGTGTTCGGCACCTTATAGTCCCGCAGCTTCTGCATGGAGGTGCTGGGCTGGAACGTGCCGTCCGTGCCTACAAGACCGATATCGGTGAAAGCAAAGCAGCCGGTCATATCGTAGTTCTGATCGCGCAGCAGCATCATGAAGTCGTCGTCGACCTCCAGCGCTTCGGGCTGGGAATAGTCGAGCGTGCCCAGCAGGATATTCTGGAAACCGAAGTCCCGGACCTGCGGCAGGATCGCCAGCTTATCGGCCAGAGTCTGCCCGACGCGCGCGCCCACCGGATTTTCCCGCAGCGACAGATCGATGAAAAACGGCTCGATATTTTGCAGATACGCGATCTTGCTGTCCGCCGTGGCGAGATGGGCACGGGCGGCAGCCATGGAGTCAGGGACTGAACTCATCGATCAAAGGCTCCCTCGGGATGCAAGCGGATGCGAGAAGCGGTTTTGACCGCCTAGCCAGGATGCTACCGAAGCTCGCCCGGGAGTGCCACTGCTTGCCCCGCGAAATCGATTCGCTGCCTAGTTCGCGCAGTGCTTAGTCCGCGGATTAGCCGGGCCGGTCGATATCCACGATCAGCCCGGCTGAAGCGGCTGTCAGCCAAACTCTCACCCCGTCAGGCGGGGCATATCAAGCCGCCGTAGATGACCGAGGCAATATGGGGCACGACATCACGGCGGTTGCGGCCAAAGGGAACACACAGAAAATACTAACGCGATATTCCTCGATCTATAAAGTATCCCAGTAGGAAATAAGGCCTGCGCAATAGGTCTTCCCGCGTGGAACGGCTCCCGTGCCGCCCACTGCTTTTTTAAGGTCAGCGGCCCGTTGTCCCACTGCAACAGACTTTTCCTTCGGCCATTGGTGACGCGCATAAAAGCGCACAGGCTCAAAATCCCCTATGTGATTCGCCAAAAGATGCCGATCCAGTTCCCGAGCAACTCGCCCTGCGGTAGCTTTGAGACGAATAGCTCTCTCATGGCTAACTCTTTCAATAGGGATGACTTCCCGCAGCCCGTGTTCTCGAGCAGCGTCAATGTCGCGACCAAATGCGTGACCAAATCGGTTCCTGATCTGCCGCATGGCCTCCAAGTCCGATAATCGGGAGAAAATAACAGGGGGCAATGGGCTAAACAGACGTTGCAACGCAGCAAGGCGACTATTCCAATCTCCCCGCGTACAAGCCATTACATAAGTTTGATAATCAATTCTTGAAGATCTATTTTTTAAGAGTGTGCCTCCATCAACCGCCTTGGGGGCGCCGACCACGACGCCAGGATCGGACTCGATAGCAAGAACAACGACCGCAGCCAGATACGTTTCGAGATTCGAAGCAACAGTCAGAACAGTGCTTAAATTAATCCAATTATCAAATTGATGATAAGTATCGGACCAGTGTTTCAAATCTTTAAAATAATTAAAAAATTGATTACTTACCCCCATTGCCGACCTAGCATTATCGGACCATTTTGCACCATTCGCACCAAGCATCCGATATGTATATTCTAGAGCTCCTTGATGAGCGGTCCCCATAATACCCAGCTCACTATCGTAACGATTAAAAATCTGCAGCGACCATGTCGACGGCTCGTGCGCCACCCAGCGGTTAAAATTTGTGGTGCTTCTAACCATTACCCCTCCGAATAGGAAAATAGGACACAATCAAAAATTACGACAAAAAGGAGAATATAAAACCCATAATCCACAACCTGAAGCTACAAACAGCTATTGAAATCGCATGGTGGTATTGCCACCGGTCGAAATTTCACTCCTAAGATTTTTCGTATTTCCGAATCACAGGATCTACCCTCGCATCCCTTTCCAAGTCGCGCTAAAAGACCCAGCATCTCCCTCTGCCCGCGCCCAATGAAAGGCCCCACCATGACCGCCACTGCCAAGATCCTGCTGCTCGGTTCGGGCGAGTTGGGGCGTGAATTTGTGATCTCCGCCAAGCGTCTGGGGGCCCATGTGGTCGCCTGTGACGCCTATGCAGGGGCGCCTGCGATGCAGGTGGCGGATGAGTTCGAGGTCTTCTCGATGCTCGACGGCGAGGCACTTGGTGTCGCCATCGATAAACATAAGCCGGACTTCATCGTGCCGGAGGTCGAGGCGATCCGTACCGAGGTCCTGAAGGAGTATGAGGATCGCGGCCAGAATGTCGTCCCCTCGGCCCGCGCCACCATCATGACCATGAACCGCGACCGTATCCGTGAGGTGGCGGCCAGCGAGCTTGGCCTGCCGACCTCGAAGTACCTCTATGCCGAAACGCTCGAAGAGATGCGGGCAGCGGTCGAAAAGGTCGGCATTCCCTGTGTGGTGAAGCCGGTCATGTCCTCCTCGGGCAAAGGGCAGAGCACGGTCAAGGCGCAAGCCGATGTGGATACTGCCTGGAATTATGCCGTCGCCGGCATGCGCGGGGATCGCAAGCGTGTGATCGTCGAAGCCTTCATCGCCTTCGATTACGAAATCACCCTGCTGACCATCCGTACCCGCCAGGGCGTCATCTTCTGCGATCCCATCGGCCACCGACAGGAACGCGGCGACTATCAGGAAAGCTGGCAGCCCACCGCCATGGCACCCGCCGCCGTTGCCGAAGCACAGCGCCAAGCCAAGGCCGTCGTCGATAACCTCGGCGGCTACGGCCTGTTCGGGGTCGAGTTCTTCGTGAAGGGCGAGGATGTAATCTTCTCCGAGCTGTCTCCCCGCCCCCATGACACGGGCATGGTGACGCTGATCTCGCAGAATCTGACCGAATTCGATCTGCATGCCCGCGCGATCCTGGGTCTGCCGATCCCCAGCATTACGCAGTTCGGCGCCAGTGCCTCCGCCGTCGTGCTGGCCGACCGCGACTCCAGCGATTTTGTGGTGGAAGGTGTGGCCGAGGCTTTGCAAGCCCCGGCATCCGACATCGATATCGACGTGCGTGTCTTCAACAAGCCGACCACCCGCCCCTACCGCCGCATGGGCGTGACCCTGGCATTGGCGCGCAATGGCGATACGGACCAGGCACGCGAGGCTGCCCGCGCCGCCGCCGCCAAAATCAAGATCACCTACCGGGACTGAGGCGCGCCATGAGCTATAAAAACAGCCTGCCTTCGTTGGAGCGCCGCGTCAGGCGCCTTGCCGTCCGCCAGGGCTTGAACCTCCTCACGCCCCAGAAGCCGACCAAGCAGGTCTTGGCCCATGGCGGCTATATGCTGCGCGATGTGGCGAGCTTCGCCATCGTCTTCGGTGATGCCGACTATCAATTTTCGGCAACATTGGACGAGGTGGAAGAGTTTCTCTTGAAGCAAATCGAACAGCCAGAAGAGTAAATACCCGGCGCCCTCCGAAAACTATTATTTAACCAAACCCAGCTTTATGACTGAGCTTTTTTTAAGCAAAACCGCACTGACATAATACTGTAACCTAACAGACACATTGCGCTGTTATGCAAATCACAGAAATGTCATTGCGGTGCTTCCGTGCGCGACGGTTGCCCCGACCTCAAGGGGATTTGCATGAAGTTTTCCAAGTCTGCACCGGCGATCCTGATCACCTCGATCATCGTCGTCGTCGCCACCATCTCGATCATCAGCAACATCATCTCTCACCGCATGGCCGCTTCGTTCGAAGAAGGCACCTTCGCGATGATGAGCGAGATCGTGCAGTCAAAACTTCGTGAGGCCGAGAATAAGGCCATCGCATCGGCCGAAATCATCGCGGCCATGCCAGACGTGAAACGCGCTTTTGCCGCCCACGACAAGGCGGCTCTCGTGGCCGCGACCAAGGACGCCTACACCATCCAGGAGGAAAAATACGGCATCAGCCAGGCACAGTTCCATCTGGCGCCCGCGACCTCCTTCCTGCGTGTCCATAACCCGGATCGCCCCGCCGAGGATCTGTCGAAATATCGTCAGATCGTGCTGGAGGTGAACCGTACCGGCGCTATCCGCAAGGGCATCGAAGTCACCACCTCGGGCATCGGTATCTTCGGCACACTGCCAATGACCGATGAGACCGGCAAAGCCACCGGCAGCTTCGAAATGGCGCTGGAATTCGGCCCGCTGCTCGACGAGACCAAGAAGGCCTATGGCTTCGAGATGGGCCTCTATATCGAAGAATCGATTCTTCGCGATACAGCGACCTCCCTGAAGGCCGAATTCTACAGCGACCAGAACCGTGTCGGGAAATTCATCAAATTTCATGCGACCCACGAGGCGCTGATGCGCACCTTGGTGACCAGTGACACCATCAACATCACCGACGAAGCGACGTACCTGCGCGAGGCGGGCGACACCCCGTACGGTGTACTTCTGCAGCCTGTCTATAATTACGCAGGCAAGCAGATCGGCGTTCTCGCCATCGCCAAGAACTTCAGCGATACCCGCTCCGCTGATGGACAGGCAATGATCCTGCAGGCACTGCTGGGCTTCATCTCCGTCGTCCTGCTGATCGGCATTGTGCTGATGGTGGTGCGCGGCCTGTTGCTGCGTCCGCTCCAGGCCCTGACCGCGCGCATGGAAGCCGGTGAAAGCACCGAGGATCTGGCGACCGTCAGCACCGAAGTCCAACAGATTGCCGACTATTATGAACAGCGGCGCCCCACTAAAGGTCGCGACACGGAAGGTGCAGCATGACCGGCGGCTCGTTTCTGCGGACTGCCTGCCTCACCCTACTTATGGGGTTGGGCCTGTTTAATGCCCAGGCACAGGACCTGACCTCCATCCCCACCGGCAAAGGTCTGCCGGTCGTTGTTCGGGCCGCGGTTTACTATAACGAGGTCGCTTCCTTCGGGGAGAATGAGGAGCAGTTCGAAGCCACCACCGACCTGCGCCTGACCTGGGAAGACCCCCGCCTGCGTTACCCGCGCGAGGAAGGCCTGCACGGCTACAAGGAATGGACGATGTCAGCGGCGGAGGCCGAGATCGCCAAACTCTGGATGCCGAAGATCCGCGTCGTCAACCGGGTCGGCGAGCCTTCTTATGCGGTCCGGCGCCTGCGGATTTATCCCGATGGCCGGGTCGAGACGATGACCCGCACGACGGCTGCCTATAAGACGCCGGTCGATGTGGCGAAATTCCCCTTCGATCATCAGTCGCTGGAAATCCAGATCGCGGTCGAGGAAGACATCATCGAGAATGTCGATCTGGATTTCTCCAGCCAGGATGTCGAATTCAGCCGGGCTGCCGCGAATGCCAAACTGGGCGGCTGGACGCTGGGTTTCGTCAACCTGAAGCGCGACATTATCAAGGGCTGGAACGGCGACCGCTACGCCACGCTGACCGCAGCCCTCGACGTCAAGCGGGTGGCCATCGGCACGCTCGCAACGATCTTCATTCCGCTCTTTGCCTCGCTGCTGATCCCCTTCTTCGCCACCTGGCTGAACAAGGTGGAAGACGGCGAGTTCGCGGTGGATAGCTTCGAGCTGGCCAATATCATCATCGGCGGCCTGTTCGCGGTCATCGCCCTCAGCTTTACCGTCAGTTCCTCCTATCCGATCCTGGCGGAGGGGGATAATACCGTCACTCGACTGATCGGCCTCAACTACATCGCCTTGAGTGTCGGTCTGCTGATCACCGTCGGGCTCTATCGCTACAATATCCCGAAGCGGATCTTCGGGCCCTATGTACAGGAGCAGATGTTCCTGTTCCTGATGTGGGCCTTCCCCCTGGTGTTTATTGTCAGCGGGATCGCCTTCGTGTTCCTCGCGGCGGTCTAAGGATATCGAAGGGCATCCGTTAAGGCGCGATGCCCTTCGGCCTTTTTAAATCTCAGCTTCCACTAGCGCCGCCAACTGCGCCGCGACGGTTCCCCAGCCATCGTGGAAGCCCATCTCCTCGTGCGATTTCCGGTCAGCGTCGGTCTTATGCATGACATGGGCCGAATATTCCGTCCCCTGCGGATGATCCTGGAAGCTGAGGATCGCGGTCATGAAGGATTGTTGCGCCGGTCGCCAACCAGCCCTCAATGCATCGGTCACGACCAGTCGGCTGCCCTCTTCCACCGCCAGATAACAGAAATCGACGTGAGGAAGGAACGGACCGCCGTTCTCGCTCATATGGGTCACCAATGAGCCGCCCGGGCGCACCTCCATCCGCTCCACCCGGCAGAGGGCGGGCGCCGGAATCCACCATTTTTCGAACCGGGCAGGATCCGTCCAGGCCTTCCAGACAGACATGCGAGGGGCTTTGATGATCCGCGAAATAGTCAGATCGCGGGCCGGGTCGAAGGAAGCGCTCATGACTCTTGTCCTGTTTCCTGAAAACTGGTGACGAACTGTTCCAGCCGGTCGGTGCGTTCCTCCCACAGGGTCCGCTGCTCTGCCAGCCAGGATTCGGCAGCGGCAAGCCGCACCTTATCGAGGGTGCAGGTCCGCACACGGCCTTGCTTCTGCGTGCGGATCAGGCCGCTCTCCTCCAGGAAGCGGATGTGCTTTATGAAGGACGGCAGCGCCATCTCGAAAGGCGCCGCGAGATCGCTGACACTGGCCGCCCCCCGCCCAAGCCGCCGCAGGACGGCACGCCGCGTGGGATCGCCCAGCGCCAGGAAAGTTCGGTCGAGCTGATGTTGATACTGATCCATAAGGCTAAGTATCACGGCACGATACTTAGCTCAATGGATAAGTTTTTATCAGAGGCTTTTGCTGAGGTACTTCATTCCCGTGTCGCACATTACCGTCACGATGGTGGCGTCCGCCCCCAAGTGCTCGGCCAGCCGTAGAGCCGCAACGACATTGGCACCGGTGGAAGTTCCGGCGAACAGGCCTTCTTCCCGCGCCAGTCGCTTGGCCATGGAAGCGGCCTCTTCGGTTGAAACAGGCTCGATCGAGTCGGCGATCTCCGGCTGCCAGAGCGGCACCACATAACCAGCACCGATGCCGTCGATCTTATGGGCGCCGCTGATCCCGCCGGACAGCACCGCGGATTCCGCCGGCTCCACGGCACAGATATGGATCGCGTCGTGATGGCGGCGCAAACCGTTGGCGACACCCCGTATCGAGGCGGCTGTGCCGACACTCTGCACAAAGCCATCGATCCGCCCGCCAGTCTGATCCCAGATCTCGTCAGCCATGGCGTGATAGGCCGCCAACTGATCACGGTTATTCATCTGATCGGCCCAGAAGCTGCCGGTCTCGCGAGCGATTTCCCCGGCGGCAGCGATCATGTCCCGCGTCAACTTCTCGGTCATCTTACCGCTGTCGCTTTTCAGGACCTGAAGCCGAGCCCCAAGGATCCGCATATGCTCCAGCTTCTCCTTGGCGAAGGCGTCGGAGGTCACGATATGCAGCGGATAAGCTTTCACAGCGCAGACCAGCGCCAGCGAAACGCCCGTGCTGCCGCCGGTATATTCGACGACCGAACCGCCGGGCTTCAGGCGGCCATCGGCCTCGGCCGCTTCGATGATCGCCAGCGCCATGCGGTCCTTCATACTGCCGGTCGGGTTTTCGCTTTCGATCTTCAGGAGGATTCGAGCGCCTTTCGCGGGCGCGACCCTGCGCAGCGCCAGCAGCGACGTCTTGCCGATACGGTCCAGAATAGTGGTCATGCGGTTTCCTCCAGCCAGAGTTTCAGCGCCAGGGCATTGTTCTTCTGCTCGTCCTTGGCGGCGTACAGCAGCGTGACCGGCGTCGGCAGCGCACGAAGTTGCGCGACCGCCGCCTGCGCTGCTGCGCCCAAAAGCTCTTCCGCGTAGGCACTGCGAAACGCCTCCCAATCCTCGGGATGTCCATGGAAGCGTTTACGCAGCGCGTCGCTGGGCGAAAGATCCTTGAGCCAGAGGTCGATCCGCGCCTTGTCCTTTGTGATGCCGCGTGGCCAAAGGCGATCCACCAGCACCCGCGTACCGTTCCCCGGTTCCGCAGGCTCATAGATACGTTTCAATCGCCAATCGCTCATGATCACCATTTCCATGCATCTACAAATTATGTATATGCATAGATCTATGGAAACGAAGGCGCAATCTCAAAAGACTCTGCTGACCGATGCCCGGGAACTGGTGGCGGACTGCCCCTCCTGGAACAGCCGACTGGCGGCCCGGCGAATCACGGCCTTTCTGGACAAGGCGCTGGCCGATCTTGACCTCAGCGCGGCGCAGATCGGGCTGATGGCCCAGATCGCGGCCCTGAGCGACGATACGCTGGGTGCACTGGCGGCGCGCACCGGCCTTGACCAATCGACTCTGTCCCGCAACCTGCGCACCCTGGAGCGGGCCGGCCTGATCGAGATCGTGGTGGCGGAGAAGGATCTGCGGCGGCGGGCCGTCTGGCTGACGGAAACCGGCGCGCGGCGGCTGGAGGCGGCAATCCCGGTCTGGCGGGCGGCCAATGCGCAGCTCGCGGCAATGATCCCGCCCGATCTGACGCGCCAGTTGGCGGATCTATCGGCGGACCTAGAAACCCTCTGAAAAGATTGCCGCCCCCGGTTCGGTGTGAGGGAGGTCCCCGGGGGCGGCACTGAGGAGCGTCAGACCGCCTAGGGAGCGGTCAGCACCACCTGCAGATATTCGCTCGGCACGATCATGGTGTCGTCATTCGAGCGGTTGAAGCGCGCGATCAAAGCAATCAGATCATTGTTCAACGCCAATCGGCCGCTGGCGTCCAGGGCATCGAAGGCCTTGAGCATCGGACCGTAGTAGGTCTTGAAGATCTGAATGAAATGATCGGGCGAGCGATAACGCAGTGCGAAATGTTTGGTCGCCAGTTTCGCCGTGAAGCCCTTGCTTTCGAATAGTTCGGAGATGCGCGCACGGGTACCCCAGAGCGCGGGCGACTTGACGCCTGCGGGCGGAGGGAGATGCTTGCCGATAGTCTTGAAGATCTGGCCGATAAAGCTTTCCGGCGTCCAGTTGGCGAGGCCGATCTGACCGCCCGACTTGCAGACGCGCATCATCTCGGCCGCAGCCTTGTCCTGATCCGGCGTGAACATCACACCGAAGGTCGACAGCACCACATCGAAGCTGGCATCGCCGAACGGCAGGGATTCCGCATCGGCAACCTGGATATCGATCCGCAGACCGTCCGCCTTGGCGCGGGCCTGACCACGCTCCAGCAGGGCCGGAACATAGTCGGTGGAGACGACATCACACCAGCGACGGGCGGCCGCCAGCGAGGCATTGCCGTTCCCAGCCGCCACATCGAGGACTCGCTGCCCGGCGCGCAGGTCAAGCGCCTCGCATAATTCTTCGCCGACCAACTGCAGGGTCGTGCCGACGACGGCGTAGTCGCCCGACGACCAGGCGCCATGTTGACGGGTTTTCACTGCCCCAAGATCGGGGGTCACGTCTGTCACACTCATATCAATCCCTCATTAAGTCATTATGGCTGCTCATTATTCAGCCACCAGAGGGGTGCAGAATGAGGAATGCCTCAAAGCAAGTCCTTGAGAAAGGCTTGATTCTCCCTCCAGAAACGCGTCATTTTTACCTCTCGTTAATATTTCGCCAGTGGTCGGGGGGCCGGAGCGATGCGGATTCTGTTTGGTGATTGTGTGCTGGATACCGCCCGGCGCGAGCTGTTGCGCGGCGACGAACCGGTGCGGATTGAACCGCAGGTCTTCGACCTTCTGCTGCATCTGATCGAGAATCGCGACCGGGTGGTCAGCAAGGACGATTTGCTGGAGGCGGTCTGGCAGGGCCGCATCGTGTCCGAATCGACCTTGAGCAACCGCATCAATGCCGCCCGCGTCGCCGTGGGCGATAATGGTGACCAGCAAAGCCTGATCCGCACTATGGCCCGGCGGGGCTTCCGCTTCATCGGCGAGGCGCTGGTCGAAGGCGTGGCCCCCGCTCCTACGCCCAGCAGCGACGATCCCCGTCCCCGCGTCGCCGTACTGCCCTTCGTCAATATGAGCGGCAGCGAGGAACAGGAATATTTCGCCGATGGGCTGACCGAGGATGTGATCACCGATCTGTCCCGGGTCTCGGCGCTGTTCGTCGTCGCCCGCAACACGGTCTTCACACTGAAAGGCAAAGCGGTCGATGTTCCCGAAGCCGCCCGGTTGCTACGGGTCGACCATGTGCTCGAAGGCAGCGTGCGCGCAGCCGATGGGCGGGTGCGCATCACTGCCCAGCTGATCGACGGCCAGACCGGGGGGCATCTCTGGGCCGAACGCTATGATCGCGAGATGCGCGAGATATTCAGTCTGCAGGACGAGATTTCCCACGCCATCGTCGCCGCCCTAAAAATCGCCCTGCTGCCGCAGGAAAAAACCGCCCTCGACTATCGGCCGACCAGCAATTCCGAGGCCTACCAATATTATCTGATGGCGCGCTCCTATTTCCTGCAGCCGGGCTATGCCGAGCAGGCTTTCCGGACGGCCCGCCAGTTCTACGCTAAGGCCATTGCAGCCGACCCGACCTATGCCAGGGCCTATGCGGGCATCGCGAATTGCGACAGCTATCTGATGTGCATGGGCGCGCCGGACGTCACCTATCAGCAAATCATGGCGAATGCCGCCCGTGCACTGGACCTGGAGCCGGAACTGGCCGAAGCCCATGCCGCGCGGGGCCTCGCGCTCTATGCCGCCGGTCAGCATAGTGACGCGGACACGACGCTGGAGCGTGCGGTGCGCCTGGGATCGCTGTCCTTCGAGGCCCATTTTTTCACGGCCCGCAATTGCCGCGCCCAGGGCCGTCACCAGCAGGCCGCCGCCCTGTTCGAGCGCGCAGGAGAACTGCAGCCGAACGATTTCCGCTCTATTGGGTTGGCTCTCGACTCCTATCGGGCGCTCGGTTGGACGGAGAAAGCACAGGACGCCGCTCATCGCTGCCTGGAGCGGGCGCGGGCCGAGGTATCGGTTCATCCGTCGAACGCCCTAGCCCTGGCCTTTGGCACGGGCGTCCTGGCCTATCTCGGTCAGACCGAAGAGGCCAATATCTGGGCGGATCGGGCGGCGGCGCTCGATACCAACGACGTCTTCGCCAGCTATAATCTCGCGACCGCGCTTGTCACCTTGAAGCGGTTCGACATGGCGATGGAACGCCTCTATCGCGTGTTCGACATTCCTCCGCCCGCGCGCAAATGCCATGTGGACTGGCTGAAAAGCGACCCCTGCTTCGTGCCGATGCGCGGACATCCGCCTTTCGACGAGCTGGTCAGCCGACTGGAAGCCGAAAAACTCGCTCCGGCAAAAATTGAGGATCTGCGGGTAGCCTCCTGACAAGCGGGATCTGAAGCCCCACCTCTGCGTTGACGCTTCAGAACCCCTTTGCCCGGAGTTTACCTATGCGCCGCGCCCTGCCCTTCGCCCTGTTGCTGCTCGCCACCCCGACGCTCGCCCAGGAAATGGTCTCCACCCAGGCTGGCCCGGTAAAGGTCGAGACGATCACCCGCGACCTTAAACGGCCCTGGGCGCTCGATTTCCTGCCCGATGGCCACATGCTGGTCAGCGAGAGGGACGGTTATCTGCGGATCGTCGGCAAGGATGGCAAGGTCTCGGCGGCCCTGACCGGCACGCCGGAAGTCTTTGCCCAAGGCCAGGGCGGTATGCTCGACGTCGGTGTCGCCCCGGACTTTGCCAGCAGCCGACTGATCTATTTCACCTTCTCCGAGAAAGATGACCAGGGGCTGGCAGGCACAACCCTGGCGCGCGGAAAGTTGTCGGCGGATAGCACTGCCCTTGAGGATCTGAAGATCGTTTTCCGCCAGTCGCCCAAGGTTGACGACAGCAAACATTTTGGCTCGCGCATCCTCTTCGCCCGCGACGGCACGATCCTCGTCACCCTGGCCGACCGCTTCCAGTTCGATCCGGCGCAGGATCTGACCGGGCACCTGGGCAAGATCGTGCGCGTCAATCCCGATGGAACGGCGCCGAAGGACAATCCCCTTCTGGGTCAAAGCAACGCGAAGCCGGAAATCTGGTCCTATGGCCATCGCAATATCCAATCGGCCGCCCTCGACAAGGATGGCGCCCTCTGGATTGCCGAAATGGGACCGCTGGGCGGGGATGAGCTGACGCGGGTAGAAGCAGGAAAGAACTATGGCTGGCCGCTGGTCAGCTATGGCCGCCACTATAATGGTCGCGATATTCCCAATCCCAAGACGCGCCCGGAATTCCAGGAATCCACCTATCAATGGACCCCGGTCATCGCCCCCTCCGGCATGGCGATCTATTCCGGCAGCCTGTTCCCCAGCTGGCAGGGATCGCTGCTGATCGGCGGCCTGCGCGCACAGGCTATCGTACGGGTCACGGTGAAGAATGGCGCCTATGACAGCGAGGAACGCATCAAACTCGGCGCCCGCATCCGCGATGTGGTGCAGGGGCCGGATGGCGCCGTCTATGCCCTGACCGACGAGAGCAGTGGCAGGCTTCTAAGACTGTCTCCGGCAAGCTGATCGTTGCTCCCCGGCCCTGGGTGTTCTATGTCCTGAAGCAAGACTTCGGAAAAGGACATGGAATGACCGCATCAGCCCCTGCCAAAGGCACGCCCCCCCTGCTGAAACTGGCACTGGAACTGGGGCCGCTGGTGGTATTCTTCCTGGCCAATGGACGTTTCGGTCTGCTGAACGCCACAGCCGTCTTCATGGTGGCGGCCTGTATCGCCTTCGTGGTGCTGTGGCGCCTGGAGCGCAAGCTGCCGGTCATGCCGCTTATCAATATCGTGGTGGTGCTGGTCTTCGGCGGGCTGACGCTCTACCTGAAAGACGAAACCTTCATCAAGATGAAGCCGACCCTGGTCTATATCGTCTTGGCCAGCCTGATCGGCTTTGGCACGGCCTTCGGCGCGCAGCCAATGAAGCTTGTGATGGGTGCGGCTATCGCTCTCGATAATAGCGGCTGGCGCAAGCTCGCCCTGCGCTGGACGATCTTCTTCCTCGCCCTAGCCGCCTTGAATGAAGCTGTCTGGCGCCATGTCGATACCGACACGTGGGTTGCCTTCAAGACTTTCGGCGCCCTGCCCCTTACGATAGTATTTGCGCTCGCGCAGACACCTCTGATCATGCGCCACAAGCTGCCCGAGGAGAATTGACACCATGCCGGTCATCAATCGCATTGCCGAATTCCATGCCGAGATGACCGAGTGGCGTCACGATATCCACGCCCATCCTGAAACGGCGTTCGAAGAAGAACGTACCGCCGAAGTGGTGGCCAAGCGCCTGGAAGGTTTCGGCATCCAGATCCATCGCGGGCTTGCCAAGACCGGCGTTGTCGGCTCGCTGAAGGTCGGCTCGGGGTCACGCGCCATCGGTCTGCGCGCCGATATGGATGCCCTGCATATCCATGAAGCCAACAGCTTCGGCCATGCCTCCCAGAACCCCGGCCGCATGCACGCCTGCGGCCATGACGGCCATACGACGATGCTGCTGGGCGCCGCGAAGTATCTGGCGGAAACCAAAAACTTCGATGGCACCGTCCATTTCATCTTCCAGCCTGCCGAGGAAAACGAGGGCGGCGGGCGCGTGATGATCGAGGATGGGTTGTTCGAGAAATTCCCCGTCGAAGCGGTCTTCGGCCTGCATAACTGGCCGGGCATGGATATCGGCACCTTTGCGGTGATGCCGGGGCCGATGATGGCCTCCTTCGATATCTTCGAGATCACCGTCACCGGCAAAGGCTGCCATGCCGCCATGCCGAACATGGGCGTCGACCCCATCGTGACCGGCGCGCAGATCGTTACAGCGCTGCAGACCATCGCCAGCCGTTCGACCCATCCGCTGGAAGCGGCAGTCGTGTCGGTGACCCAGATCCACGCGGGCGATACCTGGAACGTCATTCCCAATTCCGTCGTGCTGCGCGGCACCACCCGCTCCTTCAAGCCCGAGGTTCAGGATCTGATCGAAAGCCGCATGCGCGCCATCTGCAAAGGCATCGCGGAAGCTGCGGGCTGCACGGTCGATGTCCGCTACGAGCGTCGTTATCCGCCCACCGTCAACAGCGCCCCGGAAGCCGTTATGGCTGCCGATATCATGGCCGAGATCGTGGGCGACAAGAATGTGCACCGGCAGGTGACGCCGACCATGGGCGGCGAGGATTTCGCCTTCATGCTGCAGGCCAAGCCCGGTGCCTATGGCTGGATCGGCAATGGCCCGACCGAGGGTGGTTGCCTGCTGCATAACCCGAATTACGACTTCAACGACCAGATCCTGCCCATCGGCGCCAGCTATTGGGCGCGCCTCGTCGAAACCTATCTGCCGAAAGCCGCCTGAGGATGAACCACGCCGTTACCGTTGCGAATGACGCCGCCGAAATCACCATCACCGGCCGCCTGACCTTCAAGTTTCATAAGGAATACAAGGACTTCCTTGATGATCTCCTGAAGAACGAGGTCGAACGCTTCATCTTTGATCTGTCGGGCGTCGAGTTCATCGATAGCGCGGGCCTCGGTATGTTACTGATTGCCAAGCAGAAGGCCCAGGGCCAGAACGCCCAGGTCATCCTGCGTAAGCCGCCGGAGAACGTGAAGCGCATGCTTCAGGTGGCGAAGTTCGACAAGATCTTCGAAATCGAGGCATAAGGGCAGCAGGCGTGCCGTCCCTTTTAACGCTGGCAACAGGCCCGACCGCGCTTGCCGAGCATCCCCATCAGGCCGAAGCCAGCCTCGCGCCCGCCGACCGACAGGCGGCCCAGGCGGCTGCGGCAAAACCTGGGGCCCTGATTACCCTCGCCCTCACGACCGTGACCGCCTATCAGATCGATATCGTGGCGGATGTGTCGCGGGAGCTGACCCGGCAATTATCGCTGGACGAAGAACACCTCTGGAAGATCGAGACGGCGCTGTCGGAGGCGGTCGGCAACGCGCTGATCCATGGCAATCTGGCCCTGGGCTCCGCCGCCCGCGAGATCGGGGATTTTGCAGCCCATGACGATGCAGTGGCCGAGGCGTTGGAAGATCCCGCCAAGGCATCGCGGCTGCTGCTCCTGTCCGTCAGCCGCACGTCGGACGGGATCGACATCATCGTTCAGGACAGCGGCGAGGGTTTCGATCCAGGCCCCACCCCCGAAAATCCTATCGAGGAAGCGGCAGGCGGTTCCGGTCGCGGCGTGGCGCTGATCCAGGCCTTGAGCGATAAGGTCACCTTCGCGGATCACGGCCGCAGCATCTGCATGAGCTTCCAGCTTCAAGTATAGCGCGAGAAAAGGTAGAGTAAGCTCCTGATCAGTCGTGCTGCTTCGAGTATTGCCATGTCCGTGCCGTTCCGCATTGCCTCTTTCGTCGCTATCGCGATGGCCTTTCCGGCTGTTGCGCAGCAGACGCCGACTCCTCTGACGGCTCCCGGCGCGCCTGCTCCGGCGGTGACACCGGCCCCCGCTCCCAAGCCTGCCCCGGCATCGGCAAACAAGCCCAAGCCAGCGCCCAAACCTGCGGCCACGAAGCCGACGGCAGCCAAGCCTGCGCCGAAGCCTGCAACAGCAGCGGCAGCTTCTGCGACCGCCGCGCCAACTATCGGCAGTGTCCTGACAACAGAACAGCAGCGCCAGGAAGCCGCCGCCGCCCAGGTGATCGAACAACGCGTCGCCTATCGCCAGACCGTGCAGGCCGACCTTGCTACCCGTGAGGGACTGCTGAAGCAGTACGAGACGAATTATCAGACCAACGAAGCCAAGATGAAGGCGACGCATCTGAAGCTGCTGAACACCGCTAAGGCCGTACAGGATGCACGTGCCGCCGAAGCCGAGGCCGCTGCAAAGCTGGCCGCTGGGGAAGCCCCGCCCGAGGGCGAGGAAGGCGCAGCAGAAGCTCCCGCCGCCCCGGCTGTCGATCCAGCCCAGGTCGCCACCCTGTCGAAAGCGCTTGAGCAGCAGTCCTTCGATCTGATGGTTCAGCGCCGCCAGATGGACAGCCTGCGCTCGGACGTGACCCGCCTCAAGGAACTGCTGGCTCGCCTCTCGAAATAAGGCCAGGCGGCTTCGGCCTTAGCGCACCAGCACCAGCTGCTTTTCGATGCGGGTGAACACGTCGTCGAGCGTGCGCCCCTGGGCCAGCTTTTCCCGACCGCTGAACAGCAGATAGTCTCCACGCTTGCCGCCCGGCTGCTTCACGATGGAGAACAGCGGCTTTTCGAAGCTGGATTTGAAGATCGAGAAGACAGCCATGCCGGGCAGGCTGTCGATGGCATAATCACGCCATTCACCGCGGGCGACCCGCTGGCTGTAAAGATTGAGGATCGACATCAACTCGCGCCGGTCGAAAGCGACCTGCTTGGCGCTGCGGCGGTAATCTGACAGGCTGATCAACGACATGTGCCCAGCATCCTCCCCGGCCGAAGCCGTACCGTCATCAGGACGTCACGAATCATTACGCAAGAGCGCGCATCCGTCCAGCCTTGATGCCTCCCTGACCTGGGCAAGCCGCGTCTTGGGTCGGTCCGCCGACCTGCGTGAGATCAACCGCGAGGGTACCAGCGTCGATGTGCTGATCCTGGAGGGCGGTCACGTGGTGCGCGTTGCCCGGACCGACGCTGCTGCCGATGCATTGGCCCGCGAAACCGCCCTCCTGACCCGGATCGCGCCGCATCTCCCTGTGCGTGTGCCCGACGTAATCGACAGCGCTCCCGGCCTTGCGTTGCAGGTCTACATTCCAGGGGAGCCGCTGACCCGCAGACGCCTTGCGAATCTTCCTCCCGCCCGTCGCGAAGCGGTTCTGGCCGACACTCACAATTTTCTCACGGCGATGGGCGGCCTTGCGCTCGATGTTCCAGCCGCCCCCGCCCCCCATGCGCCAAGCGACTTTGCCGATCTGCGTAGCCGCGCCGAGCTCACGCTTTTCCCTCGCCTCTCCCGCAGCTTGGCGGAGGAGATGCGGGGATTCCTGGATGAACAGGCTGCGGAACCGCTGGACAGCGCACGCCCCGGCCTCATCCATGGCGATCTACACCCGAGCCACCTACTGATCGACACTGAAAATCAAACGCTTACGGGCATCATCGATTTTGGACTCGCTGGTCGAGCAGACACCGCCATCGATCTGGCAGGCCTCTGGTATAACTGGGGGGATGGCGCGATTGCCCATCTGACCGATGATCTCGCCAAACGGGCCCGCGCCTGCCGCTATGCCCGAACCTACGAGATCCAGTGGGCTCTTACAGCCCTGGAAGAAGACCGGCCGGACTGGCTGCTTTATGCCATGGGGGCCGCAAAAGCGATCGGCGCCGATGTCTGGTAAGACGGATCGCGCGTGACGGGGAAGGCCGCACGCTATAGAGTGGTGTCATGGCTCGCACCACTCCTCGTCCGCGCGATCAGGCGCTGGAAATCGCCCGTCGCCTCCGCGAACGCTTCATCTCGCCCGAGGCGCAGGAAGTGGCTCGCTCGGCCTTTGCCAACCTGATGGAAACGGCTGCTCAGCCCGAGGAGTCGCGAACCTCCAAGATGCTGTGGGGCAAGTCCGAGGGGAACACCCTGGCCGAGAAGATCCGCCTGCGGGAAGGCATCGAGTTGCCGACGGACGAGAAGCCCTTCTCTGCCGAGGAAAAGCAGAAGGCGCGCGCCATTCTGGAACTTTTCCGTCAGCAGACCGGGCTTAAGCCCGAACGCGAGAACTAAGAGCCACCTAAGCTTACAGGACTCCTAGGCTTCCGGCTCCGTCGGGGGCGCGACACTGCGCGCTGCCGCAGCCTTCAGCTTGGCAACGGCCCGGATCGAGAAGGGAATCGAGGCGACGTAGATCGCAGCGATCACCAACAGCGTCTTCCAGGGTTCGGTCGTCAACCCTGCCGCCAAGGCCCCCACCGCCAACAGGATCGGTAGGACCATCACGTTGGGAATGCGCACCTTCTTGAAGGCGAAGGTGGGGATCCGGCTGATGGCAAGGCCACCGATAACCAGCATCCAGACCGCAACGAAGCGCGGATCGCGCAAGAAGACCTTGCCGAATTCCGCTTCCGCGACAACCGGCACCAGGACGAGCGCCGCCGCCATCGGGGCTGGAACCCCGGTGAAGAAATTATAGGTCCAGGGCGGACGCGTCTCATCTTCGAGCGCGGTATTGAAGCGGGCAAGACGCAAGGCCATGCAGACAGCATAGAGCAAAGCGACCGACCAGCCGATCCGCCCCAGCTCGTCCAGACCCCACTGATAGATCAGGATTCCCGGCACCACACCGAAGCATACGAAGTCCGACAGGCTGTCGAGCTCGGCGCCGAATTTGGATGTGGCGCCCATAAGGCGCGCCACCCGTCCATCGAGGGCATCGAATACAGCGGCTGCGATGATCGCCAGGACAGCCGCCTGCCAACGCTCTTCCAGGGCAAAACGGATGGCCGTCAAGCCTGAGCAAAGCGCCACCAACGTGATGATGTTGGGGATCAGCTTGTTGATCGACTGCGCCTTAACCCGGCGCAGTCGCGAAGGACGACGTGGGATCATCGCTTATCGCTGCCCCGCTCGATGCTCACTGCGCGACGCCCTGACGGGCCGCTTCGCCATTGCTCAGATCGGCGAGCACAGTCTCGCCGGCAATAGCCTTCTGACCCAGGCACACGGCGGGATTGACGCCATCGGGCAGATAGACGTCGACACGGCTGCCGAAACGGATCAGGCCGAAACGCTGACCGGCTGCCAGCCCATCACCTTCCTTGACCCACCAGAGGATGCGGCGCGCGACCAGACCTGCGATCTGCACGACCAGAATGTCGCGACCGTCTTCAAGGCCTAGCTGCACCGAATTACGCTCGTTATCGTCGGATGCCTTGTCGAGGGCGGCATTCAGGAACTTGCCCGGACGATAAGCGATCCGCTTGATCGTCCCCGGCATGGGCGAGCGGTTGATATGAACGTCGAAGACATTCATGAACACGCAGACACGCATCCGCGGAGTATCGCCGAGGCCCAGTTCAGGCGGCGGCGCGGCCGGACCGATGGAGGTGATGACACCGTCCGCCGGGCTGATGATCAGACCGGGGCGCGTCGGCGTGACACGCACGGGATCGCGGAAGAAATATGCCGACCAGGCGGTCAGAACGATACCGACGAACAGGCCCCAGTCGCCGGCGAGCCAATAGAGCACCAGCGCGACAACGGCGAAAATACCGACATAAAGCCAGCCTTCGCGGTGAATCGGATGAAGAATGGTCGGACGCACGGTTCTGCTTACTCCTGTTATTCAGGCGGCGATCATACCGATGGTGCCTGCCGGTTACTAGAGCAAAGCGTTTGACCGAAACCGATCAAACGCGCAGTTTTGCTTTAGTTTCATATCGTTGAGGAGTCTTTGACGATCAAGGGTTTCTGCAAAGACTCTTAGGAACTTTGCCATCGGCCCGGCGGCCTGTTATCAAAAGAGGGTCAGCTATTGATCGGACCTGCGCCATGCCCATTACACCGGAAACCATCCGCAGCCTTGCCGATCAGGATATCCCCTTCCCGGTCAAGAATCTTGCCCTGGGGGATGACGGGCTGATCACCCATGAAGCCGCCAGCACCCTTGGATTTCATTTCACCCTGCACGGTCGCCGCTGGGATGCTGATGTGGCCGTACAGGCCGATAAAGGTGGCATCGTCACCGTCTCGCACCTCGCTGGGCCTATGCCCTACAGCATCGATGGAGTGGATCGGCGCCAAGCCGTGCAGCAGATCCTCCAGGCTTGCCCTGCTCGCGGTGGACTGGCCATTCGCATCACCCGCAAGATGGAGCTTTGCGTCGAGGTCAGCGCCCCCCTGAGCGGCCCATTGGATGATAGCGGCGTGCTGAGTGGCGCGATTGCCCTGGCGCTTAAAGGGGAAGACTGGCTGCCCGTCATCGAGCATTTCACCCGTAAGCGTTAGTTCTTCAACGGAACCTTCAGGATCTGCCCCGGATAGATCAGGTCCGGATCCTTGATATGGTCCGGGTTTGCCTGAACGATTGTCGTATATTGCACCCCGCCGCCATAGAGCCTGCGGGCGATGCGCCACAGGCTGTTGCCCGGCTGAACGACAACGCGATCATCACCGCTCATCAAGAGATCGCGTGAGGCCTTGGCAAACGGCAACTCAACCCGCTGCGCAACTTTTCCGGCGGTATCCAGCCGGTCGACCCGCAGTTTATGCGTTCCTTCGGTGATCTCTTCCGGCGGGGTCAGGCGCCAGACGCCCTTGGCATCGGCTTCTGCCTGACCGGCGGGTTGATTGTCGATATAGATCCGCAGGCTGGCCCCCGGCTCCGACCGACCGGTAAGATTGAGCGTGCCGGAGGAATCATAGTCGATCACATCGACCGTAAGGCCCCCGGAGGCGCCCTGCGTCGTCGTCGGCCCCTGCAGCAGGGTCACAGGCCCCTTGCCATCACGTGGCACAGCAATCGCGATGCTCGTTTCGTTGGTCGCAACGGGCGCCGGTGGGGCAGAGGTCTCAGAAGGTTCGGCCACCGGCTTAGCACCGGGAACGGCCAGCACGACCACTTTTTCCGAAGGAACGTCGGTCCCGGTCGAGGGGTCTTTGGCAACTAGCGACAGTTCGCGATTGCCCGGCGGCAGCGGTTCGGCAGGCAGGAGCACCCATTCACCACGCTTGTCGGCGGTGACCGTACCAACCGGCTTTTCGCCGTCCATAACTGTGACCGCGGCATTGGGGGCGGCTCGCCCGGCAATCACCGCATCACCCTTGGGATTGACGCGAACCACATCGAACCCGGGCGCAACAGGTTCAGGGGCAGGCTGTGTCGCTGCGGGAGGCGCAGCAGGGGCGGCAGGCGGGGGCTCTTCGGTCGCAGCTGTGACGACTGCTTCCGGCACAGCGGCATCCTGATTGGCGACAATCGCTACCAGGACGGCGGCCAGGACCAGCATAACGCCCAATCCCCCTGTAATCGTCGACCGCCTCATTCCCCTCCCCTTGGCTCTGCGACAAATCGGCATGAAGAAAGTAATGGTCGGGACCCCGCTGCGCAATGGTGGCGGCCTATGCCCAGCGATTTTGCGAGTTTTCGGGGCTTCGGATGCAGCCTAACCTTCTGAAACTAGAGCGAATTCGAGCCTTCTAATGTTTTCAATTGATGCTGTTTTGCTCTAGGGTCCGAAGTGTAAAAAGGATTCTCAAGGAGCTCGGGATGGCCCGGATCGGTTCTGTGTGTGTTTATTGCGGGTCTGCAGGCTCGGTTGACGAAAGATATCGTGCAGGCGCGACGGATCTGGGGACCGAACTCGGTAAGCGTCAGATCGGCCTCGTCTATGGTGGCGGCCGGGTCGGCCTGATGGGGCTGGTCGCGGACGCCACAATGGCGGCAGGAGGCCATGTCACCGGCATCATCCCGCAGTTCCTCCAGGACTATGAAGTCGGTCATCACGGGATCAGCGAACTGCTGGTGGTAGACACCATGCATACCCGTAAGCAGGCCATGGCCGACCGCTCGGACGCCTTCATCGTCCTACCCGGCGGCTTCGGCACGCTGGAAGAATTCTTCGAGGTACTCACCTGGCGTCAGCTGCGTCTGCACGACAAGCCGATCATTATCGCCGATATCGGCGGCTACTGGGGACCGTTGGTCAGCTTGCTCGATCATATGATGGCGGAAAAATTCGCCCGACCTGAGATGAAGAACCTCTATTCGGTTGCCCATAGTGTCGAAGAGATCTTCGAAGCTCTCGCTGCCGCCCCTGCCCCAAAGGTCGATCCCGCGACAAAATGGGCCTGAGCCTGCTTTAAGCCTTGCGAGCCTGTTGCACCGCGCATCGCGTCTGATATGGTCGCGACCATAATAACCTTGCTGCGGCTTCAAACCGTGGCGCCTGCATGAAACGCCCCTTCAGGAGAGAACCCTCATGAGCAAGATCAAGGTCGTCAATCCGATCGTCGAACTCGATGGCGACGAGATGACCCGGATCATCTGGAAGATGATCCGCGAACAGCTGATCCTGCCGTTCCTTGACGTCGATCTGAAGTACTACGACCTCGGCATGGAACATCGCGACGCGACCGACGATAAGGTCACGGTCGAAGCTGCCGAAGCGATCAAGAAGTACGGCGTCGGCGTCAAGTGCGCGACCATCACCCCGGACGAGGCCCGCGTTGCCGAGTTCAAGCTGAAGAAGATGTGGAAGTCGCCCAACGGCACCATCCGCAACATCCTCGGCGGCACCGTCTTCCGCGAACCGATCATCGCCAAGAACGTTCCGCGTCTGGTGCCGGGCTGGACCCAGCCGATCGTCATCGGCCGTCATGCTTTCGGCGACCAGTACAAGGCGACCGACTTCAAGGTGCCGGGTCCGGGCAAGCTGACCATGACCTACACCCCCGATGGCGGTGGCGAGCCGGTCAACTTCGAGGTGTTCCAGTTCGAAAGCTCGGGCGTTGCCATGGGCATGTATAACGTGGACGAGTCGATCCGTGGCTTTGCGCGCGCCTGCATGAACTATGGCGTTTCGCGCGGCTGGCCGGTTTACCTATCGACCAAGAACACCATCCTCAAGGCCTATGACGGTCGCTTCAAGGACATCTTCCAGGAAGTGTTCGACGCCGAGTTCAAGGACCAGTTCGCGGCAAAGGGCATCGTCTACGAACATCGCCTGATCGACGACATGGTCGCCTCGGCCCTGAAGTGGTCCGGCGGTTTCGTCTGGGCCTGCAAGAACTACGACGGCGACGTGCAGTCGGACACCGTGGCACAGGGCTTCGGCTCGCTGGGCCTCATGACCTCGGTTCTGCTGACCCCCGATGGCAAGACCATCGAAGCCGAAGCCGCCCATGGCACCGTGACCCGTCACTATCGCGAGCATCAGAAGGGTCGCGAGACCTCGACGAACCCGATCGCCTCGATCTTCGCCTGGACCCGCGGCCTCTGGTATCGCGGCCAGTTCGACAATACCCCGGAAGTGCAGGAATTCGCCCTGCTGCTGGAAAAGATCTGCGTTCAGACCGTCGAAAGCGGCTTCATGACCAAGGATCTGGCCCTGCTGATCGGTCCGGACCAGCCCTGGCTGACCACCACCCAGTTCTTCGACAAGATCGCCGAGAACGTACGGGCGGCCATGAAGGCCTAACGGTTTTCAAAGCTGAAAAATGGAAAGGCGCCGGAAACGGCGCCTTTTCTTTATCTCGGAAATCCAACCAGGGCAGCCGCCACGCATCAGGAGGAAGGTGTGCAGTTTGGAAACTTGAAATCCCCTGCCACGCGCTTGGCATCGAAGCTGTTCCCTGTCCGCAGACTTTTGTAGTTCATCGTTTCCGCCGTTAGCGACAGCATGGTGTAGCGGGCGGATGGCCCCCCAAAACGTCCATCGACATAGTCCGCATCGGTGCTAAAGACGCCATCCTTCAGACTCCAACGTCCCTCATGAGTAGCCCGGCGCATCAGGTCGCAGCCCCGGTACCAGTGGTATTCCATGACGTATCGACCATCTGAACCGAATTTCCCGAACCAGCTTGCCCTGGTGCCATCGATTTGCTGCGCATCGGCACCATACCAAGCACCCGTCAAACCAGGATCAGCAGCCATCGCGGCCCGAGGCCCAACAAAAGCAAACGCCAGCAACAGCAATAGGCGGATCTTACTCAATTTCAATAACTCCTAGCTGCAGTCCGGCATGAGAAAGTCAGCATCCACTCGCCTTGAGCTATATTCGACATTGTAGCGCAGGCTTCGATAGCGTTGCTGATTCTCGGTGAGTTCCAACAGCTCGAATCTGGTACTCGAACCGTTGGCCTGGCCGTTATAATAGTCGAGCTTTAGAACCTGAATATTCCCCTCCAGACTCCAGTGACCTTCATGGAGCGAGCGGGAGAATAGTTTACAGTCCCGAAGAGACTCGAAATTGATTTTATAGCTACCGTCCTGGTTAAATTGCGCAATCCAGCGAATGCGTTCTCCTGCCTGCTGCTTCTCGTCGACCCCATACCAACGACCGACGAGACCGGAGGCATCCTGGGCCAAGGCACCACCCGAAGCCGCGCCCAATACCAACAACAGAATCCCTAGCCTCAAGATCTCCACCTTCTACCTGAAATTGCCAGATCAGCGACTATATCCATTTTCTGACCAAGAGCCAGCGCAGCTCAGAGGTCAGCTAGGCGCTATCTTCTTGTCAAAAGAAGCTCCGACCGCCAAGGTCTGCGCACCATGAATTCACTCCCCCTCATCATCGGCATTTCCGGCGCCTCAGGCGCCATCTATGGCGTGCGCCTGCTGCGCCACCTGAAAGAGGCCGGGATCGACACCCATCTCGTGCTGACCAAATCGGCAGAGATGACCCTCGCCTACGAGACCGACATTGCCTCGAGCGAGGTCAAGGCGCTGGCGACCAAGGTCCACTCCCCTGCCGATATCGGGGCGAGCATTGCTTCAGGCAGTTTCCGTACCCGCGGCATGATCGTCGCCCCATGCTCGATGAAAAGCCTTGCCGAAATCGCGAATGGCGTCACCTCGGGCCTGCTTACCCGCGCAGCCGATGTGGTGCTGAAGGAGCGCCGCCGTCTGGTGCTGCTGCCGCGCGAGACGCCGCTGCATCTGGGCCATATCCGCAATATGGCGGCCGTGACGGAGATGGGGGCTATCTGCCTGCCGCCGGTTCCGGCCTTCTATACGAGGCCCCAGACCATCGAAGAAATCGTCGACCATACGCTGTCCCGTGCGCTCGATCTCTTCGATATCGATCTTGGGATCGCGAAACGCTGGGGCGATGGCCCGCGCAAAGGCGAATAAAAAAGGCCCGTCGCAGGACGGGCCTTTTTTTATGATATCGCGAGCCTCTTAGAACTCGAAAACCATGCCTTCGCGGGCAACGATGGCCGAATTGCTGCAGGCCTTGACCTGCTCTTCGACCGCCGCCATGACATCGTCGGTATGGTCCGGGTCATGGTGATAGATCACGGTCTGCTTGACGTTCGCTGCTTCAGCGATGCGCAGAGCTTCCTGCCAGGTCGAATGGCCCCAACCCACCTTGCCGTTGGCATATTGCTCGTCGCTGTAGGTGCTGTCGTAGATCATAAGGTCGGCGTCTTTGACCAGCGCCATCACGTGGGGGTCGCGCTCGCCCACCACATGCTCGGTATCGGTGATGTAGCAGATCACCTTGTCCTTGACCTCCAGGCGATAGCCCGTGCAGCCATTGGGGTGATTGAGCGTGCCGGTCTTGGCGAAAATAGCACCCGGCAGGATCAGGCTTTCACCCGCGACAAAATCCTGGAAGCGGATGCGCGACGGCATGGCCGAGAGCTTCACCGGAAAGACCGGATCATGCATCGCCTGCTGGAAGATCGCCTCGACCCCGCCATTGTCGGTCAGATGACCCGCGAGAATATCGAGATGAAAACGCCCGACCCAGGCCGGGGCAAAAAACGGAAACCCGATGATATGGTCGGTGTGGGAGTGGGACAGCAGAAGCGTCGCCTGATCTATCCCCTTCTTGAGGATATATTTACCGAGCTGCCAGAGCCCGGTACCGGCGTCCAGAATCACCATAGCATCGCCCACTTCGACCGACACGCAGCTCGTGTTGCCGCCGTAGATCATGTGGTTGGGCGTAGCGCATGGAAAGCTCCCTCGAACCCCCCAAAGAGTGACCTTGACTGTCATACGTTCCCGCACTCAAACATGCTGTTATTTCTACATAACATCGGTACAGGCACTTTCGAAAGCCACAACCACGCCATGTTTGTAAGATTTTAGCTATTAGCTTGGCAATGTGGCGAGCGCCCATCCTATAAAATAGGCATGAATAAAAACAATGCGACTGTGGGATATTACACCTCCGCTTAAGCCGGGCATGCCGGTTTGGCCCGGCGACACGCCCTATCAGGCGGAAAGAAGCTGGAGTATCGGGCCGGGTTGCCCGGTCAATGTTTCCCGCCTGACCCTATCCAGCCACACCGGCGCCCATGCCGACGCGCCCTTGCATTATGACACCAAGGGAGCAGGTGCCGAGGGCTTGCCGCTCCCTCCTTATCTCGGTCCAGCCCGTGTGATCGACGTCTCGGGCGTGCGGCCGCTGATCCTGCCCATCCATGTCGCCGATGCTCTTGCCGATCCGGACTGTCCTCCCCGGCTGCTGTTCAGAACCTATGCCAAGGCGCCGCTCGATGAGTGGGATCCGAACTTCTGCGCTGTCCATCCGGACGTCATCCATCTGATGGCTGCCCGCAACATGATGCTGATCGGCCTCGACAGCCCGTCGCTCGATCCCGAAACCTCCAAGACGCTCGATTCCCACAACGCGATCCGCGAACATGGGCTTGCCATTCTGGAAGGGTTGGTGCTCGACAATGTTCCTGCCGGGGACTACGAGTTGATCGCCCTGCCTTTGAAGCTGCAAGGGATCGACGCGGCCCCCGTGCGCGCGGTCCTGCGCTCGCTCTCCCAAGACACTGTGTGAGAGAAATCGATGCTGACCCGTGAAGCCTTGCTGAACCGTGACGCCGCAGACCCCTTGCGCAGTTTTCGCGACCGGTTCGATCTGCCCGACGGGATGGTCTATCTCGACGGCAACTCCTTGGGCGCCCTGCCCAAGGACACGGCCGCTCGCCTTGCTGATGTCGTCGCCCGCGAATGGGGGCAGGATCTCATCACCTCCTGGAACAAAAACGGCTGGTACGAGCTGCCGCTGACCCTGGGCAACAAGCTGGGGCGGCTGATCGGCGCTGCCGAGGGTCAGGTCGCGATTGCCGACTCGACCTCCATCAATCTCTTCAAGGTGCTGGCCGCCGCCATTGCCCTGCGGCCAGGCCGCAAGGTCATTATCTC
Organism: Lacibacterium aquatile; assembly: GCF_042683105.1. Taxonomy (NCBI): domain Bacteria; kingdom Pseudomonadati; phylum Pseudomonadota; class Alphaproteobacteria; order Rhodospirillales; family Rhodospirillaceae; genus Lacibacterium; species Lacibacterium aquatile. The sequence continues at coordinate 124,956 of NZ_JBHUIP010000005.1, forward strand.
GGACAGCGGCAACTTCCCGACAGATCTCTATATGGCCCAGGGCCTCACGACCTTTCTGGGTGGGGTCGATCTGCTGGTGGTCGACGAGACCGAGGTCGCTCAATCCCTGAACGAGAATGTCGCCGCCGTCTTCCTGACCGAGGTGAACTACCGCTCCGGCCGTAAACACGACATGGCCGCCCTGACCCAGAAGATCCACGAGGTCGGCGCGCTTGCCATCTGGGATCTTGCCCATTCGGCAGGCGCCTTTCCGGTGCATCTGGATGCCGCCGGCGCCGATTTCGCCGTCGGTTGCGGTTATAAATATCTCAACGGCGGCCCCGGAGCCCCGGCCTTCCTCTATATCGCCAAGCGCCATCAACATCAGGCCATGCCGATCCTGTCGGGCTGGATGGGCCATGCCGCGCCCTTCCTGTTCGATCTCGATTATCGCCCGGCGGATGGCATGCGCCGCGCCCTGGCCGGAACGCCAGCCATCTTGAGCATGCGGGCGCTGGAGGTCGGCATCGATCTGATGCTGGAGGCCGATCTCTCTGCCCTCGCCGCCAAATCGACCGCTCTGACCGAGGTGTTCATGAGGCTGGTTGAGCAGGAGTGCCCCGGCGTCTTCGGCAATGTCACACCGGCCGATCCGGCCCGGCGCGGCAGCCAGGTCTGCCTGACCCATGCCCAGGGCTATGCCATCGTCCAGGCGCTGATTGCCCGCAAGGTCATTCCCGATTTCCGCGCGCCGGACATTCTCCGGTTCGGCTTCGCACCGCTCTATGTCGGCTTTGCCGATCTCTGGGATGCCGTCGCCCATCTGAAAGCCATCATGGATAGCGGCGAGTGGAAAGAATCGCGGTTCGCGGCCAGGGGTTCCGTGACATGACCGAACGCATCCTTCATATCCGCTGCGGCGACGATCTGCGCGCCAAACTGCCCGATGCCGGGATTGTCGGCGATTACCTCAAATGGTGCGATCCGCTCTGCGATGGGCCGACACCGCTCGAGGTGCCGAACGACGATTGGTACAGCTTCCGCGCCAAATGGATCTCCGCCCGTTATGGCGATGTGCTGGCTGCCGTCATGGGCGACCTCATGCAGCAGGATCAGGGGCTGTTCGAGGCACGGCTTTACGACAAGGTCGTCATCTGGTCCGAACATGACCTGTTCGATCAGTCGATCCTCGCCCGTCTGCTCGCCCATTTCGCCGAACGCCCGCACCCCGGCCTGCATCTGATCGATCATCCCGATTACCTCGGGAGCCTGGAGCCGGGAACGCTGGCCAATCTTTACGTCAAAGCCCAGCCGGTGACGGATCAGCAGCTTCGCCTGGGTCACCTGGTCTGGGATGCCTGGCGTGATCCCTCCCCGCGTGCCTTGGCCGAGATCGCGAACAGCGAGCAGCAGGTACTACCCAATCTCCAGGGCGCGCTGCGCCGTCATCTCGCCAATCTGCCGGGGGTGACGGACGGGTTGTCGATGACCGAACGGCTGGCCTTGCAGGCGATAGCCGACGGCGCCACGACAGCCAGCGAGATCTTCAAGTCGGTCGGGCGGGCGGAACCGGCACTCTGGCTGGGCGACACGATGTTCTTCCCCATCCTCGACGATCTGGCACAGGGTCCCCTCAGCCTGCTTGAGAAGCGCGGAGGAACTTACAAGCTCTCCCCCGTGGGCGGGGCCGTCGTGATGGGCCAAGCCGACGCCACCCGCTTCCTGGGCCGCGAGCGCTGGGTGGGCGGGGTGCAGCTTTCCCCCGTTCCGGAATGGCGCTGGGACGAGCGCACTTTGAGACTGGTCGCCGCTGGCTAATCGCGAACCTAGTCGTTAGAGTGCGCCCATGGAACCGATCCCCGATCTTGGCTCCGACCCCAGTGTCGTCGGCCCGCTGAAACGTCTTCCGCCCCATAATGATGAGGCGGAGATGGCGCTGCTTGGCGCCATCCTCCACAACAACAAGGCGCTGGAACGGGTCTCCGAATTCCTGAAGGCGGATCATTTCGCCAGCCGGGTACACGGCAAGATCTATGAAGCTATCGAGAAGATCGTGGAGCGCGGCCAGATCGCCGACCCGATCACGCTCAAGCAGTATTTCGAGACCAATGAGGACCTCGCCACCGTCGGCGGTTTCGCCTATCTGGTGAAGCTGGCCGATAGCGTCGGCACCATCATCAGCTCAGCCGATTACGGCCGGGTGATCCACGAGCTTTACCTGCGCCGCAAGCTGATCGAAATCGGCGAGGAAATGACCAATGCCGCCTTCGAGCATTCGGTCGATACCCAGGCCAAGGATCATATCGAAGAGGCGGAAAAGAACCTCTTCAACCTCGCGACGCTCGGCGATACAGAAGGCGGTTTCCAGCCGCTGAAGCAGGCGATCACCAAGGCGATCCATATGACCGAGGCGGCTTTCCGTCGCGACGGTCAGCTGGCAGGCGTTCCCACCGGCTATCGCGATCTCGATAAGCTGCTGGGCGGCATGCATAATTCAGATCTGATCATCCTGGCGGCCCGTCCGTCGATGGGCAAAACCGCCTTTTCGACCAACGTCGCCTATAATGCCGCCCGCGCGCTGATCGACCCCGACAAGCCAGGGCGCCATTCGGTCGCGTTTTTCAGCCTCGAAATGTCGGCCGAACAGCTGGCGAACCGTATTCTCGCCGACGCCTCGCAGATCGCCTCGCACCGGCTGCAGCGCGGCGAGCTGGACAATAACGACTTCGAGAAGCTGGTCCGCGCCAGCCAGGATCTCGAAGGGCTGAACTATTTCATCGACGATACCCCGGCCTTGAGCATCGGCGCGGTGCGCACCCGTGCCCGCCGTCTCCAGCGCCAGCAGGGCCTGCATCTGATCATCGTCGACTACTTGCAGCTTCTGCGCGGCTCGACGTCCCTGCGCAACGAAAACCGCGTGCAGGAAGTCTCGGAAATCACCCGCGGCCTGAAGGCGCTGGCAAAGGAACTGGGCATCCCGGTCATTGCACTGTCCCAGCTCTCCCGTCAGGTGGAATCGCGCGAAGACAAGCGGCCCCAGCTTTCCGATCTTCGCGAATCAGGCTCGATCGAGCAGGACGCCGACGTCGTGATGTTCATCTATCGCGACGAATATTACCTCGCCCGCCGCGAACCCGGTGAAGGCACGCCGGAGCATGAGACCTGGCAGGCCGAGATGGAAAAGGTCCATAACAAGGCCGAGATCATCATCGCGAAGCAACGTCATGGGCCTATCGGTAAGGTCACCCTCTATTTCGATGGCGCGACTACCCGCTTCTCGGATCTCGCCGAAGAAGATCATATGCCGGAGTCTTACTAAGCTTGCCCGCCCCTGCCCGTCTGACCATCGATCTCGGCGCCGTCGTCTCGAACTGGCAGTTCCTGAAATCCCAAGCCACCCATGGGCAATGCGCCGGGGTGGTGAAGGCCGATGGCTATGGCCTGGGGGCCGATAAAGTCGGCCCAGCGCTTTATGCTGCCGGATGCCGCCAGTTCTTTGTCGCCCATCTGCCCGAAGGCATCGCCCTGCGGACCGCCCTGCCCCAGGCCGAGATCTTCGTGCTGAACGGCCTGCTGCCCGGCGAGGTCGGCCCCTATCGTGCCAGCCGCCTTATCCCTGTCCTGAACGATCCAGGGCAGGTCGCCCTCTGGATGAAAGAAGCCCAGGGCGCCGCCGCCGCAATCCATGTGGATACCGGCATGAACCGTCTGGGCCTGCGTGTCGACGAAGCCCGCACGCTCTTTACAGAGCCCTCCGTCCAGGCCTATCCCTGGCGCCTGCTGATGAGCCACTTTGCCTGCGCGGACGAGCCCGGCCATCCGTTGAACCAGATCCAGCGCGATGCCTTCTTTGATATCGCCAAGCTGCTGCCGGATGTCCCGACCAGCCTTGCCAATTCGTCTGGTATCTTCTTGGGAACCGACTATCACGGCGACCTGCTGCGGCCCGGCGTTGCGCTCTATGGCGTCAATCCGGTGCCGGGAAAGCCCAATCCTCTGAAAAGCACTGTGACGCTTGAAACCAGCATTCTCCAGGTCCGCCGCGTTGACCCCGGTATGAGCGTCGGTTACGGTGCGGCGCACAAAGCGGATCGTCCGACCCGCGTTGCGACCGTAGCCTACGGCTATGCCGATGGTTATATCCGCAGCGGCAGCGGCAAGGGCGCAGCTTACCTTTCCGGGCATGCGCTGCCCATTCTTGGCCGGGTATCGATGGATCTTCTGACACTCGACGCAACCGACCTGCCCGAGGCGCTGGTACATCCCGGCGCGATGGTCGAACTCTTCGGCCCGTCGCGCAGCGTCGACGATGTCGCCAATGATGCCGGAACCATCGGCTATGAAATTCTGACCGACCTCGGCCGCCGCGCCGACCGCGTCTATATCGGAGCGCGTTGATGATCCCCTTGGTCACGCCGCTCGGCGCTACCGTCCTGGCTTTCCTGGCCGCCACCGGCCGCCTTGCCATCTTCGCGGCAGAGGCATTGCTCGCCTGCGTCCGTCCCCCCTATCACTGGCGCCAGATCGGCCGGCAGATGATCGAGATTGGCTATTTCTCGCTGCCCGTCGTCGGCTTGACCGCACTCTTTACCGGCATGGTGCTGGCGCTGCAGTCCTACACCGGCTTTGCCCGCTTCAATGCCGAAGGCGCCATCGCTAATCTGGTCGTCCTGTCGATGACCCGCGAGCTTGGCCCGGTGCTGGCTGGCCTGATGGTTGCCGGACGTATCGGTGCCGCGATGGCAGCCGAGCTTGGCACCATGAGGGTAACCGAGCAGATCGACGCCCTAACCACCCTCTCGACCAATCCGATGCAATATCTGGTCGCCCCTCGCGTCATCGCGGCGGTCGTGACGATGCCGCTGCTGGTGCTGGTGGCCGACGTCATTGGTGTGATGGGCGGCTGGATCATCGCCAACGGCAAGCTGGATTTTAATTCCTTCTCCTACCTGCAGAACACGATCTCCTTCATCCAGGCGTCGGACGTGATCTCGGGTCTGGTGAAGGCGGCGGTCTTCGGGTTCCTGATCGCGCTGCTGGGCTGCTACATGGGCTATAATTCGGATCGCGGCGCCCAGGGCGTCGGCCGGGCGACGACCAATGCGGTCGTCACCTCCTCGATCCTCATCCTTGTGTTCGACTATCTGCTGACGGAGGCCTTCTTCGCGTCATGAGTGAAGCTCCCGTCAACAAGATCTCCCTCAAGGGCGTCACCAAGCGTTTCGGCCCCAAGGTGGTACTGGATGGTATCGACCTAGACATCCCAGCGGGCCAGTCCACCGTCATCATCGGCGGGTCGGGCACCGGCAAGTCGGTGATGCTCAAATGCATTCTGGGGCTGATGGAGCCGGATCGCGGCACTATCGCCATTGATGGCGCCGACACGACCCGTGCCCGCGGCAAGGCGCGTGAGACGGTGATGGCCAAGGTCGGCATGCTGTTCCAGGGTGGCGCCCTCTTCGACAGCCTCAAGGTCTGGCAGAATGTGGCCTTTGCCCTGATCCAGGCCGAAAAGATGGCCCCAGCCAAGGCGCGCGAGATTGCTATCGAGAAGCTTGCCGCCGTCGGCCTTTCCGCTGATGTCGCCGATCTTTTCCCGGCCGAGCTTTCGGGCGGTATGCAGAAGCGCGTCGGCCTTGCCCGCGCTATCGCCCGCGAACCGGAGATCTTGTTCTTCGACGAGCCCACCACCGGCCTCGACCCTATCATGTCCGACGTGATCAACGGTCTGATCCGCAAGTGCGTGCAGGATCTGGGCGCGACGGCCGTGACCATTACCCACGACATGCATTCGGTCCGCCGCATCGCCGACCATGTGGCCATGCTCTATCAGGGTAAGCTGATCTGGAAGGGTCCGGTCGGCGATATGGATAATGAGGGCAATCCCTACCTAAGTCAGTTCATCAACGGCCGCTCCAAAGGCCCGATCCAGATGCAAGTACGTGGCTAAAGGCTCCATCTTCGTCTGCCAAGCTTGCGGAGGCGTGCACTCCAAATGGCAGGGCAAGTGCGACGCCTGCGGAGAATGGAATACGCTTGTAGAAGAAACCGCCGGTCCGCCGCTGGGCGGTAAGTCCAGCGGCAAGGGCGGCCCGACGCGGGGCGGCGGCAAGCTGGATTTTGTCGACCTCGGCGGCGTGTCGGAAACCGCGCCGCGCCGGGTGTCGAATATCGGTGAGTTCGACCGTGTCACGGGCGGCGGTATCGTCCCCGGCTCAGCCATCCTCATCGGCGGCGATCCAGGCATCGGCAAATCCACCCTGCTGATCCAGGTGACCGCCCGCCTCGCCGCCACGGGAACCACCTGCGCCTATATCTCTGGCGAAGAGGCTGTGGAGCAGGTGCGGCTGCGGGCCTCCCGCCTGGGTATCGCCAGCGCGCCTGTCTCGCTCGCCTCGGCCACCAACGTCCGCGACATTCTGAGTGCGCTGGAGAACGGTAAGGGCCCGGATGTGGTCGTGATCGATTCGATCCAGACCATGTATCTCGACGCCCTCGACAGCGCACCCGGCACCGTGGCCCAGGTCCGCGCCTGCGCTCAGGAACTGATCCGGGCCGCCAAGCGCATCGGCTTTGCGCTGCTGATCGTCGGCCATGTGACCAAGGAAGGCACCATTGCCGGGCCGCGTGTGCTTGAGCATATGGTCGATACCGTCCTCTATTTCGAAGGCGAGCGCGGCCATCAGTTCCGTATCCTGCGCGCCGTCAAGAATCGCTTCGGCCCAACGGACGAGATCGGCGTCTTCGAGATGACCGATGGCGGCCTTAGCGAAGTTCCCAACCCGTCCGCCATCTTCCTGGCCGAGCGGCGCGACGATGTCTCGGGCGCCGCCGTCTTTGCAGGCATGGAGGGGACGCGCCCGGTGCTTGTGGAGATCCAGGCCTTGGTCGCCCCCTGCCCAGCGGGTAGTCCGCGCCGTGCGGTCGTCGGCTGGGACAGTTCGCGCCTCGCCATGGTCATCGCTGTGCTGGAGGCGCGCTGCGGCCTCACCATCGGGGCTCAGGACGTATACCTGAATGTCGCAGGTGGGTTGCGTATTACGGAGCCCGCGGCAGATCTCGCAGTCGCCGCCGCGTTGGTGTCGGCCTATACCCAGGTGCCGGTTCCGTCGGACAGCGTCGTGTTCGGTGAAATCGGCCTGGCGGGCGAGGTTCGACAGGTCAGTCAGACTGACGCACGCTTGAAGGAAGCCTTGCGTCTGGGCTTCGAAAAGGCTTTCATCCCGGCGCGTAAATCCGCTGGTGGATCGAAGGGCAAAGGGGCCGATGGGCCGTCAATCCAAGAGATTGACCGTCTGGTCGAACTTGTAGCCTTGCTTTCCCCGTCGGATACAGGCACATGGCAACGAAAGATCCCCTGATCCTCCATCCACTCCTTTAGGGTCGCGAACGAGCTAAGCATGAATGGCGGACTGACTATGGCGGATATGGCGGTCATCATCATCATTTTGGTGTCCGGCGTACTTGCGTTCCTAAGAGGCTTTGTGCGTGAAGCGCTGGGCATCGCTGCCTGGGTCGGCGCCGCCTTTGCCGCTGTCTGGCTTTATCCGTTTGTGCAGCCGCTGGCCCTCGAGCTCATCGGGATGGATGTGGTCGCGAACCCGGTTGCCTGGGTCTCGATCTTCCTGATTGCGTTAGTATTGCTGTCCATTCTCGCCTCCGCCCTTGCAAGTCAGGTGAAGTCTAGCCACCTGTCGGCTCTGGATCGCTCGCTGGGGTTCGTGTTTGGACTTTTCCGCGGGGCGGTGCTGGTGTCGCTCGCCTTCTTCCTCGCGACTTTGATCGGTTTCGTGAAACCGGCAGAACCGCCGATCTGGCTGGCCCAGGCGCGCACTTTCCCGCTGATCCAGCAGGGGGCCGACATGATCTCGGTCTTCGTGCCCAAGGATCAGCAGGCCCGCAGCGCTGCACAGGCCGAGGAAGCGAAACGCAAGGTGGAACAGGTACAGGACGCAAAACGTGCTTTCGACGCGCTCAATCAACCGGCGCCCAAACCGGCACCGAACGATCCGAGCGGCTATAATCAACAGGACCGCAATAAGCTGGATCAACTGATCCAAGCCAAATAAAGGACTTCCCGGCGACCGGCCCGCCGCGACGGAAGGAGTGACCCGAGTATGCTGACGACCAACCCGTTCGATGACGACACTCTTCACGAGGAGTGCGGCGTCTTCGCGATCTATGGCCATGCGGAAGCAGCAGCGCTGACGGCGCTCGGGCTGCATGCGCTTCAGCATCGCGGGCAGGAAGCGGCGGGCATCGCGGCTTTCGACGGCAAGACCTTCAATGTCCAGCGCGCTCTGGGTCACGTCGGCGACAATTTCTCCTCCCAGGAAGTGATCGGGCGCCTCAAGGGCCATGCCGCCATCGGCCACACCCGCTACGCCACCACCGGCGACGTCGTATTACGCAATGTGCAGCCGCTGTTCGCCGAACTGTCGGTCGGTGGTTTCGCGCTTGCCCATAACGGCAACCTGACCAACAACCAGAAGCTCCGCCGCCGCCTTGTCGAGCGCGGCTCGATCTTCCAGTCGACCACCGATACCGAAGTGGTGGTGCATCTGATCGCGACCTCACTGAACAATACCGTCGTCGACCGCATGATCGATGCGCTGCGTCAGGTCGAAGGTGCCTATTCCTGTGTCGCGATGCTGGATGACGCCATCATCGGCGTCCGCGACCCCAATGGCGTGCGCCCCCTGTGCCTCGGCAAGCTGGGCGACGTCTATATCCTGGCGTCGGAAACCTGCGCGCTGGACATCATCGGTGCCGATTTTGTGCGCGATATCGAGCCGGGCGAGCTGGTCATCATCGACAAGGACGGGCTGCATTCCCGGCACCCCTTCCCGCGCGCCCAGCGCCGCTTCTGCATCTTCGAGCATATCTATTTCGCCCGCCCCGACAGCGTCGTCGAAGGCACCAGCGTCTATGAGGCCCGCAAGCATATCGGCGCCGAACTGGCCCGCGAGAGCCACGTAGATGCCGATATCGTCATTCCGGTTCCAGACAGCGGTGTCCCGGCAGCACTCGGCTATGCCAATGAAGCCGGTATCCCGTTCGAGCTGGGCATCATCCGCAATCACTATGTCGGCCGCACCTTCATCGAGCCGACCGATCAGATCCGCCATCTGGGCGTCCGCCTGAAGCATAACGCCAACCGCGCGAATATCGCGGGCAAGCGCGTCATTCTGGTCGACGATTCCATCGTTCGCGGCACCACTTCGGTCAAGATCGTCGCCATGATGCGGGCGGCTGGCGCACGTGAAGTGCATATGCGCATCGCCTCTCCGCCGACCACTCACTCCTGCTTCTATGGCGTCAATACGCCGGAGCGGAACAAGCTGCTGGCGGCGCAGATGGATATCGAGGAGATGAATGATTTCATCGGCTCCGACAGCCTTGCCTTCGTATCCATCGACGGCCTCTATCGCGCGATGGGCAAGCGTAGCCGCAATACCTCCGACGATCAGGGTTATTGCGATGCCTGCTTCACCGGCGACTACCCGATCTCGCTGACCGACCATGACAACGGCAGCGGCGCGACGGTTTCGCGTCTGGCGGAATCGGCTTAAGAAGAAGATTTTCCATGACTGAAGCACGTTTAGGGGGGCGTCTGGCCCTGGTGACCGGCGCCTCCAAGGGTATCGGCGCAGCCGTTGCCAAGGCTCTTGCAGCCGAGGGCGCTCACATGATTCTGGTTGCCCGCAGCCAGAAGGGTCTGGAGCAGGTCGACGATGCCATCCGTGCTGCGGGCGGTACCGCGACCCTGCTGCCGATGGACCTGCGCGAAGGCGACAAGATCGACCAGATGGCCTATGCCATCGCAGAACGCTGGGGCAAACTCGATATTCTGGTCGCCAATGCCGGGATGCTGGGCGCGCTGACCCCGGTGTCGCATATCCAGCCCAAGACCTTCGATCAGATGATCGCCACGAATCTGACCGCCACCTGGCGCCTGATCCGTGCCGTCGATCCGCTGCTGCGCGTTGCAGAGGCTGGCCGCGTCGTGGTCACTACCCCGGCTGAGGCTAATGGCGCCCACCCCTATTGGGGTCCCTATGCCGCCTCCAAGGCTGGGGTCGAGGCGTTGATCCGTTCGTGGGCAGCGGAAACGATGCAGACACGCCTGAAGATCAATCTGCTGGATCCTGGTCCCGTGGCGACTGCTCTGCGGTCGCTGGCATTTCCCGGCGAAGACACCTCCAAGATCGCGACACCAGACCAGGTTGCTCCCCGATTTGTTGAGCTTTGCTTGCCTGACGTCAAACAGCACGGGCAATTGCTCACTATCTGAACTTTTGCTCAAAATAGCTATTTAGTTTTATATAAGACTCCGCAATACTCCTCCCCACGATGAGGCGTGCTAAGCGCCCTTTTGTCCTTGGGGGAGGAATTCGGATGTCTTTGTTGCCTCGGTTGCTGGCGCCTATTCTCTTGGTTGCCCTGACGGCAGCCCTGCTGGTTGTTCTTTCGTTGCGTTCCCTGGAGGGGGCATCGATCCGGGCGGACGAACAAGCAGCCCTCGACCGCCGTCTGCTGGCAATCACCGAAGTTATCGGCCTGACCGGCGGCATCCAGCGCGATGTGCTGATCATGGTGGAGGAAACCGAAGCCGCCATCATGACCGCCAGCCAGAAGCGCATTCAGGAAGCCCGCACCCGCATCGAGCAGCGCCTGAATGATCTATCCGCAGGTGCGTCATCCGCTGAACAGGCCAGCATCGACAAATTCCGCAGCGCCCTGGACCGCTTCTTCGGCGGGATCGCGAAAACGGTCGAGATGGCCCTGATCAACCTGAAGATGGAGGCCTACGACTTCTCCAAGGGTGATACCGAAGTTGCGGTGTCCGAGGCCACATCGGTCGCCCAGAACCTCGCCGCCGATCTGCGCACCCGCACCGACGCGCTGCAGAAAGAGAATCGCGAGGCTTCGGCCAGCGCCTTCACCACCCTGATCATCATCGCCATCGCCGGGATCCTGGTCGCGGTCGTGGCTGCTGTGACGATCATTGTCCGGTCGGTCACCATGCCCCTGCGCAAGGTAACCGAAGCCACCAGCCGCCTTGCCGAAGGCGACCTGAGTGTCGAAGTCCCCGAGGCCAAAGGCCGCGACGAGATCGCCGTGCTGGTCAAGGCCCTGGGCGCTTTCAAGGTTGGTACCGAGGAGCGCCGCAAGCTGGCCCGCGAACGGCTGGAACTGGCAGAGAAGACCGAAGAAGACCGCCGCGAGACCCAGGCCGCCCTCGCCCGCACCTTCGAGGCGGATGTGGCCGGTATTCTGCGCTCGGTCGAAGGGGCCGTGGGCAAGTTGCGCGCCCAGGCCGACGATCTGTCGGTGACCGCCGAAACCACCTCCCGCCAAAGCGGCGAAGCCCGTAATGCCGCCGAACAGGCGGCGCGGAATGTGGAATCCGTGGCCGCTGCCGCCGAGGAGCTCTCGGCCTCCATCCGCGAAATCGCGACCCGCGTCGATCATTCCACCCGCACCGCTGGCGAGGCTGTGGGGGCCTTGGGGCGCACCGACACTGCAATCCAGGGCCTTGATCAGGCTGCCGTTCGCATCGGCGATGTGGTTCGGCTGATTGCCGATATCGCCAGCCAGACCAACCTGCTGGCCCTCAACGCCACTATCGAGGCGGCACGCGCGGGTGAAGCGGGTAAGGGTTTTGCCGTCGTTGCCTCGGAAGTGAAGACGCTCGCCACCCAGACCGCCAAGGCGACGGACGACATCACGGCGCAAGTTCAGGAAATGCAGGCCGCGACCCAAGGTGTGGTTGGCGCGATCCGGGGTGTGGGCGATCTGATCCGCTCCATTGATGCCACATCGGGCGAAATCAATCGCGCCATCGAACAGCAAGGCGCTGCCACGGCGGAGATTGCCGAAGGCGTGGCGCTGGCCGCGCGCGGTACGCAGGAAGTGACGGGCGCTGTCGGTGGCGTGAGCCAATCGGCGGGTGAGGCCGGCGAAGCAGCAGCGACGGTACGTGGCGCCTCCGAGGCCTTGTCAGGAGATACCGGACGCCTGACCCAGGCGCTCGACAGGTTCTTGGCGAATCTGCGGGTGGCGTGAAGATATTGCAGCCCCGACTTGATCGGTTTCATGGGAACATCTTCCATAAAGCAGGGTGATGCGCGCTATCCTCATAAGGATCGCGATACGGAAGAGACTTCGGCATGAAGCATGTTTTTGGTAGCCGCGACCCGAACGCCGAGGTTGTTATCCTCTATGGCAATTGCCAGACGCTTTACCTCGCGCACCTGCTGGCGTCGGCAGACAGCCCCCAAAGCGGCCGCAGTTATGTGGTCGGTTTGAACCATGCCATGCCGGGGGAAGAGATCGATCCGGTCGAACCGAGCTTTCTGCGCCGCTGCACTCTCTATCTTGAGCAATATGACGAGGCAAAGGAACTGCCCGCACGGGAATTGATACGCCAGGGAATTCCCCGCGGCACGCCGCAGATCACTTTTCCACCCCTGGTGATGCATTCCTTTTGGCCGTTCGAGGTTTACGAACCACGAGCACGCCGGACCGAGCACTATCCCTTAGCGCGCTTTCCGTTCGGCGACAGGATCGGCCTTGAAGTCATCCGGCAGAAGCTGACAGGCGACGCGGCCTATGATGCCTATATGCGCCTTTCGCGTGAACAGATGCCCGATATCTGGCAACGCCTGGATTTTGATTTCAGCAAGATGGCATCACGCGATCTGGCCAGCGATATCCGGATGAGCGATTTCTTCAGCATGTGCTGGCGAGGGCTCCATCTCTTCTGGACCTGGGGGCACCCGTCGCGCGAACCGATGGCACTTCTTGGCAGTCGCCTCTATGAAACAGCGCATCCGGTGCTCGGGGGTGACCTCGCGATGGGCCTGCGCATCGTTGAAGAACAGTCGGACTTCTTGGGCGGCATGAAGCCGTATCAGCTTCCCGTCCATCCGCTGATTGTCGAGACCTTGGATCTGGGTTTTGGCGGCCCAGAGATGAAATATGAATGGTTCGACGAGAGGTGGACCTTCAAAGAATATATGACCCGTTATCTCGCTTATGACGAGAACTGGGGACATCTCGGCTATTAAGCGCGCCTAAGCCGCTACCCCACGGGCTGCCAGCAGGCTTTTCAACGCCTGACCGCCCGCTGCAAAGGCGATATGCAGACGGCCGTCGCTGACACCCGTGACGGTGAATTCGACACTGTCGCCGCCGCTCAAGACCAAGGTCGCACGGGTTCCCGCCGGTAGTTTGCCGGAGGTCGTCAACATTGCCCCGCCCCGGCTGACATTGCTGATGCGCGCGCTCTGGGTGCTGCCGCCGACCTTGAGGTCGCAGACCTGATCGGCAGGATACCGCGGCGTTTCCCGGCGATTGACGATCTCGGAACTGTCGCGCACCGCCCGCACAATAGCGCCGCGCAGATCGGCGATATCCCCGGCAACGGCCTGGGCAACCTGCTGCACATCGCTGGCGATGGCGCCGGTCTGGTTCGCCTCGCTCGATACGGAGGCGATTTCGGTTGCCACCAGCCGCGCGGCCGACGCCGTCTCGGCCACATTGCGGGAGATTTCGTTGGTCGCAGCCATCTGCTCTTCGATGGCAACCGCGATGGCGCTCGCCACCTCGTCGATGCGCAGCACCTGCTGACCCGTGCGCTGCACCAGTTCGATCACCTGGGCCGAAACCGAGCGCACATCATTGAGCGTACGGTTGATCTCCTCGGTCGAATGGGCTGTCTGGCTGGCCAGATTCTTCACCTCGCCCGCCACCACCGCAAAGCCCTTACCCGCTTCACCGGCGCGCGCCGCTTCAATCGTGGCGTTCAGCGCCAGCAGATTAGTCTGGGCGGCGATATTCTGGATCAGCAGCGCGATCTCGCCGATACGGCTGACGGCCTGCGACAGATCGTTGATTGCGGTTTCGGTCGTCTGACCAGTGGCGACAGCCTCGCGGGTCGCCTCGGTGGCATGGACCACCTGCTGGCCGATCTCGCGCACCGAACCGCCGAGTTCAGCTGTGGCTGCCGCGACTGCTTCCGCATTGCTCAAGGCCTGAGAGGCTGCGGCCGACACGCTTTGCACATTGCCTGAAACCTTGCCGATGGAAACCGCCATCACCTTGGCGTCGGCATCCATCCGGCTTGACCGTTCCGCCACCCGTCCGACAGCCGCCTGGGTTTCATGTTCGATGCGGTCCGCCATCGTCTGCAAGGTCTGACGGCGCAAGGTCTCCGCCTCTTCAAGCTCGCCCGTCTGTTCCGTCAGCGCCCGCTCCGCCTCGCCCATCGCATCGCGCAGAACGGTGATCTCGCTGCCCTGGCTCCTGACCGCCGGTATCGCATGGAGAAAGGCGACACCCAAGCCCGCAAAGCCGATGACGATCCCGACTGCGACGACCCATCCGCCCCACCCTAGCAATGCCCCGAGCGACAGCAGAAGAATGCCCAAAAGACCAAGGCTCGGCCCCAACAGGATTTGCGTGTTCAGCGACAGACTGCGGATCATGACGGCCCCAAAAAAAGTGGTGCCTAATAGTAGCGCAATTTAACCAGAATTTTAGCACCAAACTGAGGCTCGACATACGTTACAGAATAACATATCAATTCATCGCCCTTACTGATGGAGCCTGCCAACGATGTCCCGCCTTCGCCTCTCCCTATTGTCCGCCTTAAGCCTTCTGATTGCCGCACCGGCTTTCGCCGAACCAGTCAAGGTGATCGCCAGCTTTTCGATCCTCGGCGATATGGTGAGCAAGGTCGCCGGGCCGGATGCGGAGGTGCGGGTACTGGTCGGGCCCGATGGCGACGGCCACGTCTATCAGCCGACCCCGGCCGATGCCAAAGCCGTTGCCGAGGCCAAGGCGATCTTCGTAAACGGTCTTGGCTTCGAAGGCTGGATGCCGCGCCTGATCAAATCCAGCGGCGCCAAGGGCCCGCTCATTCAAGCGACCAAGGGTATTAAGCCGCTCAAGGGCCAGGAAGAAGGCCACGGCCACGGCCATGATCACGGTAATGAAGACCCCCACGCCTGGCACGACCTCAAAAACGCGCAGATCTATGTGAAGAACATCGTGGCCGGCCTTAGTGCCGCCGCGCCGGAACATGCCGCCGCATTTGCGCAGCGCGGTGCCGCCTATAGTGCCGATCTCGCTGCCCTGGATCAGGATATCCGCGCCAGCATCGACGCCCTGCCCAAGGCTAAGCGCAAAGTGATCACCAGCCACGATGCCTTTGCCTATTTCGGCCGCGCCTATGGCATCACGTTTCTGTCGCCACAAGGGGTGAGCACGGAAGCCGAAGCGTCGGCCAAGGATGTCGCTAACCTGATCCGCCAGATGCGCAAGGAGAAGATCCGCGCGGTCTTCGTCGAAAACATCACCGACGCCCGTCTGGTGTCGCAGATCGCCAAGGAAGCCAATGGCGAACTGGGGAGCGCACTTTTCTCCGATGCCCTGTCGCCTGACGGTGGCCCCGCCCCGGATTTCATCAGCCTCATGCGCTACAACACGGCCAAACTGACCGAAGGCATGGCAAAGAATTGAAGCTTCACTTGGCGCATGACGCGGGGGCGGTTACCCTCGCGTCATGCATCTGTTCAGATATATCGTAACCATCGCCATGCTGGGCTTCTCGACCCCCGCCATCGCCCATCCCCATGTCTTCATCGACGCTGGCATGCGCCTGCTCGTGAAGGACGGCAAGCTTGAGGCCGTGGAGGTCCATTGGAAATGGGACGAGGTCTATTCCGATAGCTGGATCAAGGATTTCGACCTCGACCGCGATCAGAAGTTCAATGCGACCGAGACCAAGAAGTTCGTCTCCGAGGCGACAGCGGGGTTGGAGCGGTTCGCGGAGTTCATCTTCCTGCATGACGTGAAGGGCACACGCCACGAATTTGGCGGCGTGGACAACTTCCGCCTAGGCATCGAAAAGGGCTCCGTCACCTATGATTTCCGGGCCAAATTGAAGAAGCCGATCGCGATTTCCGGCACCGCCCTGACGGTTGGTGCCTATGATGAAACCTTCTTCATCAGCGTCAGCTTCCCCAAGGACGCCAAGATCGGCATCGAGGGCGCGGCGCAATGTCTGGCGCGGGTGATCGAGGACGATCAGCATCTCATCTATGACGGCATGGTGAAGCCCGAGGTCGTGGAACTGACATGCCCCGATTTCTAGTTCTGCTGGTGCTGGCGTTAAGTCTGTTTGCGATCCGCCCCGGCTTTGCCGCCGACCCTTTCAACAACCGCGCGCCCGCCCCCGCAGCCTCTGCCCCGCAGGCACCCTCCTCGGCCTTGAGCGCTTCCATCGTCGAAGGCCAGCGGCAGGCGGGTCTGGAACTGCGGCGCGCTCTCATCGATATCCGCGCCCGGGGGCTTGCCAGCGGCGCGCTGCTGGCCGGACTGGCCGTCTCCTTCCTCTATGGCGTACTGCATGCCCTGGGGCCTGGGCACGGTAAAGCTGTCGTCGTCGGCTATTTCCTGGGACAGCAGGCGCGGCCCTGGCGCGGCCTCTGGATGGGAACCCGCATTGCCATCACCCATGTGGGCGGCGCCATCATCCTGGCCGCCGGTTTCTGGTTCTGGTACGGCCAGCAGCCCGCCGCAAATGTCGAGGATATCCCGGCGGTCCGCATGATCGCCGCCGTTCTTCTGCTGCTCCTGGGCGCCCTCATGCTGCGGGATGCGCTGAAGCGACCGGCTGTCGAAATCCGCATTTCCGGCTGCGACTGCGGGGACGAGCGCCACCATCGCCGCCGCCCGCCCGAAGGCCGGGACAAGGGCAATATCGCCGCTCTGGTCGCAGGTTGGGTTCCCTGCACCGGCGCCGTGATCGTGCTGCTGTTCTGTATCGCCAATGGCCTCTGGCTGGCGGGACTGCTGCTCGTCAGCGCCATTGCCCTGGGCATGGCCTGCACCATGGCCGTCATCGGTCTGCTCGCGATCCTGCTACGCAGTCAGATCTCCGGCTGGATCGACCGTCGACCGAAGAATAGTCGGGCCATGCGTGCGCTCGACCTGGCAGGTCCGATCCTGGTCATGGTCTTTGCCGGTCTGTTGCTGCTGGTCGACCTGCGGCTGGTGTGACGACTCATTAGTTCAATAGATCATTCGCCTGCAATTGATCTATCTGACTCATGAGTCAGAGGCCCTTGATGAGCTTCAGCACCGCGCGGAATGCCGGATCGTTGGCATGCTGCAGCCATTCGAACAGCACCATTTCCGTCGTCACGATATCCGCCCCCTTCTTCGAGAGGCGGTCGAGCGCCACCCGGCGGTCCTCCTCATGGCGCGAGCCACAGGCATCGGCCACGATGGCGACGCGCTTGCCCGCCTCCAGCAGGACCAGAGCTGTCTGCAGCACACAGACATGGGTCTCGGCCCCACAGACGATATAGGACGGCTCCTCGAAACTGAGGCCATTCTCCGGCCCCGCCGCGAAATGGGTTTTCGCGAGGATTTCCGAGGGGAGCAGCCGCCCCCGGATCTCCGGCTCCAGCTTGCCGATACGGTCGGCGCAATGTTCGGTCGCCTGGACCTTCACATTGAGGAAACGGGCGCCGTCGAGCAGCGCCAGAATGCGGGTCTTCACCGCCTCCCCCCGGTCGATGGCGGGCATCAGCTTCACCTGGGGGTCGACGATCAGCAGCATTCCGGCGCGTGACAGCATCCCTTATCCTCCAATGGCCTCTTTCAAATCGGCGATCAGATCGCCGGTATCTTCGATCCCCACCGACAGGCGCAGCAGATCGGTCGGCACCGGGCTCGTCGGCCCTTCGACGGACGAGCGATGTTCGATCAGGCTTTCGACACCGCCCAGCGAGGTCGCCCGCTTCCAGAGTTGCGTCCGGGCCGCTGCTTTGATAGCTGCTCCTTCGCCGGCCTTAAGCCTGATCGACAGCATCCCACCAAAGCCACCCGACATTTGTGTGGCAGCCAGATTATGCTGCGTGTGGGTCGGCAGACCGGGATACATGACCTCCAGCACGCGGCTGTCTTCGGCAAAAGCCTCGGCAACCGCCTGAGCCGTCCGGCACGCCTCACGCACACGGATCGACAAGGTGCGCATCCCCCGCTGGAGGAGCCAAGCCTCGAACGTGCCGAGCACGGCGCCGACCTGGGCACGAACGGCGACGACACGCGCCCAGAAGTCATCCTGCTTGCCGGTCGTCAGCATCCCAGCCAACACGTCGGAATGGCCGTTGAGATACTTGGTCGCCGAATGCATCACGATGTCCGCGCCGAACGACAGCGGGCGCGAGAGGATCGGCGTCGCGCAGGTGCTGTCGACCGCCAGGCGCGCACCTACGCCATGGGCCAGCTCGGCCAGCCCCGCGAGGTCGCTAATGGTCCAGAGCGGATTGGCCGGGGTCTCCACCCAGATCAGCGCCGTCTTCCCGGGCTGGATTGCGGCCTTAACTGCCGCAAGGTCGGTCATATCCACCAGTTCGACCCGCAGACCCCATTCGGTCGCGGCCCCCATCAGCCAGTTGCGCAGCGACCAATACATGACCTTCGGCACCAGGATATGGTCACCGGGCTTGCAGGCGAGAAACACCGCCGTCGCTGCCGCCATACCGGAGGCAAAGCTCAAGGACGCGACCCCGCCCTCGAGGGCCGTCAGCAGTTCTTCGGCGGTTTCAAAGGTCGGATTATGCGGCCGAGCATAGACACGGCCGTTGCGGTACTGGTTATCTTCATCCCGGACATAGGTGGTCGAGGGGTGGATCGCCGGAATGATCGCCTTGGTGATAGGATCGACAGCCCCTAAAGCTTGTGCCGCCAAGGTTGCAGGCGCATAGGGCTTGTGGCTATCCATGGTACTCGCTCCGGTCGATTGGGAAGGGCCTACACTAGGCCAGAATGCTGCCATGTGGCACGCAAAGGGCGACGTAAGCCTTTGCAGATAAGCCCGCTTGTGAGAAGAGCGAATCGCAGTTAGACTGAGCTTAGGGATGGCGTATCGTGCGGTAATTTTTGCCTAGTTGGGTAAAAGAGGTCGCAGGAGGCGCCGCGTTCGGTCGCGGGTGCGACTGTCCCATCTTGGCAACGTTACCGGGACATCCGGGAAACGTTATGGCGACCGCGCATTGCCGTGCCAAGGGAAGACAGCTGACCTAAGCAGCCGGTGCGACTGTCGCGCATACGGGTCAGGGTGCGCGCGTGTCTGTCTCTGTTTCCTGATCTTTGTTTAGGTCAAGGGTCCGCCGCTGTATGAACAGCGGTCAGATGGAGCAAGTCCGTACATGATGCGCAAAGGTGCTTTCCCCTCCGCCCGCCCCTCGGGTCCGGCTCTGCCGACCGAGCGTCTGAGCGGCCAGGTGAGCTGGTTCTCCACCACCAAGGGTTTTGGGTTCGTCAAGCCGACCGACGGGACGGAAGACGTTTTTCTACATGTTTCGGTGGTGCAGCGCGCAGGAATGGATTCCTTGCGTGAGGGGACGACCGTTGCCTGCGAAGTGGCGCCGGGCAAGAAGGGCCGCCAGGTCATGCGTCTGCTGGAAGTCGACGAGTCGACCGCCGTCGAAGGCAGCAGCGGCGGCGACCGTGAACGCGCTCCGCGTGGCGACTTCGGCGACCGTGGCGGTTACGGCCAGGATCGCGGCGGCTTCGGTGACCGTGGTGGCTATGGCCAGGATCGCGGCGGCTATGACCGCGGCGGTTACGGTCAGGATCGCGGTGGTTATGGCCAGGATCGTGGCGGCTACGGCCAGGATCGCGGTGGTTATGGCCAGGATCGTGGCGGCTACGGCGAGCGCAGCTATGGCAATGACCGGGGCGATCGTGGCGGCAACGACTACAGCGGCCCGACCGAAAGCGGCGAAGGCATCGTGAAGTGGTTCAACGCAACCAAGGGCTTCGGCTTCATCACCCCGGATTCGGGCGGCAAGGATGTGTTCCTGCACGCTTCGGTGCTGCGCCGCGCCGGTCTGGTCGAAGTGCAGCCGGGCCAGCGCGTCCGCTTCACCTCGATCGAGCGTGACAAGGGCCCCGAAGCCCGCAGCCTAGAAGTCGACGGTAACGGCGGCGGCGGTGGTGGCGGCTACTAAGCCGTAACCGCCAAAACAGGTTGGAGATCAACCCGTCCTCATGATAAATGAGGACGGGTTTTCTTTTTGAATCAAGCGTGAAGGAAGTTCAGATGAAGCGCAGCCTCATCTCGATGATCGCCGGTATGACATTGCTGGCCGCCCCCTCCCTCGCGCTTGAAGGGCCGGAACTTTATCCCGGCGAAAAAGGCCTGCTCGATCAGTCGATCAAGGACGGGCTTGTCGTCGCCTCGAACACCGCGTTGGGTTGGGCGAACTGGTCATCGGTCGTCAAAGGCTTTAGCGAGCGTTATCCCGAACTGATGCTGGTGCATAACGACATCGGCTCCACCGCCGCCGTGACGCTGCTGGATCGCCAGCGCGAGCGTCCGGGTGCCGATACGGTCTATCTCTTCGGTCTGATTGCCGTGGATGCGGCCAGCCGTGGCGTGCTGCAACCCTTCCGGCCGCTCAATGCCGACCGCCTGCCGGGACCGCTGAAGGATAGCGATGGCCTCTGGACCGTCGTGCACCAGATGCCTATCGCCTTTCTGGTCAATCGCAAGCTTGTGAAGAACGTCCCCCGCTCCTGGGCGGACCTGCGCAAGCCGGACTATAAGAACCAGATCGTCTATTTCGACCCCTCAACCACCTCGGTCGGTCTGATGACGGCCTTTGCCGCCAATGTCGCGGCAGGCGGGTCGATGGATACGGTCCGCCCAACCATCGATTATTTCACCACCCTGCATAAGAGCGGCAATATCCAGCGCGTCGATACCGCCACCTCCTATGCCCGCTTCCTGAAGGGCGAAATCCCCATCTGGATCAATTTCGAAGCGGACGGCCTGCGGGCGAAATATGCCGATGGGCTGGAAGATATCGACATCGTGCTGCCGAGCGACGGCACCGCGTCGGCGCCTTACGCCATGAGCCTGATCAAGGGCGCGCGGAACGATCCGGGCGGCAAGCTCTGGTTCAATTACGTGATGTCGGAACAGGCCCAGCGCCTGTTCGCCGAAGGTTTCGTGCGCCCTGCCCTGCCGAACCTGTCGCTGCCACCCGAGATGGCTGGCCGCTTTGCGCCACTGCCGAAGA
Organism: Lacibacterium aquatile; assembly: GCF_042683105.1. Classification (NCBI taxonomy): domain Bacteria; kingdom Pseudomonadati; phylum Pseudomonadota; class Alphaproteobacteria; order Rhodospirillales; family Rhodospirillaceae; genus Lacibacterium; species Lacibacterium aquatile. The sequence continues at coordinate 146,042 of NZ_JBHUIP010000005.1, forward strand.
CGGAAGTGATCGACCCGCTGCGCGCAACCCTGCGCAAGCCCGACATCGACCGCTTCTGGCCGAAGAGCTAACAACTAACGTCGCTGGGCCGCCCAGAAGTCGGTCAGCCCCTGCTGGACCTGATCAAGCGTCAGCCAATCCATGGGCCAGACTTTGTCGGCGATCAGACGCCGTATAGCTTCGTCCGGATCCACGGGCGAAGCGGCATATCCTGCATTCGCCCCCCAGGGTGCATAGCGTTCCGACGGGCTGGCGCCAAACAGTCCGAAAGTCGGGACGCCGCTGGCCGCCGCGATATGCATGAGGCCGCTATCATTGCCAACGAACAGCGAACATCCCCCGATAGCCTGCCCCGTCACCCCGAGATCGCCATAGCCGAAGCCATCGATGATGGTCTGCCCGTCCAGAGCATCCACCAGCGGCTGAACATAAGTGCGGTCGCTGGGGGCGCCGAAGATCGCGATAGCTGCCCCCGGCAACGGCCCATCCTGCGAGACGATCCAGCGGGCCAGGGTTGCGAAGCGCTCCTGCGGCCATTCCTTGCCGCGTCCATTCGCTGTCGGCCCCAGGGCAAGGACCGAACGGTCGGACGGCAGCAGCGCCTTGCCTTTGGCGATCTGTTCGGAGGACGGGAAGAGGCACGGAGCGGGGGGAGAATCGAGCCCCAACAACCGCCCAAAGCGTTCAACCTGATGCCCCTCGCCCACGCGGCGCCCCGACCAGCAGATCAACCGGCGGCGCGGCACGCTATAGCCGATGACAGATCCCCGTAGATCCAGGACCGTGTCCCAATAGGTTCCGACCGTTTCGCGCCACAGCCCCAGCCAATGCAGGCTATGGCGTCGCTTGACCAGGGGGATGAACCGCTCCAGGCCGGGCAGCCCGTCGAACAGCGGCTTCACCAGGGGGCCACCGGCAACCGTCACCAGCGCGCCCGGCATTTCCTCAAGCACCCGCGCAAGCACACCCGACCCCAGGACGGCATCGCCGATCCGGGTGGAGGTGATGAAAAGCAGGCGCTTCTTTCCCGGCATTCTTCTAGAACTCTGACCAATGGGGCGGTAAATAAGCACCCGCCCCGCCGCCTCGCCAAGGAGTTTTCTTCCATGTCGGCCACCAGACCGCGCCTTTCGGCCCTGATCGTCGCCCGGAACGAGGAGAAGATGCTGGGGGACAGCCTCAAAAGCATCGCTTTCTGCGACGAGATCGTGGTGCTGCTGGACCGCACTACCGACCGTTCGGCGGAGATTGCCCGTAGCCTTGGCGCCACCGTGATCGAAGGGGCTTGGGAGCTTCAGGGGGAGCGGCGCATGACCGGGATTCACGCCTGCACCGGCGACTGGATTCTGGAGATTGATGCGGACGAACGGGTCGATGCCACGCTGGCGGCAGCCATCCGGGCCTATATCGACAGCAATCCGCCGTTCGGATCGGCCCGCGCGGCCGTCCATAATTATGTCGGTGGCCGCTTCTATCGCCACGGTTGGGGTGCTTATAACAGCGTGAACAGCCGCGGCCTGCTGTTCAGCAAGGGGGCGAAGATCTGGCACCAGACCGACCGCGTCCATTGCCGGATCGAGGTCAAGGGGATCGAGGGCAAACTCGATGGCGCGCTGATCCATCATGTGGACGAGAATATCTCGGACATGCTGGCCCGTCTCGACCGCTATACGACCAGCAATGCCCTGCAGCTTATCGAGCGCGGCAAGGAACTGGGGCTGACCCGGACCTGGGTACGCCGCTTCTTCACGCGCTTCCTGAAGGTCTATCTTCAGCGCAAGGGCTATAAGGAAGGCTACATGGGGGTGATGCTCGGGCTATTCGCCGGCCTCTACCCCCTGCTCTCCTATCTCAAAGCCCGCGAAATCTTGGAAACCCGCGGCTCCAAGAACGACTAGCGCTCGATCAACATCACGGCGTCAGCCACGGTCAGGAAGGAGATCAGCTTCTCATACTGCCCGCTGATGCCTGTCTGAGTCTGCTTGGCGACCCCGAGGATCTGACGTGCCGTCGATTTGTCGCCCGCCTCGGCCTGGGCAATCGCAATGAGCGCGAGGCTCGCAACGCGCTGACCGGTGGTGATGGTGCTATCATTGACCGACTGGTCGTAGGTGCGGATTGCGTCGCGGGCAACTGCGCGAGCTGTCTGCTGATCGCCAGCGGCTGCAAAAGCACGGGCGATCTGGGCCTGTCCGATAGCCTTGTCAGCCATGGAAGACGCAGGCGGCAGCGCATCGCGGGCGGCCATGGCGGTTCCCATCGCGGCTTCACGATCGCCCAGCTTGGCCTGCACCTGAGCAATGGCTGCCAGGGCCGAGAGCTGATCGCGTCCTGCGGGCAATGCGGCAGCCGACCGTAGCCCTTCCAGCGCCATGTCGCCCGCCGGTCCCCGGCTACCGACATCGGCCATCGCCTGGGCAATCAGCGGCAAGGTGGCGGCGCGGATTGCCGGATCAGTGCTCAGCGCCTTCAGTGCAGCATTCGCAGCTTCGGTCGAGGTCACGGGGTCCTTCAGATCGGCATAGGCCTGGGCCATGATCGCGAAGCTGGCCGACTCGCTCAAGGCGGGGGGCGGCGGGGTGTTATCCTGGCTGGCTTCACGCAGGACCAGCAACATGTCGCGCCCCATGATGCGGGCGCTGTCGGTATCGCCCATGCGCGCCAGCGTGCGCGCCATGCGGGCGATGGCATTAGCCCGCCACCAGCGGTCGAGATTGGAGGCTTTGACCTGATCGAGCAGCATGGTCGCCTGCTTCACCGATTGCGAGGCATCGCCCGGCAAGGGGCGTCCCTGGGCCTGCACGGCCAGCGGGGTGGTTGCCATCAGCAGGGCAATCGCCCCAGCCTGCATCAATCGCTTCATCGGTACTCCAGTCTCCAGCGGCATATCGCGCGCCCATCAAGCCCTAAACGGACCCCTCTTGCCAAGAAGAGCGTAACCCGCCACTTCTGGGATCAAGGAATTATCAGGAAAAACCATGACCCAGATCGCTGAACTCACGACACGGACTATCGTTGCCATTCGTGGCGAAGATCGGGTCACCTTCCTGGATGCCTTGATTACCAACAGCCTTGAAAAGGCAGCACCGGGCGAGCCCGTCTATGCTGCCTTCCTGACGCCCCAGGGCAAGTATCTGTTCGATTTCACGGTTATCCCGCACGAGGATGTGCTGCTGATAGACGTCGAGGCTTCCCGCGCCAGTGATCTCGTCCGACGCCTGTCGCTCTACAAGCTGCGCGCCAAGGCCACACTGACGGTGGAAAGCGATCTGTGGCGGACCTATGCCGCCTGGGACGGCAGTGCGAGCGAGGAAGCGGGCCGTATTCACTGGACCGATCCGCGTCACCCCGATCTCGGTCAGCGCTTCATCCAGCCTCGCGAGGCGCCGCAGCCTGACGGGCTGGTCCCCGAAGCCGCCTACCATGCCCACCGCTACGCCCTCGGCATTCCCGAAGGCAGCGTCGATCTGCCGGTCGACAAAGCTCTGCTGGTGGAAAGCGGCTTTGATGAACTACAGGGCGTCGCCTGGGATAAGGGCTGCTACATCGGGCAGGAGCTGACGGCACGCACGAAATATCGCGGCCTCGTGAAGCGGCGCCTGGTGCCCGTCCGTTTCGAAGGCGCGCCTCCTGCCCCCGGCACGCCGCTGCTGATGGGTGAGAGGGATGCAGGCGACATGCGCGGGGGTACCGATGGCATCGGCCTCGCCCTGATCCGGCTGGAGTTCTTGACGGCCGATGCCCTGACCGCCGACGGTAAGCCGGTTCATCCCAGCGTCCCCGACTGGGTGCGTCTGCCGCAGGAGAAATAGATCCGTTGAGTTTTACCATCCGCCGTCTGGATCCGACCGACCTGCCCGCCGTCCGGGCCTTGCGCCTGGAAGCTCTGCAGGCACATCCAACCGCCTTCGGTGCCAGCTATGACACTGAGAGCAAGGAAGAGCTTGAAAGCTATTACAGGCGCCTGGGCAACCTGATCTATGTCGGCGGATATGTTGGGGACGAGTTGGTCGGGATCTCCGCACTCATGCCCCTACCGCCGGGAAATAGCGCCCATATCACCAAGCTGGTTTCCGTCTATATCCAGGAAAAGGCCCGGGGTACCGGCATGTCATCGGCGATGATCCAGACCTTGATCGGCATCGCCAGCCGACTGAAATTCGAACAGATCATCCTGACCGTCGAAGCGGGCAATAGTCATGCATCGATGCTCTATGAGCGCCTGGGCTTCGTGGCCTACGGGCGCCATCCGAAATCCCTAAAGATCGCCGGCCGATATTACGACGAGTTGCTGATGCATCTCGACCTTGTTGCCGCTGGGGCTTGACCCGCCCGCCCGGCCTGTCTAACCATCGCTCCTCCCCGATTTTCTGCGGGATATAAGACGAGAAGGTGTGACATGGGTTTGTGGGCGGATTTGCAGTGGCGTGGGTTGGTGCATCAGTGGACTGCGGAGGATCTGGGTCAGATTCTCGAGACGCAGAAGATCACCTTCTATAACGGCTACGATCCCAGCGCGACCTCGCTGCATGTCGGCAATCTCGTCGCGCTGACGCTGATGAAGCATCTGCAGCGCGCTGGACATAAGGTGATTGGCCTTGTCGGTGGCGGCACCGGCCTGATCGGCGATCCGTCGGGTAAGTCGGCCGAGCGCAATCTTCTGTCCCTGGAAAAGGTGGCGGAGAACGGCAAGCAGATCCACGCCCAGATCGTAAAGGTGCTGGACGCCTCCGACAATCCGCCGATCTACGCCAATAACCTCGATTGGCTGGGCACGATGGGGCTGCTGGAATTCCTGCGAGATACCGGCAAACATTTCTCCGTCAACGCCATGATCCAGAAGGATTCGGTCAAGAACCGGATCGAGCGCGAAGGCGAAGGCATCAGCTTCACCGAATTCACCTACAGCCTGTTGCAGGCCCGCGACTTCCTGGAACTCTACCGTCGCCATGGCTGCACCATGCAGACCGGCGGGTCCGATCAGTGGGGCAACATCGTCGGCGGTACCGACCTGATCCGCCGCGCCGAGGGTGCACGCGCCTTCGGTCTGACCGTGCCGCTGCTGCTGAACGCCGAAGGCAACAAGTTCGGCAAGTCGGAGAAGGGCGCCATCTACTTGGACGGCGCCATGACCAGCCCTTACGCCTTCTACCAGTTCTGGCTGAATACCCAGGATGCCGACGTGATGCGGCTGCTGAAGCTGTTCACCTTCCTGCCGCGCGAAGAGATCGAAGCGATGGACAGTCAGGTCGGCGAAGGCTCGCGCCCCGTGCAGAAGCTGCTGGCCGAGACGATGACGAAGCAGATCCACGGCGATGCCGAAGCTGCCCGTGCCATCGCGGCGTCTGCCGCCCTGTTCAGCGGCGATATCGCAGGCCTGCCGACGGCGACGCTGCTGGAGGTGTTCGCCGATGTCCCGGCCGTCGAACTGCCCCGCGACCGCGTCGCCCAGGGCGTTGCTCTGCTGGATCTGCTGGTTGAAAGCGGCGCCTGCCCGTCGAAGTCCGACGCCCGGCGCCAGGTGAGCCAAGGTGCCGTTCGCCTGAATGGCGGGGAAGCCGTCACCGGCGAACCCACCTTGACCGCGAACGACTTCCTGGATGGTCAGGTGCTGGTCATCCGGCGCGGTAAGAAGAACTATAGCTTGGTGAAGCTGATTTAAGTCGGATCAGGCCCTCTTCCCCAAACGGAAGATCGCCAGCACGAGGCCACCCGCGACCAGCCCCCAGAAAGCTGGTCCGACGCCGAAGATGCTGAGGCCGGACGCAGAAACGAGGAAGGTGACGACAGCAGGAATGCGGTCACCTTCCTCCTTCACCGCCCCCAGCATCGACTGACCGAAAGCCCCCAGCAGCGCCAGCCCCGCCGCTGCCTGGATCAGCACGGGCGGTGAGGTCACCACCACGGTCGCCGTGATCATCGCCAGCGGGATCGTCGCGATATACCCGACACCGCTCCAGAGCGTCGCGATATAGCGGCGCTTGGGATCAGGCCCCGCATCCGGCCCGGCACAAAGAGCCGCCGTGATGGCGGCGAGATTGACCGTCAGCGCCCCAAAGAACGCCCCGAAGATCGAATAGGCCCCCGTCACCGCCAGTACAGGCCTTGCCGCAGGGTGATAGCCGTAGCTCGCCAGCACGGCGAAGCCGGGGATATTCTGGGAGGCCATGGTCACCAGGAACAGCGGCAGGGCGATAGAGATCATCGCCGTCGGCTCGAACACCGGGGTCACGAATTCCAATGTCGGCCAGAGCGCGCTGCCCGCCCCCAGGTTCGGCGGATCGGTCATGGCGATCAGAACAACCGCCAGAGCAGCCGCCACCGGAACCGCATACAGCTTCGCCAGACGCATCATCACCACCCAGACCAGCAAGATGGGCAAGACGAGCATTGGAACGCTCCCAAGCGCCAGGAAAGGCGCCAGACACAGCTTCAGAAGCACACCACCCAGCATCGCACTGGCAAGGCTGGTGGGAATGGCGCGGATCAGCCGTCCCAGGGGCGACCAGAAGGCGCAGAGCAGGATCAACCCGCCCGTCACGATGAAAGCCCCCACGGCGGACGGGAAACCACCGGGCATCACCCCAGCCGTCGCCAGCAGGGCCGCGCCGGGTGTCGTCCAGGCCGCGCTGATCGGCATGCGGGTCAGGAGGCTGAGGCTCCAGGACACCACGCACATCCCCATCCCCAGCAGCACCAGGGCGGACGCAATCTGCCCCGTCGTCGCCCCAACCGCCGTCAGCCCCTGGATCACGACAGCGACCGAACTGGCATAGCCGACGAGCGTCGTCAGGAGGCCGGTCATGATCTGCTGACGGGTGCCGCTGCCAGCCGTTCCGGGCACGCCCGTCGTGGCATCCGGAGTCGCAGTCTGCGCCACCCCCGCCTCTGAGGAGGATGCAGGGGAGCGAGCAGTAAGCGGGCCTGTCGGAGCGATGCGGGTCATGTGCCGTTCCCGAAGCGATTCTTGATCCAAGGACAGCGTTTTTGTAGATTGGATCCAATCAGCAAACAAGGGGCTATCTTGGCGGACACCACCGACCGACTGAATCTATTGATCGCGGCCAGCAAGCCGCGTTTCCGCACGGCAACCGAATTTGTCGAAGCCACCTTGAAGGCAGGCATCATCGATGGCTCCTTGCCCGCAGGAACGCCTCTGCGGCAGGAGGATCTGGCAACTCGCTTCCAGGTAAGCCGCATGCCGGTGCGCGAGGCTCTACGGCAGCTTGAGTCCCAGGCCCTGGTGGATTTTCATCCCCATCGCGGTGCCATTGTCGCCGAACTTTCCGCCGCCGACAGCGCCGATGTGGCGAGCATTCGCGTCGCCGTCGAAACCGCAGCCCTCTCTCTCTCCATTCCCCGGCTGACCGAGGAGGACCTCAACCGGGCGGAGGAACTGCTTGCCGAAATGGACAGTGAACCGACCGAGGCGCTGGGCGAACTCAATCATCGGTTCCACCTGACGCTCATGAGCCGTGCGGGGCACCCTCGCCTGCTGACGCTGGTGGAACAGCATCTTGCCCTCGCCGACCGCTATGTCCGGTTCCTGGTGGCGGCGCGCGGCCATCAGGAACTATCCCAGGATGACCACAGTGAGCTGCTGGCAGCGGCCCGCGCCCGCGACATTCCTGCCGCCTGCGCAATTGTGACAAGGCATATCGAGGAAGGTCATCGCAGCCTGCATGACTTCCTTACCCAGAGGACCAGTTGACGTGGACTGTAAGCGGCGCTACTCCGGAAGGATAAATAAAGTCTTAAAGTGAGTTTCCGATGTCCTCTCCCCGGTTCGATGGCGTTCTGTTCGATATGGATGGCCTGCTGCTCGACAGCGAACGCATCTATCTCAGCATCTTCCGCATCGCGCTGGTTGACCTGGAGCTGGAGTGGGACGAGGCACTTTACCTCAGCATGATCGGCCGCAACGGCATCGAAAGCGCCAAACTGCTGATCAATCACTATGGCCCGACCTATGATCACGACCGCATGCGCGCGCGCCTGGACCATCATTGGAAGCTGCACGTCGCCAAGGAGTCGGTGCCCCTGATGCCTGGGGTCATCGAGCTTCTGGACCTGCTGGACGAGCTGCGCATCCCCTGCGCCGTCGCGACATCGACCGCACGGGGCCGGGCAGAAGCGAAACTGACCGACGCCGGGATCCGCCATCGCTTTCAGGGCCTGATCGGCGGCGATGATGTCAGCAATGGCAAACCGCATCCTGAACCTTATCTCAAGGCGGCTGCCCTGTTAGGCCTCGATGCCTCACGCTGTCTCGCGCTTGAGGATAGCGCCAATGGTATCCGCTCAGCCCATGGTGCGGGCGCTGCGGCAGTTATGGTGCCGGACCTGCTGCAACCGACGTCGGAAATCGAGGCGATTGCCCACCGTATTGCCCCCTCTTTGCTGGATGTGCGCGACTGGCTGGCATCCACCCATCATCTACCGTTGACAGCGATGGTCGATAGCCGCTAGAACGCCCCCCGCATACGTCGTGCAACTTCAGCGTAGATACCCCCGGCGGGAGGGTGGCCGAGTGGCTGAAGGCGACGGTTTGCTAAACCGTTGTACGGGTTAAACCGTACCGTGAGTTCGAATCTCATCCCTTCCGCCAATTACGCTGAAGAGTCGCAGGAAACTGCGGCTCTTCTTCGTTTTTGGAGTTGGCCTACAGGTGCCACGAGTGGCCACCAGTGGTCACGGTTGGTCAGCAAATTTCAGGCTCGTTGTCGCGCGACTGTCGCGCCCCCATCCCGCTTCCAGCCCCCTCCCGGAGGGCGGATGCATCCCTGCAACGGTCGAGCGGGCACACCGGAAGCTCTTTCCGTGCCCTCCATCACTCAAATCGCAACAGCATCACAATGCGATCGATGAAAGGACGTCGGAAAAATCCTCCGCCGCGAACCGAAATCAAACAAAGCGATACCTCGAAGCAAACTGGTTTTCCTTCGAGAAAACCATCGCAGAAAGCAACGCCGAAGCGATGGAAATTGCACGCCTCGGCGTTGCTCAAAAAACTCCCGACGGTCACTGAAACCGATCACGAGCAAGTCTCAAAAAACATCACCGAGACGCAGTTGGGACGACAACGAGGAGCCGCGAAAAACCCCTCGCGAAATTGAGCGCATAACTACCGACAAAGAGCCATACAACGGGCATCCCATACGGAAGCAGATCGTCTGCGGGAATGCTGCGGATAATATCGCAGGCATGAAGTCCACACGTGACATCAGCCTTAAGAAGACTCACAAAAACCACGACGGCACCCGAAACGGCGATACCGATATTGGAAATCTTCAACTGAAGATCCAACAGTTCTTCAACATGCGGCCGGTGCTTTTGGAACCACGAAGCGAAACCCGGAAGCATGACTGCAAAATTGATCACCAACGTGAGACCGGCTGCTAACGCGATGATTGCCGATAAACCAAACCCGACGAAGGCAAAGATCGGGTGAAAACTGATCGTAAGGAACCCCCATAAAAGTCCCGCGGTGAGAAGAACCAAAACAATACGCCACAGAACCCGTGCGACGCTCTGCATCGCAATCACACAAACTGAAGCCGCCAGCAGCAAAACGACAACCGTCGCGGCTTCGGGAGGCATTAGAGATAAGCGGCAAGGCTCGCTCGCAAAACAACCTCCATATAAGAGCCAAGCTTGAATCCCGACCGAAAATGCCCCTGTCGCCAACAATGAGACAGCAAACAACATCAGATTGATCGCCTGCCTCTTCGTCATTGGCGCATCAGAAGATCCAACCAAGATGTATTTGCCGACATTCGAAAAATTCCGCAAAAAAGCCATCGCTTTTCTCCTCAAAAATGCAGATCAACACCTCCACTAAATTACATGCTGAAACATCATCCCGTCCCCATACGGCGACCATGACCTGACGAGGTTGACGAATGGGACAATCGACGTGGCCATGAGTGCCCGAGCACAGCGTTCCCCTCTTGTTCCGATTTCGATTGTCAGATCGCCAGAGCTATGGCATTTAATTTTCATGGTCTCTGTCGGATCATCGTCACGTACTAACTTCGCGCTTCGGACTTGCCATCAGGCGCGGCAAGGATCCCTGGCGCGAAGCTCTGAGGGGGCTCCCCGAAGTACTACCGGACGAAAATCGACGGATGTGGAATCGGAATAGGACTATGAGCGGCTCAGCCCTCCCGAAAACGCTAACGCCCGCAGGCCTCTTAGCAATGTCCGGTTCAGCATGACTCATACGGATGCTCAGACCCTGCATCTGGCCTCTCTGATAACGCCCAATGGGCGTGACAGAGATAGCTGCGTCTACGCTTTGAAGCGTCGGCGACGGAGTCATGCGCCTTGGATCCGAAGCTTTTCGACGATTTGACACAACTGCACCGACCAGAAGCAGCCGAGCTTATCGGTTGCTCGATGCGCACGCTTGGCCGCCTTCTGACGGCCGAACGTGACCGGCCGCCGCATCTGCGCATCGGCCGAAACATCGTTTTCCTGAGGGGGCCTCTCCTCAAGTGGATCGACGAGCGGCTCCAGCAATCTCAGATGCTGCCGACCTCACCTGCGGTCGGGAAACGGCCAAGAGGGCGACCTCCCAAGAACCGTCCCTAACAACCTTTGCACAAAAGCTGCCGGGAGCGAAAAACCCTTCGGAATCAATGCTTCTGAAGGGGTGACACTTGAACTCGTGCCGCCACGGCCCAGCTAAGACCCTCCTGAATCGGAGGGCCTTAGATGTACCCTGTTGTGCCGAATCTCCTGATCGTAATCGGGCGCCCATACGACATAGAGCCGGAGACCGGACTCACGGCCCGCACCTGCCTGAAGTTGCCCGAATATCGCGGACATTTTTACCTCGAGGACATCCTACTGCGGCCAGCCACCGTGCGGCCGCCGACCTACCCCATTACCCCTGGCGACCGGATGAACCACATCGGCACCGACAACGGCAGCCAGGTACAACTGCTGCGGACCAAGGATCGCTCTCAGTTACGGGGCCATGCTGCGCAAGAGGCCAGAGAGAGACGTTCCCTGCGCAACCATCTCAACGCCTGGGGTGCGGAACCAAATGAAGCTCTGCAGGCGACTCAACAGGATATCTTGGCGGGCATCCCGGCCCCTCTCCAGCCCGCCTTTGACAGCGCGATCCAGACGGTCGTCCAAACGTTAGCATGGCTGCAAATCTCCAGTCAGATAACCCTCGATGAACAGGCTGGCAGCTACGCGTTGCTCGCGAAACAGTTCGACGACATGGCGCTACAGCCCCAAAGCCTGCCGGGCTTTTTCACCCCCGCCGTCAATCAGCATTAATCCGCCGCGACACCCGATTCCCCCAGGGCTCGGCGTGACTCAATTGCCTGAGACCTGCCTGGATCAATTCTATCGAGGATCTGCGATGGCTCTCACAAATCTGTGTGTCTTGGCCTGGTGCGGCGCTTCAGCCGCCGATGGGAAATTAATCCGAATCGACGCCGTTCCCCTGCCCCGCTACGTCGGCACCGGATATCAGATCCATGCCCTCACAAAATTCACCGGGGCCGCCGCTCTCGACCGCTTTCAAAAAGCCTGGAGCTTTTCGCCCAAACACCCCTGCTACCTGGTCGGGACCCGGCAGGATCTCCAGGCGTTGGAACTCGCCCGCCTGCAACTCGGCCAGTCCGTCCTCACCGGCCCATCCGACAAATATCGCACCGTGGTGTTTTGGGAATCGCGCACCGCCCTTCCGCCCCTGATCATCGACCTCGAATCCCTCGGCGTAGGCCTGGGAATGCAACAGCGGATTCCGGCTGGAGACTGGTCGGTTCCGCTTTTCCGAGGCGCCTCCGTTCTGGCTGGCATCGCCGCCACCCAGGATGCCTCACATCACCGGAACAGCCTGCGAAATACGGTTAAGCATCTGAATAAATTCGATTTTTTCACACCACCCCCCCCCCGAAGACCTCCCTAAAAATCTCTGATTCTTTCCTGTTGACAGAATGGCCTTTTATCCACTAGCTGAAAAGGCCTCTGCAATAAAGGGGCAATGAAATGTATCTTCCAAGAAATGTCTTTCGAGATCAAGACGGCCAACTGGTCGTCTATGACGCGAACAATCTAGAAAATTCAGTTTTCGGGACTCTCGCTCTCAGCACGTATACTCTAGGAAAGAGCCTGAATACACAAATCGGCTACGCCCGCGTGCTGGTTCGATTCCTAGACCATGTCGCCAACACCTCAGGACGCCCTCCTGAGGATCTGCGGCAGTCGGATTTCGACAGCTTCTTCGACATGACCCGCAACAGTTTCGCTGCCCGGGTTCTCAAGGGCCAAATCGCCAGCAACGACGATCAACTGCCGCAGCGCGCCAAGACTACGAATGTTGGCGAGCAGAGCAAACTCTGGCACCTGTTCAACGCCCTGGAAATGCGCGGCTTGGCGAAAAACCCGATGTTCGTTCCCGCCTGGACGGAACACAACGGGCGCAAAACTCCCGTCTTCAACGATGAAGGTCGGGATCCCAAAGAGATCCGCATTCCCGACGAGCAGGAATTGGAATTGCTGCTCGAGGCCATGCCGCGGGCTTGGCGTCCGCTCTGCATCTTCCTTTTGGAAACTGGTGCCCGTTTCAGTGAGGCCGTCGGCGTCTTCACAAAAGGCTGGTGGCAAAACCGGCAGGAATTCAGGGACGGCCGATTCAAACGCGCAGCCTTAGTGCCGATCATCGGCAAGGGATATCGCAAGCAGTCGCTCCGCGTGCCCGAGGCGGGCCTCGAGGCCGCGCAGGCCATCGTCAAAAGCGATTTCTGCGTGGACGGCAAGCTCATCACCTATGCGGCCTTTCGTTACCGTCTCGGGAAAGCCTCCAGGGTCGCCGAACTAGCCGAACCATACCACGCCCATCCGCATATTTTCCGGCACTGCTTTGCGTCGCGTCTGTGGCTGGAAGAGACGAATGAGGACCTGCCCAACAAGCTGATCCGCATCAGCAAGGCGCTGCGCCACAAGGACTCCATCACGACGCTCAACTACCTGCACCGGATGGGTACGAGGCCGCCGGAAATGCCGCCGGTGAAACTCGAAGACCTGTTCAAGGAACTTCGCGATGAAGATTAGAGCCTCTAACGGCACTCATGTCGATTTCGGAGCACTCCGGGGCACGTCACCGACAGTCGATTTTCTGATTGAGACCCTGAAAATATACAAAGAGGGAGGTCTCCGCCCCGCAACGCTGCATAGCTATCGTCAGGCATTGCCAAACGTTGCGCAGGTGCTGGAGCTTGCCGCTGCGAGCCTTAATCTGCCTTCGCCGACCGCCGCCGCCGATATCTCGACACCCCTCTTGATAGCCGTAGCCACAGTCTTAAAGAAGGATACCACCAAATCTCAAAGCAGCAAAAATGCCAGCTACACCTTCACTCTCGGCATTTTGAGACAGGCACTGGATCAGAAGTCGGTTTTCATTCCGCGCTCTCCATTTGTCGTTCTGAAAAATCAGTCAGCTCCGACGCCTAAAAAAGAACTGACCGTTGCGCGCACAGCTGAAGAAGCCTGGCTCCGGGATTTTCAGGCTTTCTGGCAAAACCCGACTAATCAGTTGCGTCCAAACCCTTACGATATCGGGATGGCTGCAAGCCTGATCATCCGCGTCACCGGCTTCAATCTCTCTTCGATCCTCCCCCTGACCAGCAACAGCGCCATACGACGCACTGCGAATGGTTTAGTGGGATTCACTCGCGTCAAACACAGAGCTGGCCCCTCTGGCATCATTGGGGAATTCAAACCTGCCGAAGTAACGCTCGTCCGCTTTGTGCTGCAGTTGCTCGAAAGCATCAACCAACGCAACGGCCTCAATGGCACTTGGACGTACTACAGCCGCAAGCAGCCTATTTCGCTCGGCGCCGATGACTACACATGCCTGAAATCTTTGATCGACCGGGCGAGGGAAAAAGCGGGCATCACGGGGGTAACGAACCGCGGTCTCCGCATGGCGAAGGTCCCGAAAATTCTCTCGGCAGATGTGCGGCTGGCGATACTCGGCCACCAACGCGCGCTGGGACAGCAAGACACCCTTTACCTCAAGGCTGGCGTCACCCTGGAAGAATGGGCCGCAGCCCTCGAACAAGCCCAAAAACTCCTGATCACAACCCCGGAAGGAAACGCACCATGAAAGAGATTCCCGAATATGTCCTCCCCGAAGTTCGCTTCGACGCTGACGTCTGGGGCTGCAGCACCCTTGAAGCTAAGCCGGTGCAAGCCTGGCGCAGATTGCTCAAATGGCCCTCTGTCGCGCCGTTTGCCTATGAAGCTCGTAACCAGAATGACGATCTGATCATCCTGAAGCTCTTCACCTTCGAACTCTGCCATCAGTTCAAACTCTCGACGGCGCGCGATTTCCTCTACTGGATGCGCCGCTTGCTGGCCTTGTGTGCCGAAGAGCGCGGTCGCGAACATGTCAACCTCGAAGACATTACGCTGCAAAATCTGCTTTGCCTTAGCCAACATTTGAAGGGGCGCCCTTTTCGGTCCTTCTGCGGTGCCGTGGTTCGCATCGGAGAGGTCGTCCGGGACTACGGGCTTTCCGGGGGACCTGTTATCACCCGTTGGCAAATCGACGAGGTGATTCGCGCTTGCGATAAACACACCACGCGGCGCGCACCTACCGTGAAGCTCTGCCCTGAAGATGCCCGACCGCTGCTGGATCATGCTTGGGAAATCCTGCTGCATGACGCGCCCCTCCTGCAGGAGATCCTGCCGGTCAAATCATTTCGAGCAAATTTGCCCGCCGATTTGAAGTCTGTGGCTTTCTCAGCAACCTCCGAAACCCGGTCGATTCATGATCTCTCAGTCGCCGTTCAAGGGGCTGCAATCCTACTGATCAGCTTCCTTGTGGGTATGAGAGCGTCGGAAATCGCAGCACTCGAACCCGGCGCCGTCAGAATGCTGGGAGTTAACAAAAATGTTCCGGTTCTAGTCGGGCAGACCTTCAAAACGACCCCGAACAGTCCCGAAACCTTCTGGCCTTGCGGAGAAGTCATCGCACGCGTTGTCGAGATCATCGAAACAACATTCGCAGAGCATCGCGCACAGAACGGCATCACATCGCTTTTCGTCGCAACCCGCAGCAATGCGACAATCGCGATACTGACGACGTACCTGGACGATTACAGGAACCTCTTTGCAGATCGTTCCCAAGCGCCCCGAATCTCTATCCGATCGGGCAGAAAAACTCTGCTCACCACGATCGCAAATCTCTCAGGAAGGACTGCACTAGCCAACCTGACTATCGCCGCGAAACAAGCACACCACCGCGACCTCGAAACCACGATGGAATATATCGACGACTCTCACATGTGACCCATGCAAACAGGAAATATAAAATGGATAAACGACCAGCAGCAAACACTCTCCGCGGACAGGAAAGACAGAAGCTCTCCATCGCGAAAATTCTAACGGCTATCGAAAGCGCAAAAGAGGAGGAAATCGAGATAACAAACCAATATCTCAAACAAACGACCGGTCTGCGGACCAGACAGCTAAACAAGTACAAAAAGGTCGATCAACTCAAACCCTATTTCGTAAAGCTATCGAAGGGGAAACGGATACCTCAGAAGAACGCAAAATCGAATGAAAATGGAGCAAACATCGCGCTCGTTCGCGCGCTCGCAAAAGCCCAAAAAGAGGCTGCAGAAATGGAAGAAGAAATTAAAAAACTGAGGAAACGAAAATACGACAAGGACCTTGATTGAAATACCATTCCAAAATAAAATAGATCCGATCAATCAGCCCGATCGGATCTATTTTATTTTGGAATTTTCCCAAAGTGGCAATGCCACATTAATTCTCGATTATCTCAAAATCACGCAGAAACATTACGATAATTGGCAATGCCGACAGTGAGAATTTCAGGTTTTCGTATAAATCTGAAAAACGAAGACTTGGTACTCCGACTTTGGACACTCTCACCATCTGAAAATGGCATCACCCACTCGCGCCTGTAGCGCGTCTTGTCGCCTGCAATTCCGCCCATCCTAACCCCTCACCCGCTTGGAGTTGGTCCGGCAGTGAGTGGCGGTTACCTCCCAGACCGCAAACCCCAACCACCCTTGGACTTTCACTCAGAAAGCCCGCCCTCATTTCTTCACACCACAGAGGATTATTCTCAATGCGCCCTGAAGCCCCGGCCAGATTTTTCGTCACTGGCAAGCCTCATAAAATTACGGATGAACTGTACCTCCGCACCCTCATGGGTTTTGAGCGGACCAAAGGAGCCTACATTCTTGGCCTGCAGATGCCTTTGGCGGTCAAAGATTGGCCCTCTCTCGAGGCACCGGCTTCCGAGCCTACGGCAAGAGTAAATGATTACGTCTCCGTGGAAAGTGACGTCGTCTTGTTTATGGTCCGTTCCAAGAAGCTCACTCCCAATCAAGGAGCTTTCGAGGCAGACGAACGCACTCAGATCCTGGACCTGTTTGCCGGAGGTTCACTCTGTGTTTACGAGGATGGGGAGACGCTCTCCTCCATCAGTGCAATGGGGGCTTCCCATATTCTCCAGGACTGCCCTCCTGATATTCTCACCGCTTATGGGCACTCCGCCACCGCCGCGGTCAAAACTTTATACTGGCTGGTTTATTCTGGGCAGATGACACATGCGAACATGATCAAAAGCCTAAAATACCTCTACGCAGATCTACGCTGCCTGCCCTTTGATCTCGAAGAGTGGATTAAATCCTGATGGCTTGGCTAGCGACCCTTCTCTAGGCCTTCGATCCCGCTTCTCCCCGGGTTATGGCCAACGCCAAGCCGGGAACACGCTGCACTCCGCCTCGCCCTGAGTGACCAGCCACCAAATCGTCCGAGCCGCCCGTACCACCAGCCGGCTCGCAAACGGTCAAAACTCAACCGAATCCCAAATCACACGTCGCAAGGGCAGTCCCTTTGCGCTCGCGATCGTGCGTTCATTTTTCAACGTAAATAAAGGAACTCTCATGCGCCACGAACCGCCAGCCAGGTTATTTATTTCCGGCCGACCGCTTCAGATCAACGATCAACTGCATCTACGCGCATCCATCGGTTTGGGGCGCAAGAAGGGCGCCTACCGCGTGGATTACTGGACGGCGCGTGCTCAGAAAAACTGGCCCGATATGGGGCCTCCTCCGACTGGCCTTCGAGCAAACGTCTGCTCATGTCCAGCAGTCGACACTTTTATCGCTTTGATTCGCTCGAAGAAGCTCACTCCGAGACAGGAAACCTTCGAAAGCGAAGAGCATGCCATCCTAATGAATGTAATTCACGGCTGCGGCATGCAGACAGGACCGAACGGTGAGACAATCGCGTCGATCACCGAAGAGATGACGGGTTCGATTATGGAAGGATGCCCACAGGACATCCATCAGGCATTCTGGCACACCATGAACGCTGCGGTAGCAACCTTAATCTGGTTGGAATTTTCCGGCCAGATTACGCCTGTCGGCAAAATGGAAAGCTTCGAACGGATTCGAGGCGCTGCGTTCCGCATGCCGTTCGATCTCAAAAAATGGGTCGATGAAAATCAAGCGTGATGCTTGGCCTTCCTGTTGTATCGATTCATTGAATCCTGCTGCATCATCGGGATTATGTATGCAGACCTCATCCAATCGGCCGCTGGCGAACGGATTGGATGGGGAAAGGTACTGATCCTCTTTCCTTATCTGCGCACCAGCGTGGAAATGGGTATCGAACGCTATCTAATGCATACCAACAGCGGCCAATATCATCCCCAGCTACGTGCGATCGAAGAACGTCTGGCTGAGTATGTGCCAAACCCCTCGCCGCACCTTTCCGTGAGTTGGGACACCTGATTTCAGCCTGGAACGGAAGCACCGCGCATGTGGAAGCTCGGCTTGCTTGCAGAGCGAGTCGGCAATCTGACCAACGCACCGGAGCCATCGCTGAACGGTGAGGCAGGATATCCCGCCCCACCGACACACCTCTACAATCCCTTGATCGGGTCGAACAGGAGCGCAGCCTCCAATTCCAACATCGTATAATCCTGCTGCTGAGGGGTCAGGTACCCCATCCTGGTCAACAGCACTACCATCAACCTGTATGCTGCCAACACTCGACAGAACGGCCCGGCCGCCAAGGCGGCAGGCCGCTGGTAGCAGCTTTCCTTCAATAGCGCCGTGATGCTTTGCCTAGCTTCTGCAATCGCAGTCTCGTTCGCGCCGATGATGGGCAAAATATTTGCCCACACCGCTTCGTCATTCCGCGTATCGCCGATGACCGAGATATCGACAAGCACCCCTCCCATCATGGAACGGGAGCCAATGCCTGCGGCTAGCACAGATGAAACCAAACGGTCCGTCTCCGTCGTACCCGGCATCGCTTCATAAGAGAAGTCTTGGATCTGAAAAGCCTCCGCACCTCGAATGAAGCGGCTTTCCATGGACAGGATGCCCGGAGGCTTCGACTGAGGCATCGCAAAGCGCAATCTGATGCTTTCGTAGCTCATCTCCGGCCCTCCCTATGCCGCCTGCCGGACGCGCTTGCGCGCGGGTTCGACCTCGAGCAATTCCTCGATCGACGTCAATGATGCCCGCAGCCCATCTGCCGTGATGCGCCCGGTTGCGTGGAGATGGTCGAACAGCAGGAAGGCCAGACCCAAAGCCGCTCCAAGCCCCAGCTTTTGGGACCTCGTCCAGTCCACGATCACCCCGTGCCGGGTCCTCAGGGCGATCTTCTGCCCCGCAGCAATCAGCGCATCGATCTGACCGGCACCAGGATGGGACCGCCGCATCAGCGCCCGTCGGTCAAGCCGGGCGCGCTCAGCATCAGGGTGCCGTTCGTCCAAGATTACCATCCCGGCACCGCCCATGGTTTCTGCAACCACGACCTGGCCTTTGGGTGCCAATTGATAAACAGGACCTGCATGCGGTCGGGAGGCAATGCGCTTGAGCCTAAAGGCGCCATCTATCGCCTCGAGTTCGAGCATCGTGACATGAGCACCGGCTCTGACCACGCAGTGCGCCGCTACAAAAGCCCGTACGGGCATTTCTATAAGTTCCAATAGGCCTACTCCTTGCTAGAGAGATCGGCCCTCACAGATTCGCTCAAGCTTCCGACATTCAAGAGTCGATTTCAAAAAACATCAGTAATTTTAATAACTTATAATGATATGGAAATGTTGGCCGTGTTCTCAAAGGACGCACTCACCCCATCAGGGCACGGGCAGAGAAGCGGTTCCTGGGCGGCAACGGGACCACTCTCAAGCTGCTTCGGGGCGTCAGACATTCAGCCACCAAGAACGCCTGCTCCGCATCAAGTTCCTCGCCTGGAACCTCCCGATGCCAGGCGCGCGGAGTGCCCTGCTCGCCTGAACTCCAGCGATATCCCCTGCCCTTCAATAACAGCCGGGACTCGAACGGAGCATCCACCGCCCAAACCCGGAAAACCCGACGCCGGGCATGGGTCAGCAGCGCTTCCAGCGCCTGTTGGCTGCTGCGCAATAGAGGCCGACTCAGGATCTCCGCCAGCGCCCAGACATCGTCCAAGGCACGATGACCTTCGTGCCAAAGCCCGATCTTCATCAGCAGATACGCCAGCTTCGATCCTTCGAAACCCTCGGCGCGCCAATCGACCTCAGAGTAGGAACATGCCCAGCCGAGGCTATCGAAGATCGGCCAATGTTTCTCCGCGAACGGCCGATCGAATGCCGCGTTATGGGCTATAATCAGGGCAGCATCACGTAGAAAGATTGAAACTTCCTGCTCGTCGATCTTCTGACCCGCAACCATCGCATCGGTGATCCCCGTCAGCGCCGTGATCTCCGGCGAAATGGGCACAGCAGGCTCCCGGAACCGATCAAACACGTCAATCACGCGGCCGAGGCGACCACTGGCCTTGCCGTAGGTCAGCTTGATCATCGCAAGTTGGATAACCTCATCGCGGTCAACATGGAGACCCGTCGTTTCAGTATCCAACAGAACCAGGACGCCGGTCTCCTCACCGGGATCAAGGTCGCCATAACTCTCTCTCGGCATCAGCCGGTCCAGGATCCTGCAGCCCTGCTGCTCCAGGATTTCGCGGGCCTGCTTTTCCTT
Source organism: Lacibacterium aquatile (assembly GCF_042683105.1). NCBI lineage: Bacteria > Pseudomonadati > Pseudomonadota > Alphaproteobacteria > Rhodospirillales > Rhodospirillaceae > Lacibacterium > Lacibacterium aquatile. The sequence continues at coordinate 166,081 of NZ_JBHUIP010000005.1, forward strand.
CATTAGAATTCAATCCTCCCAAAATCGATCGGAGGCCGCCAGCGAACGAACTTCACCTGATCGAGCGCCTGTTCCGCGAAAGCCTGTCCAGTGACCTGGTCCTCCCCGGTCAAGCCATTCCCAAGCGCGAGATCGAGCAGAAAGGCGCTCAGCTTCTCCCGCCCGGTCGGCAGACTGAGCAGTTTGACGGCCACACATGACAGCAGATAGCGCAGCAGGCCCGCGCGATTCGGCTGACCCATCCGATAGGCCGAATCCAAGGGCAGCCCCACGGCATCCGCCAAAACTTCCATCGAATTGAATTGCGGCCCGAAACGACTGACGACATCACCAAAATACAAAGCGTGGCTATTGGAGGACCGCAAGGGCAGCCCCAACCAGCGGACCCTGATCAAACTGAGAGCGCTGGATGCCTCGTAGTCATGGCATAAATAGGTATCCAACAGACTATGATCCCAGAGCGTTTCCAGGCTGTCCACCAGATGCGACCCCAGCATCACCTTGAAGTCCTTCACGCTGGGGATACTGGTTTCCAGATTTGCCTCCAACACCCCCAAGGCCTGCAGTGGACAGTCGGAAGTCTGGGTCGGCTCGATCAGCGACAGTCGTAAAAAGCGCGTCGTCATGGGACCTCCACCTTTGGAGGCCCTCAGATAGGAACGTTGGCTCGGCCGTAAAGGCATGAGCCGGAAAACAGTCAGTCCATCAGTCCCTTACGGCCTGGCCCCAATCAGTGCGACCCGCCCTTCGACGGGTCGCATGAAGGTAGCTACGGCCGCATTGACGGATATTCGGGTTCCACCGGTACCGGTCTCTTTTCCTGATTGAAGTGGGATACGAGCAAAGCATGAGCGCCAGCCTCCGTCGGCTTTTCACCCAAGCATCGATTTCCCACCCAGGCCTCATAGACAATCGTGCCGTTGGGACGGCGAACAGGGACGACAGAATAGTCTTTCGGCAACAGCATCGGGCTTTCTCCTGATTGACGCCGGACACCCCGGCGACATCAGCGTCCTTCGGAAATAGTGAAAGTAATAACGCTTTCCAAAAGGCTCCCTGCCCGACCAGAAAGAATGGCCCACTTTTTACGGCGGGCCACTCACCAAGTCACCGACGCAAGCGCAATGACCGCACCGGCTCTTCTGGCTCTTGCTTTGGCTCCGATCCCCGTTTGTGTTCTATCGCAATACCAACGGCAGCAGCCCTGGTCGGGGCAGTACCGATCGGATGGCCGTCGGGCGCACAGGCCAAGAATATCACCTTGCCCGCCAAGACGTACTCAACGACGGTGTAGTCTGTGGGTAAATTCATTTGTGGCTCCTCTTTCGATCACCGGTCAGATCGCCGGCCACCAGAGAAGCTAGTCGACAACTACGAAAGTAATTCACCCTATTTTTCGCCCGACGTTTTTTCTGCTCAACGATCCCCTTGAGCAACGAAAAATGACCTCGCCATTCGCCCGACCCTTTTCGGCCAGATCGGTGGCATCGGCAAAGCGGTCCGTTCACTTGCGCCAAATCGCAGAACCATGTTAGCTCACGCCGTCGGCGAGCAACCGAACACACAACTAAACGGCCCTACCCTCAAAGTCGGGCGGCCCGGCCCATACAACACCAGCTTGCTTCAGAGGCGTCCAAAACCTTTGAAGTACGGGAAAGGTCGGGGGCAGACACTGTGTGTAAGCTTGCTACCGCCCGGCACCAGGCCGGCATCGGCCTGGCGTCGACCGCGGTAGCTTAGAAACTAAATCCGTCCAACAGACGGAGCATCTCAGCCTGACTCGATGCGCCTATTTTCGCGTAGGCGCTCGAACGTTGGGACTTAAGCGTATTCGTTGATATCCCCAGGCTGGCGGCGATCTCAGCGCCTGTCGCCTCGTCGTCGGTCAGAGCCCTTAATATCCGCACTTCTGCCGCGCTTAAATCAAAGAACGATTGAATCGCCTTCCACGGACGCTGTTTCGGTGCCCCCGGATCGCGCATCAGCACCGTCGCAAACGGCTCCGCTCCGCCCAGGATCGGGATGATCCGGGCCACCAGGACCGTGTTCCCTTCAGCCCTGCAAAGCCCATCGACCGGCCGACCTGTTACCAACGCTTCGGCCAAGACCTGCTTGAAATGAAATCCTTTGGGCGACAACAACCACGAACGCTTAAACAGGCCGAACTGCCGCCGCAACACCTCGCCCATCTCGTTGGTCTGCCGTACGTTGAGCGCACTGTTGACCAGGAATACCGCCAAGCCTTGGGTGTCCAGGGCTTGAGCCGATGCCTGGGCATTTTGCTCCGCACGGCTCAACCGGACATGCACGTCGAGCGCATTGCGCAGCGGGCCGGTCAAACTCTCGAAGAGATCACGATCTGCACCCTCGAAGCCGCTCTGCTGCGCTGTCCGGTAGAAGACAAGCGACGCCGAAGTACCTGGGTCGATCGTCATGATTTGGACTAGCTGATGTCCTAAGCTGAACGGCTTCAGGAAACCTTTATAAAAATCGGTGTCGGTGTAGCCGCGTCCCAGCACCTCTTCACCGGTGAAGATACGATCGACATTCCCCTGCTGCACGAAGCGTCGGAGCGGGCTGATATCGATGAAACTGTCCAGGTAAACCTGATGGAAAACCGGGTCGATGGTCGAGGCCCCGATCGACACTGTCTTCGTCATCGGAGTGCCATGATGCACCATGAGCGCCGCGCCAGCGGCCCGCATGCTTTCGGAAACCGATTCGACCGCCTCCAGCCAGGAAGCTTGGCCGGCGGCGGCTGCATGCAGAACACTCGAAACAGAACCAATCATTGATTAATTGAACCGACTTGGAGACCTCTGATTAAGCTCACCCTTAATCAGTTGTGACAATCCCGTTATTTCAACAACCCAAGATTGCGTCACTTTCACCCCCGGGGGTGATTACGCCGCCTCAAACCCATGGCATTCGAGAAGAAAGCAGGGCGGTGCCTCGTCGGCGCCAGTTTGAAGCAGAGCAACCCATGACCAAGAGCGAGAACGCGGCCGGAGGATATACACGGGGTTCCCCCCGGGTATTCTTAATTCTTCGTTATCTCGCAACCCGCGATTGCGATGGGTCAAGTCCCGTTTTAAGCTCGGCGAAGCGGCGAGCAATCCGCAGAGAGTCTGTCCTGGTTCCCCTGCCAGGACAACCCGACCTAGACCAATCCCTACGCGCGGCTTCCACCCCCGCCGCTGTAGGTAAGGTGGGGTACCGCCCTGCGCTTTGGCTGCCGCTCGATGTCGGATCGTCCGACACCGCCCATAGACAGCCCTCTAGCAAGGGACCACAGGTATGACTCACTGGACCGTCGCCCACCGACCGCCCCCCTCCGCCCGCGCCCCGTTTCGAGTGCCAGATCCGATGGATATCATTTCCATCGCGGTACCTTCCTGCAAACCCGGAAGAAGGGCCGAGGCCGGTACTCCGGCCCGCTCCTAACTCCTTCCCATTTTAAGCCGCTGCGGCGCAGGCCTCCGTCTGCGCCTGCCCCATCACGCCCGGTTTTCGCCGGAAGGAGCACGCATGACTACCCCCCTTCTGCCTTACACCCTCGGTAAGGCCCAGATAACTTTCACCGCCGACCTCGGCCTGATGCATCATGAACAAAAGTGGTCGGAAACCAATGTTACCGGCAGCGGCGGCGGCGGGTATGTCTCCGGCAACCGCGACTATGTCAGCGGCAGCATCGACGCGGTCAAGATCCAGTCCGACGTCTCCTTGAAACAGGAACTCTGGGTCAACCTCCTCGACGGCCGTCAGCAATGCTACTCGCTGACCAACTTTCATGTTCAGGCTCTGCCCAACCATCCCGTGCTGATCCTGAAGGCAACTACCCTGCAATCAGGCGGCTTCTTTGACCTCGAAGTCGCCGTGCGCAATCTAGTAACCGGGGGCTTCTTCACCAACCCCGACGTTATCGCCGGTATCGTGCATAAGTTCGCCTATCCGAAATTAGTTGAACCGGGCCTGATCGGCGGCGGTCTTCTCGCCACCGCGCTCGGCTTCTACGGCGGAGCCGGCATTCTGTCGCTGGCCTTCGTTGCGGTCGGCTTCCTCGCGAGCAAAGTCATCCCCAAGGCCATGGTGAAGGTTCAGGTCGAGCGTTTCGCCCAGCATCTTGTCGCCGTCGAAGAGGAAGCTCAGGCCCAAAGCATCGCCCTCATCCGGCAACTGACAGCTGAAGCCGCCGGAGCAAACACGTAGCACCATGATTTCCGCCATCGAACTGGCCCTCAGCATAGATCCCGATGGCGGCTACGTCGTTGAACTCGTCGATCAGCCCGTCATCGGCAGCGACCCGATCCTCGAAGGCCTCCGCCGTCACCTGCCGGGCGGCTGGAGCGTCTTGGTTGACGCTGCCGATCTCAACCGGTTCCGGCTTCATGTCGAGACCGACGATCAATTGTTGGCCCTGATCGAAGCCCTTGCCGCCCTCAATGCCCAGTGGGCCTGCGCCCTCGCGGCGCCCCGGCTGCATTCATGAAAGATCCCCCCGATGAAGAAGATCATCGCTCTTTCCTTTCTCCCCGCCGCTTCGTTCCTTGCCGGGTGCGTCCCCGGCAGTGACGCGCCCACGACCTACGCCACAGCGTCAGCTTCGTGATCTCGCATGCCAAGGACTCACGCCATGATATTTCGTCCGCTTGCTCTTGCGCTTATAGCGCTGCCGCTGATTTTGGCTGCTTGCGATGATGCCAAGCACACGAAGCTTTGCAGCGACAACGACTTCGTGTCCGAGCATATCTATCCTGATGTTCCAAAGACGATCGCTAAACATTTTAGCTCGAAGGCTACCAACGCACTCGGCTGGATCGGCGCCATTGCCGGCATGATGAACGCAGAAACCATCGCCAAGGAGGTCGACCGCGACTCCTTCAAACTGCTGTCAGCCGTACCGACAACTAAGGTCGGACAAGTGTATGGGTGTCGCATCATCGTTGCCGCCAACTTGCCCTCCAGGGGTCAAATCACAGCTTACAAGATTCCCTTCGATGTCGAATTCAACGACCCATTTGGCAAGAACCCGACCTTCAGCTATGAGGTCGACTTTAAACTTATGAGTTCAGAGGCGCGGAATAGTCCGAAGCCCACGAGCAAGGCGCCGACTCCTCCGACGCCAACAGCGTCATCACCAGCAACTCGATCGCCAGCTGCGGCTGTTCCGGCCGCGCCACCACGACCATCTCAACTGCCCTCAAAAACTTGGGAAGAGAAAGTGTTCGAAGGGTGCACTGCAACGGAGACGTTGGACTATATCCGACGCTCTACCAGTGATTTTGCTCGCCAACATCTAACTTCCGATGGCCAAACATTTGACTCCAATAAACTTCAGTCTCTTGGGCTGACAGCAGAAGAGATGCTGTCGGTTTTGGCGGGCCAAGCTGAAACGAGTTCCGCTGGATTCGACCGCAGTTCTTGCTTGTACATCACCACTCTGACGAATGGCGTTCACAAGGTCGAAGTCGTCCTTACGATGCCAATAGCCGGTGAGCCCCCTCGGCCAATCGGCTCCCCTAGCATCAAGGATATCTATAGCCACCCTTAAAGGGGTTTAAGCGCCTTGAATTTGCCCGCCAAACTATCTGCATGGGGCGAATCGTAAAAACAATTTTAACGACATCTCCGTGGAGGAAACTCAGCCGGAGATGTCGTACATGACTTTGGCGCAAATTGAAGAACCGGTCGCCGCCATCGTCCGCCGCAATTCCCAGCGGATCTGGCTGCAGCACCGCGAGGCCAGTTGCAACCTCTATATGGAGATTTTCGACGGCACCGCCGGTCGCCTGCAGGCCAACTCCTGCAGTCTGCAGATGTTGGCCGAGCGGACCTTGGAGATCGAAGATTTCATTCTGGAATAGTCGGCGAATTTTTTCTGATTTCGACGTCTCACCCGTCAAGAATCGGAGACTTGATGACTTAGCCTCCTGATATCGCCGGTGCCCCACCGGACATACATCAGGAGGCTCTCATGTTCCGTTTCGTTGGCTGCATCGTCGTCACCGGCTTCGCGCTTTTCGGCCTCGGTCAATTTTTGCGGGAACATGTCGTTTCCAGCAAGTCAACAGAGGTTTAGGCCGCGGCGGGGAAAATATTCCCGCAGCGGTTGCGGAATCACGCTAGCCAGCCGCCAAACCGCTTTGCACAATAGCTTGAACCAGACAGTCGGATAGAAATCCGTCGAGAGAGTTTGCATGTCAGAGAAACGCCGAAGCGACAAGCTACCCCGAGAGAAGATCCTGCTGCTCTATCAGCGGCTGACCATGAGCCCTCAGAAACATTTTCAAAAAGCGCTGGCCGCTGAGTTGGAGTGCTCGCCGCAGACCATTGCTCGCTTGGTCGACACCATTGAAGTCCACATCGGCAAAGACGCATCGATCGAGCGCGGCATTGAGAACAAGAAGCGGTTTTATCGCTATCAATCCGAAGCTCAGAAAAATGGCCTCGGCTTCGATTTCGAGGAACTGCATTACTTAGCCGTGTGCCGAGACTTCGCCGCATCCCAGTTGCCCCCGCCTGTTGCCCAACGGATTGATAAGACCCTCAGAGACTTGGCTTTGCAGTTGTCCGAAGGCGAGGCATTACAGCCTCGTTCTGGCGCCGTTGGTTTTCGCAGCAAGGGTTACATAGATTACCAACCGCACCAGCCGACGATCAACGCCCTCCGCTTGGCAATTGAAAACCAGAGGGTCTGCGACGTGGTTTATCGGGCGATGGGGCGGGCAGAGAACAAGAGCTATCGCTATGCTCCCGGCCGGATCTTGGCGATGAACGGCACGCTGTATGTCCAAGGTTATCAGATGGATGAAGGGTCGCTTCAAAAAGGTCGCCCAACGACTCTATCCCTGCATCGGATCTCGGTGCTTTCCCCGACCGGGGAACACTTTTCCTTTAATGCAGCCGACGACGAAGCTTGCAGCTTCGGACTGAACTGGCATCCCCCGAAGCGCATCCGCGTCGAGGTGTCTGCGCAGGCGGCCGACTACGTTCGCGATCGCATTTGGAGCGCAGATCAAACCGTGGATGAACACGATGATGGCAGCTTGTCCCTGACCGTAACGACCACAAGCGAGAAAGAGCTCAACGCCTGGATTTGGAGCTTTGGGGGACTAGCGCACGTCGCATGAGCCCTCCCGCTAAAAGCCTGCATCTCCCTATTACCACCTATAAAAGCCGTATTTTCGGAGTTATCGATGAACGCCATTCATAGCGAGCAAGTGACCGACCATTTAACGCGGGTAGTCACCGTCAAACTCGAACCCGGCGCCCGATATGTCGTCGATAACTTGTTGATCGGGGCTGGAGACACCATCGCGGTTGGAATGCGATCGATCGAACTGAAAGTGACCCGGTCGCGTAAGCAAGGCGACAGCACCATTGAACAAACCGTCGTAGAGACCCACTCCCTCCCCGCAATGCGCTACGCATCGCCAAAAGCCCTCCGCTATCTCGTGCAAGCCGGCCAGGAGCTTGAGCCCGGTGAAGTCTCCATTCTGGAATATGAGGTGGAAGACAGTTTTCTCAATCGCGTCGAGAAGACCATTCGTCGGATGACGAAACACTCTTCCAGCCTCCATGTGATGGGGGCCATTCCAGACGGGAAGCTGCAGAAGGCAATTGCCCACTACGCCAATTCCGTCGATCCGGACAGAGTTTGTTTCCTATTCGACGACACCGTGTTCGGCAGCGCGAAAGACGGCTTCCTCATCACCGACAGCGGCTTCTACTACAATAATGGCGCACGCCGACTAGCGCTGCGCTTCCGCGAAATCGATACCATTCGCGTGGAGCCGGCTGCCGTTAAAACCGGGGAAAAAGCCGCTGACCGCTCGCAACTCATTGTGACGAACTCTGACGGGGAGATCACGGTTGGTGATGATTGGCCGGGTGTCCCACTCGCCGACTTCGAGAGCCTTCTAAACCTCGTCATCCACGCACGCGAGATCGGCCAGACCAAAGAGGTCGATGGCTATGTGATCGTGGAGGATATGCCGGAGCCGGTACGTGCAGCTTACTTAGGGCTACTGGTTTGGCTCACCTACCATAACGACGGTCAGATCGATGAAAGAGAACTGTCCGAACTCCAGGTGTTGATGACGCAATTAGATTGCGGTCCTGAACTGCGTCATCAGATCCGTAGCTACATCAGCGCGCCAAGCAATCTGGATCCGGCCACACTCGTCAAAGAGATGTTCGCCCAGACACCTTCTGGCTCAGAATTGGCTTTGGCCGGCTCTTTGATCAAGGACGCCGTTCGGATGGTGCGCTCGATATCAAAAGAAAGTGCTTTAGAGCAGCCGGGACTTCGCCAATTGGCAAGCCTTCTTAATATCGATGATCAGCAGATTGCCTTCATTGAAGACGCCTGCATACAAGATGAAAAGATCATGGCTGGTGAGCTATCTGACAGTCAGATTATGACTACGGCTAAAGTTATGGCTGCAAAAGCCTCCGCCGTCGGAGTGCCGATCGCCGCCGTCTATCTAAGCGGCAGTGTCACCGGTTTAAGTGCCGCGGGTGTAACAAGTGGCCTTGCAAGCCTTGGTCTAGGCGGCATCTTGGGTTTCTCATCAATGGTCAGCGGCATCGGTGTCGCGCTTATCCTCGGGGTCGGCATCTACAAAGGCGTCCGCTGGCTGGCGGGCGGAAAAGAGCGCGACAAAGCCTCCCGACGGGAACTGATGCTGCAGGAGGTTCTGCGCATCCACCAAAAGGCCATTAGCAATCTTGCCGAAGACGTCGCCTTCTTCGGTCGCCGGATGGTGGACCTCACCACAGATGTCGAAAAAAATAAGTTGCTCATCGGCAAGCTATCTCGAGAACTCAGCATGTTTGCCGATGCCATAACTCGCCTACGTTCCAAGGAAACAGGACTGGAGAGCGAGCTTAAGACTGAACTTGAAAAGCGGGCCGCATGATGTCGGGCGCCCAACGTGAAGGCGAGCAGATCGCTTTAGCTCAACAGGACCAGATCACTCTTGTCCAAGAGCAACTATTCAAGATCGAAACCCATGCTGCGATACTAGCCGTAGAAAGCCAGGATCAGGCAGATGATTTGGCCGCCCTTGAGCGGCAGATGGCCGATCTCTGGGCTCTGAGTGGTGTGCCAGCACCGACGGAAGCCGAGATTATGGCGGCGGAGCCTTCTGTTGCCATTGAAGTGACCGAGACCGAGGTCGCGATCATTCAGGCCCAAATCCCTGATCTGTCGGCATCTTTCTCAATTCCAACAGGCGACGGTGATTGGGCTACCTTTGTCCAAGAGACCCACACTTATATCAACACGCGTGGCATCGATATCGAACGCGACCCGTTTCAGCAGTTGCTGAAACCTCATCAGATCGCGAACGTCCATCGTCGGTTTCAGGCCGATTTCGGTGCAGCACCGTGGGATCGCTGGGATAGCGCCGCAGTCGCGACGGCTGTGCTGGTCGGGACGTTGGTAGACTATTTCATTGTGGCCACCCCATTAGGAGGCGACTTCAAAGGGCAGAAAGATCAGCGTGGCAGCCTGGTAACCGCTTGGCTTCGCGAGCTGTCAGAGGCCATTTACGATGACGAAACGCCGAAAAACGGTCTCGAACAGTGGCTGCACGAGCTAGTAGAGCGCGCAGAGGACGCGGCAAAAGTTCCCTACGATATATCAATCAATTCGAAGGAGGATGGGATCAACATCAGCGGCCTAAGGCCGGCGATGCACCGGGTGATGAGCCCCGGGCATGATCCGATCCTGGGACTTGTTTTCGGCGTTATCGACATTCTGCGAAACACCTGCACTTTGATCGACGACAAGGGCGTCATAAACGTCATCGAGCGCAGCGGAGAAGCAACAACCACCGATCCGTTGGAGGCATTGGTGACTGTATTGCTCCATATGTTTTCGGACGTCTTCACATCGACCGGCCTCCCCGCCCCCTTCATGAGCGTGCTGCAGACCCTCAATATCGATTCCGGCATCTCGCTCAAAGAAGACGGCCCGTCAGTCACCGTAACTAACGTGGTGCGCTACATGTATGCGCACGGTTACGATCTTCGACATTTTGCCACGACAACCTTGTCCCCTGCGATCGCCGAACTGCTTATTCGTTCGTTTCATGCGGTCCGGGGTCTAGGGTCTGATAGCGAGGTCGACGTGGCCGGCATCGGCGGGAGAATGAAACTCGCCAAGATGCTCGCGCTGTCGCACGGCCTACTGGCCTCGACCAACATCATGAAAACCGCGCTCTATGGATGGAATCCAACCGCCTTCAATTTCGCGCAGTTCATGGTGTTCGGGAACAGCTTGTTTGGCATGCTCAAAGTCGCACAGGAGCGTGATGATCTAATTAGTGACCGGCTCACCTCCGGGTGGGAGCAGCTGATGGCCCAAACAGCGGTAGGGCAAACAGCCGGCTAAGATCGAAATCACAGTTTGCAATTGCCTGACTTTGGGCGAATGCCGGAAAACATCGGAAGAGATAATTCGTGGGGGCGCGACATGTACCAAGGAAAAAACTGGGACTATGCGGCCGGAATTCTTTGGCCCGTTTTAGTGCAAGCCGCTTCTAATGGTCGCCGATTCTTTTATAGCGATCTCAGCCCACTCATCGACACGAATCCCCTAAATGTCGGAAAGGCATTAGGCCCAATTCAGGATTTCTGCCTCGACCATGACCTGCCACCGCTGACCGTCCTTGTTATCGGTAAAGCGAGTAAAGTTCCTGGTAGCGGTTTTATCGCTTGGGATATCGAAGATCTCGAGCAAGCGATGAAACTTGTCTTTGCTGAGAACTGGTCGGCGATCGAGAATCCGTATGGCCACTTCGGCCCTGACGACAGTCGGGAGAGCTTGGCTGACCGCTTGCTGAAAGCCCCCGACACAAGCGGCGAGATCTACCGGCACGTGAGAGATCGTGGCGTCGCGCAACGCATCTTTAAAGCAGCACTTTCGGAAGCGTATGACCACAGCTGTGCATTCTGTGGAATGACCTTCACTGCGGCGCTCGAAGGGGCTCATATTATTCCATGGTCCATGTGTACGCCGGAGCAGAAGCTCGACGTGCGGAATGGCATATTGCTTTGCGCCACCCATCATCGCTTGTTTGACCAAAAATGTATGGGAGTCAGAGCCGACTTCCGGATCCAGCACTCTGATCCGGAGGGGGAAGATGAACCCTATTCCGAGATTGATACGGCCCTCAGCATTCAGCTTCATGGAAAGCTGATGCGCCTTCCCAAGAATCCCTCCATTCGCCCTAGCGCCGAACTCATCGCTAAAAGATGGAAAGCTGATGGCTGGGACGGAGAATGAGAGCGCCTATTGCGTTATCGCATCAGGATCTTCTATAAAGCCCAAACGCGGGTGTAGCTCAATGGTAGAGCAGAAGCTTCCCAAGCTTACGACGAGGGTTCGATTCCCTTCACCCGCTCCATAACAGATTGATTTAAAAGCAATCATCTCAAGCAGAGCTTTCATTGTGACTCTGATTTGAGAGTCGTGCGGCCACTGGTATAATTATCTGCCAAAGTCACGAATGACTCACCTCGGCTTTTTGGCTGACAGCCACATCATGCGCGTATCGCAGAATATTTAAAGCCAGCAGATCAAAGCTTCCATCGCTCAAGACGTTGAGCAAATCTGGGCAGATATTTTTCCCCAGCCCGTGTTCGGCACCGTCGGGTGCCAACGGAATTTGGAGCGCAGCTGATATGACTCTCATCGATTTCAACTGCTGTGAGGTCGGAACACGTTTTCGCGCCCACTCATCGTAATGTCGGAAATTGTTCGCACCAGCAATCACGATCGGGCCAGTTGAACATCCGCCAAACTTTTTACCCTGCCCATCCCAGATATGAGCGGACACGCCGATGGCCTCTTTAAATCTCAGGAGAAGGTTACTGAGCAATACCATGATCGCTCCGGAATAGGCCTCAGCAGCGGCTGCATTGGCATCAATCGCATCATTTGCGGCATGATAGCTTCTAATCACTTCGGGAGGGAAACCATTCCAGAACGGTCTTCCTGCCCCAAAATCAACGGATAATGATCTATTTGAGGCTTCTTTCAACTCGTACTGGGCATCTCGCTCATTGCGCCAAGCGTCAAAAAGAACTTCGAGATTGGGTGCGCAAGCCCGCCAGCTCCACACCAAGCGGACCATCTCATGGTAATATTCATCGTTCAGAACCAGATCTCCCCGGTTAAGAACGATGTCACCATTCTTTATAACGATGTCGCCAGGTTTCCTCAGCAGCGCCAGATCATAGCGTTCAACGATCTCATTATATTCAATTACCGGCTTGGCCATATTCAAAAGGCCCCCGGGCCTGTCCGGCGCCGAGGGATTACCCCAAACTCACGGGCATGCCCAAGACCGGCCCAAGCCCCGTAAGAGCCGACGACGTACAAATGCTGCTTGGCGCGGGAAACGGCGACATTGAGGATATTCGGCGTACCTGCAGCCCAATTCCGAGCCCCCGTCTGTGTCTTCATCGGAGCGCCTAAAACAAGGATGACGGCTTCGGCCTCACGCCCTTGAACGGTATGGATGGTTCCGATGCGGTCCTGGGTCCATTTCTCAATGTCGATGCCCATGCTCTTAAACAGCTGTCTCTCGAGCTTCAGGCGATCCTTCAGGCCTTTCGCGACAATTCGGAAAGGCGTGATGACAAAGAGATCCGGGTTTTGAAGTCCCTCAGCACCGAGTTTCTTGAACAGCTCGACGACCATCTCGCCCTCTGCCGGGCACCATTTCGTATCGGCTTCATCATCGACGTCAAACCAGGTGGTCGGGCCCAACACCTGCCCGACCGGGCCGAGTTTGGGCTTACCGGCGGCATGCACCATCTGCCCGTCATAGGCGATGCGGTTCGAGATTCCGAACATGGGGTCCTGGCAGCGTCGATGTACGAGCAGCGGCACACCAACACGGCGTGGACCGCGGTCAGTCCGGAAACTGGCCTGAAACCGTGACGCCCGATCAGCCAGCGTCTGCGTTGACGCCTCCGGTGCCGACCAGACCGACTTCTCTACCATGAAGAATTTGGAAATCTCCGAATTCAGGCGCTCCGGCAGCGAGATCACCGGCGGGATCTGCAGCGGATCCCCGACCACGATCGTCCGTTTGGCTCGCATGATAGCCCCAACAGCGGCCTGAGGGGTCGCCTGCCCCGCCTCATCGACCAGGAGCCAGCCAATGCTTCCCGCCGGAAGATCGCCGAGCATGCGGTCGACAGACGCGAAGGTGGTCGACAGGACAGGGATCACCATGAAAAGCGTCGACCACAGATCGCCCAACAGCTTCCGCTTGGCCTCATCCGTCGGCACGCCATTCGTGAAAAACTCCATCAGAACGTTGAGGTTATGCAGAACCTTCTGCGCCGTCTCATCGATGAAGGCCTTATGCACCGCCATCGCCGCGATAAAGAGTTCCTCACGCTTGCGATGCAGGCTGTCCGGCAGCCATGGTGCGCTCAGGTTTTTGGCTTCATGTCCTTGCTGGAAGAACACCTCATCGACCATCAGGCTGCCTAAGACCGCCCGATGACTGTCAACTTCCAAGGTCAATCGATCGACCTTTTGACGGGGTGCCATCAGCGCATTTTCAGCATCGCGAACTTTGGCGTTGAAACTGTTCAGCTTCGATGTCGCAACAGCAGAAGCCTGATCCGCCTGACGTAATCGCGTGATGGCGGTCTTTTCCGCATCAACAAGAGGAACGCTCTCATACAGCCAGATTTTCCATCTCTGCGTTCTAAAAAGCTTTGCAAAAAAGCCCGGTCTCGCATTCCGATGCTGCTGAGCCTCTGCCCCTCGTCGGCCGCGCTCTGCCTCTGCCGCCTGCAGGGCACGCTGGCATCTCTGCGCTTCGGCTTCGACTGCTGGCAGCTGTGCCGTCAGCTCAGCGAGTATGGCCTCACCTGCTTTCAATGCGTGCTGCGCCTCAATCAGTTCGAAGCACAGTTTTCTGACGGCCTCCAAGTCCGTCAGCTCCCGCTCCACTTCCTTCTTGAGCGACAGCAGACGCGCCTGCGCCTTCCGCCAATTCGTCCCCGTCTGTTGGGGTAATGGCGGCTTCTCGAGTTCCAGGAGCCTCGGCATCCGCCGCTCGATTTTACCCGTCTCCGGATCCTTGATCTCCTTGACGATCGATTCGCCTTTGACCGCCTTTAGATAGAGGCGGAAGGCGAAATCTTCGTCCCACCAAAACCGTTGAGTGAATGCAAATCTGTTCTTGGCATTTCCCAGAACGGCAGCCACCAACCCCCAGGTATCAACCGGCTCAATATCGACGGCCTCTTCATCCTCCTCCTCAGAGGTCTCCTCGGGAGAATGAACGCAGTCGCTGATAAATTTGAAATACGTCAGCTCATCCGCTTCACGCCCGACAGCTTTGGCTGCCGGCAGTTCGCGGCTGATATTCTCGACGGCCTTATTGTTGCTGGAAGCGACCAACACTTCGTGGCCCTTCAAAGAAGGAGCCAAGGAGTACATCAGATAGGGCCAATCTCCCACTGAGGCTTTCTCCCCCGAAAAGGTGAATGCCTTCTCCGGATCATCAAAGGCGGCCATCGCCAAGGCACGATCGAGAACACTAGAGGCGACGACATCGCGCAGGAGCGTTGTCTTGCCGGTGCCAGGCGGGCCATTGACCGCAATGATCCCCTCTTTGCCTGCCAATTCCGCACGAGCGAGATTCACCGCCGCTTGCTGCAGCAGAACCAGCGGATGTCCGCCGGGGCTTGGCCAGCGTGCCAGCGGGATCATCGATGGAGCCACGGCCGCCTCTAAGGCCGCATCCTCTGCCAATAGATCAAAGGTCTGCTTCGGCTTTTCGATACCGAGATAACGCCGCAGCCCCGGGGGCACATTTCCCTGCCCGACCAGCGCTGCACTGCGCCCGAGATCCCCCAAGTAAAAGGAATTGAGCAGCTGCACTTCCGGCGGATTCTTGGCCTTGAAGTAGTGATAAATACGGATCGCGAAAGACGGTGGCTCGACCATATCCCTCGCGAGGCCGAACTGAGCCACCAGCCAATTGAACGCTTCCAAGATGGTCTGCATATCGACCGGAAGAGGCTTGTCATCCTCGTCAAAGCGACGAACCATCGTCTCAAGCTTGCCGATAATCCGAGTCTCAATCTGCGGCCAGGCTCCCAGCGTGCCCAGCTTGAGCTGCAGGGCCAAAGGTAGAGCCCATGCGAAGCTTGAGACCCCTACGGCCTTCTCTTCCAGCAGGAAGCCATTTTTATCAACGAGCAACGCAGCAATCGCTGCGTTTTCCTTTTCTCGGGCATTAAAATCGGCGTCTTCCCCGAAAGCCTTCACCAGCGCCGATGTCGCTTTGACCATCGGCACCGAGCCCAGCACGATCTGATAATACAGCTGCTTCTTGGGCCTCGACTTTTCGCCTTTCACCCAAGGCAGTTCAGCCGTGAGTTTAGCAACGCAACTCGCGTCGCCCGCGGCCAAATCCTTAGGCTGCTTATATGTCTGCGGCGACAAAGCCTCCAGCGCTGTCCAAGCCGCAATGATAGCCCCTGGTTCGTTCGCCCCTTCAGGGGGCCGAAACGTCGGCAGCGGCCCAAGATCGAGGATCTGAGAGCCAGCAGAAGCGGAGGCCTCCCGAGGGGGTGGCTGCTGAGTACTCGCCGATGGAGTCACTCGCTTCGGCGGCATCGAAGGTTTGGTCTCCGCCGGAGACTCCGCCGAGAATAGAGGGGCGCGAGGTGTTGCAGCCATACTCTCGCGAACCTTGGCATGCAGCCGCCCGGCACGATCAGTGTTCCGAGCCTCCAACTCTTTGTTCAGCGCACGCATTGCATCGACGTCGCCCTGAGATTTTTCGAACAGCGCTTCGAGCTGATCGATCCGATACTTCATAAATGGGCGCGCCGTATCCCCAACCATTCCAACAATCCAAACTCAGGGTCAAAATACCTGAGGTTGTTTTTAGAGGGGTCGGCTCAACGACGCCACCATTTCAAGCCAGTGTTGAGCTTATAGTTTCGATTTCTAAGTTGCTTGTGTCGTTTTCAGAGGAGCAAACACAGAAGGCTGGCCCGCGCCCCTCACTCGGCTAATCGAGCGAGGGGCGTGTTGAATTGGGAAGAGATGACTGGACCAAATTATTCAATCGACTTTTGTACAAACCCAAGCGTAGTAGCGTTTTCAATCAACGTTCTGACCTTGGCTCGGTCAAGACCGTTTGGAACCTCTGCATCAATTTCGAGCCGAAGGGTGACCTGACTGCCTGGTAACGTCGTGATCTGTTCGACAATAGCTTCAATGATCTGGTGAATATCTCTCGCCGGTCTGTCAGGGGAAATCATGACCGCTCCAGAGAACCTGGTCGGCTGTTTTTCCGGCGGCGGCGTTTCCGGGGCTTCCCCGATCGCCCCCTCTCCTGTCCGCGGCTTCTCATCAGGATCCCTTGGGATATCGGAAGGTCTCGGTTCGGCCGGAGTTGGTTTGTGAGCCTCAGCCACATCGGGTTTCACGATAACGCTGTCACCGTCGATAACTACGAGAGTATTACCCGCCCGCTCGATCGCTAAACCCAGGTACGTACCTGACGTTTCGTCCCATCGTTCAGAATAAGCGAATGGGCCGGGCAGCATGCCGCTAACAGCGGAATGCACAGCTTTCATCAATACTTCCTGCCCTTTTAGGCGGGGCAGATAGATGTAGCGGTTAAGATATTCCCGGAGATCCTTTAGGGATACATGCGGCTTGTCGTTCCAAATGTATTTTTGAAGATCACGGTCCAAACGCGCCGGCCCTAACTCGACGAGCAGCCCTTCTTCCGCGACCAGTTTTTTACTGGCACGCGCCAACAACCCTTCCTGAGCAGAGATCTTCCCAGACACCCACTCCCAATCGGCATGAGCGCTCTCTTGGACTGGATAATGTAGATAGCACCAAGCCTCTTTCAGACGCGTTTTCATGGTCTCGTTTGCTTCGGCTAATTTCGCCTTGGCAAGGGCGCTATCACTCTGAGTGAGATTGAGGCGATCTGTATCTCGTACGATCCCCCCCCAGGCTAGAGAAGCGCGCACGGCTTCTTTCAGGGAATCGAGCTGGCGACTTTCTGCAGCAACAAATACCAGCATGTTACGATAAACGCGTGGCGTCGTACCGCGTTGGGTAAGGATGCTTGCGGCCTCTAACAAAGCCTCAGAACCATCTCGCCCATTATGCGGATATTTGACGCCCAGCACGACGACACGTACGCCCCCTGCTTCATCGGGAACCTCCGCCGATGAAGCAGGCGCGACCTGAACTGCATCGAAATGCGCGCGATCACTAAGACCGTTCACATATTTGCTGAGTTCTGCGTCGATGGTGACATCGACCAATGCAGCTTCAATCTGGCTCGCCTTATCCGCCGCGATGCGGTTAAGACTTGCGGACATGGAATACCAATAGCGACCAAGATCCGCGTGCATGAACTTGGCCTGATTGGTCAGCCTCCGTAACGCGTCACCGAAGATAGTTGGGCGCTCACCCGGCTGCACGACCCCAAGGTTAATCTGTTTGTCGTCTAAGCCGGTGTTTTGCTGCTGGTGCGTCGGTGCTGTGCCCATAAAGATGGCCCGTGCCACTCGTCGAGTCGCCGAATAGCGGTTCAGATTCGGTGCAGATTGATCAACTTTGTACGGCGTGGAAGTGGTGCCATCAACATCACCAGCAATAATCGCCTGCCATGCTACATCGAGATAATGAAGCAACTCCGGCTCTACTCGCGGGGAGCTAATAGCCACACTGCCGGGCATGATCATCACCGACGGATCGGCATTCATCCAAAGCTCGTGAATGGCCTGCGCCATTAGGCGCAGCACGCCGCGCGTACGCTGGAACTTTTCGAGCGAACCCCAGCTCGTGTAGAGCTGATCGAACAGCTCCGGATGGATTGGATAAGCCTTTTCCAGCTTACGCCGATAGTCTTCATCCGCGCAGCCCTGGGGGAAATCGTTAGCGTTTTCACGATAGAGTTTGGCGAACTGCTTCAACGTATTGTCGCGGTGATGAAATTTGTCGCCGGGAATTTCCTTGAACAAACGCCGGCGGACGATTTCATAGCTCTCTTCCTGGCTGGCCGGGCGCCACGAAGATTCCACGCGACTGAAAGTCTGCTTGAGGCGCGCAAGGGCTTCTTGACCGCCTTCTCCCCCAACCTCGATTTGAGAGGCCGGCAGGGAGGCGACGAGTAGCGTACCTGGGCTGGCCTTCACCGCTTCGGTGAGCGATTGTACAAAGGACAGGTTCGCATCGAAAGACCCAGACGGCAACCCCTCGACTTTGTAGATCTGTCGCAGGTAGGCGACCCATTCGTCGATCAGGATCAGACATGGGGCATATTTCTTGAAAAGCGACTCCAGGAGATTTGACCCTGGCGCGATGCCGCTGGCGTCGTTCTCCGCCACCATGGAGAAACCATCGGCACCGCCGAGCTGCCAGGCTAGATCGCCCCAGGTGGTGCGAATCTTATGGCCATCATCGGTCTTGATGGCGTCTTGCGGTCCCCGAGATGTGCCGACGAGCACGGCACGGTTGATGCTCGGTGGCACGCTCAGCCCCTGTGTCTCAAGCAGCTGGTCAAGGCCCGATAGGTCTTGGGCCAGCGTCGGACCAGCCATATGATAGAGGGCCAACATCGAGTGCGTCTTACCGCCGCCGAAATTGGTTTGCAGTTCAACCACAGGATCGCCGCCAACACCAGATAACCGCTTTACGGCGGTGATCAGCAACGTGCTCAAACCTTCGGTCAGATAGGTGCGGCTAAAAAACTGTTCCGGATCACGATATTCCGGCTGCGCGCTGCCTGAATGCACCTTAGCGAGGTCTGCAGCAAACTCCGCCTGCTGAAACTCGCCTGTGGCGACATCCTGATGGGGCTCGACCACCTCGCGCCATGGCAGCAGGCCCGCGACCGTCTCAACCGAAATCTCAAGACGTTGGCTTTTCCGACGTTCTTCATTGCGCTGAAGCTCGGTGAACTTCGTGCGCAAAATAGTGTCGCGCATCTTACCTAACTGCTCAGCCGTTTCGCCGGCGCTGATTGCTTCCATCAGGCGCCGCATGGAATCTAACGCGCGTTCAGCGTCGTCGTAGCTGAAATTCTCGTTATGCGAGAGCTTGTTCCGGACATCGCTCAGCTCGTTAATAAGCGAACGTTCAGCGCGGCCAAGTACCGCCTTGAATGCCTCGCTCCAAAATCGATCCATCGCGTTAAATAGGGCGGCCTGGTCCCAGCCGACTTCACCACTGCTATTAGGACGCAGATTAGGCAGCTTCTCCAGCACCTGAACTTGCCAGTGACCCTTAATGGAGGTTTCGAGCCGTTTTTCAACAAAAGGGGTCAATGCCGCCGGCAGCAACTCCATACCTTCAAACACATATTGGCGTGTGCTTTTTGCCACGTCCCCTTCCCCCCTTAAATATCGAACCGGACCTGACGATCCCCGCTCGAGTCATGAATAGCCGCTGCCGCCTTCGTCAGCTCGGTCCAGTCGGCGATCAGAGCGTTGTAGGCCGTGGCCTCCTTCGCATCCTTTCGCTTATTGGCGCTGATGTCGTAGAGGCAATAAGCGAGGTCCTTCACAGCCTCGGCCTGAGCGTTGATCTTCTTCAGCAGGACGGCGGTATCATGAGAGATGCCGTCCTTCTCATGCTGCCGGACCAGGTGCTGGAGGCACTCCCACACCGTCAGGTGTCGGTCCTCTTCTGGGTCCCAATCCTCGTCGAGTTCCTCACGGCCGAGAATACGGACCTTGCCGGCGGCGCTGTCGACGATCCTAGCGTGCTTGACGCTCTCTACCGAGATCCCACGCGCACGGGCAAGGTTGTCGGCCACGCCGTAGTCCCCCTTGCCATTCCCGTGCTGCTCGAACCAAGTGATAGCGAACCGCGTGTCGGCATCGAATTCACCCTGGATACCGCCCAGATATTCGTCGAGTTCCTTGTTGATGAGCTGGAGTGCGGTTTTTACGCTCATCGGATTGTCATCCGACTCCAAGACAGCCTTGTAGCGCGAGAACACGCCCATGCCGGGGCCAATGGCCGATTGGGGCATATCCGCTGGCGCGATATTAGCGGCCTGAAGCTCGGAGATTGCTGGCGGTAGCTCGCGCTTTAAAGCGCGGATGAACTCAGCACGGGTAATGGTTTCAGCGGTGGATTCCTTTTTTCGGCAAACGAGGACGACCGAATTCGCAAGAGCGTTGGTCCCCGAGGCGATCATCCGGTTCGCCATCTCGGTACGCAACGGCCAGGTGCCGACAACGGCATAGCCGGCTTGGACAACGGCCTGAAGGAAGGTTGCCCAGCCCGTTGAGCTGATCCCATCCTGCGCGACCTCGCTTTGCTTGAAAGCATAGTAAATTGCGGCAGGGTAATGATCAGATGATTGCATTGCCATGTTGGCAATCGCGCGGCTCATGCCTTCGAGGAAGAACAGCTCTGCCGCCTCCTTTCCGCCGTGGCGATAGGGCGTTGCAACCAACTCTTCGGTTTTAGGGGTAGCCAACACCTCGAATAAGTCTGGGTAAACCGGCCGGATAGCCGGCTTGAGCCAACAAAAGAAGAAATCGGAGAGATCCGCGTAACCGATGTTGTCATAGTAGGGCGGATCGCTAGAAATCACGGCGCCGGTTGGGAAGCGCGCCGACTGAGCATCGTGCTGGATTTCAACGCCAGACGCAGCAGGAACAAAATTCAGGCCGACCACACGACTAATCAATTCAATTTGCTTCAAAAAATTCCCCGATGAATCGGAGAACACGTTTCCTTCCGCGTAGTCCCATGTCATCGGAAGAGATTGGCGTCCAAATGTCTGCCTAATCTTTTGATGCTCCGCGCCCGAGTGCCAAGTACAAATCGTCGAAGCAATGTCCGTCAGTTTCCCAATTGCAAAGCCCAAATAGACGCTAATCGCTTCTGCATAGGCTTTTGGTCCCATTCCCCCATCACGCAGCGGGGTCGAATCGGTGGTCCCGGCAACGCTCGATGCGTCTGCTTCGATCTGTGTTCGTGCCTCGTGGACCAGATCACCGAAGGTATTCAAAGCAACCAACTGCCGGTCGGTGAACAAGTCGCCGAAAGTGGTAAGGCCGTAGTCCACCGTCCAGAAATTGCGGGGATCATTCGGGAGGCTGGTTTCGGGCTTTTGCTCCGGCGTTACCGACAGTGCAAGCCTTTCATGCGCCTCCGTGGGTGCAACATAAGCTCGGCTGCGATTACCCTCGGCGACGATGGCGATCAGCACCTGGCCCATTTCACCGGAGCGCCCGTTACTCTTCACATAATCAGGCGTGATCGCCGTATCCGACATAAGACAACGGAAGTTCGCGCCGCGGCCTGCCTTGGTTCCTTCTTTGGCAGCCGCGATCTCGGCCTTCGTGCCGCCATGCCTGATCCGATAGGAAATGGTCTTCGCCTGCTTATCGACGATCGGCTCCACCCAAGTCTCCTTGCCCGCCTTGGTGCTGAGCAGGAAGCTCGACGCGATCGGCACCTGGACATTGGCGAACGCGGGATCAGGGCTGGGAACCGTGCGCGCCCATATCCAAGCAATGACCGTCGCCTTTCCGCCCCCATATTCCTTCGACAGATCCACCTGCGGATAGAGATGCCCGATGCGCTCCCACGCCTTTTCGCGCATCCACTCGCCATAGTATTTGACGTCTTCCGCTAGGCCCTCGGCGTTGCGATAGAACTGCCGGTCCTTCGCGCCCGGATGGATAGGCTCCTTGTCCTTGAACTTGGGCGGGATCTCGATCATCGCCTTACCGATCATCACCGCGACCGGGTTCAGGTCTGATCCATAAGCGGGCAGACCAAGGCGTTGCGCTTCCAGCGGGATCGACCCGCCGCCCGAGAACGGATCATAGACCGGCGGCAATTCGCCGCCGCAGCTCTTGCGGATTTCGGCGCGGGCGCGCTCCAGCACCTCCTCGTTGGTCGAGTTCTCCCACTTCACCAATTCCTCAATGATGCCGAACAGGCGCTTTCGCTCGGCCTCCTGCGCCTCATGCGTAGGGAATTTCTCGAGGTCGCTTGACGGATCATCGACAAGTTGGGCGAACAAGACAGCCCGGCAGGCGGCCAGTGGCCGCCGCGCCCACCACAGGTGCAACGTCGACGGATGCCCATGCCGGATCGACTTTTCGCGTGCAGAAGCAGCATTGATCGCTTCGAGCGGGATCGCAACCTCGATCAATTTTTTCTTGGTGTTATTAGTCGAGGTCATAAACAAGCCTATAAGTTGCAGGATAAATAGTCAGATCGCCACTCTCGCGCAAGGCACGTAAGCGCCTACCCGTCATCTCGACAGCATCCCCATCCTGATTGATCAGAATAAAGGAATAGATGTCCGGCTTTTGCTCTAGCAGCCCCCAGACATCAGCTTCAAGCTGAAGCGATTCACGCTCCAAACAATGTTCCTTTGGGTAGTAGTGGCGCAGGATTTCACCTCCTGCAGAACGAAGCTCCCATGGAAACCGTGAACCGCTAACACGCCCAATCCAACTTCCATTCGCATGGAAGAAGCGATCCACGCCATCAGCCTTATAGCCCTGCGTCACTGCAAACCGAGATATTAAACTCGGACGGAGAGGCACCAGCGAGACACGGGGCCTATTCTCCACCGCAGTTTGAATCAGCTTTCGATCCTGTTCACCGGTCGTCGGCGCAAGGATGGATTGTGGCTCAAGCTCATTCTCCTCAGCCAGATGAAGATCCACGACATCAGCCGGTTCGGCCTCGCTAAATCCGACTTCGACATTTGGGACAATGCCACCACCTTCGCCTGACTTAGCCAAGGGCTCGGCCTCGACAATCGGCACAGAAAGACTTCGCTCTGGGCCGAGCGCGAAGTTTTCTTCCAGATATTGCTGGATATCTTCTTCTGACCGACCAAACGCGTAAGCCAACGCTGCGCGAATATCTGAGCTGAGGTTCTTACCGATCTCTTCTGGGACTCGCTTAGCGAGCTTAGCTTTGGATAGGGGGCTGACGAACAGCTTACGTTCAATCCACAAAACGTCGGCGAGGCGCGCCGTGCCGGCAGGCACGCCATCGAGATAGGGAATAACCTCCAACTTGGGAGTCTGGACCCAGCTCGTCTTCTCGATCATTTCCGCAATCGCCCGCACGCACTCGGTGTCGGCAGAATCGGTAAGCTCGATCCGTCCGAGATGTATTCCAAACACTGTCAACCATGTGTGCTCCTCCTCCATGCTGGGCAGCAGAAACGATTGGCTGAAGCGTTCTTGGACAAGATCCGACAAAGCCGGCAATGTTCCAAATGGCGGCGCTTGCACCGTCTCTGCTGGCAGACGCTGAAGATCGGCGGTCTTGCTCTTCACCCATTCATGTAGATGGCCCCACTTGAACAGGGTCTGCATACTCAACCCGAAAGCTAGCGTATCGACCGGTGCCCATTCGCCCATGAGATTTAACCAGTGCCCACACTCCTCCCAGATGCGGGTCGGATATCGGACCAGCAAAGTGCGAACTCGCCGAGCATCGTCGGCCGACAATGCTTTCCCCGAGGTAAGTGTCGCTAGCCATTTCAGCGCCAAGTCAACCGATGGGCGGTCAGCAACACCGACGCGATGCCACAAGCTAAGATCGAGCACCGACGCGCGCACGACCGCCGCACCAGGAACATCCTCTTCGTCCCCAGCCAGGAAAACGCCACCGGTCGTTACCCACGTCCCATCTTGAGCAAGGACGAGCCTTTCAGTCTTGAAGGCATTTCGGATGTTCTGCGCGTCCGCTGTAGAACATCCGTCCAACATCTGGTCCAAACGGCGATACCATTTTTCGACCTCGTACGCCGGCGGCCGGTCGGACTTCGACAATGCACGCAGCCTATCTAGCAAGCGCCCTGGGCCGCTCGGTGCGTTGCGGACACCAAGCAGATCGAGCAATGGACGCGTCGTTTCCCGATCGAGCAGCGCATGCACGAAAGGCTCGACATCGATCAGTGCCTCCGTCTCCGGTGTTCGGCGCACTAAGTCGGCCGGCAACTGGATCTGGTTGCGAGTATCGGGTAGGCAGCGCTTGCCCTGCAGCTTTAAAAGCCAGTTCGCGAGCAGCGCTTCCGAGCTAACCGACCGCATCGACCCTGTAGTAGCCACCTGCGACAGACGAACACTTGAGGCTCGCGACCAATAGCTATCTCGCTGCTCCAAAATCTTTCCGACAACCTTTGCCCAAATGTCAGGATCAGCTTTCGACAATGCCTCCCAATGCGACCAATAGTTGGTAGGAAAGTCCCAATCCTCCAGAACAAAACTCTCAGTGACGTAGGCATAATAAGGCCCGTGGCGCAGACCGCGTGCTACCGCTTCCTCAGCCGCTCGCTGTCGTCCGTATAGATTGGTGCGCTTTTCCACAAGCGGCGGCATCGTTTGAAGGCCCGAACGACCAGACGACACCCAGCGAAACCAGTCCTCCCGGGTGCAGGATTGGAAGTTTGCCACGTAATCATCGTGCAAGAACTGCGAATTCCTAACAGCCTCCGGCAACAGCGGCTCCAGCGCGCCATTGTCATCGAACAACACGCCCCTACCAATCGTACGAAGCTTCAGATCGGCGCAGAAATAACGAAAATTCTCATCAAGCGTGACACTCAGTTTGGCTGCGATCTGAGCAAGCCGGACACATTCTGCGAACTTCACTTGGCCGGAGCCGAAATAATCAGCGGCAACACGCTCGATCACAGCGTTGACGTCACTCGTTTCATCGAGACCGATCTCTTCCAGCACTGCAAAGGCAGCTTCGACTGATTCATTGATATTGCCACCGTCAACCTTGACCCGACGCTGTTCAGCGAGGAACCGGGTCCAGTTTTGGTTGAGGACAATCAGATGGTTAGCCAGAAACTCCCAATCATCCTCCGATTGAAGCAGCTTCTTCTCGCCGAGCCGCACAATCTCCGACGCCGCGTAGAGCACCTCCTTGCCCTGCACCGGTACGATCCGTAGAGCGTCGGCGTCGTTGCATTGCCAGCCGGTCACTTCCGGTGCGATGTAGGCCCAAAGATTTAACAAGTGCCGCCAGGTCGCCGGCCGAGGCAGATGATGGCTGCGCAGCCGCCCGAGCAGATCTGACTTTGAGAACTCCTCAACCAGCCCCCAGTGAACAAGCTTGGTCCGGTTACTAGCCGATACGTGCTGAGACAACACCGGTCGAGATTTATCATCGAGCAGCGCCGCGGCTTGATCAGACGGCCAGATGTCAAAGATAGGATGCGGAACGGCGATCGCAGCCTCAGCGTCGACAAGTCGCCCCTCCTCTGTGAGCAGAATCGGCCGGTTTACAATCGCAGCGTCAAATGCAAGTTCGACGGTTGCACCACACGCCCCTTCGAGCGTAGTGGCTTTCCGATCGACGTCGGGCAATAACCCATAAGCGTCTGCCCGATCCTGTGCACTGATCTTAGGCTGCTCCAACCACTTCATCATGGCGTTGGCAGCCAACTCCCCAGCTCTGTTCAACAGCCAGCGATTGGTGGGCGATGTCTCGGGGTCCTTGATTTTAAGACGAGCCGGGTCCTGGATGAAGGGCGCATTGCAAGCAAAAGGTAATGCTGCTTCAACACCAGTCGGCAGCACGACATATAACCGACCTTTCGCGCCCAGCACGATCTCCACCCGGCAGGGTGGAAAATCTCCGCCATCCTCAGCTCCGAGCATCCGCTCGTTGCGAATCTCATTGAGCGCCTCAGGGGGAAAAGCTTCCAAAGCCGACCTTACTAACAAGAAAGGTGAGGCGGCTTTCATGTCCAAAG
This sequence comes from Lacibacterium aquatile, assembly GCF_042683105.1. Lineage (NCBI taxonomy): Bacteria > Pseudomonadati > Pseudomonadota > Alphaproteobacteria > Rhodospirillales > Rhodospirillaceae > Lacibacterium > Lacibacterium aquatile. The sequence goes on from NZ_JBHUIP010000005.1 coordinate 191,862, forward strand.
CCATCCATTCGCTGTCGGCGATGGGACCCGATCCGAGGCTTTGCCAATGCACTTCGCTGTCGCCAATTTTGAGCCGTCGGACCGTCTTGAAGAACAGCAGCGACGTTGGGCTCGTCAGCCACTCATCAAGATTCTTCTCGACTTCACGACGAAGCAACGGGTCGGCAATAGTCACCTCAACGCGCGTACTCCCAGAAGTCAGGTAACGACTATCGATCCAAATCGGCTGGGTAAAACGCGCGCGCTCGAAAGCAACCGCTAGCGTCGGCGTGAATAACTCGACCCGATCACCTAAGCTAAACGTGCTTTTAAAACCGATTCCACGGAAACCGATCGTGTGCAACGCACGCTTGTTAGAATAGCCGAAGCGACAAATAGATGCGAAATGGGTTTCTTTGAAGTCCTCGCCATTGTGCTCGAACACAAAACGGTCATCCTCAATGGATACCCGCGCTTCGCTGGCACCGGCGTCGTCGGCATTCTGGAGTAGCTCTGACAGGATATGGCGAGGGCTCTGCACCTGCTTGAAAAGCTGGTGCCAAGGCCCGGCAAGCTCCGGATCCTCCTCAAGCTGATCCCAACGCTTAATAGCGCGTTCCTGAATCGATAGAAAATAACCAGGAGGATTGGCGACTTGAGTCTCTCCGCTCATATCGGCAACTCCAACGCCGACGGCGTGGAAACCAGTTCAGGGCCACGGGGCGCAGCACTTTTACGCCAACCTCCCTTAACGGTTTGGATCGCAGAGATTGGTAGCCGCTGCCCAACAGGCAGTTCGTACAGATCAGAAACGTGCCAGAACACCGCCCAATGCCCCTGATTATCGGAGACATTTTGACCTGTTGTCGGCGGGCGATGCGTTAGGCCCTTCGAGTGTTTACCACTGCCACTTTCTTCGCAGCCGACATACCACCCCAACCAAGACACCAGAAAATTCGACTTTGCTGACACGCCCTCATGCGATGGATAGATCAGCACAGGTACGGGTGCAGCGCCGCGAAGCTCATCAACTTTCCGAAACAAATCCCATTTTCGCGACCCGAAGGCGACGAAGCCGGTTGTGATGGCAATTTCGCGCCCTGTTTTAAGGTGCTCCAACGGAACGGGAGCGAGGATCGAAAAGTCAGGACTGCCCGGCATAGTCGTTTCCTATACAGGTTCCCGTGCCCGTTCCAGCAGGCGCCGAAGATCAAACTGGATTGCGGTTTCAAGAAAGGATGGCTCCCGATCTACAAGCGGCCCTCGAACATAACGAGGAGCGCGAGCGAGACCATCAGATACAGAGACGATCGCAAGAATGAATTTCTCGGGCTCGTGCAAGGAAGTAATAACTTCCTGACGTGTAACCATCACACTGTCTGCGCCGTCGACGCGCCCCTTGACCTCGATAAAACGGAAATGCCCTGATTTCGGATCATGAGAAGCGATGTCGTAACCAATCTTCTGCGAAGAAACATCTGATGGTTCGTTGCCCAGCGCCCTCTCAGCTGCCATGACCGCTTCCATTGCAGCTAGTTCGATACGCCGACGTGCTTCGGGATCGTCGGAAAAATGACCCGGAACGCCCTCCGCCCTGACGGCTGCATTCCGCGCATCCAGCAGACCTCTCGGAATGACGACCATGCCCCCCCGCACGCGTGGCGGCTGTGACGAGATAAATCGCTCCCGTTCGAGCTGGTCCATACGACGCTTCTGCCGCTCCGCAAGATCTTCAGCACGGCGCTGGGCGTTCTGCCAGTTAACCCGCGTCTTCTTACCAGATCGCTCTTCCTCTTTCAGCTCAAAGGCGCGCGAGTCCCAATAGTTGATCTCCTTCTTGAGCCGAGCGCGAACTTCCTGCTCAACCTTTTCAATTTCAGGCAGCCGCCGCGCTTTGACTTCTGCAACATGGCCTTGGGCCAGTTCTACCGTCGCAAACCGAATCGCGGCCTTCTCAAGATCTCTTGACAGCCACGCCTCCTCAAGAAGATCGCGTACGCTGGCAACCTCCTCCGGCTTAGCGGGGCGAAGGTTCAGATGAGGAGCGATACCAGCGTTGACCGCCGTTCCGGCTTTGTCGATGGCCGCAAACTGGAGACGCTGCGAGATCACATGCGGCTTGCCGGAGGAGGTCGCACGACCGTCCTGGACGGTGTGCTCCAAAAGAAAGATAGCCGATAGCTCGTCGCCAACGTCGGCGTCGTCAACCAAGATCGCGCCCTGCCGCATGATCTGCTCATACTGTTCGCGGATAAGGCTGATAACGGCCTCAAGCAGCGGATGGCCGGGACAAATAAATGCCGCTACCGGCTGCTGATTGATCTTGTCCTTTTCAAAGCAGATTCTCTCATATTTTGTCTGCAGAGGCGCACCGGTCCCAATCTGTCGATCCCGCTCTCGGATACGCACTGGGACATGGGCAATTTCCCATCGACCTTCCTCGCACCGTTTGATACGGCCCCCCAGATTCTTGAACGCCTCGACAAAAAAGCTCTGGACATGATGAGGCTGTAGGCGCAGCGCCTCGGCTCGTTCCATTTCGAGCCGCAACTCCTCGACCCTGGCCTCTGGCATGGTGTCGTTGGTTAGCGCACGACGACGCAGCAGTTCTATTAGATGTGCGTGGTCAACCGCGCCATCGACCTGCCGTAAGAGACGCGCCTTGACGTCCTCCTGCTCGCCATACTGGATCGCCTCGAACAGCAAATCCTTGAGCGCCACGCCATCGAACAGTTCTCCGAGGACATCATATACACGGCCACCCAGCGCCTCGCGTGCCGCTTCTAGCTTTTCAAGCAGACGCGCATAAACCTCACCCTCACGCGTGTCCGCCGCAACAAGGTTCCACAGATGGCAAACCTCGGTCTGACCGATACGATGAATGCGGCCGAACCGTTGCTCAATCTTGTTAGGATTCCAAGGCAGGTCGTAGTTCACCATGAGATGACCACGCTGGAGGTTGACACCTTCACCTGCCGCATCATTGGCGATTAGGACCAGCATATCCTTGTCTTGCATGAACCGCTCGACGACCTTGCGTCGGTCTTCACGCGATACGCCCCCATGGATCACCTCCACAGCATCTGGATTGCCAAGGCGCGATCGCACCTTTTCCAGCAGGTAATGCAATGTGTCCTTAGGTTCCGTAAAGATGATCAGCTTGCGACGATGACCGGCGGTGTCGACCATGAGATCATCATCGAGGATGCGATTAAGCTGGCTCCATTTCGTATCAACGCCCGAGCGAAGCACACTAAGGGCCATCGTCTCCAGGCCCTTAAGGGTCTCGACCTCTAATGCAAGCTGCTCAACCGTTTCCGCGGTCGTTGCACCCGTCGAGATCAAATCTTCAAGTTCGTCGACCTCCTCCTGTCCATATTCTTCAATATTGCGAAGGATGTCGGCATTGATCACCGTTTCGCTCGCGCTGGCACGACGCCCCCTAGAGGCAAGACGGGCCTCAGCCAACTCATTCTCTAACCGTTCGCGACGGCGTTTGAGCGACTGGTAGATAGCAGCAGGCGACGAGGCAAGACGGCGCTGAAGAATCTGTAACGCGAAGCCCACATTGTTACGCTTCTTGCCATCACCCTCAGCAAAACGCTGCACTCGGTTCATCTCTGTACGAACATACTCTGTAACGGCGGCGTAGAGTGCGGCCTCCCCTGCGGAGAGCTGATACTTGACTGTTCGCGCGCGACGCTCCGGGAAAAGCGGGCGGCCATCGAATTTGAGGAGTTCCTCCTTAGTGAGCCGCCGCATCATGTCTTCAGTGTCGGCATAGTGGACGCCGTCACGGAACCGACCCTCAAACCGATCACCGTCTAGTAAGGCCATGAAGAGCTGGAAGTCTTCTTCTTTACCGTTATGCGGTGTCGCCGACATCAACAGCAGGTGCCGGCATACCTGGCCAAGCTTCTGCCCGACTTGATAGCGACGGGTATATTTGACCTCTCCACCAAAATAGGTGGCCGACATGCGATGGGCTTCATCACAGATAATAAGATCCCATTCGCGTGCGCTCATAAGCTTCTCCTGAAGCTCCTCATTGCGCGCTAACACGTCGAGACGGACGATCAGCCGATCTCGATCGCTGAACGGATTACCCGACCGCGAATTCTCGATCATTTCGCGAGAGAGGATGTCAAACTCAAGGTTGAACTTCTGTCCAAGTTCATCCTGCCATTGCTCGACCAAGCTACCAGGTGCAACGACAAGGCAGCGTTCGAGATCGCTTCGGGCGATAAGTTCCTTCATCAACAACCCGGCCATGACTGTCTTGCCAGCCCCAGGATCGTCAGCGAGTAGAAAACGTAACGGCTGGCGTGGCAACATCTCGCCATAGACTGCCGAAATCTGGTGCGGCAGTGGGTCGACTAGACTCGTATGGATTGCGAGATAAGGATCAAAATAATGTGCGAGCTTAATGCGGTTGGCTTCAGTCACTAGACGGAGCAACTCGCCATCGGCATCGAATGACCAAGGACGGCCGCCTTGCTCAACATGCAGACGATATTCATCGTCCCGATATAAAATGGCCTCTGCAACTACGCCGTTATGATCGCGGTAGACGACACTAATCGCCTGATCTCCGATCCAGTCGACGGAGACGACTTGCGCGGCGTGCGCGGAGGCAATCCCCCGCACGGATGCGCCATTCTTAATGTCTTCCAGACGCGCCATAATCGCCTACGCCTCATCCATTCGTTAAATCCGAAAATCAGCAGCTTCGAGCGCTTTTTCCGTCTCGTCACGGTTGAGCGTCACGATATGCTGCGTTCTTGCACTGAGTTTTTTTGCATCCCCTAACAACCCTAGACGCTTGAGGACATAGAAAAGCATCGCGTAGCGCACCGTGAGGATAGCCCGCCCGTTTTTCATGCCAAAATCTTTTGCAACCACATCCTGCTGGCTTGGCGTCAGGTCTGGATGCGGTCCTATCTCGACATTAAAGACCTCATTCCACTGCCGATCATCTGCTCCAGCAGCTCCGGCTTCCCCCGGATTTCGAACATCGAGAATGCGCGGCAACAGGAAATCCTTGAACTTGTTGTCGATGTGACAATAAGCGCGAGCATGCCAGCGAAAGCCGTCATAACCGAGCGCATGCGGCGACATACGACGCCACTCAGGCGCAGCCCGTTCCTTACTCATTGACTGGTAATGAACTTCCAGCGACCCCTTGTCTCGTATTGCATCGAGAACCGCTCGCAATGCCCCCGAATCAACCCGGCGCCGAGGCGTTAAGGCAATATCCATCTCTGGCGGGCTGGCGATCCACGATTCGCTCGATTCACTCAACCCCTCCGCCAATGAACGTAAGCGAGACAAATAGCTGTCCGGATCTGGTTTAAGGAAAATCGGTGAAAAGCCGGGACCCGCAATATAGCGCTTTGCACTCTTGTCGTATATCGCGTTATGGGGTGCGCGCTCCTGATAGAGGGTCAGGTCCTTCGATGCCTGAGGGACGGAAACATCAAATCTCTCGATGATATCCGAACGATTAACACCGCCCTCCCAGTAGAGGCGGAACTCAATGAACTCGAGCCGACGCTCTACGCCCCATTTCAACGCCGTGGCGTTTTCCAGCATCGCCTATCCCCAACCATAGGTTCATATAAAAAGTATATGGACACATTTAAATGATCCATATACTTTTTATACCCATTGACGTGGATCGTCAACCATAACCGCGCAAGATTCGTGAGGGAAGCAATGCCCAAGCACAGTCCCCGCAACGCTGGTACCCAGGACGATCTGTTTAATCCAGAACTCGAGCTGCTCCTCCCAGAGCGGCTCGCGCTTGAAGGCAATGTACTGGGAAGTCCGGTGCGGCAGTTGGCGATCCCTGCCCAGCACGTGCATTGCCGCCTGCGGCCCTTTTCGATCCGCCGAGTGGCCGGCTACGAAACCAGACTTCCTTCCGGCGAGACCCTGCAGATCATCAGCGCGAAGACCGCCACGCCATTAGAGGCAGATCTGATTTTGCTGGTGCCCGGCGCGTCCGAGCCAGAAAATATCGCCGCAGCCCTCGAACTTGGACAAGGCCGATGGATGAATGTTCAGCCACCCCAGATAGAAGCGCTGGACCGCACCGAACGAATGGCTCGAATAGCTGCGGTAACGAAGTCGTGGATTGATGCCTTTCATCTGCGCGAAGGCCATAGCGGCATCGATGGCCAGCCAGGGCAGCCAGGATTGCGACGGCCTCAGATTGGCGCCCTTCATGCTGCACTTGCTCATGCAACTCGATCGACCGATCCGGCGACCATCGTCATGCCGACTGGCACCGGCAAGACAGAAACTATGCTCGCACTCAATTCCCACCAGCGTTTCGAGCGCCTCCTCGTAGTGGTACCAACCGACGCCCTGCGCGAGCAGATCGCAGGCAAGTTTGAGACCTTCGGCGTGCTGCGACGTCAGAAATGTCTTGAGGACAAGGCATCATTTCCCCTGGTCATGCGCCTTTCACATATTCCCTCTACCCCCACTGAGGTGGACGAGATATTCGATAGCGCAAATGTCATAGTCACGACCATGCACATCGCCGGTCGCGCTGAAGCCGCGGTTCAGGAGCAGATGGCAGCCCGTGCGTCGGCCTTATTTATCGATGAGGCTCATCACATCGGTACTCCAACGTGGCACCGCTTCCGCAGTCTGTTCATCGACCGCACCCCGCCGCTCCCAATTTTCCAATTCACCGCCACACCGTTTCGCGAAGACGGCAGGCGCGTAGATGGCGAGTTCATCTATACTTATCCACTCAAAAAGGCCCAAACTGAAGGCTATTTCAAGCCGATCCGCTTCGAGGCGGTTTTCGGCCTCGACCAAGGTGATGCCGATCTGGCTATCGCAGAAAAGCTCGGCGAAGTCCTTCAAGCTGACCTCAATGCTGGCCTCAACCACCTTGCCATGGCTCGCTGCTTAACCATCGATCGGGCGAAGGCTCTTCATCAACGCTACAGTGCGATGTATCCAGAGTTCAGGCCAGTCATCGTCCACAGCCAACAGTCAACCCGCGAACAGCGTGCAAACCTTGCCGCTCTGCGGCGCTTCGAAAGTAGGATCATCGTGTGCGTCGATATGCTGGGCGAGGGCTTCGACCTGCCGGAACTGAAAATCGCCGCCCTGCACGACCCACATAAAAGCATCGCCGTCACCATTCAGTTCGTTGGTCGCTTTACCCGCCAAGACCCGCAGCTGGGCGATGCCACCGTAATCGCTAACACCGGCATAGATGACATCGATCGATCTCTGGCCAAGCTATATGCGGAGGACGCCGATTGGAACGCGTTGGTCGAAGCGCTCAGCACTGCGAAGATAGAGCGCCAGGTCCGCCGCGCTGAAATGTTCAAAGGCTTTGTCGGCGATCTCAGCGACATCCCTTTGCAAACACTCGAACCCAAGATGAACGCCGTAGTTTATCGCACAGGCTGTAATGGCTGGGAACCGCTTCGCGCGGAGGATTTGTATAGTCCCGGTGTCTATTTGGGCATGAAGTTAAATCCACATCAGCGCGTTGCTATCTTCGTCACAAGATCAGAGGAACAAGCAGGCTGGACGACCGCCCAGCACGCGACCAATATCATCTGGGATCTCCACATGATGCATTGGGATCCTGACCGGCAGCTTCTCTATATCAGCAGCTCAACCAAGGGCCCATATGACCGACTAGCCAAGACTGTATGTGGCGATACGGCACGACGCATCGAAGGTGAAGAAGTCTTTCGCTGCCTACATGGCTTCAATCGCCTGATCTTGCGCAATCTCGGCCTGACGCACCACCAGGGTCGCGGAGTTCGGTACTCAATGTATATGGGCATCGATATCGCCGACGGTCTCGACACGGCGAAGTCCCAGTCGCGCATCAAGAACAATGTCTTTGCAACTGGCTTCCTCAACGGCAACCCCGCCTCGCGGGGCTGCTCCGCAAAAGGCAAGTTCTGGTCGATCTCTCGGGTGCGGGACCTCACAGACTGGGTTGAATGGTGCGCGGATATTGGCAAAGCCGTGAATAATCCCGGGATCACCACGGACGCTGTATTCAAGAGCGCGATGCGGCCACGTCAAATCAGCGAGCGACCATCGGTGCCACCAGTCGCGATCCACTGGCCGGAGTCGCTGCTGACGCAGATTGAGGACCGGATCGAAATCACCTTCGGTAACGCTCCGGTATCCTTCACAGAATGCGATATTGAACTACTGGATCACGAACGCACTGGCCCACTCCGCTTTGCGGTGCAGAACGATACTCACACCGCTGAGTTCGAAATCGTATTCACTGAAGGTGGCGCTCGTTATCCGCAACGCTCCGGCCCCAAGACGACAATCAAGGTCGGCGGCAAAGTGAAACCGCTGCCAGAATTCTTCGGCGATGATTCCCCGCAGATTGATTTCGGGGACGGATCGCTCCTGATCTACAGCCACCTCTACGCCTTGCCTGATGGCGCAACGGCCGAACCTTATCCGGTTGAACGGATCGAGACCTGGGACTGGTCGATGGTCAACATCCAAGCCGAGGCACAGGGGCCAGAAAAGCGCGCAGACTCTGTGCAGCGGCATGTAATCGACGCGTTGCTAGCTGAGAAAGATATCTACGACCTCATCTTTGATGACGATGGTGCAGGCGAGATTGCCGATGTCGTGACTTTGCGGGTGACCGAAGGTCTTGTGCAGGTGACCCTACACCACTGCAAATATTCTAGCGCAGCAACGCCCGGAGCCCGCGTCAAGGACCTATACGAAGTCTGCGGGCAGGCACAGAAATCGGCACGTTGGCGGGATCGCCCGAATCGCATGCTCACTCATATGCTGAAGCGAGAGAAACTGCGCCTGGAGAAGGGCCAAAGCTCCCGCTTTGAGCTAGGCAACGCCGCCTCTCTGAAGAAATTGAAAGCGAGCTGGCAGGATTATCGCTACGAATTCGATGTGCGCATTATCCAGCCTGGGTTGTCTCGCGCCACAGTCACGGAGGAAGGACTGCATCTTTTAGCGAGTGTTGAGACCTACCTGCTCGAGACGCGAGCCATGAAGTTGAAAGTGATTGCCAGCGCCTGACCGAACTGGAAAGCTTTCCCTTCCAACCCAGCTTGCGCCTCGGCTTACTCCTTTTCCGCCCCCCCCATTTAGAGTGCGGGTCGAAGAGAGATTTCTGAAATTTGGGCCAAGCTATCGCATGACAGGCTTCCCCTCAATTCCACCCTCGCATATAACAGCGATCAGTGGTCCAGTAGCTCAGCAGGATAGAGCATCGGTTTCCTAAACCGGGGGTCGGGGATTCGAATTCCTCCTGGATCACCATAATCCGTTGATTTTATTCTCAACCCAAGAGGGGCTCGGAGTGGCAAACCATGCCTCGCAAGCTCCATCAACAAACTACTCAGAATTCAATTTCTCCAAAGCAATCTCATAGAGCCGATCGGCTTCGTCCTGCCCTAGCTCCCGGACAAGAACCGAACGTAAAGCTGCAAGCAGTTCCTCCGCCGACCATTGCCGACCTTGGCGGGTTTCGGTGCCGCCTTGGCTTGCGCCAGCGTTGCCAGATTCTCCCTGCCCCTTCGTATCGCCCGAGGAGGTCGCATCACCTTGCGGATTATCGCCCTGCTGCTGCCCACCACCAGCCCCCTCGCCTCCAGCGCTATCTTTTGGGGGGCGCGACCGAATTTCAAGCAACCGCTCTTTCACGGCCTTCAATCTGGAGACGAGTTCACCGAGTTCGTTGGGGTCGACGCCGGGAAGTTTCTCCGGGCGTAATTTCTCCATCACTCGATCAATCTGTTTTAACAGTCTCGAGATGGTGGCCTCATCAATGTCCGGACGACCTACCGAACTAGCGATTGAAGTAATTTCTAACGCCAGGCTCTTCATTTTGCTTCGTGTCTTTGAAGCCGTCCGAACGAGAGTCACAACGCGTTTCGCGACGCGAAGCTTTATATCTTTGCGAATATCACGCCATGCCGTGCTGTCTTCAAAACCATCGCGTCTAGCGTTTGGGACGACGGCAGGGTTCGTGATAAAAATCTCCCCCACTGCCCAGCGCTGCAATCGGCCCTCAGTGCCGCCAAGCGTTAGCTCGGCACCTAATTCCTCGATTATTTCCGAGCCACCCACTTGGATATTCTTCACTCGAAAACGCGGGCCGGCAACCATACCATCGGTTATCTCGCCGTTAAAATTCGATACCCCTAGCCAACCGTGCCATCCAAGCTCAGCCGAATCGATGAATTCCACCCCACTAACGATCGATGGCTTCTGACTTGTCGGAGACGAGTCATCGTAGGCTTTGAGAATCTGCGTGCGCTCCCGCTTATATCTAATTTCAACCTCGATAGCGCCGATCGCATACCCGAGGCTGTCCGAGTAAGCACGAATCCTGGCAGCCTGTTGAAAACGGTCGGAATAGTCGACCGGACAGACTTGTCGGAGGTACGGAATTAATCTAGGCACTTCGGCGAACTCTAGCCCAATGCCGGTTAATCCAACCATTTCAACCTCGGTGAAATGATCCTCTTCCTTCGCCGGCACGTTCCCCGTCAGAACACAAAGACGAATAACTTCACGCACATCTTGAGCATCAACACCCGGCCGCATATATCCACGCAGTTTTCCGCAATCAAATTCGACAACCGTCGCGATGGGTTCGCCCTTAAAACTGGTGGTGAATCGCAGCGTTGCGCAGTAAGCAACTCCCGCCAATCTGCCAATGCCACGGAAGCCTGCATTTATATTCGGACGTTTCCGGCTTGCTCCAATGGAGACTAAGGTCCCGATGGCATCTGCAGAGGATATTCCGGTGCCGTTATCTCGAATAGACAGGGTTGGACGGCTTGCCGATCCGCTCACTGCAACCGTGACTAAACCACCGTCGGCGGGAAGCGTGCCATCACTTCGTGCAGCACGGATCGCATCATAGGCATTTTGTATATATTCCCTCACGCAATGAAGGGGATCTTCATACATGCCTGTTGTCAGAGTCTCGAGCGAGTACGAGCCGATTCGGACATCATCAACAGTAATGGGCTCTGCAGCGCGCACATTCATCTCAGTCGTTCTCCCGTCGCCGGCCCCCAGGCGATAAAGCCCAGGCGAGGCGGTACTTCAATTAGGAAATTTGTCGGCCCATCAACGCGCAGCATGTCAACTCGCACGACAAATTCTCGCGCAATGACCTCGACCAGATCGCTGACCGATATTTCTTCTGTTCGGCTCCCTAGTCCAATGCGACGACTATGTGGGGCTTCGGATTCCAGCAGTTCAACTCCATCTGCCTGCACTCCCCGCAAAACTCTGCCGTTCAAAAGAAGCTCAAGCCTGATCTCATGGGGCGCTTCACCCGGCAGCCCAAGATAAAATTTTCGGATCAATCCAAGACGGTCTTCCACGGCACACTGGTATGCGGGCCGTGTAGCCACATCATTTGCGTGAGCGAAGAGCATCGAGATTATCTCCGGATATGCCTCCGGCTTTTTGGGCTCACCATTTTCGTCAAAATACGTTTCCGCGAGCATGCCGACCAACAAATTAGCTCGTGTGGTCGCAGACAGTTCCGTATTTTCGAGCACCTGTTGAGCCAACTCTATCGGGCCAATAGCGTCCTCATTTGACGCCACAATTATCCCTCGTCCGATTTGTTTTAGCTCTGAAGGAGTCGCGGATGGCACTAAGTCGAGGAGAATATTAGCAGCCTCATTCTGTGCCTCCCACCCTTCGGTATGAAGGCCCAAGATTTGCCGCCCGATGCTCGTCGCCATCTCGTCAGCAGTAGGTTCATAAATCATATCTTGAGAACTAAAGCTGATATCCTGAGCCACGCCATCGATTGCAAGCGGCAATTGCTCCGCAGCGCGCTCCGACCGCGAGGTCGGGCGTGGCCGATTCGCACTCTGAAGCGCTCGACCCAGGCTACCAACTCGCGCGCCAAAGCTTGTCCGCATCACCTGCGTAAACATCTCCAGCGATAAAACATGCACTCCCTCCAAAACGGCACACCTCTGCATCGCTTCTTGCGTCAACAGGGGAAGTGGAAGGGTAACCAATCCGCCATTTTGTAATAGCTTACCCTCGTCGTCTTTTATTCGTTCCGGCCTATAGACCCAGTCTCTTTTCGAATTATCGCGGGTAAGAACAATCAGGTGCTGCGCCTTCTCACGCGCGCAATCTTGCAGCGCCTCCAGCCACATAATTAAATCACCGTACCGATTCTTCTTTTTACCCTTCGGCTGAGAATTCTGTTCCTCAGAGCCGTCTTCCTGAAGGGTCGGCGCTTTAGTTCCTCCGTCAGCGAACCCCGGCGGCACCTCATGCGTGAATCTCAGCTCACCGGTCCGCTGCACCTCGGAAAATATCTCCAGCATGTTGGACGGAACTGAACGCTCCGCGATGAAGGGGAGCAGCTGCGCATTCGCATCTTCATGCCCGGGCTCAATACCCTCCACACGGCGTGCCAAATCTTCAAGCTTTGTGACAGCCTCATTAATGGCCGTTGTATATTCCTCGAGCGTGATGTCGCCAAAGGTCTGCTCATCGATATATCTGAGGCTTTCAGCTCGGAAATCCTGAAGACGCTTTTTGAGCGCGGCTGCCTTCTGCTTCAATGGTCTCTTGTTCGGCAGCTCCCGCGTAACATCCCAAGTCTCCTGAGCCGACCAAACGGGCACGCGGACGCGCTTCTCGAGTGAGGTCAAAGCGGCGAGTAGCTCTTCGCATGCGCTTCGACTCATCTCATAACAATGGATAAGCACACTTGCATCCACATATAGCCGAGCGCCTTCCGACCGCAAGGCATCGACAATTTGGCGCTGACATTCGGCCCGTGATGGAGAGACTTCAGGGAATTTCATTCAGAGGTACATCTGCGGTGCGCAATGATGAGAAAATCTTTTTAGATTCGTTTGACGGCCTTCAGCCCGATGAATAAGCGACTAATTCTAAGCTCGAAACACCTCTCCAACATACCTAGATACCCTTTGGATTGATTTCAGCGTAAGCTATACCTTATAAGTTGCACAATGCCTTGGGAAGATTCCAAGCATTACATTTTGATAAGGTCGTTAAAATGTCGCCCGCACGTCTTTCCCACCAACCAAACTGGCTCACATGGAGGAGAATTTCATGCACACGCCTGAAGATATATCCAGGTTCACAAAAGAAGAATTCATAGATTTATTTCTCAATAATTTGATAAAATTACACCCATATTTCAATAAATTAAAAATAGATGTAGAAAAAATTCCCATGGAAACCTCCGATATATACGTAAGAATAGTCGGAGAATATGGCCCCCTTAGAACATGGGCACAATCTTTCGTCTATCACATCATATATATTCCAGAACATGAGTGGAAGAAAGAAATTTCAGCAGATATTTTTAATATTCATCTTGAAAAAGCATTCCAAGATTTAAATAAAATGAAAAATCCGATAAGTTTATTATATGGCGACAATATCGCCCCCGACATGATACCCATTGTAACTGATTGCAATTATTACATTTTGACAAATGCCCCCTATCCATCAGACGATGAAAGTATCTCCAAAGTCTGCAAAACAGCTCGCAAAATTTATTCAAATACAATAGCCGATGACGAAGATAGAGGGTTAATATTTGGCATGGGCACGCCAGAAGTGATATCTGAAGCATTGAAAAAGGCAAACGGCGGCGCCCCTTAAACGTCCAATGATATAGCTACGAAACACTGCCATCGCATTGTCGGCGAAGATATTTACAATTGATAATTGTATTATTGGATCGCCTTGACCTGCAGGATTCTCCGCGCCAAAGTGCAGCCAATAACTGCACTTTGGCGCGGAGATCAAACTGTCACCAACAATTCTGGATTGCCTGAAAGGGCTGTCGGCACAACGAGAGGTTCTGATTGGGTTTGCGCCCGCAGATCTTCTGTATCGCCTGAGCTTTGCAGACATTCTTAATGAAAGCAGTGGCAAGGGCTACCAACGCCCCTTCAATAAGCAGCATAGCTTAGATTTTCGGCGCTATATAAAAGAAGCCAATAGCTCCACAATCCCACTAACACTAAATCTTCGGCCTTCAACGCAAGATCAATGGGAAATCATACAAGGCCCAAATGGTCAAACTCGCCTAGAGATCGCCGCCGATGCAAAAAACATAATGGCTCAAGTCGATTGCCAGCACCGGCTCGGACATTTAATGGATTTTCCCATTTTACTTCCATTTATGTGCTTCATCGGCCTGACTGAGCGCGAGGAAATGGAAGTCTTTAGCGTCATCAATAGTAAGGCGAAAGGCTTAAGCGCAAGCTTACTAGATTACCACGAGGCACAACTTGCCGCGGACTTATCCGCAGAACGCCCAGAGCTATTCATTGCACTCCAACTTAATCGCCACCCCGAATCGCCCTGGCAAGGGCGCCTGAATTTAGGCGGTGAACCAACACCGGGGCTGAAGCGCACGGCCTCACTCCGAATGATGCAGAAAGCCGTCGAAGACTTCCTCCAGGAAACAGATATTCTGTCTTCACACTCTGCAGAATATGCGACTCGTGTGATTCTAGATTTTTGGAAAGCAGTCGTCGAGGTCCTTCCCAGACAATGGGAAGACCATCGCAAGCACTTAATTACAAAAGGCATCGGCCTATATTCCCTAATGTACGTCGCCGCAGATATTTTTATCGAGAATCAGCAGAAAAAGCGGCAAAGCGATACGGCATCTTTTGCAGCCGCGTTTGCTGATTTTGCTGAATACATTGATTGGTCCAGCAAGGGAACTCTGAAAGGGTATGGCGGACAAGCCGGGGTTAAAGTTGCAGTAGAAGATATTCGAAAAATTAGAAAACAAGCTGGTTTCAAGGTGATACATGGCTAAGAAAAACATATTACTCATCGAACCGGGATATAAAAATAAATACCCACCACTTGGTTTGATGAAAATCGCGCAATATCATGGACCGCGCGGCAAAAAAGACAACGTCCGATTTATTAAAGGCGAAGATCGCTCTGTTTTACGGCAGGCTTGGGATCGCATATATGTGACGACGCTTTTCTCATTTGAATATCCCAAAATCTCCCAAACGATCGACTTTGCAATCGAAGTTGCCAATGGGCAAGCCGACAAGGTTTTCGTTGGCGGGATCGCCGCGTCGCTCATGCATGAACGCTTCTTGAAAGAGCATCGTTGGCATGGGGTCAGGTTCATCAAAGGACTGCTCTCGGCCCCCCCTGCGGTGGCTCTCCAACTCGACGAATTTTCGGAAGAACTATACGCCGATGATATCACCGGACGCCCCATCGAGGATTTAGTCCCCGACTACGATATTCTGTCTCAGATCGACTACCAATATTCTGTCCGAGACGCCTATTTCGCTTACACCTCTCGCGGCTGCATCCGCAAATGCCACTTTTGTGGCGTTCCTAAACTTGAAGGCGGCCAGCGAGATACGGAGTCCCTGACCGACCTCGTTCGCGCGATCGAAGAGTACTATGGTCCGAAGAAGGACCTGATTTTGATGGACAACAATGTCGTGGCGTCTCCTCGCTTTAAGGAGATTATCGCGGAGATCAGAGACCTTGGCTTCACGCCTGGGGCCAAATTGCATCGGCCAGGCAGACCCCCTGTACAGCGCCGTGTCGACTTCAATCAGGGAGTCGACGCACGCATTCTCTGCAAAGATCCGATGTATCTGCGGGAATTGTCGAGCATCTGCTTGAAACCACTGCGCATCGCGTTTGACCATCTCGGCGTAAAAAAGCAGTACGAGCAGGCGGTCCGATATGCGGCTGAATTTGGCCTGACCGAGCTGTCTAACTATATGCTCTATAACTTCCACGACAACCCGGCTGACCTTTTTGAACGCATGCGGTTGAACGTTAGCCTAAACGAAGAACTTGGCGTTCGCGTTTGGTCGTTCCCCATGCGGTACCAGCCCACAGACCGACCTGACCGAGGGCACATCGGTGAGAAGTGGTCACGCTATCAGCTTCGCTCGATGCAGATCATTCTTCAAGCTACGCACGGGATTGTCAGCGGGGAACCGCAATTCTTTAAACACGCCTATGGCGATACGTTTGAGGAATACGAGCGCATCCTGCTGATGCCGCACGACTTCATCTTTAATCGCGAGTGGTACGAGCGCTTTGATCCCGAGGGCAGGCTCGGCCAGTTCCGAGCTGAGTTCGCCAAACTCGACTCCTTTGAACTGGCGGAACTGATCGAGCTGCTTTCCTCCTGTGACCCTCGGGAATTCGTTTTGCTGGCAGACCGCGCATCGACCAATGCTCTGAAACGGGTGCTGCGCTTCTATGTGCCGCTCCCAAAAGAAGAATTGTTCTCGATTTGGGCGCGCCAGAAAGAACTTACCCGCGGTGAAATCACCGCCGACATGGGCTTGGCGGAAGACGAGCGCGTCGAAGATGCCGGCCTAGATCATGAGGAGCCACCTATGCTCCCCCTTAAACAAGTACGTCAGTTGCACGAAAGGACCGAGGCATGACCGTCACGGGCACGTTGAGAATGAACCGTGGGTTAGAAAGCAGCCGAAACGAGGCTGCTTTTGAACTTGATGAGATCGTGGTCGGCAAGGACGTCCTAGAACTTATTTCTAGCGCTATGTACGTCGACCCGATGACCGTATACCGCGAGTACGTTCAGAATGCGGCAGATGCGATCGACCTAGCACGACAGCAAGGCAATCTCGGCGAGGACGAACCAGGGAAAGTTGATATTTCAATCGACCCTGCGACCCGCACCGTCCGAATTCGAGACAATGGTAGCGGGATCGCTTGGGCGGATTTTGCGCGACGATTGACCGCTCTTGGTGGTAGCAGCAAGCGGGGTACATCAGCGCGCGGTTTCCGAGGCGTCGGCCGACTCGCAGGCCTCGGCTATGCTCAAGAGCTTATCTTCCGCTCTCGTGTATCTACAGAAGATAAAGTCTCCGAGCTTCGATGGGACTGCCGCCGCTTGAAGGCCGCCCTTAGAAGCGCTGATGACCTTACAGGCGTTGATGGTCTTATCCGTAGTGTTGCCAGCCTTCATCAGGTTGACGCGGGAGATTATCCGAGCCGTTTCTTTGAAGTCGAGCTAAAGGGAATGATTCGCCTTCGAAGCGACCGCCTGATGGGCGCCAACGCGATTGCCGAATACCTCAGTCAGGTCGCCCCGGTTCCGTTCTCACCAGAATTCCGGTTTGGCGCTCAGATCACTGCTGCACTTAAGCCTTACGTCGACTTAAGCGAGTTAGAAATCCGGATCGAAGGGATCGAAGGGCCGGTCTATCGACCGCATCGAGATAGTTTTGAATTTGCAGATAAGCAGCACATCGCTTTCAACAGCGTGCAAATTCAAGAAATTCCTGGCATGGATGGGGACCTCGCCGCCATCGCTTGGGTTTTGCATCACGATTATGAGGGGGCCGTCCCGTCAGCCACGCTCTCGAAAGGATTGCGTCTGCGGTCAGGAAACGTTCAGGTTGGCGAAAACAACCTGCTGGAAGAGCTATTTCCCGAAACTCGTTTTAACAGTTGGTCTGTTGGCGAGGTACATATCTTCGATCGTCGCATCGTGCCCAACGGCCGGCGCGATCATTTCGAGCAGAACCCCCATTATCATAATTTAATCAACCAGCTAACTCCAACCGCCCGTGAAATTGCACGGCTCTGCCGAACCAGCTCAATTCGCCGGAAGTGGCTGCGAGAGTTTGATGCTCATCGAAACGCAGTGAGCGAAAAGTTGGACATCGCGACCCAGGGCAGTTTGCCCGGTGCAGAGCTACAAAAGATTGTCGCTTCGACTGAGGCATCGCTGTCTCGGATGGAAAGCATCGCCAACATGGAACTGCTGCAAGACGATGCACCAGACCAACTTCAGCCAATCGTTTTCGACATGCGAGAACGCATCGGCGGGCTATCTATCGAAGAGACACTGAAAACTTCCCCTCTTTCAAAAATGACTGCGACAGATCGTTCGATGTACGAACGTCTCTTTAGCCTCGTCTATGAATGTTCGGCGAACCGAATCGCAGCAAAATCCCTTGTTGATAGGATGATCATCAAACTTACCAATGAGCTGTAGCCGAATATCAGACGCATACAAACAGAATAGACACCCCCATTAGACTCAATCCAGGGTAGAAAACCTGGGTTTTTGCGTGTAGGAGTCAATGACTGCTTCCAATGGAGAGCGGCAACGCTCGCTTATTTTGGAAGACAGAAACGTAGACCTGACGCTATTGGGGAAAAAAATGAAGGATTCAAATTGGTCCCGCGCTTTAGTTTTCCTAAAATTAAGGAAAGTCCATATATTCCTCTTTTTAACTGTAAATGTTATTTTTGGAGCCCTTGGTTTCTGGATACCAATCATCAAGGATTATATTTCAGCAGATAATATTATGCCGGCCCTGAAAATACAGCTGGATGCAGCTGGCGCCTATACATTCTCGATAGCGTTCCTCGTTTCATGTGTATCTCTAATGGTTTCTGAATACCTAGATTTGAAGGAAGAGGCAAAGTATCGAGAACAAAAAGTTGCCTTATGCATTACAGCCGGACTGATCATCATCCTTGCCTCCGCGCTCTCCAGCTTCCCCCCTTCATCATCAGCAAGCATCAATGCAAGCTTGAATCGAGCCGATATCTGGCAGCTTTCAATCGCTGCCATCTCGATCGCAGTCGGGCTATTTTTATTTCTATGCTTTAAATATCAAGAAAAAGACATCCAAGACAGAATTGAAGAAATTTTCGAACCAATTGAAGAAGATGTGAGAGATATGATCAGCAAACTTAATAAAAGAGGTGATTAAATGTACCGCGATGAAAAACCGCCAGTATTTTTGTGCATCCCAGTAACCCAACCCCTTGGTACATTTTACTTAATCGGCGCCTCAGCAAAAGATATAATACCTTATCTTACCGTTACACGACGCGGTTTATCTGATGCTGACCGAAACAACGTACAGAGGGCGCTCGACCCCACTCGGCAATCAGAAATCGCATCATACGTCACGAAAGATGAGGCTACCTTTCCAACCTCAATCACAGTAAATGCAGATTCCGAACGCCTCTTCATTTTAAAAGAAGGCGACCATCTTATAGCTGTAATAGGCGAAGAAATAGACGCCGAAACCGCAGAAAAACAAGCGCCGGAATCAGTTCGCACGATTGGAAATCGGTACTTCATTCAGCTAGAATCTGATCTATATGCGGCTGAAATTATAGACGGCCAACATCGGTTTGAAGGCCTCCGCACAGCCATTAAAAATGCAAAAAACAACCCGGCACTGCTAGAACGCTTGAATGCATTCGAGCTAACGCTAGCGATCATGTTCGACCTCGCGCCCGAACAATGCGCAAAAGTTTTCGTTACGATCAACGCAACCCAAAGAAAAGTCGACTCATCCCACATTGCCGATCTATTCGCGTTGCATTCAAAGAGGTCTCCGCAAAGGGTCAGCCATCTCATTGCCGTTACGGTTAATGAGTTTGATGGAAGCCCCTTCAAAGGTGGACTAAAAATGCTCGGCAAGCGCATAAAGGGAGTGGACGGGCAATATCTGTCACAAGGGAGCTTCATTAAATACCTAATGACACTCCTACCAAAACCGTCAAACGACGGAAAAATAGACCCAAGTAAGATAGACAACATATCTCGCCCGCTATCAAAACTATATGTTGAAAAAAATGACGAAGAAATAGCTAAAATAATAATTGATTACTTTAGCGCCGCAGCCACGACGTATCCAACATCCTGGAAAATAGAAAGCGACAGTTTTCTGATCCGCAAAACAGTAGGGTTTGCGGCTCTGATAAAATTATTGAAAAAGATTCTACCAATTCTTCTTCAAGAAGGTAAATATTCTTACGAAGATTTTTTAAAGCTATTCGCAATAATGAAAATAGAATTTCCAGAAAATCTCTGGCATTCCGATCACTATTCGTCGAGTGATTCCGATGCCGTTAAAATATCTGAAAAAATGTTTAATCCCATTAAAGACAAAATCAAAGATATCGTGGCGAATTAAATGCGGCAGCAGGATGGTGCCAGTTCTCCGAATGGCATCATCCTGTTGGCGATTACCTCTAAAAATCGCCCACAAATTGATGTCCTGAGACAATAAGGCCTTAGTGCTCTACGAGGTAAAGTAGGTAGCTGGTCCAGCCGACCCAGCGCGCCAGGTGTCCATGGTCATGACGCTTTCTGTACAGAGATGGTAATCGGCTGACAGTGCCGCATAGTTTTGGCGGTCAGGCGGCGATGATGTCAT
>NZ_JBHUIP010000006.1:0-30965 GCF_042683105.1 Lacibacterium aquatile
ATTTGAGAGGGGAGGGCGATCACACTTTCATGATCGGGCCAGGGGCCAGATCACGTGATGTGCCTGCCCCGATCCAGACCGCGGCTCCGATAGTCTCGACCACTCCGTCCGTCACCACCAGGCCATCGCCGTCATTGCAGGCGATGATAGGGCGCTGCGTTATTCGACTGTATCGCACTAACTCTTCCCGATAGCTGGAATTGGCGTTCAGATGCGGAAAAAACTCGAAGGGCAGCAGATCCAGGGCATCGCCATCCCTGACATCTTCTGGCCGATTGTTAGAAAAGAGAGCGTCTGTAGCGATTGTGGGCGTCATGAGGATGGCGCCCGCACTGGTTCCAATCAGAAGTCCGCCCTCTAAGGCCCAGGATCGTAACGGGGCGGCCAAGTCGTTGCTCTTAAGCCGCTCCAGATAACCACGGGTATGGCCACCTGCTAGGTGGATGGCATCGCAGGCGAAAAGAGCATCGATAGCGGCTCCATTTTCTCCTTCATCCGTTTCGTGGAAATGACAGAGGTCCAGATCATATCTGGCGTAATAGGCTTTCCTCTCATGGAAGAACTGTCGTGTCGGCTCGGGGCCAGAGGGGATATAGCCGATGCGATTCCCAAGGTTTTTATGTGCCATCAGGGCCAGAAGCCGCTGATCGATGACGGCGTTCGCCGGTATGATCTGGTCGCTATAAAGTGCAAGATTGATCATCGAACGGCACTCACCTGACTTTCTCCCCCAAGGGTACGATGGCCGATCTTGGGATATCGGATAGGTCGATGGCGATGATAATCGGTTCTTGTGTTTGCGGTGCCTGCCACTGGACATTCAAAGGTGAAATCGAGGCGGCAACAATCTGCAACTGCACCCTGTGCCGCCGATATGGAACGCTCTGGGCCTATGGCCACGAAGGAGAGACGGTTCTTATTGACGGTCCCACAACAGCCTATGTGAGAGCGCAAGAGACTGAGCCGTCCCTTGAAACCCATTTCTGCGCAACCTGTGGCGGCATTCTCGGTTGGCGAGGGTTGAAGGTGTCTCCCGAGGGGCGTCGACGTATGGCCGTCAACCTACGGCTGGCATCACCCGAAGTGGTGGCGGACCTTCCCGTTCGACGTTTTGACGGCTCGGATAGTTTCAAACCTTTGGGGTCCGATGGCCGTTGTGTCCGGGATTTCCTGTTCTAAGCTTCGCGTTCTTCCCAGTCGCTTCGCAGCAGCGCCGTCACATGTTCGATCGTTTGCCTGCCATCGGCCAGGCAGCGGCTGGCAACCTTGCCCACGCGTCGATAGCCCAAGCTTTGCTGCATCGCCCAAGATCTGTCGTTGCCGTCGAAATATCCATTGATCAGTTTGGTCAGCCTTAATTCGTCAAAGGCAAATCGGATCTTGGCAGCGAATGCTTCCCGGCCGCAGCCCTGCCCCTGATAGGGGGCCGCGATCCAGATTCCTCCACCCGCGGCTCCTGCTTCCCGGTCGATTTTATTGAGGTTGACCCCTCCGATCAGCCGATGGGTCGTTTTATGTACGACTGCGAATTCATATTCAGTCGGGGAGCGGCTGGCGCTCGACAGATTCCGACATCTCTTGATCCAATTCTCGGCGTCTGACACCCGATAAGGGTGAGGAACGAAGGCGAGCCATTTTGCGAGTGCAAGATCGTTCAGGCCTTGCACAAGCGGATCGATGTCCCCCTCGGCCCAGGGGCGAAGGATGAGACGGGAGGTTTCGATTTCTACACCCACCGGTCCGCAGCCTCGATTGCCACTGGCAGTCATAGCGGTGATGCTAGAGAAACAACTGCCCGCTGGTATCTGGGCGGTCTTTGGTGCGTTTCGAGCGACTCATGACAAGTCGAGCGGCGAGTCCCAGTAGGACCAAAACAACCACCACGCCGAAGGCAATGATGGACTGATTGTTCGGATCTGCGTTCAGCATGCCGCTACTCCCCCCCCGGATAACGATGCTAGGTTGTGCGTATTTCGATACGCTCCCTCTGTAAGTGTCACAATGATCGCGAAGAGTCGATAGAGAATCGCACCTAAAAGGATATGTGCGGATAATGTTACAACCCCAGAGGATGTCTGTTGGTGATTTAATCTATTTTATTAAGCGGTTTCAGTCGCGATTTCAGAGCGCCATGCGGCTGGTGGGCTGCCAAAACAGCGGGAGAACGCCCGGCTGAACGCGGCTTCCGTGGCATATCCGGCCTGATACGCGATGGCGGTGATGGACTGATCGGCGGACAAGAGAGATTGGCTCGCCAGATAAAGACGCCAGTCGCGCAAATAGCGGATTGGTGACGTGTTTAGGACAATCCGGAATCGTTCGGACAGGCTGCTGCGGGAGAGGCCGGAGGCGAGAGCGAGTGCTTCTATACTCCAATCCTGGTCGGGGGCGGCGTGGAGCAGGGAAAGGCAGCGGGTGAGGGCAGGATCGGCCAAGGCTGCCAGCCAGCCACGATCCCCTGGGGTCTTCGCTGTCGTCATGCGATGACGGAGAATCTCGATAAAGAGAATCTCGGTCAGGCGACCCAGCATCGCGACTCCGCCGGCACGGGGACGGTCGACTTCCGCCACCATCTGGCTGATCGTCGCAGACATCCAGGAAAGATCATTAGCGCCGCGGGTCCTGACATGGATCAGCGTGGGCAGGGCGTCCCGCAGAGGCGCAAATCCCAGCGTATCGCACTGCAGATAGCCGCAGAGCAGGCGAGAAGGGCGCTGTTCTTCGCCATAACGCAGCATCGGAATGTCTCGCCAAGGTTTAGGCGGCAGGTCTCGGGTCGGCAGGACGAGCCGCCCATTAGAGCCGGATCCCAATTGATGACCGGTGCCAAAGGGAAACAGTACAACGTCGCCTGCTTCCAGCGAGGCTTCGATGCCGTCCATCTTCAGCCAGCATTCACCCTCCACAACCACATGGAAAGGCATGGCGCCGTTAGCTCTGGCTGCCAGCCTGGACATGGCGGGAACACCATCGGTCTGCCAATCACCCGAGGGCATGAAACAGAATTGCAGCGAACCAGATAGTCGAATCCGGGAGAGGAGTGATGATAGGACGTCGTCCCGCTCGACACCAAGCCGGCCGCGCGGATTTTCGGGCAAGTTTTTCGGCGCCTCGGCCAAAGACATGACCTTCCCGTGCCAAGTATTGATGGAGGACATCAATCAATCACGGGACTATACCATGCAACCCACGACAGACAAGCTTGTAATCCTTATGACCAAAGGGATCGATTCGGAAGTTTCTTCGGTCGCTTTCACCCTGGCCAACGGCGCTTTGACCGCTGGGTTGAAGGTGTCGATCTTCCTAACCAGCACCGCCATCGATCTGGTTCGCAAGGGTGGGCAGCGCTTTACACAAGTGGCACCGCTCGACCCGCTGGCAGCGCTGATCGAGGATTTTCAGAAACGTGGCGGCGCGATCTGGGCATGTCCTCCTTGCGTGAAGGCGCGCGGTTATGAGCAGGCCGATCTGCTGGACGGTGTTATCATCATCGGTGGCAGTGCCATGTTCGCCGAAATCAAGGACGGAGCGGCCACGCTTTCCTTCTAAGACGCGAGCCGTCGGGCCTTTTCCGATGCTTGAAGATGCAGCACCCGTGCGATGAACGCCATCGCGCGGGTGCTGGCGTCACGGAGATATTGGTTCGGCCCCAGCATCTTGCGCTGGTTGAGCTCGGCTGTGTCGAGCAGATCGAAGCTGACCCGCTCGATGGCGCAATCCCAGCCGGGATAACGGGCAGACCAACCTCTTGCGTGATGGGCAAGGAGGCGGTTCCGAAGGGAATAGCCATGATAATCGAAGGCGATGCACCCATCCGTCACATAGGCATGACCGCCTGCAAACCCCTCGGCTGGAATGATGCGTTCGGCATAAAAGCCCGGTAGCGGCGGATCCCGCAGATAGACGCCTGCCAGGATATGGCAGGCCCCATAGCCAAAAAATATCCGATCCGGCAGCGCCCAACGGCGTGGGTGGTCCTTCTTGATACCGGGCTTCAGAATATACATCGGCGGTAGATTTCCTATTCGCTCAAGGTCAATGCGCCCATGACCTGTTGAATATCGGCGACGTTCAGAGACCGACCGGGAGCGGCGCAAAAGTAGCCCCAGAAGGCTGCTGAAACGGTAGCTTTCTGTGTGCGCCAGGCGGCACACTCCCGCTGGTCGGCCCCCTCGAAATTCACGACACCTTTTACGATCTCGACGGTTTCGAGCCCACCGGTCAGAGCCGTATTCAGTGTGGCGGTCTCGCGACCGTCGGGTGACATGCGCGCCTTTTGGTTCATGAAGGGCGGCGCCAGGGAATAGAGGGTGTCCATCGGACCGCCGGACCAGGAAAACTTGAGGCGGCTTGTGTGATAGTTAATCCAGGCAATTGGACCAGGGGTTTTAGGATTATGTCCCCCCATTAGCAGGGCATCGCGCTGGTCTCCATTCGGCCGAGTGAGCATCTCTTTCTGAAAGAATTCCGCGTCGGGTGCGGCGGAACTGATGCTCAGCCGGCTTTTCGCGACGTCCCCCGGTGTCCAGTTCCCCGTGTATTGCGCATGGGTGGGTGCGGCGGCTGTGACAAGCCCAGCGATCAGGGTAGTCAGATAAAAGCGCATACCAGAGGCCTCGTTCAGCTTAAGGGGGGGAATCTCAACGTGGCTATACCATGGGTGGTTGAGGCGCTTGAAGCTTTTGCGACCGGAGCGCAGCAGCGATTCCTCTGCCCCGGCTTTCTACATCCTTAAATAGATTTCATGAGTTTTTATTCACTTCAAATGGCCCCGCATCAGGACGTCAGATCGTTGGGAACATTGGCCGTGTGTGGCCGTTGCTTCATGGGTTGAAGCTTTGGTACAGGGGGAAGTCAGATGCGTCGTCGGGATCTGTTGTTGGGAGGCATTGCACTGGCGGGAGCGGGGGTTGCTTCGGGCTGGGTTTATGCCGCGCCATCGGCAGCCCCAGCCTCTACCGCGAAGCCTGCCGCCGCGACGGCGTTCGAGGCATCCGCCGTGCGTAGGAATGCGCAGTCACTGGCACAGGCGCCCTATGCCATCAAAGACAACAAGCTGCCGGATGTCCTGGCGAAGCTGAGCTATGACGATTACCGCAAGATCCGCTTCGATGCCGACCGTTCGCTCTGGCGTGGCAGCGGTCGACCCTATGAGGCGCAGTTCTTCCATCGCGGCTTCCTCTATAAGGATCGGGTACAGATATTCGAGGTCGCGGACGGCAAGGCGACCGAGATCGCCTATGCGCCGGAGCTTTTCCGCACCGATGACCTGCAATTGCCAGCGCAAGCCGATCAGGGCTTTGCCGGGTTCCGCCTGCATGGCCCGATCAACAAGCTGGATTATTTTGACGAGATCTGCGCGTTCCTGGGGGCGAGCTATTTCCGAGCGGTCGCCAAGGGGCAAGTCTATGGCCTGTCTGCGCGCGGGCTTGCGATCAAGACGGCCTCGGCTGAAGGGGAGGAGTTTCCCGCTTTCCGCAGCTTCTGGATTGAACGGCCGAACCCCGGTGCACGCTCCATCGTCGTTCATGCGCTGCTGGACAGTCCCAGCGCGGCGGCGGCCTATCGTTTCTCGGTAACGCCGCAGGAGGTGACCACGCTGTTCGATGTGGAGATGGTGCTCTATCCCCGCATCGATATCGCCGAGGCTGGGATCGCGCCATTGACCAGCATGTTCTATTTCGCCGCCAACGATCGGATCGGGGTCGATGACTTCCGCCCTGCGGTCCATGACAGCGATGGGCTGGCGATCTGGAGCGGCCGGGGGGAACAGCTTTGGCGACCGCTCGCCAATCCCGAGGAGCTTCAGGTTTCGAGCTTCGTCGATGACGGGGTGCGGGGCTTCGGCCTGATGCAGCGGCGCAGACATTTCTCAGACTTCAAGGATGTCGAGGCGCGCTACGATCAGCGACCCAGCCTATGGGTGGAGCCAGTGGGCAATTGGGGCAAGGGCGCCGTGCATCTGGTCGAGATTCCGACCAAAAGCGAGATCCACGATAATATCGTCGCCTCCTGGCGCCCGGCTGTGCCGCTGAAAGCCAAGTCGGAATATATCTTCAATTATCGCCTCCATTGGTGTTCGCAGAACCCCGGTACGACCCCGCTCGCGACCGTGGCTGAAACCATGATAGGCGGGAGCGGCCGGGAAGGTTCACGCCTTGTCGTGATCGAACTGACGGGGGAGTCCCTGCGCAATCTGCCCGATGGCAAGCAGTTCCAGGTCGAGGTATCGGCGGACAAGGGGCGGACGGCCTTTCCTGTCGCCCATCCCAATCCCATAACCGGCGGCTGGCGCATGAGTTTTGAGTTCATGCCCGATGACGCCAAGGTCGTGGAACTGCGGGCGGTCCTCAAAAACGAAGGCCAGCCGGTTTCCGAAACCTGGATCTATCGGTGGACGGCATGACGACGAATTTCCGCGATCTGCCGATCCTTAGTCCGGCACTTCCTCCCGAAACGGGGATGGAGATGCCTGTTCAGGATTTGTCGACCCCCGCCCAAAGACGCAAAGCCCAGGCGATGGCGCAGGCCTTCTGGCGGCGCTGCCTCGTCCTGGGAGGGGCCACGGGCCTGACGGGCTTTGCCGCCTATCAGATGTATGCCGTCGTGCGACTGGGGGGCGTGACGATTATCGAAGGCGCCATCCTGGGACTGTTCTGCCTGCTCTTTGCCTGGATCGCCGTTTCCTTCACCAGTGGGATTGCCGGATTTATCTCGATGCTTGCTCAAGGCGGGCTTGGTCTTGGGATCGCAGCGGATGGCAAGTTACCGCGTCTGAGGGGCCGGACGGCTCTGCTGATGCCGACTTATAACGAAGATCCTGAGCGGGTTATGGCCGGGCTTCAGGCGATCTATGAGCAGATCGAAGTCGTTGGCGCGATCGAGCATTTCGATATCTTCATCCTGTCCGACACCACCAATCCCGAGCTGTTCGATAGCGAGGAAACGGCTTTCCTGACGTTGCGCGACCGCACGAACGGGTCGGAGCGCATCTTCTATCGCCGCCGGGAGAAGAATATCGAGCGCAAGGCCGGCAACATCGCCGATTGGGTCCGTCGCTGGGGCGGCGCCTATCCGCAGATGCTGATCCTGGACGCCGACAGTCTGATGTCGGGCGAAAGCATCGTCCATCTGGCGGCAGCCATGGAACGCAATCCCGGCGTAGGGCTGATCCAGACCCTGCCGATGGTGGTGAATGGTACCAGCCTCTTTGCCCGCCTGCAGCAGTTCGCGGGCAAGACCTATGGTCCCCTGATCGCCCATGGCATCGCCTGGTGGCATGGGTCGGAGGGCAATTACTGGGGGCACAATGCGATTATCCGGACGGAGGCTTTCGCCCAGCAGTGCGGCCTGCCACACCTGAAGGGTCGCAAGCCTTTCGGCGGGCATATCCTCAGCCATGATTTTGTCGAGGCAGCGCTGCTGCGACGGGGTGGTTGGCGGGTGCATATGGTTCCGGCATTGGATGGCAGTTACGAGGAAAGCCCGCCATCGCTCTGGGATCTGGCGATCCGCGATCGGCGCTGGTGTCAGGGCAATCTGCAACATGCCGGA
Source organism: Lacibacterium aquatile (assembly GCF_042683105.1). Taxonomy (NCBI): domain Bacteria; kingdom Pseudomonadati; phylum Pseudomonadota; class Alphaproteobacteria; order Rhodospirillales; family Rhodospirillaceae; genus Lacibacterium; species Lacibacterium aquatile. The sequence goes on from NZ_JBHUIP010000006.1 coordinate 7,555, forward strand.
TTGCTGACGGCGCGGGGGCTGCATTGGGTCAGCCGCATTCATTTCCTGAACGGCATTGGCTCCTATCTGGCCGCGCCGCTGTGGCTCTTGTTCCTGCTGCTGGGTGTCGTGGCCGCCTTTCAAGCCGGGTTTGTTCGGCCTGACTATTTCCCCAAGGGTCTAGCGCTCTTCCCGACCTGGCCGCAGCAGGATCCGATCCGCGCGCTCTGGCTGTTCATCGGCACCCTCTGTGTACTGCTGACGCCCAAGCTGCTGGCTTTCGTGGTTCTGCTGGTGCAGGGCGAGCGGAGGCGAGGGGCGGGCGGGGCGTTCCGGGCGTTTCTGAGCCTGATCCTGGAAACGCTGCTGTCGGCGCTGCTCGCGCCGGTGACGATGATCAATCAGACCGGGGACGTGATCTCGATCCTGCTGGGACAGGATAGCGGATGGAAGCCGCAGACCCGCGACGGCGGCGGCGTGCTGTTCAGATGGGTCGCCCGCCGCTACGCCCTGCACACGGTGCTGGGAATGGTCCTGGCTGCCGCTTCCTACGCTATTTCTACGCCATTCGCGCTCTGGATGGCGCCGGTGACGGCCGGGCTCGTGTTGGCGATTCCGCTGGCCTGGTTCACGGCCTCTTCTGCCCTTGGGGTTGCCCTGCAACGGTGGGGAATTCTGGCGATTCCGGAGGAGCGGCGACCGGTGGATGTCCTGGTGCGCGCGGCGACCTTACGCGCCCACCCGAGGATAGCGGGACGCAAACTCATCGAGGGTTAGAAAAACGCCCCGGTTATAACCGGGGCGTTTTTTTACCGGATCAGGTGCGGGCTTTGCTTTTCTCCGGCGCGGGGGGCCCATTTTCCAAGCCAGCGGTGCTGACGGGGGATTTGGTGTTTTTCGTATGGTTTGTGCCGCGAGCCGCCTGAGGCTGAGCAACTGTCGCTCCAGCGGCCAGGAGGGCAGCGACGATGATCGGACCTTTGATCAAATATCGGTTCATAATGAGTCCCTCCAAAAATGCAGATCAATGCCGCTTCAAAAGGAAAACGATTTCAAAATGACAATGTTCCTAATGAAAACAGATGGTTAACGATCTTGTCCCGCAAGAAAAGGTCTTATGTCACAAGTATGCGACTCTTGAGAAATTCTATTTGGGTTAACGTTTAAGGCCGGACGGAGCTGCCCTTGCTGCGCCCACAGCCAGCAGGAAACCCTGATGGAACCCAAAACTTACATAGTCAAACCTTCGGAAAACCTATGGAGCCTCGCTTACGACAAGCTGGAGTTCCTGTTTCCGATTCGGGGCGATGCCCTGACCACAGCCATCAAGGCGGCAAGGCTTGCTGCCGTTGAAGGCGGACAGACCCGCGTTGTGCTGCAAAGCCATGACGCCAGCGTGATCGAGGTCTGGCGCTCTGCCTCTCCGGCCGCGCGGCAGCGTAAGGCCAGCCCATCGCTCTAATAAAAAGGGGGGAATTGCTTTACATCGGTCATCACCAGATCGAATAGAGCATCAGGAAGCCGACAAAGACCATGACCGTCAGCCCGCCGAGGAAAAGAGCATCCGCGATCTGGGTCAGGCGCGTCGCTGTCTGATCATGGCGGGTCCGCAAGGCCCAGAAGATGGCATAGCAGCTGAGCAGGAAGGCCAGCGCGCAAATGGCCAGCAGATCATCCGCCAGCGTTCCAGTCGCCTGTGTGCCGGTTAGGGTGCGGAATAGGGTGACGCCCGTGATCGAAAGCCCGGCGAGGGTGCCTGAAAGCGACAGCAGGCTGATCAGTTCCTCGCGCGCCCAGCGACGTTTTTCCAGGGTGAGCTTTTCCGCCATCTTGAGGCTTCCTTTGACGCCGATCTGCACCAGAGTGCCGGGCGCGGGAGTGAAGGGCAAGCGGCCGATCAGTCGTCATTATTTCCCTCAAGAAGGCGCTTCAGATCGGCGGGCGCCCAGGGTTTGGCCATGAAAATGGTGCCGTCGCGCGGATCCTGTTCCTGCAGACGCACATGACCCGATGATATGATGACCTTTACCGTGGGATAGCGTTGCGCCACCTCGCGCGCCAAGGCTTCGCCATCCAGGCGGCCGGGCATGCGGATATCGGTATAGACGACTTTTATCGCGTCATGATGCTGGCGAATAAAGCCGATGGCTTCGTCCGCGGTCGTAAAGCCCATCGTCTCGAAATTCATATCTTCAAGAACAGAAGTCGCAAGTTCACGTATGATGAACTCATCGTCGATGACCACTGCCAAAGGCTTGGGCGGTATGTTTCGATTCGTAGACATGTCAAAATAACTACAGATCTGCGTCTTTGTTCCAGCGCTTCGAGAGTCAGAACGGTGATCAGCTCGTGAGTGTTTTGAGCGGCACAGCGAGTCTTATGGTTAATCCTTCCTGCTCCCAGATCCTTTCCAAGCGCCCGCCAAGCCTGCCGTTCACGGTGCCATCGGCCAACAGACTGCCAAAGCCTTTGCGATCGGGTGGGTTTCCGATTGTCGGTCCCCCGCGTTCCTGCCAGAGCAGATGCAACTGCTGATCGTCGACTGACCAGGAAACGGCGATGCTGCCGTCGCGATTTGTCAAAGCGCCATACTTCATGGCGTTGGTCGCAAATTCCTGCAGCAGAAGAGCGGTATCCGTCACCGCCAACGGACCGATAGCCAGCGGTGGCCCTTGGATGCGTATCCGCTGGTCGCTCGACTCCTCGCGATACGGCTCCAGCACTTTCTCGACCACGGCGGCGAAATCTGCGGCATGGCCGGGCGTTTCCTCCTGGCCTGTCTTAATAGGCAGAACCATGTCGTGGGCGCGGGCAAGGGAGGAGAGGCGGCGGGTAAGAAGGTCTCGCAACTCGCTCGCCGATTCCGCCGATTGATCACAGAGCGTGATCAGACCGGTCGTCAGTGAGAAGAGGTTTTTCACGCGGTGGGACATTTCGTGCAGAAGCATACCCTGCTTCTGCTGGGCAAGGCGCTGGGCCGTGATATCGCGGGCTATCTTCGATGCGCCGACGATGGTGCCGTCATCCGCTTTGATGGGCGAAATTGTCAGCGAGATGTCGAGCAGCCTGCCGTCTTTATGCAGGCGGATGGTGTTGTAATGTTCGATCCGCTCGCCGCGCGATATGCGGGATAGGATTTCCGTCTCCTCGCTCCAGCGATCGGGCGGGATAACCTGAGTGATAGGGCGGCCGATCATCTCTTCTGCCGTATAGCCGAAGATATGCTCGGCGCCCCGGTTCCAGGAGGTCACGATACCTTGCATGGTCTTGCTGATAATGGCGTCGTTCGACGAATCGACGACCGCCTTCAGATGATTCGCCAGCCAGTTATTCTGCTGCATCCGTGTCCCCGGCTTTTCGCAGTTTTCCCATCATGGGTTCCTTGGTCTAAGGCGCATCCCCTGCTGGAAAACTACTATTTTGCCGGAGACCAGGGACTGCAAGAGGCGAAATACGCCTCCCGCATTTTGTCTCCGGCTTTTCAGATCTATAACGCTTAGAAGATGTCCGGTTCGCGCGTTGCACCCCCGAAGGAGGTTTGCAGGAAATCGAAGTCACAGCCCTTGTCGGCCTGGCCGATATGACGGTTGAACATCCAGCCGTAGCCGCGTTCGAACCGGGGCGGCAGGGGCTTCCAATCGGCCTGGCGCCGGGTCAGTTCTGTATCGGAGACGTCGAGATTGATCGTGCGGGCATCGACATCGACGGAAATAATGTCGCCGGTGCGCACCAACGCGAGCGGGCCACCGATATATGCCTCGGGTGACACGTGCAGGATACAGGCGCCATAGGAGGTGCCGCTCATGCGGGCGTCGGAGATGCGGACCATGTCGCGTACGCCCTGCTTCACCAGCTTTTTCGGGATCGGCAGCATGCCCCATTCCGGCATACCGGGGCCGCCTTGGGGGCCCGCGTTGCGCAGGATAAGCACATGGTCGGCGGTGACCTCCAGGCTTTCATCCTCGACAGCCTTCTTCATCGACGGGTAATCGTCGAAGACCAGGGCGGGGCCGGAGTGTTTGCGCAGGTGGGGCGCACAGGCGCTGGGTTTGATCACGCAACCATCGGGCGCGATATTGCCCTTGAGCACTGCAAGGGCGCCCGAGGCATAGACGGGATTGTCCATCGGACGGATCACATCGTCGTCATGCACCTCGGCACCCGCGATATTCTCGCCCAGGCTCCTGCCGGTGACGGTCATGGCGTCAAGGTGCAGATGATCCGTCAGGCGCGACATCAGCCCCGGCAGACCGCCCGCATAGAAGAAGTCTTCCATCAGGTATTTTTCGCCGCTCGGACGCACATTGCCGATGACCGGGATATGGCTCGCGGCTTCGAAGTCATCGAGGGTGATATCGCAGCCTGCACGCCGCCCCTGGGCGATCAGATGGATGATGGCATTGGTGGAACAGCCCATAGCCATGGCGACGGCTATGGCATTCTCGAAGGCCTTGATGGTCTGGATCTTGTTGGGTGTCAGATCCTCCCAAACCATCTCCACAATCCGTTGGCCTGAAGCCGAACACATGCGGATGTGATTGCTGTCCGGGGCGGGGATCGAAGAAGCGCCGGGCAAGGTCATCCCCAGGCTCTCCGCGATGGCGGTCATGGTGGAAGCGGTGCCCATCGTCATGCAGGTGCCGTCAGAGCGCGCGATACCCGCCTCGATATTCGTCCAGTCCTGGTCGGAGATATTACCCGCTCGCCGCTCGTCCCAGAATTTCCAGGCATCAGAGCCCGACCCCAGAACCTTGCCCTTCCAGTTACCGCGCAGCATCGGTCCGGCGGGGACATAGATACAGGGAAGCCCGGCGCTTGTGGCACCCATCAGCAGGGCGGGCGTGGTCTTGTCGCAGCCGCCCATCAGCACCGCGCCATCGATGGGATGGCAGCGCAGCAGTTCTTCCACATCCATCGCCAGCATGTTGCGATAGAGCATGGTGGTCGGCTTCACATACTGCTCGGCCAGGGATAGCGCCGGAAGCTCGATAGGCAGGCCCCCGGCCTGCAGAACCCCGCGTTTGACATCCTCCACCCGGTGCTTGAAGTGGGCGTGGCAGGGGTTGATGTCCGACCAGGTATTGACGATCGCGATGACCGGCTTGTCTTTCCAGTCGGTGGTGCCATAGCCCATCTGCATGAAGCGGGAGCGGTGGCCGAAGCCGCGCAGGTCATCGGGGGCGAACCAGCGGGCGCTGCGAAGGTCGGTGGGTTTTTTGCGGGTGGTGGAAGCCATGGGAGTTCTAGCCTTGCATGCCCCAGCGGCGGACTGTCCGGCGCTCCAGGGTTCGGAAAAACAGATTTTCGACGATGAGACCGATGATGATGACGGTCAGAAGCCCCGCGAAGACCGAGGGGATATCCAGGATGTTGCGGTTCTCGAAGATGAACCAGCCGAGCCCGCCCTTACCGGACGAGACACCGAAGACCAGCTCGGCCGCGATCAGGGTGCGCCAGGCAAAGGCCCAGCCGATCTTGAGGCCGGTCAGGATCGACGGGAAGGCCGCCGGGATCAGGATGCGGAAGACGTAGGGCAGGCCGGTCAGCCCATAGTTCCGCCCGACCATCCGCAGAGTCTGCGACACGCTCAGGAAACCCGCGTGGGTATTCAGCGCAACGGCCCACAGCACGGAATGGATCAGCACAAAGACAAGGCTTGTCGCCCCCAACCCGAACCAGATCAACGCCAGCGGCAGCAGTGCGATGGCAGGCAGCGGATTGAACATCGCCGTCATGGTTTCCAGGAAGTCGGTGCCGATCTGCGTGTTGATCGCCAGCACCGTTAAAGTCCCGGCCAGCACGATCCCGATGGCGTAACCCGACAGCAGGATCTTGATCGACGTCCAGGCGCGGGCAGGCAGTACGCCGCTGGCGATACTTTCCTGAAAGGCGATCATCGTGTCCGACAGGGTCGGGAAAGTCAGGGGATTGCCCAGCAGACGGGCATAGATCTCCCAGATAATCGCGAGCACCACGATCAGCAGACTCTTGCGCAAGGTCGGGCTGGTCCAGGCGAGTTCCAGGGCGGACAGCTTGCGCTCAATCACTTCGACTTTACCGGCGCCGGGCTTCTGATCCTCGCGCAGGTGGATGGTTGCCTCGCTCATTCGCGGTGTCCTTCTTCCTGGAAGAGGAGATCGTGGATCTGGCGCTCCAGCCGGGCCGCAGCTTCTGGATCGGCGGCAGACAGCTGAACATCCGTAACCTCGGCCTTCACCCGGCCGGGGTGGGGGGAGAGCAGCAGGATGCGATTGCCGATGCGGATAGCCTCGGCGATGGAGTGGGTGACGAACAGCACCGTGAAGCGGGTGTCCTCCCACAGTTGCAGCAGCTCGTCCTGCATGCGGCGGCGGGTGAGGGCGTCCAGGGCGGCAAAAGGCTCGTCCATCAGCAGGATGTCCGGCTCCATCGCCATGCCGCGGGCAATGGCGACACGTTGCTTCATCCCGCCCGACAGGGTGTGGGGGTAGTTATCCTCGAAGCCCGTCAGACGCACCTTGTCCACATAGGCGCGGGCGCGTTCCTCGGCTTCCTTGCGGCTCATCTTGCGGGCGGTCTGGAGGGGGAACATCACGTTTTCCAGCACCGTGCGCCAGGGCAGCAGCTGGTCGAATTCCTGGAAGACCATCATGCGGTCGGCGCCGGGCTTCTTCACCACCCGGTCCTTGATGCGGATTTCGCCCGCATCGGGTTTCATATAGCCGCCGACGGCCTTCAACAGGGTTGACTTGCCACAGCCCGACGGGCCGAGCAGGACGAAGCGGTCTGATTGATTGACGTTGAAGCTGACGCCGTCGGTCGCTGTGATGAGGCTGGTTGCAGTCTTATAGCGCAGGGTCACCGCCTGCACGTCCAGAAGGGCCGTCATGCTGTCTTCCTATCTTCGAACCGGAAGAACCCCGCCCGACTGAGTTCAGACGGGCGGGGTCGCGACAGGGGCTCAGCTGCCTTTGAAGCCGCTTGCCTGGGGCAGGAAATAGTCCGTCCAGGCGCCGGGTTTGGTCTTGAGGACGCCAGCCTTCTGCATGTGGGTCGCGAACTTCATCGTGCCCGCCGGATCGGTCTGATAGGCCATCATGCCCGGCTGCTTCAGGATATCCACCAGCTCCTCGGCGGGGGTCTTGTCGCCGGTGACTTCACGATAGGCATCGATGGCGGCGGCGGGATTGGCCAGCGTATAGGCGACGGCTTCCTTGGAGGCTTCGATAACCGCCGCGATCAGCTTCGGATTGGCGTCGGCGAACTTCGTGGTGGTGAAGAGGGTCGACTGCGACAGCGGGCCGCCGATGATGTCCTCGGATTTCAGGACGATATGGGCGCCCGGTACCGTCTTCATTTCCTTATAGTCGAAGGGCGGAGCGGCGAAATGATTGGCGACCTCGTGGCTCGGGTTGGCCAGCGCGGCAGCGGCGTCAGGATGGCCCAACTGCACGGTATTGCCGTCGAGCTTGCCCCACTGATCCTCGCCAAAGGCCTGGGCGGCGGCCATCTGCAGCAGGATCGCCTGGGTCGAAACCTTGATGGTCGGCACGGCGATCTTGTCGGTCGGACCGAAGTCCTTGATCGTCTTGATCTTCGGGTCACGGCTGATCAGCGTCACCGGCTGGGCCGAATTGGTGATGATGCCCTTGACCCCACCCTTGGTGCGGTCCCAGAGCAGCAGCATATTGCCGACGCCGCTATTCACGATATCGACATTGCCCGACAGCAGGGCGTCAGTCGCAGCGCCACCCCCGGTGAAGACGACCCAATTCACTTTCAGATCGGCGACCCCTTGGGCGGCCGCGTGTTTTTCCAGAAGCTTCTGCTTCTCCATCACCGCAGCAGGCAGATAGAGGATGCCGGGTTGACGGGTGATCGACAGGTCGGCCGCCGACGCACTGAAGGCAGCCGTAAGCGCTAAAGCACCAATACCGAATTTAGCCAGTGTCTTGATCATGGTTTCCCCCCTTAAAGGACCGTCATGAGCGGGTTTGGTGCGCCGGGTTTATCCCCGGTCGCGGATGCTTGGGGATTTTCCCCCAATTTTTATACAGTAAAGCACTAATGCATTAGTGCTTTAGCTTCAAGAATTTTGTAAGAATGGCGTATGGTGCCGCCCCCGATGTTATGAGCGACCAGAATGTCCGAAACCGCCCAACTGATCCGCCTCGACCGTGCCCGTCAGGCCGCCCCGCAGGTATTCGAGAGCCTGCGGCACCAGATCATCAGCCTGAGCCTTATTCCCGGTACGGTGCTGTCCCGCACGGCACTGATGGAGCAATATGGCCTGTCGCAGACGCCGATCCGGGATGCGCTCCTGAAGCTGGCCGAGGAAAAGCTGGTCGATATCTTCCCCCAGCATGCGACGGTGGTCAGCCCCATCGACCTGCGGCTGGCGCATCAGGCGCATTTTTTCCGTAAATCCATCGAGCTGGAGGTGGTCCGTACGTTGGCGCTGGCCCAGGATAAGCGGTTCCTGGCTAAGCTGCGTGGCATCGTCGCCGAACAGCAGGCGGATTTCGAATTGGGCGATCTAACGGCCTTTGCCGAAGCTGATCAGGCTTTTCATCGGCAGATGAGCGAGGCGGCTGGGGTGCCGGACCTCTGGACCCTGGTGCGCAGCCGCAGCGGCCATATCGACCGTCTGCGCCAGTTGCATCTGCCGGTGCCGGGCAAGATCCAGGCGATCCTGCGCGACCATACCCGTATCCTGGATGCTATAGCTGCCAGCGATCCGGCAGAGGCGCAGCAGGCCGTGCGGGATCATTTGTCAGGCACGCTGATGCAGGTGGCGGATATCAAACTGCGGTTCCCGGAATACGTCCGGGAATAGGGCGCCTTTCGGCGCCCCTCCCTTACACGAGCTCTTTAAGGGCGGCCGGGTCGAAGCTGCTCAGCTTGTCGAAATCGCCGTTCTGAACCTTTGCAACCCATTCCGGGTCGGTGATCAGCGCGCGACCGACGGCGATCAGATCGAACTCTTCGCGCTCCATGCGGCGGACTAGGCCATCGAGACTGACCGGAGTCGATTTCTCGCCTCCAAAAGCAGCCAAAAATTCGCCCGACAGACCGACCGAACCGACGGAGATGGTCGGGGAGCCCGTCACCTTCTTGGCCCAACCGGCAAAATTCAACCCTTCGGCACCATCGACCTCGGGGAATTCCGGCTCCCAGAAACGGCGCTGCGAGGCATGGAAGATGTCGACCCCGGCGTCCTTGAGCGGCAGCAGCCAATCGGCCAACTCGTCGGGTGTAGTGGCGAGCTTCGCAGCGTAATTCTGCTGCTTCCATTGACTGATGCGCAGGATCAGCGGCAGATCGGGTCCGATGGCCGCGCGGACCGCCGCGACGACTTCGGTTGCAAACCGCGCGCGCTCTTTTAAGGTCGCCCCGCCATAACGGTCGGTCCGCTGGTTGCTTCCCGCCCAGAAGAACTGGTCGATCAGATAGCCATGGGCGCCGTGCAGTTCCACGACATCGAAGCCCAGCCGCTTGGCGTCGGCAGCAGCGCTGGCAAAGGCGGCAATCGCATCGGTGATGTCTTCATCGCTCATCGCAACACCGTTGGGATCGCCCGGCCCATTGAGGCCCGAGGGGCTTTCGACGGGCGCTTCCGGTTTCCACCCCGACATCCCGCGTGTGGCGCCGGTGTGCCAGATCTGCGGCCCCATCTTGCCGCCTGCGGCATGGACATCGGTAATCACCTTCTCCCAACCGGCCAGTGCTGCTGCGCCGTGAAAGAAGGGAATACCCGGTTCATTGCGCGAGGCGGGACGGTTGATCACCGTGCCCTCGGAGAGAATCAGTCCGACATTGCCCGCCGCCCGCCGACGGTAATAGGCGGCCACATTGTCGCCGGGGATGCCACCGGGCGAAAAGGTCCGGGTCATCGGTGCCATGACGATGCGGTTCTTCAATTCTAAGGACTTCAGCCGGAAAGGGCGGAAGAGGGGGGCGGTGTTCATGCTTGGAAGCTCCGTTCACTCTGGAGCCATATAGGTATATAGTTTATACCTGGGTTCAAGAACGCACTTCCAATCAACTAGGTATAGTTGGAGAAACCTGATGCCGGTGAAGGAATGCCCGACGTTTTCAGCGGTCTGCCCCAGTCGCATCCTGTTCGATCAGATCTCGGACAAATGGTCGATGATGGTGCTGGCGGTGTTGGACGCAGGGCCGGTGCGCTTCAACGGCATCAAGCGCCGGATCGAGGGGATTACCCAGAAGGCCTTGACCGACTGTCTCCGCCGTCTGGAGCGTAACGGGTTGATCGAGCGTCGGGTGATCCCGCAGTCGCCGATTGCGGTGGAATATGAGATCACCCCGATGGGCCGCACGCTGCAAGCTCCGTTCAAGGCTCTCTATGCCTGGACAATCCAGCATCTACCTTCTGTGGAGGAGGCGCGGTCCCAGTTCGACGCCCGCCGAGGGGCCAGCTAACCTCTGCTACCGATACCCGTTGGCCTGCAATTCGAACAGGTCGGCATAGCGACCGCCTTTGGCCAGCAGGGCCGCGTGGGTTCCCATCTCCAGGATCCGTCCGTGCTCCAGCACCACGATCCGGTCGGCCATGCGGACGGTGGAGAAGCGGTGGGAGATCAGGACGACCATCCGACCCTCGGCCAATTCCTTGAAACGCTGGAACACCTCATGCTCCGCCCGCGCGTCGAGGGCGGCGGAAGGTTCGTCCAGCACCAGGATCTGGGCATCGCGCATATAGGCCCTGGCGATCGCGATGCGCTGCCATTCGCCGCCCGACAGATCATAACCATCGGTGAAGCGCTTCCCGACGGGCTGATCATAGCCGCGCGGCAGCTTGGCAATGATCGTGTCTGCAAGGCTCCGCTGGGCTGCAGACTGGATCAGGTCGAGCCGCTCGCGGTCGTCGATCCGTCCCATGGCGATATTGTCGCGGGCCGAGACGTCATAGCGGACAAAATCCTGGAAAATGACACCGATATGCTGCTGCAGCGCGACCGGATCATAGCAGCGCAGATCGACCCCATCGAGCAGGATCTCCCCCTCGTCTGGGTCATAGAGGCGGCAGAGCAGTTTCACGAGCGTACTTTTGCCCGCGCCATTCTCACCCACCAAGGCAATGACCTCGCCCGCGCCGATATCGAGATCAAGGCCCCGGATGACCCAGTCATTGGTGCCAGGATAGCGAAAGCCGACATTGCGCAGCGAGAATCCCTGGCGGATCGGCTCAGGTACCGGCACGGCATTCACTGGCCGCACGATGTCGGGCCGGATTGCGAAGAAGGAGAAAAGATCGTCGAGGTACAACGACTGCGCCGCCAGTTCAGACAGGCCTAGCAGCAGGGTCTCCAGCAGCGTGCGCAGGCGCAGCAGCGATCCGCCCAGGAAGGTCAGATCGCCGAGGGTCAGGGTGCCGGTCACCGTGTGCCAGATGACCAGCAGATACGCCGAATAATAGGCCGAGGTCGCGATGATGGCGAAGAAACCACCCCACGCCGCCCGGCGTTGGGCCAGCAGGCGGCTGGCGCGATAGAGGTCGGCGGCGAGCTTGCTGAAGCGGGTGATGAAATATCCGCCGAGCCCATAGAGCTTGACCTCCTTGGCCGTTTCGACCGAGGCACCGAGATAACGCAGATAGTCCAGTGTCCGTCGCTCCGGCGTTTTGCGGAAATTGAGCCGGTAGGCGAGGGTGTTGAAATGCGCCTCGCTGACAAAGCCGGGGATCAGCGCAAGGGCGACCAGCAGCACCAGCCAGGGCGTATAGAGCGCAAGCCCCACCGCAAAAGTCAGGATCGTGATGATGCTCTGGGCAAACCCGAGTACCTGCCCCAGGAGGTTACCGCGCCCGCTGGCCTGTCGCCGCGCCCGGTCCAGCCGGTCCTGCTGATCGGCGCTTTCGAAATGGGCGAGGTCCAGGCTGGCGGCATGCTCCATCAGCCGCACGCTCATGGCGTTCACATACCGCTCGGTCAGCAGCACATCGACCATCCCGGTCACCCGGCCGATCAGGTCGGCGGCCAGGGCCAGGGCGAATTCGGCCGCGATCCATAACAATAACGGTTGGGCGGCAGGGGAAAAGATCCAGTCGGTCAGATCGACCGCAGCCCCCTGGCCGATCAGCGGCAGGATGGTGTCGATGATCTGCTTGCCGACAAAGAGCATGGCGGCAGGGATCAGCGCCCGGATCAGGCGCAGGAAAATCCCAAGGGCGGTGAGTTTAGGGCTGGTGCGCCAGACTTCCGCGATGAAGCGCGGCACATGGCGCATGGCGCCAAGGGCGATCTGCCCAGGGGCGATGGTAATCGTGATGAATTCCTCCTGCCCTTTCCTTAGCACACAGGAAAGGGCAGGCGGAGAGATCCCTTACTTTGTGGGCGGGGCGCCGATGCCGGTATCGGACTTCGGGCCGTGCGGGTTTTCGGGGTTGTGGGAGTGGGTCGCGCGGTCGATCACGCCGCGGGCATAATCGTCATAGTTATAAAAGACGTCATGCAGGGTCCAGTAACCGCTGACGAAGACCACCACGACCAGGGCCAAGGCAGCCGGGATGTTATAGGCGGGCAGCTTGAACTTCGGCCCCAGCCGGTCGACGCGGCAATGGTCGCTGCCCACGGCCAGCAGGATCGCCATGATCAAGCCATGGCCGATGATCTCGATGCGCCCGAACGGCCAGACGGCAGCGGTGAAGATCAGCAGCAGCGTGATGGCCGACAGGCGGCGGATCAGCGGGGTCCAGAGCAGGCCGAAGCCCATGGTGAATTCCGCCACGCCGGCCATTGGGATGAAGACGTCGCGCGGCAGACCGAAGGTCAGGAAGGGCTTTTCATCGACCAGCGGATAGAACCATTCCGGATAAGCGAATTTCTCCAGGCTCGACCACATCAGCGCAATGGCAAGGCCCCAGCGCAGAGCCTCGAAGCGGTGCGAGCGATACTTTTCCGGCATCGGTTCCAAGATCAGATAGGCCGCAACACCGACACCCAGGGCCAGATAGTCGAGCAGATGGAAAAGGTCGTAATCCAGGAGGGCCAGCAGCCACAGCACGATGATGCCGATACCCGACAGAGGCATCGTCCGGCGCGAGAAGATACCGGCGGCGATCAGCAACTGGATCCAGGAAACCCATTCGGCCGGGGTCTTGAGATCCGGGGTGAGATAGACGCCGCCGACGGAGAAGATCGCGACGAAGAAGGCGGCGATCAGGGCGCGGACATAATCGTCAAGACGCGCCCAGAGCGGGTTGGTGACACGGTCGAGCCCACCTTGGACCAGATCGCCAAAGCGGCTGACTTCAACAAATCGGGTTGCGATGAAGAAAGCGAGGGTGAGGCCGAAGGCGATCCACATCCACTGGTTCTGCACCATCAGGCCAAGGCGCATGGGCGGCGCATCGACGATGTAAGGGGCGAACCACTTGACGTGGGCTTCCGCCGCCAACGGCAGGCCAAGACAGAGCGCGCCGATCAGAAGGCCAAGGCCAGGGCGCATTGCTTTGAACATCATATTTCTCCCCAGATTTCGGGGCATCATGCCGCACAAAGATTGCCAAGTCTGGAATCTTTCGACCTTTTTCGAAAGCGGAGGCGGTTCCTGGCGACCGCCCCCTTTATTCGTATCAGCGTGCCGCGCGTTCGAGGGTTTTGAAATCCTCGTCGCTCAAGCTGATGGCTGCGGCGGCTGTATTCTCGATGAGATGTTTGACCTTGGAAGTGCCGGGGATCGGCAGCATCACCGGGCTGCGCTTCAGCACCCAGGCCAGGGCGATCTGGCTAGGGCTCGCCTTATGAGCCTGGGCGATACGGTCGAGCACGGTACCGGGGCGGGCGAGGCTACCGGCGGCCAAGGGATACCAGGGGATGAAGCCGATGTTCTTCTCCTGGCAATAGTCGAGCACTGCCTCATGCCGCCGATCAGCGAGATTATATTGGTTCTGCACGGTCGCAACCGGGAAGAAGCGGCGGGCCGCCTCGATCTCCTCGACTGAAACCTCGCTCAAACCGACGAATTTCACGACGCCTTCGTCGATCAGCGATTTGACGGCGGAGAACTGTTCGTCACGCGGTACACGCGGGTCGATGCGATGTAGTTGCCAAAGGCCGATCTGCTCAACGCCTAAGCGCTCGCGGCTGGCATGGGCCTGGGCGCGCAGATACTCGGGCTTGCCGTTCGGCTGCCATTGGTCGGGGCCTGCGCGGGTGAGGCCTGCCTTGGTCGCGACCAGCAGGCCAGGGTAGGGGTGCAGGGCCTCGCGGATCAGTTCCTCGGACACGTTCGGTCCATAGCTGTCAGCGGTATCGATGAAATTGATGCCCTGCTCGGGCACGGCTTTGAGAGTACGGATCGCCTCGACCTTATCGGCGGGCTGCCCCCAGATGCCGGGGCCGGTGACCCGCATGGCGCCAAAGCCAAGACGATTGATCTCGATCTCGCCGCCGATGCGGAAAGTGCCGGATTTCTCTGCTGTCATGGGTCTTCCTGTCGCAAAGAGTTACCTCTGGTATATGGCGTCTCGACGGTTGCGCAAAACCCCTTCGTCGTCGTGCGATTGTGTCGCAGTTGGAGCTGGTAAAAGAAAAAGGCCGATCCTTGCGGGATCGGCCTTCCTTTTTTGCTGATACGAGCCGGGCTTATTTGAAGTCCGGTGGCGCTTGGTTTTCAAAGCCACCGGTTGGGATATCGATCTGGATAGAATTCAGATCAACGTCCACCACGGGATCGAGCCAGTAGGTTACCGACTCCGGCCAGAAGATCACGACAGCGGCCAGGGCCAACTGCAGGCACAACCAGAGGATTGCACCGAGGTAGATGTCCTTGCTCTTGACGCTCGGCGGGGCAATGCCGCGCACATAGAAGAGAGCAAAGCCGAAGGGCGGATGCATGAAGGCGGTTTGCAGCACGATGGACAGCAGGACGCCAAACCAGATCAGATCGATGCCCAGCTTGGAGGCGACCGGCGCCAGCAGCGGCACGATGATGAAGGCGATCTCGAAGAAGTCCAGGAAGAATGCCAGGAAGAACACGAAGATGCAGACCAGGATCAGGAAGCCGGTCGCACCGCCGGGCAGGTTCGCCAGCAGGCCTTCGAGCCAATGAGCGCCGTCAACGCCGTAGAAAACGAGGCTGAAGACGGTGGAGCCGACCAGGATGAAGACCACCATTGCTGTCAGGCGCATGGTCGCCTGCATGGCTTCCCAGGTCAGCTTGAGGGTCAGGCGGCGGCGGGCGGCTGCCAGAAGCATTGCACCGACAGCCCCCATGGCGCCTGCTTCGGTCGGGGTGGCAAGGCCAACGAAGATGGTGCCCAGTACCAGGAAGATGAGGCCGAGCGCCGGAACCATCCCCGCAATGACGCGCCAGACCAGCGGCCAGCCTTTGAGCGTGCGGGCTTCTGGCGGAAGCGGCGGCATGCTCTTGGGCTTAACGATCGACAGCACAAAGACATACAGGATGAAGAGGGCGACCTGCAGGATCGAGGGGCCGATGGCGCCCAAATACATGTCGCCCACAGAACGGCCCAACTGATCGGCCAGCACGACCAGAACCAGGGAGGGCGGGATCAGCTGGGTGATGGTACCCGATGCGGCGATGACGCCGGTTGCCATGCGGGGGCTATAGCCGTATCGCAGCATGATCGGCAGGGACATCATGCCCATGGCAATGACCGAGGCGGCGACGGTGCCGGTGATAGCACCTAGCACGGCACCGACGATGATAACCGCATAGGCAAGACCGCCGGGGATCGCACCGAAGGCCTGCCCGGTCGCTTCCAGCAGATCTTCAGCCAGCTGGCATCGCTCCAGGATCATGCCCATGAAGGTGAAGAAGGGGATCGCGAGCAGCAGATCGTTCGAGAGGATGCCGAACAGGCGGAAGGGCAGGTTCTCGAGATAGGCGAAGGTGAACAGCCCCAGCTCGATGCTGAGGAAGCCGAAAAGCAAGCCGACGGCCGAGATGGAGAAGGCGACGGGGAAACCCATCAGCATGAAGAAGACAAGCCCCGCGAACATCAGGGGCGGCATATAGTTTGCCATAGATCGAAATCCTTGAAACCGGTGCGCGTGCGGGGCGGATTACTGGAGCGGGCGCTCGTATTCCGGGGTCGCGTCCTTCTCGCCATCGAGGGCGATGATGCGCTTCACCAACTCGGCCAGCCCTTGCAGGACCAGCAGTGCAAAGCCCAGCGGCATCACAAATTTCACCGGCCAGCGGAGCAGGCCGCCTGCGTTCGCCGAAATTTCATGATGGCTGAAGGCATCGAAGAAGAAGCGCCAGGTCATCCAGCCCATGATCGCGCAGACCGGCAGCAGGAAGACGATGGTGCCCACGATATCGATCCAGAGCCGCGTGCGGGCCGAAACGATGCCGTAGACGATATCGACGCGCACATGCTCGTTCTTGCGCAGGGTATGGGCAGCGCCCAGCATGACCATACCGGCGAAGAGGTACCATTGCGCCTCAAGCCAAGCATTCGAGCTGGTGTTGAACAGATAGCGGATGACGGCATTGCCTGCGCTGATCGCGCAGGCGGCCAGCACGAAGATATCGGCAATTTTGCCAAAGCTGGCGCTGATGAAATCGACGCTGTCGGTGAATTTATGGGCTAGCGGGTGGTATCGCCCCTTGCCCGTCTGGGTCCGGTCGGTTGCCATGTCTCTCTCCCTGTAGGCCTGGTTCGGGAGAGGCACTCGGTGACTGTGCCATGACGTCTTCTATGCGGGCGTCTTTTCCCTTCTCCGGGCGCGCCACCGTATCTGTCAGCCGCATAAATAAACGAGGGCACAAAATGCCCGTTCGTATAAATTTTGTATAAATTACTTTGAGGCGACGATCAGTTACGCCGCAGGGGGCGGTAAACGGTCACCAGATTGCAGACGATAGCCAACGCCAAGCTCTGTCTGCAGATATATCGGCGTATTCGGCTCTGGCTCGATCTTGGCACGCAGCTTCCGAATGAAGATGCGCAAATAATGCAGGTCTTCCCCATGCCCTGCGCCCCATACTTCCGACAGTATTTGGCGATGAGTCACGACCCGACCAGGGTGGCGGGCCAGGAAAGCCAGCAGCCTGTACTCTTTTGGCGTGAGCGAAATATCCTGACCGCTTTCGCTGATCCGGCGGTTCAGCAAGTCTATCCGGAGATTTCCTATCTCGACGACGGGGTTTCCGGTCGGCGCGACTGAATGCTTCAAGGCGACTTTGACGCGTGCGATCAGCTCAGCCATACCAAACGGCTTGGTTACGTAATCATCGGCACCGCTGCTCAGTGCCCCAACCTTGTCGTCTTCACGGTCACGAACCGACAACACGATGACGGGCACCTGACTCCAACCGCGCAGATCCCGCAAAACCTCCATTCCATCGAGATCAGGCAACCCAAGGTCAAGAACCACCAGATCAGGGCGGCGTAAGCTTGCCATCTCCAGGCATTTACGACCGGTTTCCGCCTGCAAAACAGTAAAGCCCGACATTTCGAAGCCGGCCTGCAGAAAGCGCCTGATCTGAGGTTCGTCGTCGGCGACGAGGATGGTGTGGTTCATCTCTCCATCTCTTTCAGAACAGGCGGTGCCGATGCAATCGGAAAGCGCATGCGCCAAGTCCCGCGGCGGGCCTTAAGTTGCGGCCATGAGCAACCGATAGCCGACCCCGCTTTCGGTCACCAAGATCGCCGGACGGGCGGGGTCCGCCTCCAGCTTCTGCCGGACCTGACGGGTGAAGACCCGCAGATAAGCGATATCCTCCACATGCGCCGGTCCCCAGACATCCTGGAGAAGCTGGCGGTGGGTCAGGACCTTGCCTGCGTGGCGGGCGAGCAAGGCCAGCAGATCATATTCCTTCGGGGTAAGGGAAACCGGCGTACCGTCGCGGCTGACGGTCCGAAGGGCCAGATCGATGCGCACACCGCCCGCCAGTTCGACCGCCGGAACTTCGCCGGCTTTCTGAAGACGGTGGCGCAGCGAGGCGCGAACCCGGGCCAGAAGCTCGGCCATACCGAAGGGCTTGGTCACGTAATCATCGGCGCCAGCATCCAGGGCCGCGACCTTTTCAGCCTCGCCATCGCGCACGGTCAACACCAGGATCGGCGTGCTGCTCCAGTCCCGCAGGCCCTGAATGACCTGCTTGCCATCGATGTCGGGCAACCCAAGATCCAGAATCACCAGATCGGGCGCGGTGAGGGCGGCCTGTTCGAGGGCCTGTCGACCGTGTTCCGCCTCCACAACGCTATAGCGCTGGCTTTCGAGGCCGATGCGCAGCAGACGGCGGATCTGCGGTTCGTCGTCGACGACCAGGATCTTGATCGGATCTGTCATGGCAGAGATATCGCGAGTGGCAACCGCAGGGTCAAGCGGGTGCCGGGATGTGCGGGATCGTCCGTTATCGGGCTTTGCGCGCGGACATCGCCGCCATGGGCCAGAAGGATCGCCTTAGAGATGGCCAGGCCCAGGCCGGTTCCCGCCGTCTGCCGATCCTCGGAACGCACCCGGAAGAAGGGGTCGAACACCAGTTCCAGCGCGTTCGCCGGAATGCCGGGGCCTTCGTCGCTGACGGTGTAGGTAAGCCAGGCGTCATCCATTGCCAGCCCCAGCCGGATCGGCCTATCCGCAGGTGCATATTTGAGGGCGTTTTCCAGCAGATTGACCAGGGCCTGTTCGATCAGACCGCCATCCACCTGGATCAGGGGAGGGCTGGGGGGAAGGTCGAGATCGATCCGCCGCTCCCCGGCAATGGTTGCAACTCGGCTGAGGGCGCTTGCCGCTAGGTCGGCGGGATCGCACCAGTCGCGCTTGGGGTGCAGGGCGCCTGCCGCGATCCGGGTCATGTCCAGCAGATTGCCGACGAAGCGGTTGAGCCGTTCGGCTTCGGACCGGATGGTGCCCAGCAGATCCCGGCGGGCAGCGGGCGAGAGGTCGGAATCCATATCGATCAACCCGCTGGCCGATCCCAGAATGGCGGCAAGCGGGGTGCGCAGGTCGTGGCTCAGGGACGACAGCAGCGCGCTGCGCAGCTTCTCGGTTTCGGCGGCAAGTCGGGCGTCTTCGATATCATCGACCAGCTTGGTGCGCTCGACGGCCAGGGCCGCCTGACCCGCCACGGCATCGATCAGGCGGCGCTGATCGGGAGCTAGTACGACATCGGTCTTGGGAAAACGCACCCCCAGAACGCCCAACGCCCGCACGCCGGTGCGCAGGGGGACGAACAACCAGTCGGAGGTTGGCAGCGTCTCTGTCCCCTGGCCCGTCGGTTCCCCCTTGGCTGCCGTCCAGTCGGCGGCGGCCTGGGCCCTTTCATCCAGATGATCTTCGGGCGGGTAGGCGGCGCGGATGGCCAGGATGCCATCCTCGTCCGGCATCAGGACGGCCGACTGGGCGCCCAGGGTTGCCGCCACATGATGGACGACAGCCCAGAGCACATCGTCCGCTTCCGCTGCGCCGACGATCTTCTTTGAGAAATCATAGAGGGCGGCTGTGCGTCGTTCGCGCAGTTTTGCGGCATCGGCCTGGCGTCGGACACGGGCGGCCAGATTGGCTGTCAGCACCGCAACGCTGAGGAAAACCAGAAGCGTCGCAACATTCTCGGGATTAGCGATGCTGAGCGTGTAGAGCGGTGCCAGGAAAAACAGGTTATAGCCGACAACCGCCGTCAAAGCGGCAAGCACCGCTGCGCCGAGGCTGGTGGTGACCGAGGCAACCAGCACGCCCGCCAGCAACAGCAAGGGAATACTGGCAGTGGGTATGTGATCGCCGAAGCCGTAAACGACGGCGGTTGTCGCGGCCACGATCCCGAGGGCCAGCGGCGTCTTGCGCCATTCGGTGGGCCGCAGCAGGGCCGGGCGGTCACGGGGGGCGGTCGATTTGCCGCTAACGATCTGGATGCCGATGCCGTCGGTCTGGGCCAGCAGCCGGTCGGCAAGCGAGCGACGTCCCCAGCGCTTGGGGGTGGCGCCAATAATGATCTGCGAGATATTGCGGGTACGGGCAAGGCGCAGCAGGGCCTGAGCGGGTGCTTCATCTCGCAGAGTCAGGGTTTCAGCGCCCAACCGTTCGGCCAGCAGCATCAGGCGGGCTAGACCGTCGCGGCGTTCATCTCCCCAGCGTTCGGAGGCGGCAGTTTCCACATGGACGGCGACCCAGGGCGCCTTCAACCGGTTCGCGATGCGGGCAGCGGTGCGCAGGGTGCGGGCGCCAAGCTCGCCTTCCTCCAGATGAACGAGGATACGCTCGGCCGTTGGCCAGGGACCGGCGATGCCATGGCTTTGCATATAGCCCAGCATCTGGGCGTCCACCCGTTCGGCGGCTTTGCGCAGGGCCAGTTCGCGCAACGCAGTCAGATTGCCGGGGGCGAAGAAATGGCGGATCGCCCGCTGCGCCCGTTCCGGCACATAGACCCGACCTTCCTTCAGGCGCTGGATAAGCTCGCTCGGCGGCAGGTCAATGAGTTCGATCTCG
Source organism: Lacibacterium aquatile (assembly GCF_042683105.1). Lineage (NCBI taxonomy): Bacteria > Pseudomonadati > Pseudomonadota > Alphaproteobacteria > Rhodospirillales > Rhodospirillaceae > Lacibacterium > Lacibacterium aquatile. Next base: position 27,939 of record NZ_JBHUIP010000006.1, read on the forward strand.
TCTGCTTCAGCCAGGATACGGTCGGGCAGGGTTTCGCGCACCCGGATCCGCGTGATCTGGGCCACCACATCGTTGAGGCTTTCGAGGTGTTGGACATTGAGCGTCGTATAGACGTCGATCCCGGCGGCAAGGATCTCTTCCACATCCTGCCAGCGTTTGGGGTGCCGGGCGCCGTCGATGTTGGAATGGGCAAGCTCGTCGATCAAAGCAAGGCGCGGGCGCCGGGTCAGCAGGGCGTCGAGGTCGAATTCCTCGAATGACTTGCCGCCATGCTCCAGCCGTTGGGGCGCAAGCAGTTCGATCCCTTTGAGCAGGGCCGCCGTTTCCGCCCGCCCATGGGTTTCGATGACGCCAGCCACGACGTCGATCCCGGCGGTGCGGGCACGTTGACCTGCCTCCAACATCGCGAAGGTTTTGCCGACACCGGGGGCGGCGCCCAGGAAAACCTTCAGCTGCCCGCGTTTTTCGCGGGCAGCTTCGGCAAGCAGGGCATCGGGTGAAGGGCGGTCGCTCATCGCGCCACTATACCGTCCAATGCCAAGTTAAGGGTGACCGTATTGACGCCCGGCGTTCCGACGAACCCCAGCCAGGGGCGTTCTGTATGCAGGGAGACAAGATCACGCAGGCGGGTTTCGCTCAAACCTCGCGCCGTGGCGACCCTGGCCAACTGGCGTTCGGCATTGGCGGGCGAGATATGCGGATCGAGTCCGCTGGCCGAGGTGGTGACGGCATCGGCCGGGACCGGGCCGGGGCCATTGGCGGCCTGATAAGCGGCCACATCTGCGGAAACCCGTTCGATCAGCCGTTTGTCGGTGGGGCCGAGGTTGGAGCCTGCCGAGGCGCTGGCGTCATAACCTGCTCCGGCGGCGGACGGGCGGGGCTGGAAATAGCCATCGCCCTCGAAAGTCCGCCCGATCAGGCTGGAGGCTACGGTCTCGCCCTTGGCATTGCGGATCAGGCTGCCGTTCGCCGCACTGGGGAACAGACCCTGGGCGACGCTGGTCATCGCCAGGGGATATCCAAGGCCGAGCAACAGGGTGAAAAGCGCCATCAAACTGACGGCAGGTCGAAGATAGGAGGTCATCTCTATTTATTCCTTTAGGCAAGGCCAAGCGCCGAAACGACGAGGTCGATGAGCTTGATCCCGGCAAAGGGCAACAGCACCCCACCCAGCCCATAGATCAGCAGGTTGCGACGCAGGGCCTGGGCGGCAGGCATCGGGCGGTATTTGACGCCGGTTAGGGCAAGCGGGATCAGCGCCATGATGATCAGCGCATTGAAGATCACGGCCGACAGAATGGCGCTGCCCGGCGAAGAGAGCCCCATGACGTTGAGAGCGCCCAACTGCGGATAGGCCGCGGTGAAGAGAGCCGGGATGATCGCGAAGAATTTCGCCACGTCATTGGCGAGGCTGAAGGTGGTGAGCGAGCCCCGGCTCATCAGCAGTTGTTTGCCGACCATCACCACGTCGATCAGCTTGGTCGGATCGCTGTCGAGATCGACCATATTGCCTGCTTCGCGCGCGGCGGCGGTACCGAGGTTCATGGCAAGGCCAACGTCGGCCTGGGCGAGCGCTGGGGCATCGTTGGTGCCGTCGCCGCACATGGCGACCAGCTTGCCCTTGGCCTGTTCCTCGCGGATCAGCGCCAGTTTCTTTTCCGGCGTGGCCTCGGCGATGAAATCATCGACACCGGCCTCGGCAGCGATGGCGGCGGCGGTCAGCGGATTATCGCCGGTCACCATCACTGTGCGGATCCCCATCCGGCGTAGTTCGGCGAACCGCTCGCGGATACCGGATTTTACCACGTCCTTGAGGTGGATGACGCCCAACGCCGTGGTGCCTTTCGATACCACCAGGGGTGTGCCGCCGGATTTGGCGATCTTCTCGACCGCTGCCGTCAAATCGCTGGGCAGTTGGGTTCCAAGGTGGTTGCGGATGGCGTCCGCCGCGCCCTTGCGATAGGCGATGCCATCCAGGTCCAGGCCGCTCATGCGGGTCTGGGCGGTGAAGGGAACGAAGGTGCCGGTGCCACCAGCGGCGAGATTAAAACGCTCGGCGACCAGCCGGACGATGGATTTACCTTCCGGGGTTTCGTCGGCATTTGACGCCAGCAGGGCTGCTTCAGCCAGTACCGCCACCGGGATGCCGCCGGCGGGGATCAGGTCCGATGCCATGCGGTTGCCATGGGTGATCGTGCCGGTCTTATCCAACAGCAGCGTATCCACATCGCCCGCCGCCTCGACCGCACGGCCGGATTTGGCGACGACGCCGCGTCCCAGCAGGCGGTCCATGCCCGCGATACCGATGGCCGACAGTAACCCGCCGATGGTGGTCGGGATCAGCGTCACCAGCAGGGCGATCAGCAGCACGACCGGCAGGTCGGTCGCGCTCTGGACGGCAAAACCGGGCAGGGTCGCGACGGCGGCGAGGAAGATCAGGCTCATGGCTGCGAGCAGGATCGACAGGGCGATCTCGTTCGGCGTCTTCTGGCGCTTGGCGCCTTCGACCAGACTGATCATGCGATCCAGGAAACTGTCGCCGGGGTCGGCGGTGATCCGGACCTCGATCCAGTCGGACAGCACGCGGGTGCCGCCGGTGACGGCGGAGCGGTCGCTACCGGCCTCGCGGATGACGGGCGCGCTTTCGCCCGTCATGGCGCTTTCATCGACCGAGGCAATGCCGCGCACGATTTCGCCATCGCCGGGGATCGCCTCACCGGCTTCGACGCGTACAAGGTCGCCCTTGCGCAGGGAAAGGCTCGGTACCTTCTCGCCATTCAGCTTGCGGGCCATGGTTTCCGTCTGGGTACCGCGCAGGGAGGCTGCCTGGGCCTTGCCGCGCCCTTCAGCGATGGCCTCGGCGAAGGTTGCGAAGAGCACGGTGAACCAGAGCCAGGCGGAGATCTGGGCGTAAAGCGGGTCCAGGTCCCGCAAGGCGAGGATCAGGCTGAGCAGCGCCACCACCTCGGTCATGAAGATCACCGGATTGCGCCAGAGTTGGCGCGGATCCAGCTTGGCGACGGCCGC
>NZ_JBHUIP010000006.1:31018-75491 GCF_042683105.1 Lacibacterium aquatile
GACGGGAAAGCGTCTTGGAAGACATGGGTTTTTCCTTAGAAAGTCAGGCCGGTCAGCATCGCCAGATGTTCGGCGATGGGGCCCAGGGCCAGGACGGGCAGGAAGGTCAGGCCACCCACCAGCAGGATCGTCCCCGCCAGCAGGGCGACAAACATCGGCCCGTCGGTCGGGAAGGTTCCGGCGGAGGGCGGAGCACTGGTTTTGGCGGCCAGACTGCCAGCCAGGGCTAGCACGGCGATGATGGGTACAAAGCGGCCGAAGAACATCGCAGCCCCCAGCATCAAGTTATAGAACCAGCTATTGGCCGACAGCCCGGCGAAGGCCGAACCATTGTTCCCGGCGGCCGAGGCGAAGGCATAGAGCACTTCCGACAGGCCATGGGGACCTTGGCTGAACATACCTGCCCGTCCGGGTTCAACGGAAAGCGCGATGGCCGCGCCGATCAGGATCAGCAGGGGCGAGGCCAGCAGGGCGATAGCCGCCATCTTGGTCTCGCGCGCTTCCAGCTTCTTGCCCACGTAATCGGGACTGCGCCCGACCATCAGGCCCGCGACAAACAAGGTCACCACGATGAAGACGATGATGCCATAGAAGCCCGCGCCGACCCCGCCGATGATGACTTCACCCAGCAGGATATTCAGCAGCGCGACCCCGCCGCCCAGCGGCGTCAGGCTGGAATGCATGGCGATCACGGCGCCGCAGGACGCAGCGGTGGTGACAACAGCAAAGAGCGCGGAGGTGAAGCCGCCGAAGCGTACTTCCTTGCCTTCCATATTGCCCAGCATGGGGTCGAGCCCGGCGAGCAGCGGGTTGCCCGCGCCCTCGGAATAACCCGTCACCAGCACGCCGCCGACAAACAGGATCACCATCGCGCTGAGGATCGCCCAGCCCTGGCGTTGATTGCCGACCATGCGGCCAAACAGGTTGGTGATGCCAAAGCCCAGGCCAAAGATCAGCAGCATCTGGACAAGGTTGCTCAGCGCCGTCGGGTTCTCGAACGGATGGGCGGAATTGGCATTGAAGAAGCCGCCGCCGTTGGTGCCGAACATCTTGATCGACAGTTGCGAGGCGACTGGACCCAGGGCGATCTTCTGTCCCGTCACCGTCTCCACCGATGCCAGCAGGGTCTGCGGGACGCCCTGGGCGACGAAGAAGAGCGTTGCGACAAGGCAAACCGGCAGCAGCACGGCAAAGCTCGACCGCGTGAGATCGACCCAGAAATTGCCGATCTGCCGGGCGTTCTTGCGCGCAAAGCCCCGGATGACGGCGACAGCGACGGCAAGACCGGTGGCAGCCGAGACGAAATTCTGAACCGTCAGCACGACCATCTGGCTGAAGTGACTCATGGTCGCTTCGCCGCCATAGGCCTGCCAGTTGGTGTTGGTGACGAAGCTGATGGCGGTATTGAAGGCCAGATCGGCCGGAACCGCGCCGAAACCTTGCGGATTAAGCGGCAGCAGATGCTGCAGGCGCAGGACCGCATAGGTGAAGAAAAGCCCGGTCAGATTGAAGGCCAGCACGGACAGGGCATAGGCGGCCCATCCCTGCTCCCGCGCCGGATCGATACCCATCCAGCCATAAAGGCGGGCGGGGACCTGCCCGACGGGGGCGGTGAAGGTCTTATGGAGGAAAGCCCCGATGAAGGGGGTGGCCGCGATCAGCAGGCCAAGGAAGAGGGCAAGCTGCCCATAGTCGGCTGCACCCATGTCAGAAACGCTCCGGACGCCAGAGCGCTGCCAGCAGATAGGCCAGCAGGAACAGGGCGACGACGCCCCCCAGAACGAGATCCACGCTCATGGCGCTTACCCCCGTTCGACCAGAAGAACCAGCCCGGTGCAGGCTGTGAAGCCCAGAATGCCGAGGCCGATGCAGAGAAGATCAAGCATGATCCATCCTCAAGAATTGCGAGGGGATCAGGGTCGGATAAAAGCCCGTAAGGCTTCGCCGGCGTTCTTAACGCCTCAAAATAAGGATTCCATAAAGGCGGCACCCGACGCAGGCTGCTCTGGTCCCTCATGATGGAGCCTGGCTTTGAACATTCTGCGGCAGATCTGGTCCGAAGGACGCACCAGCACTAACGGCTGGATCGCAATCCCCAGCGTGTTATCAGCCGAAGCTTTGGCGGCGGCGAAATGGGACAGCATCACCATCGATATGCAGCATGGCACGGCGGATTACTCCGACCTGCTCTATCTGCTGCCGATCATCGAAAAGAGTGGCGCGGTGCCGATGGTGCGGGTGCCGTGGCTGGATGAGGCCTCGATCATGCGGGCGCTGGATGTCGGCGCGCTCGGCATTATCGCGCCGATGATCGAAACGGCGGCGGATGCGAGGCGACTGGTGGCTGCCTGTCTCTATCCACCGGACGGGGGGCGCAGCTTCGGGCCGATCCGCGCGCGATTGGCCTGGGGGGATGACTATGGCGCAAGGGCGAATGCCGAGGTCGTACCGTTCGCGATGATCGAGACCAAGGCGGCGGTAGCCAATCTAGACGAGATCCTGGAGACGCCGGGCTTGGGCGGTGTCTATATCGGCCCGGCCGATCTGGCCTTTGCCTATGGCTACAAGCCGCATTTCGACCGCACCGAACCGGATATGCTGGCCCTGATCGCCCGTATCCGCGAGGCCTGCGCGAAAAAGGGCTTGCCGTGTGGACTTCACTGCGGCGATCCGGCTTATGCCGCCCGGATGGCGGGCGAGGGTTTCTCGCTGGTCACCATCGCGTCGGACGCGCGGTTCCTGGAGGCCGGAGCGCGGGCCGCTCTCTCGACCTTTAAGAGTGCCAGTCAGCGCTAGGCACACTCGATGGATCGACGAGGCAGCGATAGACGGCTTCTTCCCGGAAAGCAAAGGCCCGCTCGATCTCCGGTGTCAGGCGCGCGCCCAGACCCGGCGTTTCCGGCAAGGTAACCATGCCGCTTTCAGGCCGCAGCTGGGTTGCGAACAGCGCCTCGCGCAACCCATAGGCAGGCATCGGCCATTCGATCATCTGGCCACCCCCGGCGAGGGCGGCGTGATAATTGGCCAGCATCCCGACGCCCGCTCCCCAGCAATGGACATAGACGTCGGTGCCGGTGGCCTTTGCTGCCTCGAAGACCTCCATCACCGGCCCGACCCCGCCGATGACGGTCGCATCGGGCTGGACGATATCGTAGCACCCGGCCTGAACGCGGGCGGAAAGCTCCTCCGGGGTCGTCACGATCTCACCGCCCGCGATGGGGACGCCCGCCGTCTTGCGTAACTCCGGCAGGGCGGATGTCGCGAGCGGTCCCTGGACCTCTTCCAGGAATGCAGGCCGTTTGACCCCCGCCGCATCATGGGCGGCCAGGAAAGCCAGCACGTCCTCGGCACTCTGCGACGGGATGGCGAGGTTCTGGGTCATATCGACGGCAATGGCGACTTTGCTCGATGCCCGGGCGCACCAGACCGCTTTATCCGCCTGATGGCGGCGGGCGCGGATCTTGAGGGTACCGATACCTAAGCGTTCGACATCGGCGATTTCCTGCTCCATGAAGGCGGGGGAGATCGAATCGCCGCCGCTGGCATAGGCCGGGAGCGGACGTGCAGTCTCGCCGCCAAGCGCGCGCCAGAGCGGCAGGCCGAGGCCTTGCGCGCGGGCGTCCTGCAAGGCGATCTCGAAGGCGCTGACCACATGCCTGGCCGCGCCCTGGAAGCTCCAATAGCCGGTGGCGATCTCGATATCGCGCACGATGGCGGCAAGGTCGCTTAGGTCGCGACCGGCCACGATTGGCGCGAGCAGGGTGACGATGCTTCTGAAGACTTCGGGTGCGAAGACGGCCAGATATCCTTCGCCGAGCCCGACGATGCCGTTATCGAAGGTGATCTCTACCAGTCCGGTCGTCCGCAACCCGCTCGGCAGATGCAGCAGCACCTCCATGTTGCCTTTCAGATCGGCATAGGGGGCGCTGAGCAGCACCGGGCGGACCGAGACGATCTTGGGCATAACCTAATATCCTTGGGCGAGATCCACGAGATTATGGAGGGGCTGACCAGTTTCGAATTTCTCGAAATTGCCTAAGAAGAACAGGGTCTTATCGATCAGCTCGTCGGCATAACCGCCGCCGGTATGCTGGGTCAGGATCGTGCGCGGCGCGCTCCAGAGCGGATGGCCGGGCGGCAGCGGTTCCTGGAGATGCACATCCAGCACGGCGCCGCCCAGATGACCACTGGTGAGACCGTCGAGGAGGGCTGCCTCATCCACCGCGCTGCCGCGTCCGACATTCACGAAAATCGCGCCTTGCTTAAAGCGATCAAGGCGTGCGCGATCAAAGATCCCCGTCGTGGCAGCGGTATTCGGCAGGGCGCTCACCACGATATCGAATTGCCCAAGAACGGCGTCCAGCGCTTCAATGTCGCGAAAATCCGCCTCGGGTGCCGTGCGGGCAAAGCTGGTGACTTCACACCCAAACGCCTGCAGCAGATCCCGGATGCGCCCGCCGATGGAGCCGAGCCCGAAGATGACGACCTTCTGCCCGGCGATCAGCCCCATGCGCTCGCGCATTTCCAGCGACATCCAGCGCTGTTCCTTCTGGGCCAGCGTCAGGATGTCCAGCCCGCGATAAAGCGACAGCAGACCGGCCAGTGCCGTCTCCGCCGCCGGTTCGGCGAACATGCCCTTGAGGTTGGAGACGGCGATATGGCTCATCCTGTCTGCGATGGCGCGGTAATATTCGAATCCGATGGATTCCAGCTGTAGCCAACGCAGGGCGCTGCCGGGAATCCAGTCGGCGGGAACATTGCCGAAACAGACCTCGCAGTCCGCAAAGCGGGCACGGTCTTCAGGGCCAATGGAATGTTTATCGACGATGATTGCATCGGGTAGGCGGTCGAGGATCAGGGTGCGGGCCCGGTCGTCGAGATAGGCATAAACAAAGGTCTTCATGCTGGCAGATCGTCCCGGATACAGGCGGTCTTGCGACCCGGCAGGGTTTCGCGCAAGGGCGGCGGAGCTTCGGCACAGGCAGGCAGCGCGACCGGGCAGCGGGTCCGGAACACACAGCCTGAGGGCGGGTTGGCCGGGCTGGGGATATCCCCCTGCAGCACCTGGCGCTGCTGCTTGACCAGCGGATCGAGCGAGGGGATCGCGGACAGAAGCGCCCGCGTATAGGGATGTTGCGGATTGGCGTAGAGCTCGGCCGCAGGGGCAATCTCCATGATCCGGCCCAGATACAGCACGATCACCGTATCGCAGATATATTCCACGACCGCGAGATCATGGGAGATGAACAGCATCGTCAGCCCTAAGCGGATCTGCAGATCGCGCAGCAGATTGATCACCTGGGCCTGGATCGAGACGTCGAGCGCCGATACCGGCTCGTCCGCCACGATGAACTCCGGCTCCAGCGTCAGGGCGCGGGCGATGCCGATGCGTTGGCGCTGCCCGCCGGAAAACTCATGGGGATAACGCTCGAAGGCATCGGCGGGCAGTTCCACCTGGGTCAGGGCTTTTTCGGCCCGTGCCCGCCGTTCGGCCTTGGTGCCGATGCCCTGGATATCGAGTCCCTCGGTCAGGATCTGGCCGATGGTCATGCGGGGGGACAGGCTGGCGAACGGATCCTGGAAGATATACTGCATCCGCCGCCGCTGACGCCGCAGGTCCGAGGCGCCAAGTTTGGTGATGTCGGTGCCGTCGATCAGAACCTCGCCCGAGGTTGGTTCAACAAGCCGCAAGACCGAGCGGCCGATAGTGGTCTTGCCGGACCCGCTCTCGCCGACAAGCCCGACGACCTGACCGCGCGGGATATCGAAACTGATGTCCTGCAATGCCTTCACCGTCGGGCCGGGCGAAAACGCGCTGCCGCCGAAGTGTTTGGACATATTGCGGACGGACAGGAAAGGCTGCGTCACGGGATCACATCTCCTGCCAGCGAAGACAGCGGCTCGATTGGGTCGGCGTGGCGGAAAAGAGCGGTGGCACCTCGGCCCGGCAGGCATCCATCGCCATCGGGCAGCGTGGGGCAAAGGCGCAACCTTGCGGTAGCCGCACCAGAGACGGCACATTCCCGGCAATGGTCGGTAGCGGCTGCCCCGACGCTTTCAGCGCCGTCGCCTCGCCAAGGCGCGGGACCGAGCGCATCAGACCGGCGGTATAGGGATGGCGCGGATGGGCGAAGACCTCTGCCACCGGGCCGCTTTCGACGATCCGCCCCGCATACATGACGACGACCCGATCCGCGATCTCGGCCACGACACCCAGATTATGGGTGATGAAGATAATCCCCATCCCGCGCTTGGCCTGCAGATCGGCCAGCAGTTCCAGGATCTGCGCCTGGATGGTGACATCCAGGGCGGTTGTCGGCTCGTCGGCGATCAGCAGCTGCGGATCGCAGGACAGTGCCATGGCGATGGTAGCGCGCTGACGCATCCCGCCCGACAGCTCGTGCGGGAACTGTTTGGCCCGGCGACCCGGATCGGGGATGCCGACCTGGGTCAGCAGCTTCACCGCATCCTCTGCCGCCTCTTTCCGGGATTTGCCGCGATGGATGCGGATCGGCTCTGCGATCTGCTCCCCGATGGTATAGACCGGGTTGAGGCTGGTCATCGGCTCCTGAAAGACCATGCCGATGTCGTTGCCCCGGATGCGGCGCATCTCCTCCGCATTCAGGCCCACGAGGTCGGTGACGACCCCATCCCGCCGCCGCAGCTTGATCGAGCCTTCGGCGATATGGCCGATCTTCTTGGGCAACAGCCCGATGATCGACAGGCTGGTGACGGATTTGCCAGATCCGCTTTCACCGACAAGCGCCACCGTCTCGCCCGAACCGACGGCAAGATCGATCTCCTGCACGGCCGCGATATTGCGGCCTGCAATGCGAAAGCCTGCCTGCAGGCCCGCTATGGAGAGGATGGGCGTCTCCACCGGATCAGCCAAGCAGCCCGACGCTGCGCAGGATGGCGTCGATCTTGGCTGCTTCCTCGTCGTTCAGGCTGCGCTGGGGTAGGGCCATGGTGTTGGTCTTGATGATGCCAAGGCTGCGCATCGCGGTCTTGAAGGCACCGACACCGGCAGACCCGGCACTCGTGCGGCCCAGGGAAATCCACACCATCTCGAACAGGCGCAACAGGCGTTCCTGTTCAGCTTTCGCCCCAGCGAAATCGCCCTTCTGAACGCAGTTCCACAGCTTCACATAGCCGTGCGGATCGACGTTGGCGAGGCCGGGGACCACCCCATGCGAGCCCATGGCCAGGGCGGTATCGACCATGATCTCCGACCCGGTCATGCCGAAGAAATTGGGATCGCCCGCCATATCCTGCAGCACATAGCGCAGGTTGCCATCGTCGCCGCTTGAGTCCTTGACGCCCGCGATGGCGCCTTCCTTGGCCAGGGTGACGGTGGTCTTGCGCTCCAGCTTCACATGGACGCAGACCGGGATGTCATAGGCGATGATGGGAATATCGACCGCATCCTTGATGTAGCGGAAGTGATCCACGATCTCGGGCTGGCTGGTGCGGGTATAGAAGGGCGCGGTCACGACGACGGCATCGGCACCGGCGGCCTTGGCGGTCTTGGTGTGGTTGATCACCCGTTCGGTCGTCGGGTCGATGGTGCCGACGAAGATCGGCAGGCGACCGTTATTGACCTTTACCGCATGGTCGATGATCGCGCGGCGGGCGGCGTCTTCGTGGAAGATGACCTCGCTGGTTGATCCCAGCACGAACAGCCCATGGACGCCGCCGTCGATCAGGTTTTCGAGCGTGCGGGTGAAGGAGGGGTAATCGACGCTGAAGTCTTTGTTCAGCGGGGTGACGACGGGGGGCACGACGCCTGTGAAAAGGGGCATTCTGCGATACCTTCAGTTGAGGTCTGAACGGGGGTCGAAAGCGTCACGCAAGCCGTCGCCGATGAAATTGATGGCGAGAACGGTGATGACGAGGGCGGCGCCGGGGAACATCCATTGCCAGGGGTATTGTTCGAGCACGACGGTGGAGCGGGCGAGGTTCAGCATGTTCCCCCAGCTCGCTTCCGGCGGCGCGATGCCGAGGCCGAGGAACGAAAGCCCGGCCTCCAGCAGGATCGCATTGGCGATCTGCAAGGTGGCATAGACCACCAGGATATCGATGCAGTTGGGCAGCCCGTGGCGGAACAGCAGATGGGGCATGCTGGCGCCCATCCCCCGGGCCGCGGCCACGAAATCCCGCTCGCGCAACTCCAGCAGCCGGGCACGGACCATGCGGGCCAGCACCGGCCAGGACAGCAGGGCGATGACCAGGATCGTCGGCCCGATGCCGGTCCCGGCGATGGAGGCCAGCACCAGCAGGAAGATCACCGGCGGCAGTGTCATAGCCAGATCGACAAGGCGCATGGAGGTGCCGTCGACCAGCCGTCCGCCGAAGGCTGCGAAAGCCCCGACCATGAAGCCGATGACGGTGGAAACGGCGACGGAGGAGACGGCGACCAACAGGGAAGTCCGGCCTCCTTGGAGAAGGCGTGCGAAGACATCGCGGCCGACACCATCGCTGCCCAGCCAATGGGTGGCGGATGGGCCTTTGTTGATCGAGCGCAAATCGATGGCGTTTGGGCCATAGGACCACCACCAGGTGTAGGTGGCGACGGCGATCAGGATCGGCACCAGGATCAGCAGCCCTGCCCAGGCGGCGCGGTTGCTGAAGAAGCGGTCGAGCGCGCGGCGCAGCGGACCTTTGGTGCGGGGCGGGGCGATGGGTGCGGCCGTCATCACGACACCTGAATGCGGGGATCGACGAAGGCATAGGCCACGTCGGTCAGAAGATTGACGAAGATCACGCAGGCACCGATCACCAGCGTCGCGCCCATGATCACCGGATAGTCGCGGGTGCTGACGGCATTGACGAGCAGCAGCCCCATGCCGGGCCAGTTGAAGACGCTTTCCAGGAAGATGGCGCCGCCGACCGCGATACCGATGGTCGATCCGATCAGGGTGATGACCGGCAGCAGTGCATTGCGGGTCGCATGTTTGACGATGACCCAGAATTCCTTGACGCCCTTGGCGCGGGCAGTGCGCACATAGTCCTGGTTAAGCACTTCCAGGAGCGAGGCGCGCATATAGCGCATGATCAGCGCGGCATGGCCGATGGACAGCAGCACGGCGGGCAGGATCAGATGCCCCAGCACATCCAGCAGGGAGTAGGGCGCACCCGGCGTCTGCATGCCGCCCGAGGGTGCCCAACCCAGCAGGACAGAGAAGAAATAAAGGCCCAGCAGCGCGCTTAGGAACGGCGGGCTTGAGATGCCGACGAAAGACAGCACGGACATAGAGATATCGGGCCAGGCATTGCGGCGCACGGCGCTGACGATACCGGCGGCAACGCCGACGACGATGGCGATGACAAGCCCGGCGCCCATCAACAGGGCCGTCGGCCCGACGCGATCCATGACCAGCGGCAGAACGGGGATGCCGCTGCGCTGGATCGAATAGCCGAAATCACCCGAGATGGCGGCGCGCGCCCAGGCGAAATACTGCACAGGCAACGGCTGATCGAGGCCCAACCGGTCGCGCAGCACCGCCAGATCCGATGTCGACATCGGGACCGAGGGGTTGATATAGGCGTCGATCGGATCGCCGGGGGTCAGGCGCAGCAGACCGAAGATCAGGACGCTCAAGGCGACCAGCATCAGCAGTCCTGTCGCCGTGCGGCGGGCAAGGAAGCCAAGCATCACTTATCCCGTAACCAGAGGAAGGTGGCAGACCGATCCTTGGGGAAGAACCGGCCTGCCAGTTGCGGGGGATCGGGAGGAGATCCGCCGCTACGTCAGACTGCTATTGGATGTCCCAGCGCTCGGGGTGCTGAGCGAAAGGACCGCCAGCGGGGGCCGGGACCCAGGTGAAGTCTTTGAGCTTGTTGGAGGCGACGCCGTAGCGGTTCGCAACCCACAGGGTGCCCCAGGGCAGGTCCTTGTTCATGACCTTGCAGACATTCTTCCAGGCGCCTTCGACCTTGGACTGGTCGGTTTCGGCCAGGGCGGTGTCGAAGGCGGCGCTGAGTTCATCGAACTCGATCCGCATGGTGTTGAAGCCTGCGGGCGGCAGCTGGCTCTTATTGAGGCCGGGATTGATGCTGGCCGGGTTCGGGCCGTTCTGCAGACCGGCGAAGATCATCGGGAAGGCATTCCAGTCCGGGGTGCCTTCCTTATAGACCGTGCCGTTATAGGTCGGGGTATCGACCACGCGCGGCACCACATTCACGCCGACCTGGGCCAGCATCGACTGGACGGCGGCCATGACGTTGGCAGCCTGGGGCGAGCCGTAATAGGTCAGCAGGGTGATCGGCTTGTTGCCGTTGATCTTGTCCCAGCCCGCTTCGGCCAGCAGCTTCTTGGCCTTGTCCGGGTTATAGGCATAAGGCTCCAGCCCATCGGGGACCAGATTGGCAGCCGTATAGCCGCAGTTCGCGGGCTTGGCGGCACCGCCATAGAGGCTGTCGATGATGGCGTTGCGGTCGATCGCATACATGATCGCCTGACGGACCTTCACGTCCTTGAACAGCGGCAGCTTCTGATTGAAGCCCAGGTAATTGACGACGAAGGAACCGCCCTCGATCACCTTGAAGTTGTTGTTGCCCTTGAAGGCGGCGGCATCGTCCGGCTCGACATAGGTGAACTGGATTTCGCCCGAGCGCAGGGCCGCGACGGCGGCGGCCGGATTTTCGAAGTAGCGGTTGATCAGCGTGGCGACCTTGGGCTTGCCGCCGCGATAGTCTTCGTCCGCTGCCATCTCGACATATTGGTCGGTGACATAGCGCTTGAACTTATAAGGGCCGGTGCCGATGGGGGCGGTGGACCACCAGGTGTTGGTCGCGATCTGCTCGGCCGGAATGGCGCTCAAGGCGTGTTCGGGCAGGATCATCAACTGCGAGAGGATCGCCAGGAACGAGCCGTTGGACTTCGACAGCTTGATCACGACGCTGCTGTCGGTCGGAGTTTCGACCGAGGCGATTTCCGAAAGGCGGGCAACGAAGAGGCTACCCGAGGCCTTGTTGCGGGCCAGATCGAGGGTGAACTTCACGTCCTTGGAGGTGAAAGGCTTGCCGTCGTGCCAGGTTTCCTTGACCAGCTCGAAGGTGAAGGTCGTCTGGTCGGGGCTGACCTTGAAGCTTTTGGCAAGGCCGCCTTCAAGTTCGGTCAGCCCGGCGTTCCATAGGATCAGCGGCTCGAAATAGGTATTGAGCCAGGTGAAACCGGCCGTCGCGACCATCGGATTGAAATTCTTGGGCAGGCCGCCCGGACCGACGTCGAAACCGCCGGTGATCGTCTTTGCGGCCTGGGCCTGGGCCATGGTCGGCAGTGCAGTGCCGAGCATCAGCGCGGCGGCGATGGCGATTGATTTTTTGCGCATCTTTGTTTCCTCCCTTAAGGAAATTAGGGCGTTCGATTTTTTGCGATGACTCGCTGGATACCCCTGTAGTGCTCGTCAAGCCGGTGCCGGGCGCGTTCCACGTCTTTTGCGGCGATGGCTTCGACGATCTCGTGGTGGTCCCGCCATGTGTCGAGCGGGCTTTCATTGTCGAGATTGGTGAAATCTGAGGCTTTGGTGAAAGCGACCCAGAAGATGTCGATCAGGGCGCTCAGCATGTGATTGTTCTGGCAGCGGAACAGCAGCTGGTGGAACTGCTGATCTTCGGCTGCAAAGCTCTCGTTGCGCTCGGCCCGCTGGCGCATGTTGTCGGTGACCTGACGCAGCTCCTCCAGGTCTTCGGCGCTGATCATCTCGATGGTCTTGGAGATGAGGCCGGTTTCCAGCACCCGGCGGATCTCGCGCAGTTCCTCGACATCGCGCAGGGAGTCCTGCAGCCCGTAGGCGAGGTTATCGAGCAGCGGTTTGAAGGAGAATTCCTTCACGAAGACGCCGATGCCCCGGCGGGTTTCCAAAATTCCCAGGGACTCAAGCGCCTTGATCGCCTCACGCACCGAGTTCCGGCCGACCCCCAGGCGCTGGGCCAGGAAGCTCTCCGGCGGGAGGGCATCACCGGCTTTCAGCTTATTATCCTCGATATAATTCCGCAGGCTCTCCTGCACGGTCACGTGCAGCAGGGGGGCGCGGCTCAAGGGGGCGATCGACTTCAGTACCGGCATCTCGTTCTCTGGCTCCAGGCTGGGTGTTGCGCAGGCAGATACCACAGCAGGGGGCGGTTGGCGACTTGTCGAATATGAACTTGTAGGATATCCTATGCCGACTTTTGGGATATCCTACAAGTTAAAAAATGAGGTCAGGGGATGGGGGCGTTCCGGTGAAGATCATTCTGGCGGGTTCCAGTCATTGGCATGCCGGGATGCATCTCGATGCCGCACGGAGCTGTGATGCGGAGATTATCGGGGTCTGGGATGAATCCCCGGACAAGGCGCAGGCTTTCGCATCGGCCCATGGACTGAAGGCAATTTCCACCTTTGACGGCGTGCTGAAGGGCGGCGCGGATCTGGTCGTGCTGATGGGACATCCGTCGGCGGTTCCGGCACGGGCGCGGCAACTGATCGAGGCGGATATGCCGCTGATGCTGGAAAAACCCGCCACCAGTCAGACGGCGCGTCTAGCCGAACTCGCAGATCTCGCGCGGCGACAAAATCTGTTCATCAGCGTTCCGCTGCCCAATCGTTTCGGCCCGGTTTTCACGGCCTTGAGCGATCTGAAGTCTGCCGACCGTGCCGGTCCCTTAGCCCATGCGCATTTCCGCCTAGTGAATGGCCCGCCCGAGCGATATGCAGCCGATGGCGTCGCCTGGGTTGTCGATCCGGATGTCGGCGGCGGCGGTGCGCTGCGCAACCTCGGGATCCATGGGGTGGATGCGGCCCTGTCGATGGCACAGGGGAAGCTGCGTTTGATCTCGTCCAGCATCGGAAATCGCATCCACACCAGCCCCGTCGAGGATCATGCGCTGCTGGTGCTGGAGGATGAAGCCGGAGCGCTATTCACCGTGGAGGCTGGCTATACCTATGCCTCGCTGAAACCCGGCGGTGATTTCGAGTGGCGTGTTGTGACGTCCAATGCAACCTTGATCGACCGGGGAGACAGCGCCCTCTGCGCCACTCTGGACGACGGGGTATCGGTCGCATTGGCGCCCGAACCGACGGCGACGCGCTATCGCCTCTGCATGCGCGATACCTTGGACAAGCTGGCGCGCGGTGAGGCGCCGACAATCTCGCTGAATGACTATGTCGCGGCCATGTCGCTGATTGATGATGCTTACGGGAAGGCAGGACGATGAGTGGATCTGGGATCGGTATCGGTATTCTAGGGGCGGGCGACTTCGGCGCGACCCACGCAAAGGCCATGCGGGAAGTGGACGGCGTACGTCTTGTCGCTGCTTGCCGGGGCGACGTATCGGCGCTGGATGCCTTCACGGCTGAGTATGGCGGCAAGGGCTATGCTGACTGGCGGGATTTGCTGGCGGACAAGAGCGTCGATGCCGTGGTGATCGCCGCTCCCCATGCCCTGCACGAGGAGATGGCCATCGGCGCGGCGGAAGCCGGGAAACATATCCTGCTGGAAAAACCGATGGCGCCTACGGCGGCGGCCTGCGATGCGATCAATGCAGCGGTGGCCAGGAACGGGGTGACGCTGCAGGTCGGCCATATGATCCATTTCGCCAAACCCGTCATGGCCGCGCGCAAGGTGATCGAGGAAGGCACCATCGGCCGCCCGCTCATGGGGTCGAGCTGGATGATCAAACTCTGGATGGAGCATAACCGCCGCCCCTGGCATCTGAAATATGGCACCGGTGGTGGCATGCTGATGACCGCCGGTATCCATGCGCTCGACCGGCTGGTCTGGTTGATGAATGACGAGGTGGCCTCGGTCAGCGGCATGCTGGGGGCGAAGTCTCACGATCAGGAAGCCGACGATACGGCCTTGCTGGGATTGCGCTTTAAGCGCGGCGGCATGGGACAGGTCCAGAGCGTCGGCTACCGCACCGGCGCAGGCAGCTTTGCCATGGATCTGGTCTGCGAGGGTGGCACCCTTCGTATCGATATGGATCGCGGCACGATGCTGGGTCGCGATACGAAATGGACCGAACTTCCCGATACGGTCGAAGCGAACTGGATGCATCACGCGGTTCGGCGTGAATGGGAAGGGTTCCGCGATGCCTTGCGCGGCACCGCCCGGGTCCAGGTCACCGGCGCCTATGGCCGGAATATCATCGCCATCATCGAAGCCGCCTATGCCTCCAACCTCTCCCATAAAGAAGAGACGATTGCCCATGTCCGATAACCGGGATGCCATTGCACGCGATATCGCCGCCGCCTATCGCGATCCGACCAAACGAATCTCCGCAGCCCGCCTGACAGGCCTCGAGCGGGCCGATGCCATGGCGATCCAGGGGGGCGTGCAGACTCTGCTGAATGAAACCGTCCCCGTTGCCAAAGTCGCGCTCGGAAAAGATGGCGTCGGGCTCGCCGCCCCGATCTTCTCCGCCCTAGTCCGCGACAGCGGCGCCGAGATCGTTCTGGGGGAGCGGGATTTTGTCGGGCTGGAGATTGAAGTGGCCGCCCGCCTGCAGGCCGATATCACCCCCGACCTCGCCAAGGCTGGTCCCGAGGCGGTGCTGGGCGCTATCGAATATTTCACCCTGGGTATCGAACTGATCGGCTCGCGCATTGATGACCGCACGGCGGCAGGCCCCTTCGGTCCGCTGGCCGATAATATGGTCAGCGGCGGCTATGTGCGGCGCGCCGATGCCTTACGCCATATGCCTATTGTCGATGGGCTGCCGGTCACGATGCTGTGTGACGGATCGGTTGTTCAGAGCGAGGTGGCCAAACACCCCTTCGGCGATCCGGTAAAGCCTATTCTGGCCTATGCCCTGGCTGCCGACGATCGTTTCGGCGGCTTGCGCCGGGGGATGCTGGTCACGACCGGCTCGCTGTCACCTCTCCTCATTCCCCAAGGTCGGGGGCGGATCGAGATAAAGCTGGGCGATCTGCCCTCTGTCTCCGTGGTGTTGCGATGAGCGATCCGCTTGCAAGCCTGCCTCCCGGCGCCCCCAGGGGTGTCTGGGGCGCGGTCATGCTCGCCATCGATGGCAAGGGTGAGATCGATTGGGGGGCAACAGAAGCGACTATTGCCAAGCTTTGCGATGCGGGCGTCGCCGGGGTCTATTCCAATGGGACCGCTTGCGAATTCCATTGCCAGACCGAGGCGGAGTTCGACCGCCTGAGTGAGTTGGTTGCTTCGGTCGCAGGCAAGGCGAAGGTGCCGTTCCAGATCGGTATCAGCCAGTCCAATCCCCGTGTCGCGCGCGACAGGCTGCGCCGGATCTCGGGCATCGGGGCGGCAGGCGCACAATTCACGCCGCCCGACTGGTGGGCGCCCAGCGAGGATGAGGTGACGCGGTTTGTCGAAGGGCTGGCGGAAGCTGCCCCGCAGATGCCGCTCATCCTCTATAATCCGCCCCATTCCAAGCGACGCCTGACGCTTGAGCAGATTGCAGCCTTGCGGACGGCAGTGCCGACGCTGATAGGCGCCAAGCTGCCTGCCGGGGATGCCGATTGGTATGCGGAGATGCGACGCCTGCTGCCCGGCTTTTCGGTTTTTGTGCCGGGCCACACCTTGGCCAGTGGTTACGCCCAGGGTGCCCACGGCAGCTATTCCAACGTCGCTTGCCTGAGCCCCAAGGGCGCGCTGTCCTGGTGGGAGCAGATCCGGCGCGATCCAGAGGGCGCGCTTGCCCTGCAGGCTCGCATCCAAGCTTTCATCACCGACCGCGTGCTGCCGTTCCGGGCCCGCTATAACGTCAGCGATGCCGGACTGGACAAGGCGATTGCGGCGGCGGGCGGCTGGGGAAATATCAGCCCCCGTCTGCTCTGGCCCTATAGCTCGGTGCCGGAAGCCGAAATCGCGCCGCTGGCTTCAGCGGCGCGGGCAGCTTTCCCGGAGTGGTGGAGCTAGTTCGCCGCTGGATGCGTCGCAAAATAGGTCCCTTGGAGCTTCAGCGGCGCATAGCGGCTGTTGATCTGCTCCAGGGTGGCCTGAGGATCCAGGTCGGCGAAAAGCTCGGGCTGGATCCATTTTGCGAAGGCTTCGATCGCCACGATATTGAAGGGCGAATTATAGAAGCTGTGCCAGATGCTGTGGGCGCGGCCCTTCTGCACGGCGCCCAGGATCTTGATCTCCGGCGCGGTGAGATAGCGGCCCAGACTGTCGGCGGCCATAGCGGGGGTGATGCCGTCGCCCAGGGCGACCGGGGTCTTTCCAGCCTGATATTCCCCCGGCGTGCCGGACGCTGTGCCGATCCAGACGTCGGGATTTTCCGTCAGCAGGAACTCCGCCGAATGCTGGGCGGTCGGCCCCAGGGCTGCGGCATCGGCGATATTCGTGCCGCCCACCAGTCCGACAATCGGCCCCAGCATGCCATCGGCCATACCCCAGCAGCACTCGAAACGCCCCGGATGGGCTTGAACGAAGGTGCGCGGCCTGTTGGTGGCCTTGGCGGCGCGCTCGCGGATCAGGGCGAGGCGCTGGGAGTAGAAATCGATGTAATCGGTCGCTTTCGCCTGCGCGCCCAACAGCTCGCCGAGCAGGGCGATGGAGGGCAGGGTGTTCTGCAGCGGATCCTGGCGGAAATCGATGAAGACGATCTTGATGCCGGCGCGTTCCAGCAGTTGCATCAGCTCGGCATTGCGGGCACCCGGCCCATGGTCGCCAAGGCCGAAGATCGCAACCTGCGGGGCAAGGGCGATGATCTTCTCGGGCGATACGCTGTCGCCGCTACCCGATCCAAAGAGGGGGATGGCACGGGCAGCGGGGAATTTCTCGAAAAGCTGCTTTTCCAGACCTGGGTCAGTATAGCCCAGCGTTGACATCATCCCGACCACACCCTCGACCGGATTGTCCGGGCGCAGGAGGGCGAGCAGCGGGATATAGCGCCCCTCGCCCAGAATGATGCGTTGAACCGGCCGCTCGATCTGAACCTTTCGGCCCGCAAGATCGGTCAGTTCGATGGTGTCTGCTGGCGCTGCCCCGGGGGACAGCACCAGCGTCGTGAGGACAAGAAGCTTCTTCAGCATGCTTAGTAGGTCAGCTTGGCCTTGATCAGGAACGAACGGCCGGGTTCATAAAGCGGCCGGACGTTGGAGAATTCCTGACCATAGGTAGCACGGTCGGCATAGGTCTCGTCGAAGAGATTGTTGGCTTCGAGACGGACGGTCAGATACTGCGCCATGGTCGGCTGATATTCAGTATAGAGGCCGACAGCGGTATAGCCCTTGAGCGGCAGCAGGCCCTGATCCTTGGGATCATTGTTCTGCAGCGCGGCGTCGACGGAGCCGCCAATGGTCAGGCCGATGCTGTCAAAGCGATGGAAGGCCTCAAGCGCGATCAACTGGCCGACCGGGGTAGCTAAATACTGGCCAAAGTCCGAATCGCCGCTGGTATTGCCGACCTTGAAGTCCGTGTCGGTATAGGAGATGCGGGCAAGGCCGCTGCCCCAGTTATAACCTGCCGACAGGCTATAGCCTTCGGTCTTGAAGTTGCTGGTGATGCTGGGGCCACCGCCGAAGGCTTCGTTGCGGGCGTTCTTGAAGTCGCTGCGGAAGACGCCTGCACCGAAGCTGAAGCCTTGGTGATTGACCTCAAAACCCAGGGTGTAGTTGTTCGAGCGGACCGGATCGATCCCGGCGACATAGGACCAGCCGGGGTTCATGATGAAGTTTTCGGCCAGGGCGATACCGCCGAAGACATTGGAATATCCCGCCTTCAGGGTGACGATCTTGAAGATGTCATAGGCGCCGGAGATGTTCCCGCTCAGGCCTGAATGGGTGATCTCGGAGCCATCGACCCCTTCGAACTTGTGCGTGTCGCCCCGCAGACCAAACGACAGGCGCAGATCTTCGACCGGAACAAGACGCGCCTGGGCATAAAGACCGTAGTTGCGGGCCTTTTCGCTGATCTCGGTGCCGGGTTCGCGGTAACGGGCCTCGTCATCATAGAAATCGGCACCCACCGTCACGGTATCGGCGGTGCGGAAGTGGAAGCTGTTCTCGATCTTGCCGGACAGGCTGCTGGTATCGCCGACGCTGCCCCATGGCTGGGGAACGCCCAGCTCGGTCTTGCCGTAGCCGAGAGTGATCTTCGGATCCCAGATGCCGACCGGCTTGGTCAGATTATAATTGAAGGCGTAGTTCTGCCGTTCCATGTCGTAAAGGCGCAGCGGGGCCGTCGGCGGCAGAAGGCTACCGATATTAGCGCGGAAGCGGCGGAAAGCCTTGTCGACGACCTTCTCGCCCGACAGCTCGAGCCGATGGCCGCCTTCGCTCTCGTAGGCGCCTTTCAGCAGGTAGCTGTCGAGGTTGGCGGCGGTGCCCAGGGCCTTTTGACCCGAACCATCGCGATAGCTGTTGCCATCGGCGAAATTGGCAAAGCCGATGGCTTCGAAGCCTTCCGCACGGCCATAGACCGACGCGCCCTTGGTGAAGGTATCGCCATTGGTCTCATAGCTGCTGGTCAGGAAGCCGCCCAGCGAACGACCGGGTGCCAGCAGGTCGGCTGCATCGACCGTTTCATAGACAATCGCACCACCCAGCGCGCCGGGACCGGCGTCCGCTGGGGCGACACCCGGATCGACGCGCGCCATCTTCAGCAGCGACGGATCCATCAGGTTGGTGCCGCTATGGTGGAAGACCTTGTTGTTCTGGCGGGCGCCGTCGATACTGACGGCGAGGTTGGTCTCTTCCACGCCCTGGACATAGACCTTCTGGCTCATCTGCTGGGCGCCGCCGACCGACACGCCGGTCTGACCTGCGAAGACCTGCTTCAGGGTCGGGGCGTTGCGGCGGGCAAGCGTTTCGCTATCCACCACGATGGAGTTTTCACGGTCGGCTGCACCTGCGTGTTTATCCTCGACCCGGCGGCCCTCCAGGGTCAGCGGTGCCAGCGTCGTCGCGCTGCTCTGCTGGGCGCGCTCGATGATCGCCGTCCCGTTGCTGCCGATACGGAAGGTCAGACCTGTGCCGCCAAGCAACTGACGCAGGGCGGCATCCGGTGCCATGGTCCCCGAGACAGCAGTGCTGGATGCGCCGCGCACCAGATCGCCAGGCGCGCTGACCTGGAGATTAGCCTGACGGCCGAACAAGGCCAGAGCATCCGGCAGGGATTGCGCGGGGATGCTGAAGGGCACCTGTGCAGCCTGCTGCGCGACGGCGGTGGTGGCGGTCGCCGCCAGGATCATCGTGCTTCCCAGCGCTGTCGATACCGCCAAGGCCGCCAGACGCAGGCCCACCATCTTCTCAACCGTTCCCCGGATCATCTTTCTTGTCGCTCCCCAGCGTGAAATATCGTCGCGATCTTTTGCGATTGCGACGCAATAAAGGTGCATGATCTAAGGACGACGGCACCGGGGGCGGTGTTCAAAAAAAAACTTAACTATTTTTCGATTTCGGAAATGACGGTGATCCAGGGGGTGATGCGCGTGATCTTGGCGCCCTGGGTCGCGGCCACAGCCTGAAGGGCGGCAAAGGGGTCAGACAGCTTGTAGACGCCGGTCAGTGGCTGTTCAGCGAGCTTATCGCCCCGCAGCAGAAGCATGCCGTCGAAATAGGGACGCAAATCCTCGATCACCGCACGCACCGGGCGGTCCTTGGCAATGAGATAGCCATCCTGCCAGGCCGCGATATCCGTCGTCGGCATCTTCCCCTGATCCTGTTGTCCGGACCAGGAAGCATGGAGCCAGTCGCCCGCCTGAAGGACAGTGGTTGAGGCGCCGTTCCTGACGCTGACCGTGCCGCTACGAACTGCAACATGAGTCGCCGCATCTTCCCGGCGTACTTCGAAGGAAGTTCCCAGTACGGATGTTTCGACAGCTTCGGTTTCGATCCGGAAGGGGCGGGTCGTATCCGGCGTCACATCGAAGAAAGCCTCGCCTGACAGCAGGTGCACCCGACGGTCGCCGGATGAATAGGTGACAGAGAGAGCGCTCTGCGGACCAAGGCGGATCTTGCTGCCATCCGCCAGCGTGACAGCCTGGGTCTGGCCGGTGCCGGTTGTATAATCGGCGGTCCAGCGTGCGACCTGGCCGGAAACCAGCAAGCCAGTGACGCAGGCCGCGATGGCGGCTGCCCAACCGATGACCAATCGTCTCCGTCCTGGGTGACGGGCTGTGGGGAGGGTGGAGCGGTGGGCGATATCGGGGAGCGGGCGGGGGCCTTTGCTGTTTGCGGCTGCGGTTGCCCAGCTGTCGCGATGTAGCGGCACCGTCATGCCCAGCAGCTCATAGGTGCGGGCGATCTCTTCCCAGGCGATGAGGTTGGCCGGGTCGGTTTCAAGCCAGCGAACGGCGCGGGCATGCAGGCCGGAATCGTCCGGTGCATCGAGCAGAGCGACCAGCCATTCGGCGGCCGTACCCGGTTCGCTGATGTCCCTCATATCCGAACGCAACTCCCCTTCCGACAGACCTGTCCGTGCGGTCTCTGTCTTAAGGACGCTCTGGTCCTGTGAATGTTCAGACGGTCTGCGCATTACTTGCCGTAAAGCCGCTGGCGGCAATGTTCAAGGGCTTCGATGACCAGCGAGTGTGCGCGACCGACTGAAATGCCAAGGTGATCGGCAATCTCGCGGAAGGTGCAGCCGCCAAAACGATGCATCTCCAGGGCGGTGCGGGACCGGAGGGGCAGGGCGGCGATAGTCTCGGCTATGATCCGCAGATCCGCGCGATCTCCAGCCTCGGTTTCGGGAGACGGGCTGTCCGCTTCGATCTGACCAATCGCATCATCGCCGTCGTCGACCATGCGGTCGCGCTCGCGGTTGATGCGGCGTCGGATGTCGAGCGAGAGGTTGCGCACGATCCGATAGAGATAGGCTGCAGGATCCCCTAGCGACTGTTCGGCTGCTGCGGCGTCGAGGCGCAGATAGGCTTCCTGCACGACATCCTCGGCATGGGCCATATCCCCGACGATCCGGTAGGCATAATTCACCAGCCTGCCGCGATGTGCGGTGAAAAGATCCAGCATGAGCCGCGTATGAAATCCTATTAAATGATAATGGTTATTAATATCATTGTTGTTTGACGAACGCAAGCTCGCCACAACGACCGGGCGGTGCGGATTGGGATAATTGCGAATTGCTCTCGGTTGAACCGGCCCTAACCGGATATGGATATATCCTATATTGGAATAGGGATGCGTCGCCTCGATCGACTGGATGGCCGTTCGAAGTCAATTGGCTCGCGAGTATCGTCTGGGGCGTCCCACGCCTCTGGATCGATTGGCCGGGTCTCAATGATCCGCGACGAGGCCAAGCCTGCGTTTCCTTGCCCCAATCGACGATTTTTCGCCGATGTCCAAAAGCCGTCGGTCCTCAAGCAGACTGATTTTAATGGAAATGGCGCACCCGATACGATTCGAACGTACGACCTCTGCCTTCGGAGGGCAGCGCTCTATCCAGCTGAGCTACGGGTGCATCGCCAGAGCAAGCCTTATCGGCTTGGCCGGACACTAGCGGATCGAATTGCCCGCTGCAAGCTTATGATGGTTATGCCTCTGGCGTGCGCCGCTTTCAGCGCTTAACTTGTTGATACGAATTGATAAAATTGGCCGTGTTTGAGTCGTGCTGCTTTGAAGGGGAGGGGCTTTTCGGAGCGGGCTTAAGCTAAAGAATAGGATTTTTGCTGATGTGTATTTTGTGGGATGATTTATGAAATATTATTTTATTTTTTTATTTAAAATCATAAATATAAAATATTATAGTTTCAAATCTCATTGAATAAAAATATATTCTATATAATTTACAGTGGTTATTATTTCATGAGAGTTGCATGGGGACGGATTTTAACATTAGTATTATTTCTTTGTTATCCAAGTATTTTGGTGGGCGTAAGGAAGCGAGCATCGCCACCAAGAAGAAGTCCAATAACAGCGAAAACATCGCGGGCCCTTAGAGCGCCGCCCAAATCGGCAGTAGCAAGGGCGATCCAGAATGCGACGACGGACGGCGATACCGATGGGACTGGTTACACCGACGTTGGCTCGACGGTCGAACATCTGGTGCCCCACATCGGTGACCAGTTCGGCTGATCGACGAACTTGGTCAATCGAACCAACTTCACCGCGGTTTATCGGGTCGGATTTCCGGCTCGGTGGCCGCGATGAAGTGCTTTAAAGGGTAGGGCAGTCAAAGCCACGGCGCCCCGATCTGACTGATAAGACTTCAGTATAACCTGGCTGAATGCGCCTCGCAAAATAGCGACTTTGACACTTATAGTCCCCTCCAATTAACTGGACCGAACCAAAAAAGCGGAGGCCATAAATGTCTAAAAGGGCGCACGTCGGGGTTTTTACTACTTTAACGCTCTCGTTATTGCTTGGTGCAGCAATGCCGCAGGTCGCGGCGGCACAGACTCTTAAGGTTGGGGTGGCGGCTGCCGATATCTCCACCTTGGATCCGATGCGGGCAACGCAGACTCAAGACACGGCAATTGTGTCCTGGATGTTCAGCGGCCTTGTCCGCTTCGCGCCGGGTAGCGCAGACCCCTCAAAGATCGAGCCCGATGTGGCCGAGCGCTGGACTTCATCGCCTGACGGCCTGGTCTGGACCTTCTATCTGCGCAAGGACGTCAAGTTTCATGGCGACTACGGATTGCTGACGGCCGAGGACGTGGTCTTTTCGCTGATGCGGGCCAAGGATGCGAAAGTTTCCTCCTATTCCAGCGATTATGCCGCCTTCAAGACAATCGAGGCCGTCGATCCTTCGACCGTCAAGATCACGCTGAGCGAGCCTGTTCCGGGCTTCCTGGGCCTAGTCGCCAATTACCACGGTGGCAATATCGTCAGCAAAAAAGCTGTCGAGAAGTTGGGCGCCGACTTCAAGAGCAATCCCATTGGGACTGGTCCGTTCAGTTTCGAGCGCTCGGTAACCCAGCAGGCGGTGCATCTCAAGGCATTCCCCGGCTACTTCCGGGGGGCGCCGAAGTTGGATGGTATCCGCATCGATCTCATTCCCTCTGACTCCAGCCGCGATCTGGCGTTCCGGTCGGGCGAGCTGGATCTCTTTTATGGTAAGCGGGAGCAGCGCTGGGTTGATCAGGCCAAGAATTGGGAGAATGCTGTCGTCGATATTTTCGCGCCCGGCGAATATCGCACCGTGTTCCTGAACCTGAAGCATGCGCCGCTCGACAATTTGAAGGTTCGCCAAGCCATCGCCCATGCGGTCAATGTCGATCAGATTGTCCAGTTCGTCGGCAAGAGCGTCGGTCTCAAGGGCTGTTCGGTCGTGCCGTCAGGGTATCTCGGCGAGGATTGCACCTGGGCCTATAAGTATGATCCGGCCCTGTCTAAGAAACTTCTGCAGGAGGCGGGGCAAGCCAAGGGCCTGAAGCTGACGGCGGTGACCTCGTCCAACTCGGCACAATTGCCGATCATGGAAGTCCTCCAGGCCCAGCTTGGCGAAGTCGGCGTGACGCTGGAACTGAAGGTGGTCGACCATCCCACCTATCACGAACAGATCCGCAAGGATGCCAGCGACCTTATCTTCTATGGCGCCGCGCGCTACCCGGTGGCGGACAGCTATCTTAGCCAGTTCTATCACTCGGATGCGGCGATGGGGAAACCCACGGCGGTCACGAATTTCGCCCATTGCGATGCAGCCGATGCCGAAATTTCAGCAGCGCGCTTGGCGGCAACGGACGAGGAACGGCTGAAGATCTGGGCGGCTGCCCAGAAGAAAATCCACGAGCAGGTGTGCGGCATCCCCTTGTTCAGCCTGATGCAGGTCTGGGTCCATAACAAGGCGCTGAACTACGGCTACGAGATGAAGGGCTCGCTCAATCTGGCTCCGCCGATCACCGAGCAGACTACCCTCAAACGCTGATATCTCTCCCCAACCATAACTCCCCCAACCGACTTCCCGGCCCGGCATCTTCTTGGTTTCAAGGAAATGCCGTGGGCCGGGTTTTTTTATTGGACCGAGGGGATCATAGGCTTTTGAACGGCGGCGCGGACTTCCTCAACGAAGTCGGCGGCCAATCCGCTATTTCGCGCCCGAACGGGCCTGATCATCTGATTCTCGATGTATAGCGCCGGCAGGAACGGGCGCACGGCGACCCGACCGGCAACAAACTCCATGGAGAGCGGGTCGGCGATAGTAATGCCGATCCCGGCGGCGACAAATTCAGCGACATTCGGGGCGCTGGTAGCCTCGATCACGACATTCAGGCGCTGTTCGTGCGCCTTGAAGACCGCATCCACCTTTCTGCGCGTCATGCCGGAGGGGCCGAAGGCGACAAAGGGCTCGCCCGCCACGTCCTCGGGCGTCAGTTCGCTCTTGGCGCACAGCCGATGCCCCAGGGGAAGCACGACCACGGCGGGTGGAGTCTGCAGCGTCTCGACGACCATCGAAGGGTGCTCCAACCCGCTGATGACCAGGGCGACATCCAGGCGGCGCAGCAACACAGCCTCAGTCAGATATTGCGAGGCCAGGGTCTCCACGGACAGAAAGACATTGGGGTGACGGGCCTGAAAGCTGGCGACCACGCGGCTCATGAACGGTCCTGAGAGCGCGGGCATGGCGCCCACAAACAGATGGCCGTGCTCCTCGCGCCGGATGGCATCCACGGCACGGGCCAATTGGTTCACGCCGCCGAAGATACGCTCCACCTCCTCGTAAAGCCGCATGCCCCGACCGGTGGGCACCAGGCGCCCGCTGTCCCGCTCGAACAGCTGCAAACCCGTGTCGGCTTCCAGGTCCTGGATCAGCTTGCTGGCAGCGGGCTGGGAGATGCGCAAGGCCTCGGCGGCACGGCTTACCGTGCCTGCTTCGATCACGGCCATCAGGGCTTCGAGCTGACGCAGGCTAGGATTTCTCATGCGTATAACCCCTGTGAATACGGCGGGCAAAAGAGCGACTTTGACTCTCTACCTGCACTTCCTAAGCTGGACAAGAGGAAGGGGACAATAACGTGGACGCAGAGGTCATAATAATCGGCGCCGGTGTTGTCGGCGCAGCGCTAGCCTATGGCATCGCCAAGCAGGGACGTCGGGTGATGGTCCTGGATGGGGAAGATCGCGATCTTCGTGCAGCCCGCGCGAATTTCGGCCTTGTCTGGGTACAGGGCAAAGGGGCGAATGCGCCCGACTATAATCAGCTGACCCGCCAGAGCGCGGATCTCTGGCCAGAATTTCTCCGGGAACTGACCGACGCAACCGAGGTGCGGGTCGATTACGCCCGTCCGGGCGGTCTGGTCTTCTGTCTGGGACAGGCGGAATATGATGCCCGCACGGCGCTGAACCAGCGCATGGGCAATGCGGATACACGCATGGTGGAGCGGGCGGAACTCGACCGCATGCTGCCTGCTGCGAAACTTGGTCCCGAAGTGATGGGCGCGAGCTATTGCGAGAGCGACGGACACGTCAATCCGCTCCAGCTTCTGGCGGCGCTCCATCGCGGAATCGCCGTGCATGGCGGGACCATTCTGTTCCGTAATCCGGTGAAAGCGATCACGCCAGCTGCCGATGGTTTCACCGTCGAAGGGGCGTCTGAGGAATTCAAGGCCAAACAAGTTATCGTTGCCGCAGGTTTGGCGACCCCCTCGCTGACTGATCCTCTGAACTTCACCATTCCGCTGCACTCCGAACGGGGGCAGTTGCTGGTGACGGAACGGATCGAGCCGATCCTGCCGTTTCCCGGCAGCGGTTTGCGTCAGACCGCCGATGGCACCGTGATGATCGGGGCCACCAAGGAAGACGAGACCGACAGGGGCGTGACGGTCGCATCGGCAACCAGACTGGCCACCCGGGCAACCCGGATTATCCCGGCGCTGAAATCTGCGCGGCTTGTCCGCCAATGGAGCGGGTTCCGCGTCATGCCGCCGGATGGATCGCCGATCTATGCCGAGTCGGCGGATCATCCCGGGCTGTTTGCCGCCGCCTGCCACTCCGGGATCACGCTGGCGGCGGCTCATGCTGCAATCGTCGCCCCCGCCATGCTCGAAGGCCGGTTGAAGGCCGACCTGTCTGCTTTTTCGAATGGAAGATTTGATGCTTAGAAGCGTGTTGCAAACGGGGGCGAGGCAGTCGGACATGATTGTCCTGGTCAACGGCGTCGAAACGCCCGCCTGGAATGGCGAGACGGTTGCCAGCGTGATGCTGCGGGTGCCGGGTGCCGGTCGCAGCTCGCCGGTCAGCGGGGCTGCGCGCCTGCCTTACTGCCAGATGGGCGTCTGTTTCGAATGCCTGGCCATCGTGGATGGGGTCGCTTCGACACAAGGATGCCTCGTGCCCGTCAAACCGGGGATGCGGATCGAGAGCCAGCGCGGCGCGCGGGAGATTTCGCAATGACCTACGATGTCGTGATCGTTGGCGCAGGCCCCGCCGGAATGAGCGCCGCCGTGCGTTTGAGCGCCCTGGGCGCCAAGGTGGCGGTGGTTGACGAACAGCCTTCGCCCGGCGGGCAGATCTGGCGTGGGATCGAGCGGAACGTCAATACGCCGGTCTTCGAAGCTTTGGGGGCGGACTATCATAAGGGACAGGCGCTCGCGGCGGCATTCCGTGCCTCCGGGGTCGATTATCTGCCCGGCAATCAGGTCTGGCAGATCGAGGAGGGCTGGAGCCTGTTCCTGACCTCCGAAGGCAAGGCACGGCGGTTGACGGCCCGTGCAATCCTGCTGGCCAATGGTGCCCAGGAACGACCGGTGCCGTTCGCGGGCTGGACGCTGCCGGGTGTCATGACCGTCGGCGCGGCGCAGATCCTGCTGAAGTCGGGCGGCATGCTGCCCGAAGGCAAAGTCTGGATCGCCGGGGCAGGCCCATTGCCGCTGCTCTATGCGACCCAGTTGCTGAACCTTGGAGGGAAGATCGCTGGTTATCTCGATACCTCCACCCGGCCCAAGCTGTCGGCACTGGCGCGCTTGCCGGGTGCGTGGCGGGACTTCGGGGGGCTTGCCAAAGGTCTGCGCTGGCTGCGCGATCTGCGCAAAAGCGGCCTGATGGTGCGCGATTTCAGCGATCTGCGCGCCGAAGGCGATGGTCGCCTGCAATCGCTCAGCTGGCAGGCCGGGGGAGCACGCAAGCAGGTCGACGCCGATGTGCTGCTGGTCCATGAAGGCATCGTCCCCCGGATCCATGAAACCCTGGCCCTGGGCTGTGCCCATGACTGGAACGACGAACAGCGCTATTTCGCGCCCAAGCTCGACAGGTGGGGCGAGACCAGCCGCGAAGGGCTGTTCGTGGCGGGAGATGCCAGTTCCATCGGCGGCTGGACGGCTGCCACTGTTTCCGGAGAGATCGCGGCCCTGGGGATTGCCGCCCGCCTCGGGTTAACTACGGATAGCGATGGTCTGCGACGCGAGGCTCGTCTCGATGAGCGCCGCTCCCGTGCGCTTGCTTTGCGCCCCTTCCTGGATGCCGCCTATCCGCCACCTCAGAGAAAGCTGGAAGACGATGTGATCGTCTGCCGGTGCGAGGAGGTGACGGCGGGGGCAATTCGCAAAGCAGCCCGCTCCAGTCCTCCCGACCCCAATGCAATCAAGGCCGCGACCCGCTGTGGCATGGGACCCTGCCAGGGGCGGCAATGCGGCTATTCGGTGCAATCTCTTGTGGCCGAGGTTCATGGGTTGCCCGTCGGGGACGTCAGTTTCTTCAACATCCGCCCGCCCTTGAAGCCGGTGACGCTTGGAGAGATCGCATCCTTGAATGATGCAGAGGGGGTGGCATGAAGGCAGACGTTCTGATTATCGGCGGCGGTCTGCATGGGCTGTCTGCCGCCCTCCAGATGGCGAGACGCGGCGTTTCCGTGATCGTGGCCGAGCGGCATTTCGCCGGACGGCATGCGTCGGGCGCCACGGCGGCGGGAGTGCGGACGCTAGGGCGCGATCCGGTCGAGCTATCCTTGAGCCTCGAAGCCGCCGAGGATTGGCACAGGCTGGATGACCTGGTCGGCGACGACTGTGGCTTTGTGGCTTGCGGTCAGCTCCAGGTCGCGGAGACCGAGGCCTCCCTGGCGGTTATCGCCGCTCGGATCGAGCGCCTGACCGCGAAAGGCTATACCCACGAGCGCCTGATCGGGCCGGAGGAGATCCGGTCTCTGGTGCCCGATATCGCGCCCCATTGCTTAGGGGGCGCCTGGGTGTCGACGGATGGTTCAGCCGATCCGCACCGGGCGATCCGGGCCTTTCGGGATGCGGGGCTCAAGGCAGGGGTTCAGATTCTCGAGGAATGTCTGGTGACGGCCTTGGAACGGCGGTCGGGGAACTGGCAGGCCACCACCTCGCGCGGGCCGATCGAAGCCAAGACAATCGTCAATGCGGCAGGCGCTTGGTCCGATCAGGTTGCCCTGATGGCGGGCGATCCGCTGCGCCACGCGATCCGCACCTCCATGATGGTGGTGACGGAGCGGGCAGCGGCGCGGATTACTCCGGTGGTCAGTTCCCACGGACAGAAACTATCCTTCAAGCAGACCGCGCAAGGCACGCTCCTGATCGGCGGCGGCTCGCAGGGGAAGCTGGCGGCGGACAGGCAGTCGGCGTCGGTCGATGTCGTGGCCCTGGCATCGTCGGTCAAGGCAGCGGTACGGCTTTTCCCCTCGACGGGAGGCGTTCGGATCGTGCGGACCTGGGCCGGGATGGAGGCCATGACGGACGATCATGTTCCGGTGATCGGCTTTTCACACGTGGTGGAAGGTCTGGTGCATGCTTTCGGCTTCTCGGGGCATGGGTTTCAGCTGGTGCCGTCGGTGGGACGGCTGCTGGCCGATCTGGTCTGCGAAGGAAAAACACATCACGACCTAAGCGCGTTCGATCCGCGCCGGGTCGCCATTGAAAAGGTTGCAGCATGATTGGGTATGTCATCCGAAGGCTTTTGCTGGCGATCCCGACCTTGTTCGCCATGCTGACCATGGTCTTCATCCTGGTCCGGCTGGTACCGGGGGACGCGGCGGTCGCCATGCTGGGGGATCGCGCCGATCAGGCGACCCTGACGACCTTGCGGGCGGAACTGGGGCTCGATCAGCCTATTGCGGTTCAGTACTTAAGTTTCGTCTCCGACATGTTGACGGGCGATTTTGGCCGCTCCTCCAGCAGCGGGCGGACGGTGTTGGAAGAGGTGGCTCAGGTGCTGCCCTATACGCTTGAACTGGCCCTGGCCGCGATGGTGGTCGGAACCTTGTTCGGCGTCCCTCTAGGCGTAGTCGCCGCCTGCCGCCGCAATGAGTGGCCCGACTACGTCAGCCGGATTCTGTCGCTGGTCGGCCTGTCGTTTCCCGGCTTTGTGTCGGCGATCCTGATGCTGCTCGCCTTTGCGGTCTGGCTGCAGTGGCTGCCGGTCATGAGCCGTGCGGCGGCGGACCCTATCGATCATCTGCGCAATCTCATCCTGCCGGCGTTGAACCTCGGCTTGATCATGACGGCCTATATCGCCCGCGTGACGCGCTCCTCCATGCTGGAAGTGCTGGGCGAGGATTATATCCGCACCGCCCGTGCTAAGGGGGTGCGGCCCCGGACGCTTATTCTGCGCCATGCCCTGGGCAATGCGCTCATTCCCATCGTGACGGTCGTCGGCCTCTATTTCGGGACCTTGATCGGTAATTCGGTGCTGACCGAGATCGTCTTCACGCGGCCGGGCTTGGGCAAGCTGATCCTCGGCGCTTTGCAGTCCCGCGACTACGCCATGCTCCAGGGCCTGATGGTGGTCTTCGCGGCCTTTGTGATCTTCGTCAACACGGTGACCGATCTGGTCTATGCCTTCGTTGACCCCAGAGTGAGCTACTCATGATGACCAATGTCGCTGTTACCAACGGCTCGTCTGAGCGGCAAGCGAACCCGGTGTTGCTCGCCCTGCGGCGCAACCGCTTCTCCTGGATCGGCATCGGTCTGCTGCTGTGCATTGTGTTGGCGGCCATCTTCGCCCCGCTGATCGCGCCCTATGACCCGCTGAAGCAGAATATCCTCTTCCGGCTGGCGGCGCCTTCGGCCGACTTCTGGCTCGGCACGGACAGCTATGGCCGCGACGTGCTGTCCCGTCTGCTCTATGGCGCCCGTATCTCGCTAGCGATTGGCTTTCTGTCAGTCCTCATCGCCATGATCGTCGGATCGACCATTGGGATCTTGGCGGGTTACATCGGCGGTCTGTTCGACCAGATCGTCATGGGCATCGTCGATGTCATGCTGTCGTTCCCGACCTTGCTGCTGGGCTTGATGGTGGCGGCGATGCTGGGGGCGAGCTTCGAGAATCTGATCATCGCCATCGCGATCACCGAGGCAGCCCCCTTCGCCCGTGTGGCAAGAGCGCCGACCATCGCCGTAAAGCGTCGCGATTTCGTGGAGGCGGGCCGGTCCCTGGGCTTTACGCCCCTGCGGATCATGGGGGTACATATCCTCCCCAATATTCTGTCCGACATCGTCGTCGTGGCCTCGCTCTGGATGGCGTCGGCCATTCGCACCGAAGCGTCGCTGGCCTTCATCGGGCTGGGTGTCCAGCCGCCGACCCCGACCTGGGGCGGCATGATCCGCGAAGGCTTTGAAAACATTCTGAGCGCCTGGTGGCTGGTGGTCTTTCCGTCCCTTGCCATCCTGTTGACGGTGCTTGCTTTGAATATTCTCGGGGATGCGCTGCGCGATGCCATCGATCCCAAGACCAGGAGCCGCGGATGACTTTGACACAAGCCAATGCGATGCGGCTTCAGACTGCCGACGCGCCGCATGCCGCCAGTGCCGCAACCCCCGTGCTGTCCGTTCGGAACTTGACGACCTCTTTCAGGGCGAACGGTGATTGGCGGACGGTGGTCAACAATATTTCCTTCGATGTCGCCCCCAAGGAAACCGTCGCCATCGTCGGCGAGTCGGGCTCTGGCAAGAGCGTGACCTCGCTCTCGATCATGCGGCTGCTGCCGGACCGCTCCAGCAAGGTTGAAGGCCAGGTGATGCTGTCAGGCCGGGATCTGTTGTCCTTGCCCGAGGAACAGATGCGTCAGGTGCGCGGCAACGAGATCTCGATGATCTTTCAGGAGCCGATGACCTCGCTCAATCCGATCCTGCCCATCGGTCGGCAGATCGCCGAAGCGCTGACCGTGCATCGTGACATCTCCAATGCCGAAGCGAAGGCCGAGGTGCTGCGGCTGCTGGAAAAGGTGCGGATTCCGAACGGCAAACAGCGGTTCGAGGAATATCCCCATCAGTTCTCCGGCGGGATGCGTCAGCGCGTGATGATCGCCATGGCGCTGGCCTCGCGTCCCAAGCTGCTGATTGCGGACGAGCCGACCACCGCGCTTGATGTGACGATCCAGGGCCAGATCCTCGACCTTATCAAGAGTTTGCAGGAAGAGGAGGGGATGTCGGTCCTCTTCATCACCCATGACATGGGTGTGGTGGCCGAGGTTGCCGATCGCACCATCGTCATGTATCGCGGCGATGCCGTGGAGATGGGAGACACCGACGATATCTTCCATCGCGGCAAACATCCCTATACGCGCGCACTGCTGTCGGCCGTTCCCCGGCTTGGATCCATGGCAAGCAGCAGGCTGCCGCTGCCCTTCCCGGTGATCGACATCGAGACGGGCGATCAGAAGCCGCTGGCCGACGCCGTCGATACGGTCGCCAGGGAGAAAGCCCCGATCCTGGAGGTACGCGACCTCACGACCCGCTTCGACATCCGCTCCGGCCCCTTTGGACGCAAGGTCGGCGCGGTGCATGCGGTCGAAAAAGTCTCCTTCGATCTGCGGCGGGGGGAAACATTGTCGCTGGTCGGCGAATCGGGATGCGGGAAATCGACCACGGGCCGTTCGATCATCCGCCTGATCGATCCGAACAGCGGCACGGTGATGGTCGATGGTCAGGACATGATGACACTGGGCAGTGCCGCGCTTCGCAAGATGCGATGTTCGGTCCAGATGATTTTTCAGGACCCCTATGCCTCGCTCAATCCGCGTTTGAGCATCGGATCGGCTTTAACTGAACCATTCATTCAGCACGCTTTCGGTAGCCGCCAGCAGGCCCGCGACAAGGCTGCGGCGCTGATGGAGAAGGTCGGGTTGCTACCCGATATGATGACGCGCTATCCGCACGAGTTTTCCGGCGGTCAGCGTCAGCGTATCGCGATTGCGCGTGCGCTGATGCTGGATCCAAAGCTCATCATTGCCGACGAGGCGGTCTCGGCCCTCGACGTATCCATCAAGGCGCAGGTGTGTAACCTGCTGCTCGATCTGCAGCAGAGCCTGAATCTCGCGTTCCTGTTCATCAGCCATGACATGGCGGTGGTGGAGCGGGTCAGCCATCGGGTGGCGGTGATGTATCTGGGTGAGATTGTCGAGATCGGCCCGCGCGCGACCCTGTTCGACAACCCACAGCATCCCTACACCAAGAAGCTGATGGCGGCGGTGCCGGTGCCAGATCCGTCGCGCCGTTCGATCAAGCGCAACATGCAGGCGGACGAGCTGAAAAGCCCCATCCGCCCGACCAACTTCGTGCCGCCCCAGCGCAGCTATCGCGAGGTTTCGCCAGGACATCTCGTCCTGACGGAATAACCCCGCCGGGCCATTCATCCATTCAGCCGATCTTGGAAGGTAATCATGAAAGTAGGGATTGCCGGCGCGGGGGCTATTGCCTTCGGCTATGCCGCACTGCTGACCAACAACAGCCATCAGGTGAGCCTCTGGTCTCCATCGGGACGGTGGCAGGGAGAGGCGCGCAAGATAACGGGCGCCATCGAGGGGGACTTCCGCTTCGCCGCCTGCGCCGATGCCAAGGAACTGGCGGCGAACGAAGTGATCGTGCTGGCGCTACCTGCGAACGGCCATCGCCCGGTGTTCGATGCGCTGCTACCGCATCTCGCTGCGCATCATACGATCATCATCAGCGGCCATCTGTCTTTCGCGGCGCTATACCTTGCCAAGAAGCTGGCGGAGCGCGGCCTCCAATTGCCGATTGCGGTCTGGAACACCACCGTTCTGACCTCCAAGGCTCAAAGCGAGAGCGAGATCAAGATTGGCGCGCTCAGAGGCAAGGTCGATATGGCGACCCTTCCGGCAAGTGACGCACCGCGTACCCATGAAGTCTGTACCGCCCTGTTCGGTGATCGTTTTGTCCTGAGAGACGATCTGCTCACCATCACCCTTAGCAATCTCAACCCGCAAAGCCACCTCGGCATCGCGCTCTGCAATCTGACCCGGATCGAGCGGGGCGAGACCTGGGGGCAACGCACGCACATCACGCCGGCCGTCGGCAGGCTGCTTGAGGCTTTGGACACGGAAAGGCTGGCGGTTGCCACTGCCCTGGGCAAGAGCGTCCGCACGGTCTTCGAACATCAGCAGATGTCCTTTGGCGTATCGGGGGGCAGCGTGGCGGAGATGGCTCAGATCCTGGCGGCTCAGGGAAAAGATCCAAATGGCCCCAAGGATATCAACACCCGCTATGTGCTGGAGGACACGCCGTTTGGACTGGTGCCGACGGTGTATCTCGCCCGGATCGCCGGTGTTGCCGTGCCGCTGCACGAAAGCGGGATTCTGATCCTGAATGCCTGCTACGGCCGGGATTTCGCGAGCGACAACGACCTGCTGCCTGAACTGAGTATCACGGATACCGCCGTGCTGAAGCGCCTGGCGGCCGATGGCTATCCGATAGGTTCCGCCAGCGCTTAAAGGCCTCGGCGATCACGGGTGCATAGCCAACGGAGCCATTGCACAGCTCCCTCTCAAGATAATGTCGGGGGACCCATGTACACCATCGATGGATTGCTTCAGAACCGCAGGATCGTCACCAAGGTCTTTCTCTTCATCGTGCCGCTGGTGCTGCTGGTGGCAGGTGTCGGTTTTGCGGGTTACTACACGGCGAAGGTTCTGAACGGTCATATGACCGTTACCCGGGCAACCATAGAGAATATCGGCGATTTCGACGATCTGAATGCCGTCCTGCGGGATTTCACGGCCGAGCCGGATGCTGGCGCCCTGGAGGCTTTGCGCGCCAGCATCGCCCGTCAATCGGTCGGCGTCGGGACGCTGGAAAGCCTGCTGAGCGGCGAGGGGGAAAAGCGGCAGATCGGACAGGTCAAGAATTTGGCCGCCGACCTGACCGTAAAGACGGATGACCTTTGGCGCATTTATCAGGCGCAGGTGGCCAATGCGGGCGAGATAACCGGGGCGCTCGACGGGATCGTCAGTCAGGCGACAGGCGCCAGCAAGCAGATCGACAATCTGCAGAAAGCCTATGAGGGCAAGGAACGGTTCGCCAAGAGTGCGCTGCTGGACGCCTATGCCTTCCGCTCGATTGCCCGCCGGGTGCAGACCCTGCGCGAAGCGATCCAGGAGGCAGGCGATGACGACGAAGGGGTGGTTAACGCGGCGACGGTCTTTGCGGGGCTTCTGAGGCAGGAGTTCGCTAAAGTCTCCAACATGATTTCCAGTGCAAACAGTCTGGAGAAGATGAAGCCGATCCAGGCGCTCAGCGAAGAGCTTGCCGCGACCTATACCGGAACGGCCGATACAGGGGAAAAAGCGCGAGCCATCCGGGCGATTTCCAATCGGTTCGCGACGTTCCAGGAAAGCCTGCAAGCGGACACCATGACCAAGGCCAGCGATGCCGCAGGGGTGTTCGTCGAGCTGGAGGTTGAAATCTCCACCCTGCGCAGCGGCCTGGCGCAGGTGGGAACGGCGCTGCAATCCATCGATGCTTTGCGACTGCGCACCGAACGTTTCCTGATTCAGCCGACTGAGGCGGGCCGGGATGCTATCGCAGCGGAAATCAAGAATTTGCGGGCCTCCAGCAAACGGGTTTCGGAGGTCAGCCTTTCGACGCGCGACTTCGGCCCTAAACTCGCCCCGCTGCTCGATGGGCTCAGTGCGGCCTCCCAGGCGAGGGTGACAATTTCCCAGGAATGGCGCACGGCTAGAAGTGCCGCGACGGAGACGCTGACGGCAGGGATAACGGCCCTGAAGGATTTCGTCACCCAGGCGCAGGAAGCGGGCAAGAAGGATAGTGAGTTTTCGGCTCAAGCCTCGGTGGTGGCGATGGTGGTCGGAACGCTGCTTGCCATTGTCGGCGGCCTGATGCTGGTCGAGGTACTGCGCGGTCCGCTCCGGGGGGTGACCGAGGTGATGAAGCGCCTTGCCGCTGGCGACCTGACTGTGAAGATCGAAGGGCGGGAGCGTGGCGATGAGATCGGCGACATGGTGCGCTCGGTGACCGTGTTCCGGGATGCGGCACTGGCCAATATCCGCCTGGAACAGGATGCCGCAACCGAGCGCACTCGGATTGCCAGTGAACAAGGACAGGCCCTGACCGCTCTTTCCGACGTGCTGGGTGGCCTTGCCAAAGGCAATCTGGAGCGTGGCATGGACATCAATCTGGCCGAGAATTTCATCGGCATGGCTCATACCTATAATCAGGCTGTCGAAGCCTTGCGGGGCACGCTCGCCGATGTCCGCTCCACGGCCGATGAGATCGACGACGGCACAGGAAATCTGGCGGCATCGGCGGATGATCTTGCGCGGCGGACTGAACAACAGGTGGCCGCGCTGGGCGAAAGCTCCCATGCGCTACGCCATCTGGGCGAGATTGTCCGTTCAACAGCTGAACGGGCCAAGCAGACCTCCGCGTCGGTCAATGAGGCAGAGGAGTTTGCCGTGCGCTCGGGCGAGATCGTAGCCCGTGCCGTCAGCGCTATGAGCGAGATCCGGCGGTCGTCGGACGAAATATCGACCATCATCGGCGTGATCGATCAGATCGTTTTTCAGACGAATCTATTGGCCTTGAATGCCAGCATTGAAGCTGCGCGGGCAGGGGAGGCTGGCAAGGGTTTTGCTGTTGTCGCGCAGGAGGTGCGGGATCTGGCGCGGCGGTGTGCTGGGGCGGCCCAGCAGATCCGGGGGCTGATCTCGGCCAGTTCCACCCAGGTCGTCAATGGCGTGCAGTTCGTCGAGCAGGCGGGCGGTGCTTTGGCCCAGATCCTCACCCATGTCAGTGATGTACGGACCCTGGTCGGGCAGATCTCTGACGCCACTGACGAACAATCGACTGGCATCCAGGATGTGTCGCGCGCGGTTCAGGAGGTCGAACTCATCACTCAACGCAACGCCAGCATGGTTGAGGAGAATAACGCGGAAATCCATGGCCTGCGCAAACGGGTCGGCATGCTGTCGACCAAGATCGAGCATTTCAAAATCGGCCGGTCGCGGGTGGCTTCACCCCTCCGTGAAAAGATGGCTGCTGAATGAACCGGCGAGGAAAGTGATGACTGCTCCCGTTCCTTATCTCTATGTGGCGCAGATGGCCGCTTATATCGAGGCTGCCCAAGGATGGCCTGCCCCTGTAGCGGCGCGAGAGGCAGCGCTTAAATGCATCTTGGACCTCTTGAGTGCGATCCTGGTCGGTGTCGATGATCTGGGGCCGGTCGCTATCCGCAAGACGGTCCCGATAATTTTCGGCGGCGGAAATTCTCCGATCTGGTTTACCGGAGAGACGGCATCCCTCATCGGCGCGGCCTGGGCCAATAGTTCGGCCGCCGCCGCGCTGGACCTTGACGACGGCAACCGGTTCGCGCGGGGACATCCAGGGGCGGCGATCATTCCCGCAGTCTTTGCCGTGGCTCAGGACGTCGGCGCGTCGCTCGATGAGATCTTGGCCGCCATCATGATTGGATATGAGGTAGGTGTGGCCGTGGGAGCGGCCCGCACGACCTATGGCAATTCCGGCACCTGGACGCCCTATGGCGTGGTTGCGGCGGCAGCGGCGCTGCGCCGGACGCCGCGTGCCATCGTCGAGCATGCATTGG
The DNA here is from genome assembly GCF_042683105.1 of Lacibacterium aquatile. NCBI lineage: Bacteria > Pseudomonadati > Pseudomonadota > Alphaproteobacteria > Rhodospirillales > Rhodospirillaceae > Lacibacterium > Lacibacterium aquatile. Next base: position 67,686 of record NZ_JBHUIP010000006.1, read on the forward strand.
CGATTGCCGGGGAAAGCGCGCCGAACCAAGCCTTCGCCAGCGCCCCGTCACCGCGCATCCCGGCCCCGGAAGGCGCAGCGGTCAAGGAGGGGATTCCCTGGTCGGTCGTGACCGGCCTCACCGCGCTGCATCTGGCCGAAGCCGGGCATACCGGGCCGCGCAACATTCTGGACAGCAGGCGGCATTATGAATTCCCCGAGGATCTGGCTCTAGGGGCAGATCCTCATATCTGCAAAACCTATTTCAAGCCTTATGCCTGCTGCCGCCATATCCATGCGCCGCTGGCTGCCTTGCTGGATCTGATGGAAAAGCATGGGATCGACGGCAAGGCCATCGACGGGATGAAGGTCGATATTCATGCCGCAGGGCTGCGCATCTCGAACAGAGCCAGTCCGCAGAACCTGACCGATGTTCAATACAGCATTCCCTATTGTCTGGCGCTGGTAGCTCTCCACGGTCCGGAAGTGCTGGTACCGGCCACGCTTGATACGTTGAAGCTCGACGGCGTGAGGGAATTGGCGGAGAAGGTCCAGCTTTCCCTCGACGCGGAACTCGACGCGATTTACCCGCAGGATATCCGTGCCCGCGTTACGCTTACATGCGGAGGGATACAATATGTATCCGATCCGACGCCTCCTAAGGGCGAACCGCTGATGTCCTGGGAAGAATTGTCAGAAAAACTCACTATGGCGACGCGGATCGTCGTGAATTCAGATCAACAAAATCAGCTTCTTAAGGCGATGGATGAGGCCAGATCAGGTGACTTAAGCTCACTTATATCCTGTCTAAATCAAAAGCTGATCACCCCGTGACCAGCGATACCCCCAGGATGGTGAGACCAATGGCCAGCAGGATCGCGGCCAGGACGATCACGCCATCGCGCAAGGTGACACCCAGGGCGAAGACGGCAATGGCCGCCATCGGTATCGTCGTCGCCAGGGGCAAGAGTTCGAGCGGCGGAACCGTGCAGGCCATCAGGATGCAAGCAACGGCGGCGATGCGTAGATAGCGGCCTTTGGTCAGCTGCTTCAGGCGGCCATGGAACCAGCGGTCGGCCCATTTAGCCGGGCGCCTCATCTTGTCGACGGCCTTGCGCAGGGTCTCTGCTGTGACCGAGCGCTCCAGCAGAAAACCGGGCAGCCAAAGGTGCTTGCGCCCCAGCGCCATCTGCAGGGCCGTAAAAATGATCAAGAGGGCGATGACGGTTGGGACGCCGGGGATAGAGCCGATGGGCGTTAACTCGATGCACGCCGGGATCAGCAGCATCGGGCCGTAGCTGCGATTGCCAAAAGCCTCGATCACATCGTTCAGTGTGATCTGTTCCTCCTGGTCGGCAAGGCCTGTCAGCTTGTCGAGGATCTGGGCGGCGTTCTCTGGTTCAGGCGACATATCGGGCTCGCAGAAGGGGACGATATGAAGCAAAAGCCCCGCCTGACGAATGGTTCCGGTAAAGCCGATGCCGTCAGGTGGCGGTTTTTGTCAGCTTTGCGAGCCCTACCGCCAGGAGGACATTCAGGGCGCCGATCACGGTCAGCAAAGCCAATGTGGGCACCGCGCCTGTATTGGCCAGAATGACGGCGATGATCGTCGGCGCGGCAGCCTGGGCGAGCAGGCCGGGCCTCGCCAGTCTGCCCATGACGATGGGATACCGATCCTTCCCGAACAGGGCCAGCGGCAATGTCCCGCGAGCAATCGACCAGATGCCGTTCCCGGCGCCATAGACGATCAGAGCGGCGCCTGGGATCGGGAGGTCCACCAGCAGTAACGTCAGTCCCGAGGCGGTCAGGCCGACCGACGCAAGAAGCGTCCAGATGGGATGGAATTTACGGCCGACCACCATCTCGATCAGGCGGGCGCCCACCTGGGCTGGGCCGAGGAGCATCCCCATGGAGACGGCAAAGGCGAGGCTATAGCCCCGTTCAGTGAGCAGACTGATCAGATGCACGGCCATCGCCGCCGCGAGGATCTCGCAACCGACCGATATGATCGCCAGGATCGGGAAGGCCCAGGCGTGAACAGGTCGGACTTCGGGTTCGACTGTTTCCCCGGTCGTCTGGGGCCGGACCGGGGCAGAGGCTTCGGCTGGCAGGCCGAACAGGATCAGGGGGACTGAGATCGCGACATGGATGGCGGCATAAGTGAAACAGACCGAACGCCAGCCATAGGTTTCGAGCAGCAGGGTCGAAAGTGGCCAGCAGACGGTCGAGGCGAAACCGCCATAAAGCGTCACGGTCGAGATCGCGGGGCGCGCCTTGTCGCCAAAGATCCGGCCCAGGGCGGAGAAGGCGGCGTTATAGAGCGATCCGCTCATCCCCACTCCGATGACCATCCAGGCGGCGATGAAGCTGGGCAGATTGACGCTCATCCCCAGAAGGGCAAGGCCGAGTCCGAGGACGAAACAACCGCCCGCCATGGTTTTCCGGCCACCATGAACCGCGATCAGTTTTCCCGTGCGGGGCGAAACGAGACCGGCGGTCAGGGATCCGACCGCCATGCCGCCGACCACCCAGGCCAGGGGCCAGGCCATTTCGGCGGCAATATCCTTCGCCACGATGGCCGACAGGTAATAGGACGATCCGAACGTCAGGATCGTCACCAGCCCAAGGGCAGTGACGATGCCGAACCGGCGTCCCGTCGTAAGGGCGGTGTCGTTTGTCACCGAGTGACATTAGCGGGGTCGCGGCCACTTACCAGACGAAATATGGCATTTTTGTTTCGCTCGCCCCTCCTGCGGCAGATCGCACACGGTCAGGCTTATTCTTGACCCAATCGCTGTTTTCAGCGATTTCTCAGCCCATGACACGCCATCGGCAGATGCGGAAGACGCTGCGCAACCGTTCGACCCTGGGTCGTCGGATCGCTGCAGTTTTTGCTTTGCTCGCCGTTGTTTTATCGGCTTTCGCAGGCCCCGTGGCTGTCGCTAAACCGATGGATGCCGACCGCGCAGCCGTCATCGCGATGTTCGGCAGCAACGCGCTTTGCGAGCCGACCGATGACGGCAACCCAGAGGCTGTTGCCCACATCAATCACTGCGTACTCTGCACCGTGCAGCGGGTCGATGCCCCCACACCCGAAGCGGTTCTGATCGCTTTCACGGTGGTCACGCAGGAAGCTCAGGTCTGGTCCGACGGTGACACTTCTGCCCCGATGGGTGAGGTCGCGTCGCGCCCCCATAAACCAAGAGATCCACCAGCCATCGGCTGACGGCCGCATTTTGCGGTCCAGAGGCAGCGCGCCCTTTGGCCCGGCTGTTTCACTTTCATTTGATATTTCCCCACATAGCCCCGTCCTGATCGGGGTTCTGGAGCTTTTCCATGCGCATCCTGACCGGCCTGCTGGCCGCGACGCTTCTTGCCACCCCGGTTTTCGCCCACGAATACAAGGCTGGCGCGATCCTGGTGGATCATCCCTTTGCCCGGGCGGTGACATCCGCCCAGAAGACGGCATCGGTCTATATGACCCTCAAGAATGAGGGCGCCGCCGACCGGCTGGTCGAGGCCTCGACGCCGGTTGCCAAATCCGTCGACGCCCATATCAACGTCAAGAAGGGCGAGGTCATCACGATGCAGCATCTCGACGCCATCGATGTCCCCGCCGGGCAGACCGTCGAGCTCAACCCCCGGGCGCCCCTCCACCTGATGTTGATGGATCTGAAACAGCCACTGAAGGTAGGGGAGAAATTCCCGATGACTCTGCGGTTCGAGAAGGCAGGCACGGTCGACGTGATCATTCATATCGAAAAACCCGGCGCGATGGACGCTGGGGCGCATCACGCTCACTGACCGCTCGCCCAAGGACACCATACCTATGACACCCGTATCCGCTACGGCGACCGGATCGCCGACCATGAGCAGCCTCTATCGCGCGGTCTGGCGCTGGCATTTCTACGCCGGACTGCTGGTCCTGCCTTTTCTAATGGTTTTGGCCATTACAGGTGGGCTCTATCTCTTCAAGGACGAGATTGAGAACACCGTCTACCGCGACCTGAAACAGGTCGAGCAGCGTGCGTCGGCACCGATGCCCGCCAGCCGACTGATCGAAGCAGCCATGGCTGCGCAGGCTGGTACGGCACTCAAGATCACGATGCCTGCAACACCGACGGCCTCGGCTGAAGTGACCGTCGGTACGGATGCTGGAAAGATCGCCGTCTATGTCGATCCTTACGATGCCAAGGTATTAGGCAGCCTGCCGGACCGGGGAACCATCATGTGGACGATCCGGCGGCTGCATAGCCTGGATTTCTTCGGCCCGATTGCCAATGGCGCCATCGAGATCGCCGGCGGCTGGTCTATCCTGCTGGTGTTGACCGGTATCTATCTCTGGTGGCCACGTGGCCAGTCGGGCGGCGTGGTCACTGTGCGCACCAAGGCAGCTCGCCGCACTTTCTGGCGTGACATCCATGCGGTGACGGGTGCCTTCGTCGGCGTGTTTATCCTGTTCCTGGCGATCACCGGCATGCCCTGGTCCATCGTTTGGGGCGATAGGGTCAATGAATGGGCTAATAGCGCCAACTTCGGTTACCCGGAGGGCGTCTATGTCGGTGTGCCGATCTCGGATGAACATGCGGCGCATGTCACCGGCACCTCCACCTGGTCGACCGAGCAGGCCAGGATGCCGCTGTCGACCGGTGATGGCGGCAAGGTCGGGGTCGACACCATCGTTGCCCAGCTGGCGACGCTGAAGATCGCACCGGGCTATGCACTTGCCCTGCCGAAAGGCTCGGAAGGTGTTTATAGCGCCACCGTCTATCCTGACGATGTCACCGGACAGCGCATCGTCCACCTCGATCAATATACCGGCGAACCGCTGATCGACATGAGCTATGCCGATTATGGTGTTGGTGCCAAGGCGATGGAGTGGGGGATCAGCGTCCACATGGGCCAGGAATATGGCCTCACAAACCAGATCGTCCTGGCTGTCGCCTGCCTCGGGATGGTGCTGCTGTCGGTGTCGGCGGGCGTCATGTGGTGGAAGCGGCGGCCCGCAGGCTCGCTTGGCGTGCCGCCGATGCCGCGCGAGAAGCGCCTGCTGTGGGGCGTGCTGGCGATCCTGGCCGTTGGCGGCATCCTCTATCCGCTGGTGGGGGCATCCCTGATCGTGATCGTGCTGATCGATATGCTGCTGTTCCAGCGGGGCGGCAGACGCGCCATGGCCTGATCATCTCGCCTGCTGGGCATCATAGCGGTGGCGGTTATCCTCGATTACGCCGTGATGCCCTGCCGCCCAATCTGCAAGCTTGCGCACGGTGTCCGACAGCGAGTGTCCGAGGGGCGTCAGCGTATATTCGACCTGCGGGGGTGTGCTGGGGTGAACCGTGCGCTCCACCATGCCGTCCCGCTCCAACGCCTTGAGGGTCCGCGTCAGCATCTGCTGTGAGATGCCGTGGACCTGCCGCTTTATCCCGTTGAAACGCAGGGAGCCGGACTGGATCGCGACCACAACCAAGATGGTCCATTTGTCGCCCACACGACTGAGGATTTCGCTGACGCCCCGGCAGGCGGCGGCCGGTTTGGCGGTCATATCCATCTGACCAACTCCTAAAGATATGCTTTTGACGGGTTCGGGGCAGTCACATAAATGGCTGTGGTCAACATTGTAGACCTTCTCGTTCAGAGAGGTCCATCTCCTGGAGACCACCATGAACCTCATCTATTATCCCGGCGCCTGCAGCCTGGCCGATCACATTGCGCTGATCGAGGCGGGGCTGCCCCATAAGATCCTGAGCATCACGCGCGAGAAAAAGACCGAAGACGGTCGCGATTTCCTGTCGATCAATCCCAAGGGCTATATTCCGGCCCTCGAATTGGAGGACGGCACGGTCCTGACCGAAAATCAGGTCATCCTGAGCTACATTGCCGAAGCGAGCGGTAAGCTGCTGCCCAAGGAAGGTTTTGCCCGCTGGCGGGTCTTCGAGGCGCTGGCCTTCATGTCCTCCGAAATCCACGGAGGCTATATGCCCTTCTTCAAGGATTACCCGGAGCCGGAGAAGGTGCGCGCCAGGGAGAAACTCGCGAAGGCCTTTGCCATCCTTGCCGACCAGATGGAGGATAAGCCCTTCCTGGTCGGCGAAGAGATGACGATTGCCGATTGTTATCTCTTCTGGGTGTTGATGGTTGCCCCAAAGAGCGGTGTCGAATTGCCGGAGAACCTCCGCCGAGCCTTCGAGCGCCTACGCGGCCGGCCTTCCGTGGCTCAGGCTTTTACGGAGGAGGGGCTCAGCTAAACAGCCTCATGGCGTCACGCTTTTGAGGTAGGCAATAAGATCGTCGCGATCCTGAGCGTTAGGGACACCGAGCGGCATGGTCGTGCCCGGCACGGATTTGGCGGGTGCCGTGAGGAACGTTCCTAACGTCTCATCGCTCCAGACGATGCCCGACGCGACCATGCCCTTGGAATATTTAGCGCCCGGAAGCGTTCCGGCGGTGCGCCCGAAAATACCCAACAAGGACGGGCCGACTTTGTTCTGGGCGGTCACCGCATGGCAGGAACTACAACGGGTGAAAATCGATTTGCCGCGGGCGGCATCGCCCTCGGCCTGCGCGGATCCTGCAAAGGTAGCCACGCCAAGCACCACCGCTGCAACGGCTTGCATATATCTGTTCATCAACCCCTCCGGAGGTTTTGTGCGGGGCGGCGTTCGGGCGCCGTTATCGCGGATCGTTCCTATAGGTCATACGGGGAAGGTGGGGTATCCTGTTAGCCGGATCCTTCCGAATTATTGCCTGATCCTGTCGACTGCCCCTATGGCCCCGTGAAGTCACGCTCCCGGTCGCCTACATAGGATGTCCGTTGTTATGGGGAGCATGATTTTTGGCAAATATGGATATCGCTGAACCAGCGCCACAGGAAGATACGGCTGCGATCCGCGCCGAAATTCTGGAGCGGTTAACCGGCTTCATGGGGGGCGAAACCCATAAGGAAACCGGTGTTGCGGGCCTGTCCGTCTATCGGGTGACCCAGCCGTCGGGCCCTTTGTGCGGTGTCTATGAGCCCAGCCTGTCCTTCATCATCCAGGGCAGCAAGCGGATCTATATCGGCGATCAGACCATCCTTTATGATGCCTCCCGTTTTCTGATCACCTCCGTCGGGCTGCCGACGGTTGCGCAGATCCAGGCCGCCAGCGAGGAAGAGCCTTACTTCTGCATGGTCATAAAGCTGGACCTGAAGCGAGTCCGGCAGATCATCGCCGATATCGATATTCAGCCGACCGAGATGCCGCAGGTTGACCTGGGGATGGCGCTGGGGACGGCGACGGTCGATCTTTTCGATGCGCTTCGGCGCCTTGTCGCGCTGACCGATACCCCCCGGCATATCCCTTTCCTGGCCACGCAGATCGAGAACGAGATTCTCTATCGTCTGCTGACCGGCGAGCAGGGCATGCATCTACGCCGGATTGCTCTGGTGGGTACCCAGTCCAATCGGGTGGCGAAAGCCGTGGAATGGCTGAAGCAGAACTTCACCCAGCCGCTGCGGGTAGAGGATTTGGCCGATATTGCCAGCATGGGCGTGTCGACCCTGCATCACCATTTCCGCGCCATGACCGCCATGAGCCCGCTGCAATATCAAAAGCATCTTCGGCTCAATGAGGCGCGGATCCTGATGCTGAGCAATAATCTGGATGCGGCGACGGCGGCTTTGCGGGTGGGGTACGAAAGCCCAACCCAGTTCAACCGGGAATACCGCCGATTGTTCGGGGCGCCGCCGATGCGCGACATCAAGGCGATCCGTGCCCTAGACCGGACCCGCACCCCGGCGAACCAGGAAACGGACCTCAGCGCGGCTGGATAGAAAACGGCGGCTGGAAAT